>CAZXHT010000095.1:0-23996 GCA_964640665.1 uncultured Myxococcales bacterium
GCGCCCTGGGGCTGCTCGCTGCATACAGGGTTACCATGTTGAATATCCCCGCCATGATCGCTTTCCAACACGGCGCGGGCGGGGTGGCCGCGCTCCTGATCTCGTTTGTTGAGCTATGGAGGGGCAGCCAAACCGGGGTCTCGATTCTGGGCGAGGTGTCGGGGCTGCTCGGCCTATCAATCGGCGCGGCAACCTTCAGCGGCAGCTTGATAGCCAGCGGCAAGTTGATCGGCTGGCTGCGCCCCACACCCATCCATCTTCCGCTTCATGGCCTGATCGCGAATGTCCTGGCGGCATCCATAATTGCCTGCGGGGTTCTGGCATTCTGGGCACAGGGACTCGGTATTCTGGCGATCCTTATCGGATTGCTTTTCTTGAGCATAGTGTTCGGAGTGGTGGTATCGATTCGCATCGGTGGCGCGGACATGCCAGTGTTGATCTCCTTTCTCAATGCCACCGCCGGATTCGCAGCTGCTTTCTGCGGAGTAATCCTGGGCAGCCATCTTCTGGTGGCCTGCGGCGCGGTGGTGGCCGCGTCTGGATCGATTCTTACCCACGTCATGTGCCAAGCTATGAATCGCCACATGTTGCAGGTGTTTTTGGGTTTTCATGAGTTTGCTGGCGCAGAGCCGACCGAGAAGACAGAAGCACCGCCGCAGGCACCAACGCCGGTCACCAACCATCATGACGGCGACCCTGGTTGCGAAAACCCGGATCCGGCGTCAAGTGCCGCCGAGGTATTTCGCCAGGCTCACAGCGTGATCGTCGTGCCAGGGTACGGGATGGCGGTGTCGCAAGCTCAGGCCGAAGTCGTGGAACTGGTCACCTGGCTCATGAATCGCGAGGTCGAGGTGCAGTTCGCAATTCATCCGGTGGCCGGGCGTATGCCCGGCCACATGAACGTCCTGCTTGCAGAAGCTGAAGTGGACTACGACTTGCTTAATGAGATGGATGAGATAAATCCCCGGTTTTCCGAGTCCGACGTGGCCTTGGTAGTGGGAGCCTGCGACGTGGTAAATCCTGCCGCCATCGACGCTCCGGACACCCCTATTTCCGGCATGCCTATACTGCGGGCCGATCAGGCTCGCCGGGCAATTGTGTATAACCTCGACGAGCGGCCGGGATACTCCGGAGTACCAAACCCGCTATACAAGAGTGACAAGACCCTGCTGGTGCTGGGCGACGCCAAAACCTCTTTGCGTCGAACCCTTGAGATGCTGAAAGAACAACCTGCTACCGACGGATCTCTTGACGACTGAGAAAAGCAAGTAGTAATGAAACCGGCAATTGCCGGCGTCAGAAACGGTACTCCATCTCGAGCCGCAGCCAGTGGGCCGGGTTGGGATCACGCTCGGAAGTCGATGCGCGATCATCTAGCCATGAATACAACTCGTAGCGCAGCTTGACCCTGAAGTCCTTGGCGTAGCGATAGGCGGCCTCCATGTAGAACCAGATCGATTGCTCGAGGTAGTCTCCCTCGCTGGTGGCCTCGTTTAGGTAGCGCAGCCTGGCACGCAGACGAAGCTCGTCGATCGGCTTGTACATTACCACCAGCCAGAGTGCCATGTCCTGACGCATGCTGTCTGCGAAGCTGTCTCGCCCGTCGTCCAGGAAACGATGCTGGTACTTGAGCGTCAACGAAAGTCGCCTGAGCGGCACTAACTTGGCTTGTACCCCAAGCTGGACCTTCTCGCCGGCGCAGGGAACCGGCTCGCCCTCGATGTCCTCGAAAGGCACCTCGAAGCAGTTCTCACGCCCGCTGGTCGCAATGTCCTTGTCCTGGTATTCCGCCCACAGGCCGGGAATCAGCCAGCGCTCGAGTTCGTAGTCGGCTCGCGCCCGGAGGCGCATCTTGGGCGCTTCGTCTGAAAGCTGCGCCCAGAAGTCCAGAAGACTCCTGATCTGCAAATCGCCGGCCTGGCCCGTGTAACGCAGGCGCACACCTGCCTCGTCGCGGGCCCTGAGCCCGTCGTACTCGTCGGCCGCCGAGACCGGACGCGCGTAGGGGTTTGCGAAATTCTTGTCGTAGTAACGAACGGTTCCCTCGAACTCGTGCTTGCGCAGCGTGAACGTCGCCCGGGCAATTGCCCCGTACCCGCCTCCGGCAGGCTGCCCATCGAACGAGCGAGCCGCTTCGAAAAACAAGTCGAGCATGCCCACGCCCCAGGCGCCGTCGACCCCGACCGCCCCGAACGGGCCGCCGTATGGCAAGCGCGACCATTCCTGAAAATCGAGATCGAGCCCTTGAGTCAGCCAACTCACCGAGGCCCCGTAGCCGGTAACACCGAGATGGCTGCGGCGACTGAAGAAGTAGCTGAAGTTGCCGCCCCCCATAAGCTCGTTGAACATGTCCGGCAAGGTCTGGAAAGAGAAGCGCGAGGTGGGCTCCAGCAAATCGGCACGGCGGCGGTACACCCAGGGGGCCGCGCAATCCGGATTTTCGTCGTCCAGGGGATCGCTGCAGCGCCCGCGATCGTAGATCTCGTACTGGTAGATCGAACGCGTCTGGTATGAGAAGAACCCGTAGGCCTGCATCCAGCCCGGCCCGGCGTCGATGTTTTTCAGGCCCACGGCCAGCCCGCGCAGGCGGTCGGTCCAGCGGTAGTCCGGCGACTCGTAGCCGCCCGCCTCGGCCCCGCTGCAAGGAGACTCGCCCTGTTCGGCGGCGGACTCCTTGCAGGTACGGGTCAGATCCTGGTTGTACGACATGGTGTCGTCGGCCCGAATGCCGTTTGGCGTGTACCAGGTGGTGTCGTCGAAGGTCAGCCGCTGGCCGAAACCAATGCGGTATGTCCCGGCAACCAGGTGCCATTTCTTCTCTTCCCACTGTATGTAAAACTTCGGCACATGCACCTGCACCGCGGCCGGCTCCGCCGACAGGGCACCCCGATTGGGATCGAAGACGACATCAGCGATACGGTTGCGGGTAAGCACCGCGGTCAGCTCGAGATCGAGATTCTTGAGAGTCGAGACTTTACCTGAGAGAACCATCGAGGGAACGTCACGGTCCCCGGCCACCCAAGTGGTCAGGTATCGAAAGCGGCCGTGGGTGGCGAACATGGCCGGTTCTCTCTCGACCACCAGCAGAAAAGGCGCTATGGCCTCTAGCTTGCGCTGGCTGATGACGCTTGCCGCGACCAGCGCCAAGGGGTCGCTGATCGAGCCGGCATCCTGGCGATAGGCCAGGATTGCATCGACGTCGGCGTAGGTCAGGTTGGGCAGCGCATATATTTCGTCACGGCTGGCTGCGTTCAGGTCGAGGCCGTCTTCGAGCAACTCGCGCAGAGCCTCGTAATCCTGATCGTCTATCTCCTGGGCGGACAGCAGGTCGAGCAGATCTTCGTCGGACTCCACCTGGATGAATCCCCCGTAGTCGTTTGCAAGGCTGACCCGGGAGCTTACAAGCAGCACAAAAAGCAAGAAGACCCGGCTTGCCAGTCTCGTGACAGCGGTGTAGCCTTGCCGCTCAAGGAGAATCTCCATGCGCGGCTCAATATTTCTGATTACATCAACCCTCTTGGCCACGGCCTGTTCCTCCACCCCGCCTCGTGTATCGCGGCGTCCGTCGTCGAGCGTCCACATTCCCAGCCTGGCACAGCTTGCGGCAAAAAGCCCTCCCGAGGAGTGCCGCATCAAGTACTGGGAAGACGGGGACACGCCGATTGTCTACTGCGGCCAGGACGTGCAACCAACCGTCGTGCGCCTGGTCGGCATCGACACGGCCGAGTCCGGTTTCGACGACAACTCGCGCCGGCGCGCTCACAGGCAGGTCAAGCAATGGGGCATGACGCTCGAAGAGGTTTTTGCCTGCGGCAAGGCGGCCACCCACCGCGTCTGCGAGTTGTGCCCGCCGGACTCCAAGGTGCATATCGTCGGTGCTGAGCGCGGTAAGTACGGGCGCCGCCTGGCCTACCTGTTGTGCAACGGGATCAACATGAACCTGCAGCTTGTGAGAGAGGGCCTGGCGGGCCGCTACCCCTACCCCGATCCGCCGGAGAAACCTTCCGCCTGTCCGCTCGAAAAATGAAGCTAATATCGCCCGGCGGCGGTCATTTGTCGCAGCTAACGACATCGCACGCTCCCCACATGCCGCGCTCGGCGGCCTTGGCCTGGGCCTCGATAGTTTGGAACTCGACCCGGCGATCCTCCCCGTTGGGCGGGATGTACAGCACGCAGGCATAGCCATACTCGACCATGCGCAAATTGACTTCCTGTCCGTCTACCTTGACGTAGGCCAGAAGCCTGTCGTAGTGATCCTGGCGCTCGACGTCATAAGACAGCTCGACTTTTCGATCGAGCACCAATGCGGCATTGTATTCCGCCGCCTCCGTGCCGTAGCAATCGTTCTTGCCCCCGGTCGACTCGGGAGTGTCAATCATCAGGTAACGAACTTTTTGTCCGTCCTCCAATTCGACCGTATCGCCGTCCACGACTCTTGTCACCTTGGCCCGTGAAGGTCCGAAAGTCTCACCGTCAGAACCGCAACCGCCGCTAGCAAGGGCCGTAATAATCATTGAGCCGATCGCGAGTTGGAAGCGCATGCCCTTTTCGTCTCACTGACAGGTGGGATTATCCGCACCCGGGGTACCGAGATCTCCTGCGCCGTAAACACCGACTGCGGGGCACCAGTGTGCCCAGTCGTCGTTGGCGGTCGTGTCGCGACTGCCCGGGTCGAGGCTGGAGGCCTTGCCCGACGCAGCCGCTCCGTACTGGACCTGATCGAACATCACGTCGTCAAAACCCACGAAGATGCTTCCACCCGCGTTGGTCAGGCCGAAATCTAGGACAAAGTCCGCCTGCGGCAGGCCGCCGTTTGCGGCACTGTCGGTCGAGGCCGCGAAGATTACGTAGCTTCCGGCAGCGACCGGCAGGCAATCGCCGCCCGGAAGGCTGAACTCGACCGCCGGCGGAGTCTTGCCCACCTGCAGGCGGTTCAAATCGACGTCCGCAGCGACAAACACCTCGAACCACTCGCCGTCGGCGTCTGCTGCCGCGCTCGGATCAGCCATGATCTCGGTAATGACCAGGTCGCCCGCGGCCGGCAGGCGCTGGTCGCGCAGCGAGTCGCCCTCGCGGCACTTTCCGGCAGGCGTGATGCCGCAGGAAGGATTGACCGCGCCCGGCGAGCCCAGATCGCCTGAGCCGTAGGCATCCGTGCCCGCGCACCAATAGTTCTGGTTATCGTTCTCTAGCGGATCGGCCAGGGTTGGCTCCAAGGCGCTCGATGCCCCGGTATGACTCGAACTGTAACTGATGGCGTCCATGACTTCTCCGCCGTAACCGACCAACAGCGAGCCTCCGCTGTTGGCCAGCGTGAAGCCGAAGACCCGGTCGACCGCGGGCAATCCGCCGTTCTGCAGCGTGTCGTCCGAGCGGGCAAACAGCAGGTAAGAGCCTGCCAGGACCGGGATACAGTCCAGCGAGGAGATCTGCTCCTCCCAGGTGCCGGCCGCCTTGCCGAGTTGCAGCCCGTTCAGATCGATATCGCGCGCCACGTAAACCTCGAACCACTCGCCGTCGGTATCGCCGACCATGCTCGGATTCGGCATGAACTCTGTAATCACCAGATCGCCGACAACCGGAGCCACCACGTCGCGCACCTGGCCGCTTTCCTTGCATGAAGTCGGCGGCAGGTCGCCCTCGCAAGCCTCGTTGGCAGCGCCGGGCGTGCCGAACGAGTCGGCGGCGAACTCGACTTTCGAATCACACCAGTTCTCCAGGGTGTCATTGGCGATCGAATCGGGTGTCTTCGATCCGTCCAACACTCGCGATGCTCCTTCGGTCGTCTCGGTGTAGATCACCTTGTCTACCAGGGCCTCCCCGCAACGCAAACTGATCTGGCCGCCGGCGTTGCGCAGGCCCCCCAGGTCGGCACCATAGGCGTAATCGACGTAATCCGGCTTGACCTCGGCCAGCATTCCGCCCAGCACCAAGTAGCGTCCCGGCAGGATGTCTGCTCCGGCCACGACGTGCGTTGCCCCGCCCGAGCCATCGGCCCGCGCGGCCTCGACCAGCACGCCTGTGAGATCGATGGTGGCCGTCGTCGAGTGATTGTAGATCTCGAACCACTCCTTGCCGTCGTCCTTGCCATCCGGGTTGGCCATTATCTCGGTTATCACCAGGTCGCCGGCCAGCAGGCCGGCCGTACACTTTTCCCCGCCGCCGCCGCCCGGGCAACCACCGAGAACCAGCGCAACGCAGACCGCCAATACAGCAAGAAGCAGCCAGACCGTGGTCGAGCGAAAATTCTTGTCAATGCTTTGTCTTGACATTTCCAGGCTCCTTCTGTCTCTCCAGCCGGTCGGCCTCGATCTCAGCATTCTCGGCCGCTCCCTCGGTATCCCAGCCGGAGTAGTTAGGAACCAGGCGCGAACCTTTTATCTGACCGGGCAAAGTGATGACGATCTGCAACTCGTCACGTTTGAAGTACTTGCTGTGGTAGCGAGTAACATCCCCCGTCACCCTTACGTACTCACCCTTGAAACGGGCGATACGTGAGCTTCCGAAGACATCCTTGTCGAAGAAGATCAGCGGAAAGTCCGAGTTGAGGCGCCGGCCCAAAAGCACCCGGGTGGGCCCCTTGTCGCCCAGTTTGATCTCGCCCACCAGGCCCAGCATCACCACCTGCTTACCCGCGTGTTGTTCCAGCCGGCGCATTGAATCCCAGTTGGTCAGCACTATGTAGTTATCTTTGCCCTGGCCGTCGCTTTCGAAGTGCCTGATGAAATCGGCCCGCGCGTTCCACCACTCGAGGCGTTCGGCGTAGTCACGGTAGTGTTCCTTGCCCGGATCCCATATGCCGATTCCCTTTTGCCGCGCCTCGTTCTGGGCGGCAATAAACTGCCTGTGAAAGCGCCGCGAGTAGGCGTACTTGGTGAAATAGGGACTCATCCCGGCCCGGACGCACTCGATGTTGTAGTTCACCCACTCTCCGTGCTTCTTGGCGAAGACGTAGGCCAGGTAACGATTGAAGCGCCCGCGAACCTCCTTGGGATGATCGCGCTCGAGACGCACCGTATTGACCCCGGCTAAAAACTTCTGGGCAAAATGCTTGGCATCTTCACCCAAGGGCGTTGCCACCTTGACGGGTTTGATACTGCCCTCGTGTTTGATCTCTAGGTAAGTGTCGAAACCCGCCTCGTACATGCGCCGGTCGGCGTCGTTCTTGAAGGTCTCCTCGGTGTCGATGGCCAGCAGCCTGAGAGTGCTCGAAAGCCCGGACACCTTGATGGTGTCACCGTCGATCACGGCGTTTCTCGCCAGCGGAAAGTCTCCGATCACCAGGCCGGGTGTTTCGAGCTTCTTGAGCCTCTGCTGCACCTCGGCCCGAGTCAGCCTCCTGGATCGCTTCGATCCCCCCAGGCAACCGCGCGCCGCCAGGGCCGCGATCGACATCACGACCAACGCCCCCAAGAGTCTGCGATCGATCATGCGATTCTTCATTCGCATGTCTTGTTCCTCTGACCGGGTGTGCCCGGAATGCCGACTTGGGTAGTCCCGCCGTCGCCCGGATCGTACGGCGTGTCGTCTATGCACCAGTCGCTTTCGTTGTCATTGGCTGTGGCGCTAAGCTCCAGTCCGCCGTCGAATGCCAGTGAGCCGCTGGTTGGCAGGTCGTGGTAGACGAGGTGATCGATCATCTCGCCGCAGGAACGCGCCTCGAGGATGGCGTCGGTGTACAGGTCACCGGAGAAGTCGTCCTCGAAGCCGTAATCTATGTGCTCGGGTCTCTCGAGCGGGTCATCCGGAAAGCGGCCCAGCACAACGTAGCCGCCGGCAGCCACGCTAAGCGGCCGGCGAACGGCAATCTCGTGCTCGCCGCCCCCGGATAGCATCTTGATGTCGAGCACCAGGCCTGCCAGGTTCAGCTCGGATGCCGACGCGTTGTAAATCTCCACCCACTGGCCAAAGCTATCGGCGCCGTTCTGGCCGCCGCGCAGCTCCGAGAAAGCCAGGTCACCTGCGCTCATTGGAGTGCAGACGATGTCTAGCGGCTCCCGAGCGCAGCCGCAGGCTAAAGCCAAGGCAAACAGCAGGCCGAGAGACAGAAACCAACGCCCGTAAGGGCCTGTCATATTTTGGCTCAGGTAACCCACAACTTTTACAGTCTCGCGGATTTACTGCGATTCGTCAAGGGATCGGCCGGGTTTGCGACAACATGCTTTACCTGCCTGCGGCACTCGACGTATGCTCTATCCATGGTTTCCCTAAAAACCAGCTTCAACCGACGCGAGTTCTTGCGCCTGGGCAGCGGACTCGCCGCGTCCATCATTGCCGGCGGCTGTGCGACGGGGCGCTCAGGATCCGTGCGGGCTGCCGCGCAGGGGAGCGCCTATCCCCTGCCCTGCATCGAAGTGTCCGGCTCGCCCTACGAGTGCGGACGGGCCATCGGCAGGCGCTTTGGCGCCCAGATCAAGACGGGCATCGCGCGGCGCAAGAAATGGTTTTCTGAGCTGCGTATGTTCATGCAGGCCGACCTGCCCGGGCGTTGCAACTGCTTTCTTGACGCTGCCCGCAAGCACCTGCCCGACGCGCTGGCCGAGTTGCACGGCTGGGCCGACGGATCCGGGGTCGACTTTCTGGACCTGGCGGCGCTGAATCTCAAGGCCGAGTTGGGCTGCATGCTCGAGCGTGCCGCCGAGAAAAGCGGCCAGAAGGAAACTTGCGCCGCCTGTTCGACGCTGGCCCTGGTGCAAGGCAAACAACTGCTTTTAGCCCACAACGAGGATGGGGACAGGTCATACTCCGACTTGATGTTTTTCGTCAAGGAGTCGCAGCCGGGCAAGCCCGCCTTCCTGGGCCTGTCCTACCCCGGCATCCTGCCCGGCAACGGTCCGGCCGTCAATTCGGCCGGGTTAGTGTTGACCACCAACTTCATCGCATCCACCGACTGGCGAGTCGGTGTGCCGCGCTACTTCATCGACCGGGCCGTGCTCGATACCCGCAGCCTCAAAGAGGCCCGCCGGGTGGCCTGCAATCCCCAGCGGGCCTTCGCCTTTCACTTCAACCTGGCCTCGGTCAAAGAAAAGAAGATCATGTCGCTCGAGACATCCCTCGACCGAGAAGAGTCATACGAAGTACGGGGTCTTTACGTCCACACCAACCACCTGGTACTGCCGGGCATGCGGGACGTGCCGCAAGACATCGACTACGTCGGCGGCTCTTCAATCTCGCGTTACAAAGTCCTTATGACCGTCAAAGCCGGATACGACAAGCGCCTTTCCGGAATAGGCGGCGCCGAGCTGGTCGCCGCGCTCTCGAGTCACGATAGCGCGCCCTACTCTCCCTGCCGCCATCCGCGGGGAGAAGTGCGCGGACAGACTCTGGCTTGTTCGTTGTTCGATCTCAACGACGGCAGCTGGACATTTTACCCCGGCAATCCCTGCCGTGCCGTTGGTCACAAACTGAGACCTTTCGATTTCTCGTGATCTTTTATTCACGCAGCAACCAATGGAGCAAGAAATGAACGTACACGAGTGCATCAAGACCAGGCGCAGCATGCGCAAGTACAAAGATGATCCCGTCGGCGAAGACAAGCTGACGAAAATCCTGGAAGCCGTCCGCTGGGCCCCTTCCTGGGTCAACTATCAACCATGGGAGATCGTCATCGTCGACGACGTCAAGGTCAAGGCGGCGCTTGCCGAATGCGTATCCGAGAGCAACCGGGGGCACAATGCAATCCTGGCCGCGCCGGTGGTGTTGGCCGCCTGCGGCAGGCAGGGCATCTCGGGGAGCTATCACGGCAATACATCCACCGTCTACGGCGACTGGGTGATGTTCGACATGGGCATCGCCTGCCAGAACATCTGTCTGGCCGCCTGGGCCGAAGGACTGGGCTCTCTGCACATTGGCCTGCTCGATCATGAAAAGGCCGGCCGGGTACTGGATCTACCCGACGACCTCAAGCTCTACGAATTGATCCCGATCGGCACTCCGGCAAAGGAAGGTACGGCCCCCAAGCGAAAGACAATTGCCGAGTTCACCCACCGCAACACGTTCGGAAAATGAGTCAGAACGAACCTTCCAGCTAACCCGTCACCATGCGCCTGAGGAGATCGCCGCCGTAGCTTCGGTATTCAATGTTCTCCCGGATGATGGTCACTTCACTACCGTCGCGGACGAAGCGGGTCACGTTGCCATGAGGTCTCCCTACTGTCTGAACCACAGGCTATGGGTTTTACACCTTGACATTCCCGGCATGACTCTTGAGAATCCAGTGTGTTTCCGGATATCATAAACGGTGCACGGAATCCGGGCACACGGTCGCATGACTGCAATCGTCTTCAGTTTCTTGGATTTGTGCCGATAGAGGAAAGAGGAAACGCGGTATAGGGAGCACATCCGCTTAAAAAGTACTGGTGAAAAAGTCCATGAACGCGAACAACCCGCAGGCAACTCTTGGTGACAATGACAAAACCAGGGGACGGGTCCTGGTGGTGGACGATGAGGAATCCATCCTCTCCCTCTTGAGATTCCTGCTCGAGGATGAGTTCGATGTGGAGTTGGCCGAAACCGGCGAGCTGGCGTTATCCGTCCTCGAGAAAGGTCTGACCGACGTGGTGTTGTCGGACAAGAATCTGCCGGGAATATCCGGTCTTCAAGTTCTTGAATCGGTCAGAAAGCGCTGGCCCCAGACCGAGGTCATCATGATCACCGCCTACGCCTCGCTGGACAGCGCGATCAAAGCCCTGCGCCTGGGCGCCTTCGACTACATCCCCAAACCCTTTCCCAACAACATGGTGGTGCTGGAAAAAGTGCGCCGGGCCTTAGAGAAGAAGAGACTGGTTGAAGAAAACCGGCAGATGCAGGTGAGCCTGGCCCAGGCCGATCGGATGGCCACGGTGGGCGTTCTGGCCGCCGGCGTGGCCCACGAAATCAACAACCCGCTGGTCTACATCCTCTACAACCTTCAGAGCCTGTCCGAATCCATGCCCCGGCTGACCGCCGGGCTGAGCAACGCCTGGTCGGTATTGACTACCCAACTCGGCAGGGAGAAGGGTCTCGAGGCACTTGGCCCGGCCCGGTCCTTTTGCGAACAGGGACAGCTCGACGACCTGGTGGACCTGGCCGCCGAGGCGGTCGAGGGTGCCATGCGGGTGCGCAACATCGTCAGGGATCTGAAGGTCTTCTCGCGGGTCGAAGAAGACCGGCGCGTCCCGGTGTCGATCAACAAGGTAATCGAGAGCGCCATCAACATGGCCTACAACGAGATCCGCTACCGGGCCAGGCTGGTCAAGGAATACGGGGCCATCCCGGCGGTACTGGCAACCGAGGGCCGCCTCTCCCAGGTGTTCTTGAACCTGCTGGTCAATGCCGCCCATGCCATCAAGGAAGGCAGCACCGAGCAGAACGAGATCCGGGTCGCCACCAGTCTCTCGAACGGGGAGATCCGGGTCGAGGTAATCGACACCGGGGAAGGAATCGCCCCCGAGAACCTCGACAAGCTGTTCACTCCGTTCTTTACCACCAAGCCGATCGGGGTGGGTTCCGGGCTGGGCCTTTCCATCTGCCACAAGATCGTCGAATCCTACGACGGGCGCATCGAAGTCGAGAGCCAACCCGGCCATGGAACCCGTTTCAGCGTGATTTTTCCGGTGCAGCCGGAAGCCAATGAGCCCACCGGCTTCGCCGGGCAGAAATCCAGCACCGACCAGCCGCGCCGGGCCTCGATCCGGGGCCGCTTTCTGGTGATTGACGACGAGCCCATGATCGGAAAGACCATCCGCCGGTTGCTCCGGGCCGATCACGACGTCGAAACGGTCACCTCGGGCACTGCGGCCAAGGAGCTTCTCGAAAAGGATCCGGGGTTCGATCTGGTCTTGTGCGACCTAATGATGCCCAGCGTTTCGGGTATCGACATCCACGAGTGGCTCGAGCAAACCAACCCCTCCCTGGCCCGGCGGATGGTTTTCATCACCGGCGGCGCGGTTACTCCCCGGGCCAAGGATTTCGTCAGGCGCATACCCAACGTCATTGTCGAAAAACCATTCGAACCCAACAGCCTCCGATCCCTGCTCAACAACATGATCGACCCGCCCGGAAAACAAGAGCCTTGACCCCCCGATCGGCTGGATCTTTTCAGAACGAACCTTCCAGGTAACCAGTCACCATGCGCCTGAGGAAATCGCCGCCGTAGCTTTCGCCGTCCGGCGTCACGCCGCCGCCCAACTCGCTGTACCTGTCGAGCCGGGCGGCGGTGACCGTCTCCTCCTCGGTGAAGAACATCTCCATCTCGAGATCCTCGCCGTCGTCGCCCTTGGCAAACACATTCCCCGGCGCCGAGACAAGCACGAAAAACAAGAGAACCACAAACCGCCGGCTCATGAAGCGATATTGCCTGCCCGCGATGCTCGAATCATGCACAACCAAAATCGTTGACCGATACACCAAATTAGAGAATAATGGTGTATAGAGAAGGAGGCCGGTGATGGGACGTACGAACATAGTAATCGATGATGAGTTGGTCCTGCAGGCGATGAAGTTGACCGGGGCGACCACCAAGCGCGAGGTTATTGACATCGCCTTGCGGCGCCTGGTTTCGCGTGCCGACGTATACCGGGCGCTGCGCAAGATGAGGGGTCGTGCCGACTGGGACGGAGATCTGGACGCATGGCGAAGAAGCAGCAACTGATTCTCGTGGATACTTCGGTCTGGGCTTCGTTCTTCAACAACGCCGATCTGCCGGCGGTCCGATATCTCGACCGGGTGCTCGCGAGTGAAGAGGGGGATCTGGCAGTCATGCCCATAATACTGACCGAGGTCCTGCAGGGATTCCGCTCTGATTCGGGGTTCCGCCGCGCCGGGAGCATGCTGCGCCGCCTGCCGATGCTCATGCTGGACGTTGAGGGATACGTCAGGGCGGCTTCAATGTTTCGCCGTCTGCGCAAGCGTGGTGTGACCATCCGGGGCGCAGTCGACTGCCTGATAGCCCAGGCATGTATCGAACACGGCGCATGGTTGTTGACGCTGGACAGAGATTTTACACACATCGCCGGGCATTCCTCGCTGAAACTCGTTTCATTGTAACTCCTCAATATGTCCGGGCCGGCACGTCTTTACAACACCGCGCGCCGATGGCAAACTGTTTGCTGACCACGAGGAGACAACATGAAAAGAACCCTGGTTACACTAGTTCTAGTATCGTTCGCGTCTTATTATCCACGGGCTCTTGGCGGCGGGTTTCAGATCTACGAGCACGGGGCATCATCCACCGGAATGGCCAATGCCCGCACCGCAGTCAGCGGCGATGTCAACTGCCTCTTCTTCAACCCGGCGGCCATCACCGAGCTTTCCGGCATCCAGCTTCAACTCGGCGCCACGGCCATCTTGCCGTCGATCCACTACGACGCCGCCGGGCGGCCGGAGAACCCGCGGCGTTACGAAAGCTATGCCGACGGCGCCTATATCGAGAAGATCGTCAACGACGGCGAGAACTCAACGGATGCCAAGCTGAAGCTTTTCAATCCCATACACCTCTACGCCTCCTACCGCATCGACGCGGCGCACGTCTCTGTCGGCTTCGGCCTGAACAACCCCTTCGGGCTTGGCACCTACTGGCCCGGCGACTGGGACGGGCGATTCATCGCCACCGAGACCGAGATCCAGACATTCTTCAGCCAGCCGGTTGTGGCCGTCGACCTGGCCGGCCTATTGGGATTCAGAGACAGGCTGAAACTTTCACTGGCCGTGGGCTACGACTTCGTCTACGGCACCGCCCGCCTCGGCCGCCAGACCGACCTGCGGGCGGCCGATGCTCCCAGCCTGGGGACGATCTCCGACCCCGAGGGCTCCTTGCGCATGACCGGCAGTGCCTACGGCCACGGCTTCAACCTGGCCCTGTACGCCGAGATTCCGGGGCTTGCCTCTTTCGGCGCCTCGGTCCGCTCGGGAGTCTCACTCGATTTCTCGGGCACGGCCCACTTCTCTTTCAACCAGGCCGGGCTGGCCGCCGTCGATCTTCTTGGCATGGCCGTACCGGATGAGACCACCGGTCGGGTGACCATCAATCTGCCCTGGAATATGAACTTCGGCGTGGCTTTCCTGGGTATCGACGATCTGGTAGTCGCGGCCGATGTGTATCTGGCGCTGTTTTCGAGCTACGACAAGCTGAGTATGACCTTCGACTGCGTGGCGAACGGAAGCTGCTCCGACTCGCTGAACGCCGACCCGATCGTCAAGGACTGGGGCGAGTCTATCCAGTTCTCGCTGGGCGCCCAGTACACTTTATTCGACTCGTGGACGGTCAGGGCGGGCTGGGGCATGGTCACCAGTCCGGTGCCCGACTCGAGATATGATCCCTCCCTGCCGGACGGCTTTCGTAATCTGATCTCGTTCGGCCTCGGCTATCGCGGCGGCTTCTGGGGAGCCGATATCGGCTACATGCTGGCCTTCTGGGAAAGCAGCAAGGACAACGACGGCGGCGGCGGGGATTACCTGAACCCCGAGGGCAAGGCCAACGGTGACTATAAGACCATCTCGCACCAATTGGCATTGTCTCTCTCGGCCTGGTTTTAAAAGGAGCCCGGACGATGAACAAGAAATCGTTGCCGGCATTAGCGTCCATACTGCTTGCGGCTTTTACGCTTGCCGCCTGCGAATCCGGAGAAAACACGCAGCCGGATCAGACCCGCCATTATGTTTTCAGGGCCATCGGCGGCGCCTCGATGGGCGCGATGACCTCAGCCCAACTCGGCCTGCACTACCATGAGGAATTCGATATTATCGCTCCCTCCGGCGGGGCGCTCGATCTGGGTATGCTGATCCACTGGTTCAAAGACGGCATGCTGGGAGGCTTCTGCTCGCCGCCGGAAATCGGAAAGCTGTGCCGCGACCCCAACCAGATCCAGGACTACGAGCACATGGACTGCGGCGGACCGTCCGGCGGCGGTTTCGATCGCGAGTCGATGATCGAGACCTTCCAGGACATGTTTATCGCTTACGGAAATTTAGCCTCGTTCAATCCCCAGAACCACTACCTGTCCGCAGGTATGCCGGACGAATACCTCTCGCGATCCAAACAGGAAAAATGCATAAACCCGATCAGGATCGAGGGATTCTACGACTGGCGCTTCAATCCCGAGGGCCTGTGGCCTGTGATCACTTTCTGCGAGGGTGACGGTCCCGAACAGGGAGTGTTCGATCCGAGCGTTACCCCGACCCAGCCGGTCGAGCTGACTTACGCCGTGGACATCAACGACAACGGCATCCGCGATTCGGGCGAGCCGGTCATTTTTCAACTTAGCGAGCGCTACGACGACGTGGGCGAAGACGGCCTGGCTGACGCCGACGAGCCCGGCTACGATCCCGAGAAAAAACCCGACCCGGCGGGCGACGACTACGACATCCTGGAAAACGCCATGGGCACCGAGAACAACCATCTCTACGACAATGACGAGCCCTACCTGGATTACGGCCTCGACGGCGTTGAAGGCACATCCGATTCACCCTACGACTGGGGAGAGGGCAACGGGCACTTCGACTATAACCCGCACGTATTGCGCACCGCGGTCATGTACGACCCCTCCCAGCTGGTTCAGAACCTCAGCGGCCGCGAGCTCGATCGCCTCGATTTCTACATCGATGTCGGCGTCCGCGATCATTTGGGTTTCAAGTTCTCGTCCGAGGCCTTCGCGGGCAAGCTGATAGCCCGCGGCCGGCCGGTCGATCTGCGTTACCGCTACGCCTCGGTGCTCGAGAAAGGCTACGATGGTCCCTACGACATCCACCACATCGACTGGGACGACATCGGGCGCGACCTGATGATCATCTACGGCAACCCCGATGCCACCCAGGACGAGATCGATGCCGGAGACGGCGGCCACGTAGGCAACGGGGCGCAGATCTTCTATCGTTTCTTCACAATGATGTCCTTCATCTCACAGCGCTGGCCTGACGGCGACTTCGAGGTGCTCGATCCTCCCGCTCCGGCCCAGGTACTCGATCTCACTTATCACTCGGACATCCTCGGCCAGGATCGTCAATACTACGTCTTTTTGCCGCCCGGATACGATGAGCATCCCGACAAGCGTTATCCCGTGTTCTACCTGATCCACGGCATCGGCATGGATGCCGACGTGCTGACCACCACCGCCCTGTTTTCCGACCCATGGATGAACGAGGGCACGCTGCAGAAGTTCATCATGATCTTTCCTGACGGCCGCTGTCAGGATGACTGTAACTCTGGCACCTTTTTCGCCAACCAGATGGGCCGCGACAAGCCCCCGCGCCGCTACGAAGATTCGTTCGTCCAAGAGCTGATGCCCTACGTAGACGCCACCTATCGAACCCGCGCCCCTTTGGACATTCATGTAGAATAAGATATTCTTTACCTGCGGCTAAAGCCGGATACAATCGACCCCATGTCAGAAAAACTAATCGCAAAGGCCCGCAAGAAACGCATTTCCCCGCGCCGTCGTGTTCAGGGAGTCGAAGTCACCGAACATTCTCCGATTGAACATCCCGAACCGGCGGCGACCTCAGAATCACACCGCCCACGCCTCGGCCAATGGTTCGCCACCGGCATCTGCGGCAACGACATCACCTCGTCTTGCCTCTACGTCGCGGCCATCGGCATCCGCTTCGCCGGCCGCCTGGCTCCCTTCTGCCTGCTGGCCGTGGCCGGACTTCTCTACTTGTTCCGCAAGATCTACGGCGAGGTGGTCGGGGCGCTGCCTTTGAACGGGGGCGCCTACAATGCGCTTCTGAATTCGACCACCAAGTTCAAAGCGTCCATGGCCGCTTGTATGACGATTCTTTCCTACATGGCCACCGCGGTCATCAGCGGCAAGACGGCCGTGGCCTATATCAACTCACTGGTCAGCGTCCCGGTCATCCCGATCACCATCGGCGTGTTGGCCGCGTTCATGATCCTGAGTATCATCGGCATCTCCGAATCGGCCCGCACCGCGCTGGCGATCTTCATCTTCCATCTCATCACCCTGGTCGTTTTGTGCGTCGCCGGCGGGATTTACTTCGCGCAGCATCCGGACATCTTCAGCGCCAACTGGCACGCGCCTTTGCCGGCCGGAAGGGGCATCGTGTTGGCCTTGTTCTTCGGCTTCTCCGCCGGGCTGCTGGGCATAAGCGGCTTCGAGTCGTCTGCCAACTTCGTTGAAGAACAGGCTCCCGGCGTGTTTCCGAAGACATTGAGAAACATGTGGATCGCGGTCAGTATCTTCAACCCGCTGATCGCCTTGCTGGCCCTCGGCGTGCTGCCGATGCCCGCCATCACCTCCGAGGCCAACCAGGACTTCCTGCTGGCCACCATGGGCGGTCAGGCCTCCGGCGCCTGGCTGCAAACGCTGGTGGCGGTGGACGCCGCCCTGGTTCTGTGCGGGGCGGTGTTGACTTCGTTCGTGGGCGTCAGCGGGCTGGTGCGGCGCATGACCCTCGATCGCTGCCTGCCCCAGCTTTTGCTCAAGGAAAACCGCCGCGGCACCAACCACCGCATCTTCATCCTTTTCTTCTTGTTGTGCGCCTCGATCATCCTGGTGACCGGCGGCGACCTGTTCGCCCTTGCCGGCGTCTACACGATCTCTTTTCTGGGAGTGATGGCGTTGTTCGTGATCGGCAACATCCTGCTCAAGGTGCGCCGCTCGAGGATGCGACGTCCGGTGCGGGCCGGCTGGCCGACTGTCCTTCTGGCACTTTTGCTGACCGTCGCGGGCCTGATAGGCAATATCGAGATAGACAGCCGCAACCTCAATTTCTTCCTGACCTACTTCATCCCGACGGTTGTCGTCGTCGGACTGATGTTCCTGCGCATCCACATACTGAGGATTCTCTTGGTGATATTGCGCGGAATTGCGGAGCGTGCCGGCCGCTTCCAAGAGCGCATGAGCACGCGCATCATGAGCAAAATGGAGGCGATCAATTCTCTGGGCATCATTTTCTTCACCCGCGGCGACAGTCTGGCCTCGCTCAACAGCGCCATGCTCTACGTCAGGCAAAACGAATTGACCAAGCGAGTGCGGGTGATACACCTTTTCGACAAGCGCAAGGACGTCCCCGAGGATCTCAAGAGCGATCTCGAAATGCTCGACGAGGCCTATCCGGAGATAAAGATCGAGCTCATTCTGCGCAAGGGAAAATTCAACCCCGAGACCATCGACAAACTCTCCCAAGAGTACGGCGTCGAGAAAAACTACATGTTCATCGGCGCCCCGGGCGATAACTTCCCCCACAACCTCGAGGATCTCGGAGGAGTGCGTATCATTCTCGAATGAGCCCAAAGCGGCTTGAGTTCGACCAGCAGGCCCATTATACTGCGGTGATCGGGTTGTCACGAAAGGTGTGTGATGCAAATCATCTGCGTGTCACGGGGAACCTTCAGCGGGGGCAAGAAGCTGGCCGAGGCCCTGGCCGCGTTGCTGGGCTGCGACTGCCTGTCCCGCGAAGAACTTACCGACGCGGCAACCCGGGCCGGCATCCCGGTCGACAAGCTCGAGATGAACATCGTCCATCGCCATCCGATGACCGAGCATTTGGCTATAGAAAAGGAGCGTTACAAGGCCTTCGTCACGGCCACGCTCTGCGAGCGCGCCTTGAAAAACAACATAGTCTACCACGGGAGAACCGGCCATCTGGTTCTCCCCGGCGTAACCCATGTGATGCGGGTACGGGTGATCATGGACCCGGAGCAGCGCATGCAGGCGGCCATGCAGCGCCTCGGGTTGGGACGGGAAAAGGCCCGCAAGTACGTTACCGAGATCGACAGGGATCGCCGTCTCTGGGTACGTGGCTTGTACAACATCGATTGGCGCGATCCCGGCTTCTACGACATGGTGATCAACCTATCGCACATCAACGTCGAGAATGCGGCTGCCGGCTTGCTCTCGATGGTCCGGCTTCCCGAGTTCCAGGCCACCCCGATCACGCTGCAGGCCGTCTCCGATCTGTGGTTGGCAGCCCGTTGCCGGCTGGCAATCGTTGCCGACCAGCGCACCAGCGACATGGACGTCAAGGTCAGGTCCGACCACGGGCTGGTATCGGTAACCTACCTGCCGCGCAACGAGTCCCGGGCCGGGCTCATCCCGGAGGTTCTCTCGAAGATCGATGGCATCGTCAGAGTCATGTACACCATGGCTTCGACCAACGTGCTGTGGGTCCAGGACCGATTCGATCCCCAAGGTGAATCCCTCGAACAAGTTCTGCGGGTGGCAGGCCGCTGGAACGCTGCCGTAGAGCTGATCCAACTCAAGGAAGAGGGCGGCGGGGAAGAACCCGCACAACCTCGGGAAACCGGGGTGGCGGCGGCCGAGACGGGCGGTATCATCGACAATTCGGTTGCGGAAAAAGACTCCCAACTCGATCAAGGCATGCGCGAGACTTGCGAGCGCCTGATCTCGGCCGGACGCGCCGGTGGCTACCGCATACTTTCAGGCGGTCCGCATAAACTGCTGGCTAATATTGACCGGACCGTGGCCTACAACCTGGTGGTGGTCGGCGACCTGTGTGCGAGCAAGGGCACCGCGGTCAGCAAGCGCCGGACACAGGAAATGGTTAGCTACCTCAACGACAACCTGCACTTGCCGGTGATCGAGGCGAGCGAAATGAAATCGCAGTTCATGTTCGGCCCGGCGCAACTCGTAAAGATGCTTGTCTTCGCCGCGCTGACCGTGCTGTTTTTTGTCCTGGTTATGACGCACCAGGAGGAAGTGCTTGGTTTCATCAACAAGGGAACCTGCTTCTATACAGACTGCCAAGAAACGGGGACCTCCCACAGAATATTGAGCGCCGTGGTCTTGGTTGCCTTCGTGCCGATCTTCGCATTTTGCTACGGCGGCTTCACGCGTTTCTTGTTCAGGTTGCTTCGCTTCACCTGACAACGCAAGCGACCGGGACGAGGTAATAGGATCTGAACCATGCCTGAATTCCTTATGGGCAACTATTTTGTGCAACTCGACTGGGCAATCATTGGCCAGGTGGTGCTGATGGGATTCATCGGCGGCACACTGAGTGGTTTCATCGGTTGCGGCGGAGCCTTCTTCATAACCCCCGGAATGATGAACATCGGCGTGCCCGGCCCGGTGGCGGTAGCCAGCAACACCGCCCACAAACTCGGCAAGGCCATGATCGGCTCCCGGGAACACGGCAAGATGGGGCACGTCGACAAGAAGCTGGCCATCTTCATGCTGATTACTGCCGCCCTGGGCATCAACCTGGCGATTTGGGTAATAAAGACTATGTTCGCAGGTTCCGGCGGCGAAGGCGCCGGAGGCGGCGCCTGGACCGACCTTTACATCAGCCTGGTCTTCTCGATCGTTTTGGCTTTCGTCTCGATGTCGATGCTCAAGGACCTGATCCACTCGATAAAATCAGCAGATAGCAAGCCCTCGCGCAAGATAGTCAAATTTCTCTACCGTCTCAACTTGCACCCGATGATCAACTTCCAGGTGGCCGACGTGAAGGTCTCGCTGTGGGTAGTCATGATTTGCGGGCTGGCAACCGGCTACCTGGCCGGCACCATTGGAGTCGGCGGGTTTATCGGCGTGCCGGCCATGATATACGTATTCGGTGTTTCGTCCCAGGTGGCCGCCGGCACCGAGATGTACCTGGCCATGTTCATGGGCGCTTACGGTACTCTCAACTTCGCCCTGCATGGAATGGTCGACCTTCGCCTGACGCTGCTGCTCTACCTCGGCTCACTGATCGGCATTCACTTGGGCGTTTACGGCACTAAGGTCGTGCGCGAAATATTCATTCGCCTGGTGACCGCCTTGATCATCCTGGTATGCGTTATAAGCAGGGTGATCGCCATCCCGGTCTACCTGCGCAAGCTCGGTTATCTCGATTACCCTGCGGACATGGACATCTATTTCAACACCGGCAGTAGTGCCTTGTTGTACGTCAGCGGCATAGGCGGCATGATCATGATTCTGTTCTTCGTCTTCAAGGCCTACCTGCAGAGGAGCAAGGTGCGGGCATCGCTGGTCGCCACCCGTGAAAAGTCCTCAGCCGTGCCTGCGGGCTCGTAGCATGTTCGCCAAACAGCCGTCCCTTGAAGCCCGAGGTCCGGGTTGACGCGCTAAAAACGGACAGACTGGTTTAGGATCATTTGGCAAGAAGCCGCCTGGCGATTACCAGGCGTTGGATCTGGTTGGTACCCTCGAAGATCTGGGTCAGCTTGGCGTCGCGGAACATGCGCTCGACCGGGTAATCTTTCGTGTAACCGTAACCACCGAGTACCTGGATGGCATCCGTCGTGATGCGCATGGCTGCGTCGCCGCAAAAGCACTTGGCCATCGAGGCCAGCAGGGTGTTCGAGTTTCCCTGGTCGTGCTGGCGGGCGGCACGGTAGACCAACCCGCGGCCGGCCTCCACGGCCGTGCCGGCGTCTGCGATCATGGCGGCCACCAACTGGTGCTCGGCAATCGGCTTGCCGAAAGACTTTCTCTCTTGGGCGTGTTCGATCATGGCAGCCAGCGCGCCCTCGGCGATGCCCAGTGCCTGGGCGGCGATCGCCGGCCGCGACATGTCGAAGTCGCGCATGGCGATCTTGAACCCTTCGCCGACGCTGCCCAGCACCCGAGATGCCGGCAGGCGCACGTCCTCGAGCGCTACCTGGGCCGTATTCGATGCGCGCTGGCCCAGCTTGTCCTCGTGCTTGCCGATCGAGATCCCCGGGGTGTCGCGGTCGACCGCGAAGAAGGTCAAGCCGTCGTGGCGACCGGGACCGGTACGGGCCAGCACCGAGTATACTCCGGCCACTCCGCCGTTGGTGGCGAACTGCTTGACACCGTTCAAGACGTAGTCGCCGCCCTCGAGACGGGCGGTCGTGGTCACGGCGGCAACGTCGGAGCCTGCGCCCGGCTCCGTCACCAGATAGGCGGCCAGGTTTCGTCCCGAGGAAAGGCGCGGGAGATACTCGGCCAGGATCTCGTCGCTGCCGGCAAACAGTATCGGAAAAGAGCCGACCGCCTGGATGATGAGCATCAAGGCCGACGAGGCGCACACCTTGGCTATCTCCTCTACACAGACGCAAAGCGCGGTGCAATGATCACTTTCCAGCCCGCCCTGCCCCACAGGCAGCATGATCTCGAGCAGGCCGAGATCCCACAGCAATTTCTCGACCTCGCGGTCGAACTCGCCGCGCCGGTCGCTCTCGGCCGCGCGCGGGGCGATCTTTTCGCGCGCCGCGCGGGCGACGTTGTCTTGAAGCAAGCGAATCTCTTCTGAGAACCATTCCATCGGCCTACTTCCCCTCGAAGCGCGCCTGGCGGCGCTCGATGAAAGAAAGCATGCCCTCCATGGCGTCCCGGCTGCCCATCAGGCCCCGGGCCTGGGCGTTGAGTATCTCGATCAGCGCCAGGCGTCCCTGCTCGAAGGGCAAGCGGGCCGAGCGCAGGATCTCGCGCACGGCCAGCGGAGCCTGCGCGGCCACGCGCGCAGCAATCTCCAGGGCGCGATCGAGAAGCACTCCCGGCTCGCACACCTCCTGGAGCACCCCGATACGCAATGCCTCCTGGGCGTCGAACTCGTCGCCGGTGAGCAGGTAACGCATGGCATTTCCCCAGCCGGCCACCTGGGGCAGGCGCAGCGTGGCGCCCCCGAAGGGCATGATGCCGCGCTTGACCTCCATCTGGGCGATGCGCAGGTCGCTTCCGCCCAGGCGAATATCCGCAGCCAGCAAAAGCTCGAGCCCCGCCGTCAGGCAGTAGCCCTGGGCGGCGCAGACCAGCGGTTTCTGGCGTCGCGGGCCGGTCAGATCGACGATGTCTATACGATCGGAGGGAAAAATATCCTCGCCCTGGGCAACCGCCGGGCCGACCTCGGCCAGATCGAGGCCGGTGGTGAAATGATCGCCGTGCGCGAAGAGCACAGCGCAGCGCAACTCGTCGTCGGCCTCGTAGCGCTCGATGGCCTCGCCCAGTTCGCGCAACATCTGCAGGTTGAAGGCGTTCATCTTCCGCGGGCGGTTCAAACCCATCAGGAAAACATGTTCTCGAACTTCTTCCGTGACCGTTTTTTCTTCGTGCATGGATCTCTCCTGACCGCATACCGGCACCGAAAACAGGCGCAACCTTGCAACCTGAAATCTATAGCATGCGAATCGAGATTACCATGCCTGCATGGATTTTCGCCTTTAGTCTGGTATCTCGTCGGTTTCGACGTATTTGGCCAACAGGTCGCCGGCCGCGACCAGCCGGTGCTTGACGCCCTCGATGCTGATCTCCTCACCCGAGTACTTCTTGTACAGAACAATGTCGCCGATGGCGACCTCGTCGGTGGCATCCGCTGCCATGGCTTCCACGAGCCCCTCGGCAGGCTGCTCCCGGGCCGAGGCGGGTACGATGATTCCGCCCTTCGTCTGTTCCTCGGCTTCCAATAAACGCAACAGTACCAAGTCGTTGAGTGGTTGAATGTTCATCTTTCACCTCTGTGTGTTTCCAAAGATTGTTTTCAGACTGTTGTCTGGCCGAGCCCTAAAAGCGTGTTGATTTTAGGCCTATCGAAACCTATGATCCAGTGGCCGTCGATATCCAATTGCGGCACGCCCTGGTTGCCGGAGCGACTGGAGAGCCGGGCAGATTCAGAAGCATTCCGCGACACGTCGACTTCACGAAACTGGATTCCCTGCCGGCGCAGGTAAGATCGTGCCCGGGAGCACCAGGGGCATGACGCGCCGACGTATAACACTACTCGGTGTTTAGGCCGGGACTCCTCCTGGTCGCCGGCCGGGTGCCGGTGCACGGGACTGGGTGCCAACAAGGCTCGTTCGTAGTACTCGTCCGTTTGGGCACCGACCACCTTTTGCAGAACCTTGTGTCCCTTGACCAGCAATACGGTCGGGACGGTGCTCACCCCGAGATCCTTGTGGGCGCCCTTGACGCGGCCCACGTCAACCAGCACCGCGGGCTGATCCTTGTGGTTTTCGCAAAACTTCTCGAAAGCCGGCCTGGCGCGCCGGGCCGTGGCAGAGAAATCACCAAAGAAGCCCACGATCACGGGTTGCTCCGAATCTTTCAGCAATTTGTCGAATTCTTTAACACTCTTGG
>CAZXHT010000096.1:0-23405 GCA_964640665.1 uncultured Myxococcales bacterium
CCTTTGCTTTGAGCATGTTCGTCTTCCTGGTGAGTCTCTTCTGGGTCATCTGGCCGGTGATCGCCGCGCAGGTCGACGAGGCCTACGAGTTGGGGCGTTTCTTCTGCTACCCGGTGCGCCCGTTGCGTCTGTATCTGGTGCAGACGCTGGCCGCGCTTTTCGAGCCTTCGGTGTTGTTCTTTTATCCGGTTTTAATCGGCGCGGGCATCGGGCTTTCTCAAACGCTTGCGCCCGGATGGGCAGCGACGCTGGGACTGATGAGCGCCTATGTTTTTATGAATGTGGCCTGCGGCCGCTGCCTGCAGAATCTGTTTCTCAACCTGATGACCTCCAGGCGCTCGGGTGAGTTTTTGTTTGCCGCCTTCCTCGCGTTTCTGGGACTGGCGGCCTTCATCCCGCCGGTAGATGCCTCCTGGCTTTTCGGCCGCCTGGGCGCCTTCGGCTCGACGTCGCAGGACATGGCCTTGCTGGTAAATACGGCCAGGGCCCTGGGAAGTACGCCGCCGGGCTGGCTGGCGGTAGGCCTGGCGGCGGCCCGGGCCGCGGAGCCGCGCGCGGTGTACTCCTCGGCGGCGCTGATGCTGTCCGTGGGCGGTGCGGCCTGGCTGCTCGGGTTGTGGCTGCTGAAGCGTTTCTACCGCGGCGGGAAAGGCTTGAAACTGCTGCCCTCGCGCGCCCGGCGGAAGGATCCCCGCGCCTGGACGAGCGCCGGAGTCAAGCCGGCCTTCATTTCAGACACTCTCTGGGCGATTTTCGCAAAGGAGCTGCGCACCCTGTTTCGCAATCCCAAAGCTCGCTTGCTCTTTGCCGTGCCTTTCTTTCTGTTGATCCTGCTGAAAGTGATAGGCGCGCCGCAGTTGTTTCGCTACCTGTGGGGCGAGGCCTGGTTCGCGGTGCTGCTTACGATGTTGGGCTTCTATGTCTTGGCGGTGCTTTCCGGACAGTTTTTCTCCAACGGCTTCGGGTACGACGGCTACGGTGTCCGGCAGGTGTTCCTCTTGCCCGCCAGTCCGAGGCACTGGCTCATCGGCCGCAACCTGGCCCACGGCCTGCTGGCCGCAGTGCAGTTTGTCGGACTGGGTATCTTGTTGTTCCTCTTCGTCCCCGGCGCCCCGCAGCGGGGTTTGGCCTTGCCGTGCCTGGCGTTTCCCTTCGGGCTATTGGTAGCCTTGGGCGCCGGCAACCTGTTGTCGATTCACAACCCGCGCAGGTTCCATTTCGATCTTTCCCGCCGCGATCGCCCGGTGGGCGCAAGCTTCGCCTGGATGCTGGTTGCGCTCGGCGCATGCGTGGTGTCGGTAATGGCCGCCATAGGAATCTCGGGCGGTTCCCCTGCGCTGTTATGGCTGACCATGGCCGCGCTGCCGCCCCTGGGCTTTTTTTTCTATCTGTTAATGCTGCCGCGAGCACAGCGCCGACTGTCGGCCGAACAAGAGAGAATCATCGAGGTCATCACCGCGGGCTAAGATCCGGCAAGGAAGCGCGTACTTCCCTGTGTTCTTTAACAAGGCGCTCTATCACCACTGTGCAACTGGGCAGCTTTTACTCGTTTGGTTTCCACACCTTCCAGACCGTACCCACCAGATCCGGCCCGACCTTCAAGATGGGTTTTCCGGGCTCCCAACCCGCCGGACATACCTCGGCTCCTTTCGTCTTGCGCACGTGCTGGAATGCTTGTAGCTGACGAATCGACTCAGCCACCTTGCGACCAACGGGAGGCGTAAGCATTTCGATTGCTTGGATGACTCCATCCGGATCGATGATGAAGCGACCTCGGATATTCACCCCGGCAACTTCATCGTACACTCCATACACCGCGCCTATTTTTCCTCCGGCATCGGAGAGCATCGGGAAGGGGATGCCGCCCTCGACCATCTTCGACAGCTCCTGCTCCTCCCAGATCTTGTGCACGAACCGACTATCGGTGCTGCATGAGAGAACCTGCACGTCCAGCTTCTTGAACTCCTCGGCTTTGTCGGCGACCGCCGACAGCTCCGTCGGTCAGACAAAGGTGAAATCGCCCGGATAGAAGCAGAGAAATATCCATTTTCCCCGGTAGCTCGACAGCTTGATATTCTTGAAACCACCTTCGGAAAAGGCCGCAGCCTCGAAATCGGGTGCTTCTTTTCCAACCGTAACTTGCATTTTCATCTCCTCTCTAGCCTGGCCGGCCTGTTCAGAGCCTCCGGTGGCCTTCGGAACGACCGGCCCCGCAGCTGTAGAAACACACCCCTCGACTACATTTTCTTCGCTCATTGTTCCAACCTCCCTGCTAATGTTTCGGTACCTCGCCCATCGGAATGCGCAGCGCGCTCGCAACTCCTTCGCCATAGGCCGGGTCGGCCTTCAAGCAGTTTGTGATATGGCGGATCTTGATTTCTTTCGGTGCATCGCCCATTGCCCTGGCTGTGTTCTCGAAGAGTACCTTTTGTTGCTCGGGACTCATGGCCATGAACAGCGCGCGGGGCTGGGAGTAGTAGTCGTCGTTGTCCTGACGGTGGTTCCAGTGGTCGGCAGCTCCTTCGAGGCTCAATGGGGGTTGACGAAAGTCGGGTTGCTCCTGCCACTCACCGTAGCTGTTGGGCTCGTAGGCAAGCGTGCCGCCGTAGTTGTCGTCCACTCGCATGGCGCCGTCGCGGTGATAGCTGTTGACCGGGCAGCGCGCGCGGTTGACCGGGATCAGGTGGTGGTTGACGCCCAGGCGATAGCGCTGGGCGTCGCCGTACGAGAAGAGCCTGCCCTGCAGCATCTTGTCCGGGGAGAACCCGATACCCGGCACGATGTTGGCCGGGTTGAAGGCAGCTTGCTCGACTTCGGCGAAGTAGTTCTCCGGATTCCTGTTCAACTCGAGCAGGCCGACGTCGATCAGCGGGTAGTCCTTGTGCGGCCAGACCTTGGTCAGGTCGAATGGATTGAAAGGAAACTTGGCGGCGTCCGCCTCCGGCACCACCTGAATCTTGACGTTCCACTTGGGGAAGTCGCCCTTCTCGATGCTGTCAAACAGGTCGCGCTGGTGGCTCTCCCTATCCTTGGCGACGATCGCCTCGGCCTCTTCGTCGGTCAGGTTCTTGATCCCCTGCTGGGTCTTCAGGTGGAACTTGACCCAGAACCGCTCGCCCTTGGCGTTAATCAGACTGTAGGTATGGCTGCCGTAGCCATTCATGTGGCGGTACGAGCAGGGGATGCCACGGTCGCTCATGGTGATCGTGACCTGGTGCAGAGCTTCGGGCAGGCTGGTCCAGAAGTCCCAGTTGTTGCGGGCGCTACGCAGGTTGGTTTTGGGGTCGCGCTTGACGGCCTTGTTGAGGTCGGGGAATTTCATCGGATCCTTCAAGAAGAACACCGGCGTGTTGTTGCCCACCAGGTCCCAGTTTCCTTCCTCGGTGTAGAACTTCATGGCAAAGCCGCGGATGTCGCGCTCCGCGTCGGCTGCCCCGCGCTCGCCGGCCACCGTGGAGAAACGGACGAACAGTTCGGTCTTCTTTCCAACCTGGGAGAATATCTTCGCCTCGGTGTACTTGGTGATGTCGTTGGTGACGGTGAAGGTACCGTAGGCCCCCGATCCCTTGGCGTGCATGCGGCGCTCTGGAATCACCTCCCGGTCGAAGTGAGCGAGTTTCTCCAGGAACCAGACGTCCTGGAGCAACATTGGACCACGGGGTCCGGCGGTCATTGCGTTCTGGTTGTCGGCGACGGGTGCGCCGACGTTATTGGTTAGTTTCTTGGTCATGATTTTCCCTCCCTGTTTCTTGAGTTCTTCGTTATAAAAATCCCTTATCAGGAAATAAAAAATCGAACATTAAATAATGATTGTTGTCAAGAGGGGAAACTGGGAGACGAATTCAACTTGAATCCGTTCCCGTCGGACCAAGATCCGGCAAGGAAGCGCGTGCCTCCCTGTATTCTTCCACCAGGCGCTCTATCACCTCTGCGCAACTGGGCAGGTCGTCTATCATCCCGGCCACCTGTCCTATCTCGAGCACGCCCTCTTCGAGATCGCCTGCGAACATGCCCTGGCGCGGGCGGCCTTCGCCCAGCATGGCCAGTAACTCCTCGCCCGTGGCGCCGCGGGACTCGGCGTCGCGCAGCTTTTCTCTGAACGGGTTTTCCAGCATGCGCATCGGTAAAAGCTTTTTCAGCACTGCCAGGGTAGCATCGGCCCCGGCCTCGATGCAACGCTGCTTGAAGTCGGGGTGGGCTGAGCTTTCCTGAGTAAGCGCAAAACGCGTGCCGATCTGCACTCCGGCCGCGCCCAGGGCCAGGGCGGCCGCCATCTGCCTGCCGCAGGCTATTCCACCGGCGGCTATAACCGGGATGGAAACTCGCGTTGTCACCTGGGCTACAAGCACCATGGTTGTCAACTCCTCGTGACTCAGGTGTCCGCCGGCCTCGAAGCCCTCAGTCACCACGCCGTCGACGCCGGCCCGCTCGCACTTTTGTGCCTGGCCGGGGGTGCTGACCACGTGCAGGACCTTAGAGCCGTTTTCCTTGAAGCGGGCGGTGTGTCTTTTGGGCGAGCCGGCCGAGGTGAAGACGACTGGCACCTTCTCGTCAAGGGCTACTTTCACCAATTCAGGCGCCTGGGCGAAAGTCAGCGGAATGTTCACTCCGAAGGGCTTGTTGGTAACGGCGCTCACTTTACGAATGTGCTCGGCAAACAGGTCGGCATTCATCGAACCGCCGCCGATTACTCCCAGTCCGCCGGCCATGGAGACAGCGGCTGCAAGGTTGGCTCCGGAGCACCAGGCCATGCCGCCTTGAATGATCGGGTAACGTATACCCAATAAACCGGCGACCGTATCTTCAGCCATGTGCCCTCCTGATGCTAAAGTAAGCATTATAGTGAGTATTATGGTTCATTGACAAGGTGTTCGATCGTGAATACCTTGTTCGAAATGCAAGAAATTCCGGAAATTATTTTGCATACCCTGCTTGAGGCTACCGGGGTAAGCCTGTTCGTTTTCCTGATGATGATGGTGGTGGACTATATCAATGTTCTCACCCAAGGTCGCCTGACAACAATCATGCGAGGCGGGAGGGCCAAGCAGTATCTCCTGTCGAGTCTTATGGGAGCCGTGCCCGGTTGCCTCGGTGCCTTCCTGTCGGTGACGTTCTACATTCGCGGGATGCTCGGGTTGGGGGCCATGGTTGGATGTTTCGTCGCCTCGTCGGGTGATGCGGCCTTCATCATGCTGGCGCTGTTTCCTCGCACGGCCTTGGTCCTGTTTGTCATTTTGTTTGTAGTTGGGGTCTTTTACGGGTGGCTGGTAGATGGGTTGGCCGATAGAATGGGGATTGTTGCCTGTGCCAAGTGTCGCGAGGAAACACACCACATGGACGAGCCCGAATGCCGGGCCTGGCCGACAAACGGGGTAATCCCGCACCTTGTGAAGATACGTCTCCCGCGGGTGGTTTATTTCCTGATCATGCTCGCATCGGCCGTGGCAGTGTTCGCCGGCGTGGTTGGTCCCGGTGAATGGAACTGGATTCGCCTGACCATCTTGCTACTGTTGGCAGCAGGCCTGTTTGTGATCGCCACGGTGCCGGATCACTACATCGACGAACATATCGTCAAGCATATCACCCGCCAGCACCTGCCGAAGATCTTCGCCTGGACACTGGGCACGCTTTTAGTGTTGGCACTGGCCGGACATTTCGTTGATCTCAAACAGCTCGTCTCGGGACACATGGCATGGGTTATCGTGTTGGCCGGGCTTGTCGGCATCATTCCCGACTCGGGTCCCCATCTGATATTCGTTTTCCTGTTTGCCGACGGCGCGGTGCCTTTTTCTGTATTGCTCACCAGCGCAATAGTTCAGGACGGGCACGGCATGTTGCCGCTGCTCTCGGTCAGCGTACGCGACTCGCTGACGATCAAGGCCTTCAACCTCGTACTGGGATTGGTGCTGGGCTTCGTGTTGCTGGGCTTGGGTTACTGAACCTATTTTCCGGCGGGGTTTCATGGTCTCACCTCCGCCACGATGAAAGCGCCTTCCTTACTGTCTTTCGCCCGTTCGGCAGAGGTGCGCATCCAAATGCTGCCGTGACGAACAAGCAACACCCGGAGTTCGTTCGTGGAGAACATGTTTGCCGATGCATACGGTTCATCGCCCTGGTCGACGCGGCTGCGATTGAGGGGGTCCAGCCGGTTGAGGGTTCCGATGATGATGCGGCCGCCGGGTTTCAGGCAGCGTTTCATTTCTTCCAGGGCCTTCTCCGGACGGGGAATGAACTCCAGCGTGGCCATGGCCGCGACGATCTCGAAGGCATCGTCTCCAAAGGGCATGTTCTCGGCGTTCGCGACCTCGAAACTGCACCGCTCGCAGGCATGTGATCGAGCCATCGCGACCATTTCGGGGGATATGTCGATCCCGATCACGGAGAATCCAAGCGATGCGAAGAAGCGACTCCAGTGCCCCGTGCCGCATCCAGCGTCCAGAAGCCGCTCACCCGGCTTGACCGGGGGGAGGAATTCGCGCGCCAGGGCTTTTTGGAATCGATCGTGGCGTCGCCCGACCGGCGTTTCGTACCAGTGGTCATATTCTTTGGCCACCGGTCCGAAGTCGAAGGATTCATCGTCAACCATTGTGACGGCTCGTCGCGGCGTCTTGGAGTGCCTCCAGCTTGTCGGTTCTTTCCCCTATCTCTTCGTCCGGGTTTTCCATGACACGCTCCCTAAATTGTCCCCGCCCGCATTCAGTGGCTTTGAGCCAAACGGTACCCGGTATGCACGGCCGTGTAGGTGATCATTTCCATCATGCCCCCGACGGGATCCGTCCGTTTCGTGGCAACGACCTCGAAGCCCTCTTTGCCCAGCTTCTCCGCGACCTCGAGGCCCACTCTTCCGGCTCCGATCACCAGTACCCTGGGGCCCCGCACCTCTTTTTTCCCCTCAAGAAGCTCCAAGGCCGGGAAGGCGTACTGCCCTTCTAGCCCCGGGATCTCGGGTGTCTTCGGCAACGCGCCGGTCAGCACTTGCGTACCCATATCCACAATTTTCCTGGCCACGTCCAGAACGGGTGAAATTCGACCGCGGTGAGTTGGCACCATCAATTTCATGTTCGCCTGCTGGTTTTATCCGCTTCTCCTGGACAGCAACGAGCATGCCAAGTGAAGTCGATTTTTATTATCGTGCAATAACAATGATCTATCTCTCAAGACGCATGCACGTGGCGACAGATAATCATGCATGTTGCATCGGTCTCTATTGACATTATCTGCATCTTGCATTACTATGCAGTCGATGGGTACAAGCGAATCCCAAATAGGGAAACAGGTGCATGCGGCCTTGAACAGATGCCAGGATGTAATTCTCGATTCGATCAACGAAGGCGTCTTCACGGTTGATTCCGACTGGCGAATTACTTCGTTCAACCGTGCGGCTCAGAAGATCACGGGCATCAAGCGCAAAGACGCCATCGGCCACCATTGCAGCGAGGTGTTCCGGGCCAGCATCTGCGAGAATAATTGTGCAATCAAGAAGGCCCTGACGACGGAGGGGCCGACCGTGAATTCGAACGTTCATATTATCAACGCGACCGGTGACCGTATTCCCATCAAGATCTCGGCCGCCGTCCTACGGGATTCGGGCGGCCGGATCATCGGGGGAGTGGAGACATTCCGGGACATCCGGCAGATAGAGGAACTGCGAAAGCAGCTACGGGACAAGCACACATTCTATGATATCGTAGGGCGGAGCCCTGCCATCACCCAGCTATTCGATCTCCTGCCCCAGATTGCCAACAGCGACAGCACGGTGTTGATCGAGGGGGCAAGTGGAACGGGCAAGGGGTTATTCGCCCGGGCCATCCACAACCTGTCCCCGCGGTGCAAGAAGAACTTCGTAGCGGTCAACTGCGGGGCGCTGCCCGACACACTGCTGGAGTCGGAGCTCTTCGGTTACAAGGCCGGGGCCTTCACCGGCGCCAGGCAGGACAAGCCGGGGCGATTCGCGGCCGCGGAAGGCGGCACGCTCTTCCTCGACGAGATCGGCGACATTTCTCCGGCAATGCAGGTGCGGCTACTCCGAGCGCTGCAGGAGCGGACTTATGAACCGCTGGGCTCCGTTGAGCCGGTGCGGTTCAATGCACGGGTCATCGCCGCTTCCAACCAGAACCTGGGCCGGCTGGCCCGCGAGGGTGGGTTCCGGGAGGACCTCTTCTATCGCCTTCACGTGTTCCATATAGAGATACCCAACCTGCGGGATCGCCGGGAAGACATTCCGTTGCTGGTCGACCACTTCATTGCCAGATTCAATCGACTGCAGGGAAAGGACGTGAGCGGGTTGTCCCGGAATGTGCTCGCCGTTCTAATGGAGCATGACTACCCCGGAAACGTCAGGGAACTGCAGAACGCCATCGAGCATGCCTTCGTGCTCTGGCACGAAGGACTCATTCAGCCCGGGCACCTGCCCCCGTATCTTCGCGAAAAGTCCGTCCACGCGCTCCTGGGTCACGCAGGCGGGATGAACCTCAAAGCCATCGAAAAGACACTCGTTGTTGAAGCCATCAGGAAGCATGACGGAAATCGATCGCTGGCCGCAAGGGCCCTAGGCATCGACACGAGCACGCTGTACCGGAAAATCCGTGCATTGAAAATCGACGTGCCGAAGGGCGACGGGCGAAGCAAAAAGCCGGCGGATGTTGTACAGCCCCGGGACTGAACCTCACGCCGCTCCGCTCTCCGAGCAGGGCGTCCACAAGGCCGCTGCCCGAAGAAAGGGGTGACCCCTTTTCTTGGGGTTGGTGTTGCTGGGGCTGGGTTACTGAGTTTATTTTCCCGTTTTCTTGCGAGTCTTCTTCAGAGTTTTCCTGGTCGTCGTTTTGGCATGTCGGATCGCGGGGACGGATGCCTTCTCGGCCCGCGAGATGGCGCCGGCCGTCTCCTGTACCGCCTCTATGCCGAACACGCGGGATAAAAAGCCCGTTTTGTTTCGCGGCGCGACCCGCACGCGTGTGGCCGAGTCGGCCCGCAGTATGATGGCATCCTCACCGAAAACCGCCTGGTGGGGATCGATCTCGACAACGCGCTTTTCAGACAGGCTGATCTCGCTCACGACCCAGTCTGAACCGATCTCGACGTCGACCAGCGAGCCGAGGATCTTGCCGCTCTTGGTAGCCACCTGCATGCCCATCATGTCCTTCAGGCTGCGGCCGACCGGGTTCTTGGCCTTGCAGGCGCCGGCCCGGGTGACGAAGATGACATTTTCTCCTACCTTCTCGATGTCGCGCACGTCGACCCAGCTCTCCTGGCCGCCGAAGCCCGGCTCCTTGACCAGCATACCCGAGACGCGCTTCTTTCCCGGATTGAGAAAAATCTTCTGCACCAGGCCCATGGCTCTGCCTTCGGAAAGGGCCACCACCTGCATCCCGCGAATTTCATGAAGCTGCCGAAACATGCTACCCCTCCTTGTGGATCGGGTATGCCGCAATCGTTAATTTTATTTACTTCGCGCGCGCTTTTTCTTCTTGGCTGCGGGCTTGTGTTTTGCCGCCGGGCGTCTCTTGGGGGCTGCGACCGGCTCTTCCGGGCTAAAAACCCTCGATAGAAACCCGCCGCCGGCAGCCGCCTTGCCGCGGCGCACCTGATCGTAGGCGCCTTTCTGCAGCAGAATGGTGTCTTCGCCCAGGACGGCGTCCTTGTCGAGATCTACTTCGCCGCCATTGTCTAAAGCCAGCGCGACCACATCCCAGCCGTCGCTGTCGACGATCACGTCGTCGAGCGCTCCCAGGCGCTTGCCGTCCAGCGAGGTGACCGGCAGGCCCAGCATGTCCCTGACATCCCGGCCGGCCGGTGCGTCTTCATGTTGGTTTTTCTCGGCGCCCAGGAAGACGACGTCTTCTCCGACCCGCTGGATGTCGGCAACCCTGGCCCAGCGCTCCTTGGCGAGTCCGCGGGCCTTGTATACCAGACCGAGCGCCGCCTTGCGCCTGGATTCGATCTGCAGCCTTTTCACGGAGCCCAGCAGCTTGCCCTCTTTTTCAGCCAAAACTTCCATTCCCTTGAGCTTAGAGAATCTAAAGCGCACGGCATACACCTCGCGTAAGTAAAGGAGCAGTATTCTACCACCGAAGGACAACGGGTTGTCAAGAGCCGCCGGACGATCCAGTGTAGAGCGTGATGGTAGCCTTTTTGTAGAAGACTTGCCCGTCCGGCTTACGGGTGGCCTTGATCATCAGTGCTTGTTCCCAGCGGCTTCCGTCGTCCGTGGGCAGCGACTGGGGATCGCCGCCGTCATCCAGGCTGAAGGCCGCCTGCCAGGACTTGTCATCCGTGGCGTCGTTGTCTGGCACATCGGCCACGCTCACGCTACAGTCGTCGATGGTCGTGCCGGCCAACTCAATCGAACTTATCAGGAAAGTGGGATTCTGCTGGCCGCCGTCCTCGGGATAGATTGTGCCCGTGCAGCCTGTGGACAGAAAGGACGCTGCGAGTGCCAAGAGAAAGAGACTCCAACACGTCTTCATTCACGCCTCCCTGCTACGGCTCCAGGTACAAGTGACTGTAGGTCGCGCCCGTTTGCTTATCGGTGATCTGCAGCAACTCGGGCACCAGGTCACCTTCCTGCACCTTGACCACAAAGAGCCGGTTTTGCAAATCGCTGGCCCGCAAAATGGCCGTGAAATATCCTGGGTCGGTCGACCACTCTGGAAACTCCCACTCCGTCATCCCCGGGGGCAAGCGGAACTCGGATGTTTGCCGGAAGTCGTCGCTGGATGATTCATAGGAGAAGATGCGCACGTAGTCGTGGGGAATGACCAGGCACATCAAGCGGGCGCTGTCGTCGGGGGCCATCGATCCGTTGCAGGTCTGGTGGTCGGCGACGGCGCCGCTTAGCAAGAAGAATTTCTCCGTGGGGTAGTCTTTCTGATTGGCGAGATCGTAGGCCCACAGGTTCTCGTAGACCTGTCCCAGCCAGCCAATCCCCTTGTCGGGACCGGCGTCCATGGCCCGGGAACACAGCTCGACCGGATATCCCAGGGGGCTGACGCCGCCAGTGGTCAGCTCGAGCCTGTATGTTTTTCCGTCGGCGCCGTTTTCGCTCTTGTCGGACCAGTCGCAGTAGACAATGGACTCTTTTCCGCCGCTGAAGTTGAAATAACCCACGTCGCCCACTGCAACTTGCCCGGCGGCGCCGCCGTCGAGTGTGCTTATGAAAATGTTCTTGGGCCCGTTGGGCCGGCCCTGGCTGTAGACCACCCGCGTGCCGTCGGGGGAGATCAGCGGGTTGATCGAATCTTGCGATCCGGGCAGAGTCTGCACGGCGGGATCCTGCAGGCGGAAGTCGAGAACCTTGACGGCACCGCCGGCGTCCACCCAGGCCAGGACGCCCGAGCGTCCGCCGACGAAAGCCCGCAGATCCTCGGCAGACACAAGCAGGCCGTCGATCGGGGGCTGGGCGTCTTTGATCTCTAGCTGCATCAGGCGTTGACCGGATGCGCCGTCGCCCTCGATTACGAGGTTTGTCGTCTCGACGCCGGGAGCAAGATCGATCTGCGCTTCGAACGTGCCGTCGGCCGATACCGGGAATGTTTTCCCGCCCACGCGCACCTGGGAGACGGCGCCTGCTCCCGCGGGCACCTTGCCCGTGATTTTCAGGCTGCCGACCTCGAGGTCGCCGGATGCAACCTGCTTGGGCTCGATGCTGAACAGTCCGGACACATCCTGTACGTCTCCCGCGGGTGTGCGCGCGCGGACCTCGGCCATTTCGCTTTGCGCATCGGGAACAGTCCAGGGATAGTCGCCCCAGGCGGGATCGCCGAGCGCAAGGGTGACTATGGGATCATAGCTTGTGCCCCCGTCGAGCGAGTACTCCAGCACCACCGTCTCGACGTCTACGGCGTTGAAGCCGACCGACTGCATATGGCCGCCGGTCAACTCGTCGCCGGCTTGCGGAGTCAGCAGGTCGATTAACGGGTTGCCCGAGGCCACGATGGTAAACAGGTTCGATTCGGCCCTTACGGTGCTATCGAAGTAACCATGGATCATGATCCGGGCTTGATCGGTGCCCTCGTTGGGCACCTGCCAGGTGTAGTCGCCCCAACCGGGATCGGCGTCGGACAGCGAGGGTACGATCTCAGAGTAGTTCGCACCGCCGTCCGCCGAGAAGCGGATAGTAACGTCGGAAAGGTTCTCGGTCGTCCAGCGGATGTGTCCGCTGCCGCCGGCCTGCCACGACTCTCCGCCGGCCGGCGAGAGAATAGTGATCGAGGGCTGGTTGTTGGTCGTGATATTGACCGTCGCCGAACCCTGGTTGCCTGAGGTATCGGTGGCCCGGGCGGTGATGGTGTGCGGTCCGTCGGCTAGCGCCAGTTCGTAGATGGTATGGCTCCAGGCGTCGGTGCCGGCGGCCTGCTCCCAGGCGCCGCCGTCTAAGCTGATTTCCACCCGGGAAACTGCCTCGTTGTCGGCGGCCGTGCCCGAGACGGCCACATCGCCGCTGAGTGTGGCCCCGTCCGTAGGGCTTTCGATTGTCACCACGGGATCCTGATCGTCCGTGGAGCCCTCGATGATCTCGATGCCCGTCTCGAAGACGTCGTTGCCCTGATCTTTTTCCGCCACGATCTGCAGGCCGTTGCCGTCCGTCACCTCGACCGGAAACTCCTTGACCAGTACCTTGCCGCCGCCGCCCGCGGCCTGCACGATGCTGAAGTCGTCGAGCACCCGGACTCCCTCGATGGTGTAGTCCATCGCCCGTCCGCTGGCCCCGGAGGCGTCGTAGAAGTGCAGCCGGACAGTGTAGCTGCCGTCGGACACGGGGAAAGAGTAGGAGTGATCGAGATGGACGCAAGTCAGGTAGACATCGGCGGGGGCGGGGTTGGGCTGGGCGTTGAGGTCGACCGATCCTGAGAAATCGTATTCCTGGCCGCCGCTTCGAAAGACATCCTCGTCGCCCCAGCCGGCGACTTGAGGCGTACCATCGCCGCAGTTAATGGCCACCGGCAGCGAAAACGAGACGACGCTGACGCTGACATCACGGGTGATTGGCCCGCCCGGCCCCTCGGCGGTCAGGGTGTAGGTCGTGTCGGCCGACGGAGAAACCAGGCGCGATCCGTCTGCCGCGACCGATCCAATGCCTTGGTTGATGGAAACGGCACTTGCGTTGGTCGTCTGCCAGGCGAGCGTCGCGCTGGCGCCCTGGACGATCTGAGCAGGCGTTGCGCTGAACGAGTCGATGCGCACCTGGTTGCTCGGGCCGGGATCGACCCAGACATCGGGAAAGAACTCGGCCTTCGCGTTATTGGTCACACGCACCCAGTTGGTCACCTGGTTGAAGCCGGCGTCCAGTTTGCCGAGGTAGATCTCGATCTGCGTCCCGCCGGCCCCGATGTTGTTGTCGCCCATGGTGCCGTTGCTGTAGGGCCCGGTTATGGCCAGAAAGCGCGGGTTGTTCGACATCTTGGGGTGATAGATCTCCCATCCGGCGATACCCGGGGCCGAGTGCAGATCCAGAAGGCGCATGGTTCCCGGCGGCCAATCCCACACCAGCCAGCCCCGGTGCGGGCCGTCGAAGACGCCTATGCGGTAGTTGGTGTCGGGGGTGATGGTGGTCCAGCAACCGGAAGTGTAGTAGCCGTTGTCGGGGATATAGATGTTACCCCCGCCGGAGCCGTCGTAGGACGGCACGGCCGAACCGCACTGCGGCCAGGGCCACGAGCTGGCGATGCGGGCGCCGTCAGACGAAATCGCCATCCAGTAAGCGTTGGTGTCGTTGTCGTCCCAGACCAGTTCGACCTCGTTTGTATTGTCCAAGTTGATTCGCTTCATGGGAAACGGATCGTTGTCGCCGTCACCGCCCTCCTGAAAGTAGACCCACTCCTTGGAGTTAGCAGGATCGAACCAGACGGCACCGGCGAAGCCGGAAGCGATCTGTTGAATACCGCTTCCGTCCCAGCCGCAGACGAACACCTTACGTTCAACACGGTCGGAGTAGACGATACGCATGCCGTCATGGGTAAGCAGAGGCTTGGTGTAGTCGTCCAGGCTGTTCTGTATTATCCGGACGGTGTCATCGACGGTGTCGTAACCCATCAACCTGAAAATATTGGCGCCGCCGAAGATATTATCGCCGGCCGCCGAGGTGTCACGCTGCCAGACGATCTTGACCCGCTTGTCGCCGCTGAGCTGCAGGATGGTTCCGCTGATACCGGCCTGTCCCCACCCGGTTCTCGGCACAAGCAGCGCGAGCAGCACGAAAGCAGTCAGTGAGCAAAATTGCTTTTGGGATGCAATCAATATCAAATCTCCCGCTGGAAATAATCCTTACTATATCACCATTTCCCGGCTTCTGCCTATTGTGTCATCCCACGTTTCCTCGGCCGGCGCATTAGAACGCCGATCGGCATCAGGATCAGCAGGATCCCACCGGGGACAGAATGTGTCGCGCAGCCGCAGCCGCCCTTTACCGCAGGAGACTGGTCAGCTTTCGGCTCGGTTCCTCCGTCGTCGTCGCCGGGATCCGCTTCGCTGTTGCCGGTATCGTCCCCGCCTGCTTCATCTCCTGCGACTCCATCCTCATCCCCGGCCCCGTAATCGCCGCTGTCGGCTCCGTCATCACCGCCGTCGCATTCAACCAGAATCCCTTTTTGACGCTGCTCGGCTGGAATCATCAGTCCGTCGGGGGCCAGATCCGCGCCTGTCGCCGGCCAGGGGGTGCATCCGAAGAAAGAGGGTTTTGAGTCGTGGAAGTAGGAGACGGGAATTTCATGATCGGAGATTGCCGGATCCCACAAGATGCTTCCATCCTGGTAGTTGCCATGGGCGAGTGTGTCCTGGACGTTGTTTTCTTCGGAGATGACGTTTTGATCACTCGTCAACTCGTTGCCTACCAGGTTCTGACGCTGAGAGTAGTCCATCACCTGAATGCCTTCGGACTCCACCCGGTTGCGCAGAAATGTGTTCCCCGGCCCGCAGGGGCCCCAGTAGTCGGCGACATCGACCTCTTGTATGGTATTGCCCTCGAACAGGTTCATGTTGGTGTAGTGGCCGTGAAGCGAGATGTCGCAGGGGGTCCAACTACCTTCCGACTCTCTCTCCACCGAGTAGTTGTAACCATATACATTGCCGCTGGCGCCCGCCTGCACCATCATGGCGTGCCGCAGGTGGACGAATATGTTGTCTTCGACCAGGAAGTCGGTCACGTGGTTGCCCAGGGTCACGCCGTAGCCGTGCCCGCCCCCGCCGTAATCGTAAGCATGGTGCATGTAGTTGTGCCGAAGCTCGCAGCGTAGCGCCGACGAAGCGGTCACATGGGCCCGGAAGGTATTCTCACTTTCGCAGTCGCGCATCCAGCAGTAGGCGGCGTTCTTGATTTCCAGCGTCGCCAGGTCCGCCGTGTTCAGGCGGGTCAGGTACAGGCCCTGGATGCCGGCGCCGCTAACCAGGCCGATGGGCCGGATCTGCGGATTCATGGCCGGGTTGTAGTCCAGGTGCAGCGGCGGATCGACTGTGATCGTGTTTCCCGAGACAGCCAGCACCTCGAACATTTGCCCCACGCAGTTTTCGGGCACCCAGTCCACCTGGGCCGGATCTCTCCAGTAGTTCTCCGGATCCATCACGTCCCAGTCGTTTTCCTGCTGAAGCTCCGCAAAATTACCCACGCTGAAAGAGGACGCGTCGGCGATGGTCAACTGTGTTGAATCCTTGCCGGCGCCCGCGCTGACCGCCACGAAGTCGCCCCGGTCGTATTTGACGATGGAGATGGCGTTCTGGGCGCAATCGAACAGCAGGCGGCTCTTGTCCGACCCCTCTCCGCACAGGATCACGCCCTTGTCGATGCTCAGGCCGGTCCGCAACAGGTAGCTGCCCTCTGGAATACGGATAACGCTACCCTGCGAAGCCGCCTGGATGGCGGCCTCGAAAGCCGGATAGTCGTCCACCAGGCCGTCCCCGACCGCGCCGAAGTCGATCACGCTGGGCGCCGACGCCGGACAGGTCGCGGACGCGTCAGGGATCCCACCGGGGATACCCGGTTGCCACACGATCCGTCTTTCAGAAGAGACGATCTCGGCGGTGGCGACGAAGGCCACTCCCAATACCGACAGAACAATTGCCCAGGGCGGGATACGCATACCTGCAGTATAGCAGAAAAGGGAGATGGTCTAAGGTATTGCTGTTCTCGTTGGAATCGGCGGCGGCTTAATGATACAAAAGATGCTCGTTCGAGGATATTACTGGGCACGGGAGTTATCGGGTGGCCATGCATGTGCTGGTATCCGGGGCGTCGGGCACGGTTGGCGCCAGGTTGGTTCGCGGGCTCGTTGCCCGGGGACATGAAGTCCGGGCGCTGGTGTTGCCCGGCGATCCTTTTCTCTCGCGGCTCGAAGGCACAGGCTGCGAGATCGTCTCGGGCGACATCACCCGGCCGGGCTCGCTGGCCGGGGTGTTCGACGGCATAGATACCGTTTACCACCTGGCCGCCGTGATCCTCAGCCGTGATCCAGAAGTTTACAAACGGGTTAACGTCGGGGGCACTCGTGCCATGCTGGCGGGAGCGGGCGAGGCCGGGGTAGAGCACTTCATCTACATCTCCTCGGCATCGGTGGTCTATCCCCGCAGCACACCCTACTCTCGCTCGAAGCGCGAGTGCGAACGCCTGGTGTCATCCAATGGTCGTATGCATTACACGATCATTCGACCGACTTTGGTTTACGACAAGGACGGCGGGCAGGAATTTACGCTTTTCATGGACTACCTGATGAAGTTTCCGATGGTGCCTTTCATCGGTCGTGGGCAGGCATTGAAAAATCCGGTTTATCTGGAGGATTTGATGGCCGGTTTGCTCAAGTTGGCCGGCTGCCGGGCCGCCTACGGTAAGACCTACGCCTTTTGCGGCGGCGAGGAGATCGGCATGCTCGATCTGGCCCGCTTGATGCTCAAACAGCGGGGAGAAAGTCGGCGCTTCGTTCCTCTGCCGGTTCCGGTTTGCAGACTGGCCGCCAGGGCGTTGCAGTCTTTGGCCAAGGGTCATCCATTCAGTCCGAGCGCAATCGCGGGGATTACTCAAGATGCGAATCTCGATTGCTCCTCTGCTCGTGAGGATCTAGGCTATGATCCGATCGGTGTGCATGAGGGATTCAAACGTTGTTTCGGGTGACAAACAGACTTCGGGAGATGCGCGCATGAAAAATACCTTCAAGATGTTGATCCTGGCGATCTGCCTGGCCTCTTACGGTTGCGCCGCGTTGGGCGGGCGACCGGGCGCGGGCTCACAGGCTACGATCGACGACGAATCCCGAGCCGCCATGGCCCGCATCGGGCAGAAACTGAAGGGCCTGATCGTCTGGTCCAGTTCGCGCGCCGGCAACCATAACTTGTTCACCATGGGCCCTGACGGATCCGGCACAAAGATGATCACCCAGGGAGAGACGGTTGACTGGTTCCCACGCTTCTCTCCGGACGGCAAGCGTATCATGTTCTGCCGCAGCAAGAAGGGCTGGGTCTACGAGCGAGACTCCAACATGAACTTCAAGTGGGATCTGTTCGCAATCGCGGCCGACGGGGGTGAACCCACCATGGTGGCCAAGGACGCCTGCTGGGGAACCTGGACAGGCCCGCATGAGATCCTGCTCAGCCGCAACAAGAAAGTGTTCAGAAAAGATATCGAGTCCGGCACAGAGACTCTGCTGGTGGACAGCCAGGCCGTCCCGGCCCTGGGCGGAGCCGAGTTGCAGCAACCCCAGCTCTCACCTGACGGCAACTGCCTGGCCGTGACCCTGCGCGGCGCCAAGCGCCAGACGGGCGTTTACGATCTGCAAGGCAAGACCTGGGCGCATACAGGCGAGGGCTGCCAGGTAAACTGGTTCCCGGCCGGCGGGCGTATCTTCTGGGTCAACCCGTCCGGCAACGGAGGCAGCGAGGTGTTCAGCATTCCGCTGGAAGGTTGCAAGCCGGCCCGCGAGTTCTCCTATGACGAGATGCGCTACATCGACATTCCCGGCCGGCGTTCACACGAGTATTTTCCCAAGATCAGCCCGGATGGCAAGTGGCAGGTGTGGGCGGCCACCCGCCGGGGACACGATCACGATATCGCCGACTACGATATCTACATCTGGGAGATCGGCCGGCCGGCATCCGAGGCCACCCGGCTGACGTTCCACTCGGGCAATGATCGCTGGCCCGATATTTTCACCTTCGGATCCTGACGGGGAAAATATTGGCGGGACAAATACACAAAAAGCATGAAGAAACGTTCGACGGATTGCGTGCTGTGCGCGGCTTGCCCTGGCTGTTGGCGCTGGCCGCCTTGCTGGCAATGGCGGTGATGATCTGCGTGCCGTTTGTGGATCGCCTGGTCGCCCGCGGACAGGCGCAGGCGCTTGTGGATCAAACCAGGGAATTGCTTGCAAAGTTTCCAAATCGCGAAGCGCCCGTCACCTCGGAGACAGACTGCCGGCCGGCCTGGTTGCTGCGGCTCGGTCGGCGTGAGCCGGTCCTGGCCAGTTGGGGCAACGTCGGCGGTTGCGGGGTCAGCGGCGCGACGGCCACGGCCGGGGGGTTCAAGTGGATCGGACGCGGGGTCAGCGGCGGCCTGCTGGACGTGCAGTGTATTGCCAGCCGCAACGCCTATCTTGACGGCGCGACCTCACTGTCTTTCAGCACCCGCCTGGGAACCAACCTGGGCTACAAGTGGTCCGTGGCCGCCACCGTTCCGTTCATCTACAACCAGGAGAAGGTCGACTCCTTCGGTGTCGAGAAGCAGGCCTACCTGCCCGGCTTCGGCGACCTGAGTTTCGAGGCTACCCGCAAGCTGGGCATCACCAACGCCAACAGCCTGACGTTAGCCCTGACCGCACCGATAGGCGCCCATGACGCCGTTCGCAAGGGCGTCATCTTGCCGCAGCGCCAGCAACTCGGCTCGGGGGTCATGGGCGTTTCGGCGACCTACGAGTACACCCGCGACTTCGACTGGGGCCTGATGATCTTCGGCGGAACGCTTGGCTGGGGAGGCTGGGAGAACAGCGTGGGAAATTTCCGCTCGCCCAGCCTGAGCGGCTACGTATACGCCGGATATATGCTGGGGCCGCTGGTGCCCTCGGCCGGCCTGACCGTCACCGGCCGCTTCATGAGCGATCGCGAACGCAACGTCGATGTCATGAACGTCCGCGAGATGTTCTCAATATCTCCCACCCTGGGGCTCGAGTGGTCGTCGGACTACCTGGCCTTGATGCTTTCCCTCTCGACGCCGCTCTCCTTTCAGCGCATGGATAGCTGGACGATAGGCCTGGGCCTGCAGACCTCCCTGTTCTGATCAGATAGTATCGCATGGAAAGTGATAGCCAGCAGAAAATCTGCGTTCTCGGCGGCGGCGGGTTTCTCGGCTCGCATTTGGTAGGGGCGCTATGCGCACAGAACGATCTCCAAGTGCAAGCCGTCGACACCGTTTTTGACAAGCTGACGACCGAATCGCCGCGCCTTACCATCACCAGCGCGGACATCACCACCAGCGGAGTTCTTGACCAGGTTGTCAAGAACAACCAGATCGTCATCTCGACCACGGCGCTGTGCAACCCCTCCCAGTACAACACCAGGCCGTTGGATGTTATCCGCGAAAGCTACGACAACCTGGTGCCGTTGGTGGACCTGTGCGCCAGGCACGGCCGTTGGTTGGTTCATTTTTCCACCTGCGAGGTCTACGGCAAGCCGCTGCCCGGCGCCGAAGGTCGGCCGATGCAGGAGGACGAAACTCCATTGTTGTTGGGCCCCGTCTGTAAAGAGCGCTGGAGCTACGCCTGCGCCAAGCAGTTGCTCGAGCGCCTGATCTGGGCCCAGGGCCGGCACCACGGTCTGCAGTTCACCATCATCCGGCCCTTCAACGTCATCGGCCCGCGGATGGACTTCATCTCGGGCCTGGACGGCGAGGGCCTGCCGCGGGTGCTGGCCTGTTTCATACAAGCGTTGCTTGCGGGCGAACCGTTGAAGCTGGTAAACGGCGGCGCGCAGCGGCGCAGTTTCATCTACGTGAATGATTTTGTCGCCGGGGTGATCGCTATCCTGCAAGACCCATCTCATTGCCGAGGCGAGATCATCAATATTGGCCATCCCGGCAACGATGTCAGCATCGCAGAGCTGGCCGCGAAGATGATCGCGGTATTCTCCGATCTTTATGGCGCTCGGCCCGGGCTCGGCGTCGAGAGAGTCAGCGCCGACGAGTTCTACGGTCCCGGCTACGACGATTGTGATCGTCGCGTACCCGACATCCGCAAGGCCGAGAGATTGGTCGGCTTCAAGCCGCAGACCGGGCTCGATGAGATGTTGCCCGTTATCATCAGGGACTATGTGGCGCGATACGGGGAAGCGATTCATGTGCCCGAGGCGGCCAGATGAAGGTCTCTGTGGTCATCCCGGCCTACAATGCCGGGCGAACGCTGGCCGGCGTGATCGGACGCATCCCCGAAGATCTCTACGCCGCGCTCGATCGCATCTGGATCGTCAACGACGGCAGCCTCGACGATACGGCCGCGCTGGCCGACTCGTTGGCCGGCCGGCATCGAGTCGTTCGCGCAATTCACCTCGAGCGCAACCGGGGCTACGGCGGCGCCATGAAACGCGGGCTCGATGCCGCCCTGAAAGACGGCGCCGAGGTGGTCGCCTGCCTGCACGCGGACGGGCAGTACGCGCCGGAGTCGTTGCCGGAGCTCCTCGATGTGAGAGACAGGCGCGGTCTGGATATTCTGCAGGGATCGCGTCTGGCCAGCGGGACGGCGCTGAGCGGGGGAATGCCGTTTTACAAATACCTGGCAGGGCGGGCGCTGGTCGTGATCGAGAACCTGGTCTTCGGCCTCGGCCTGACCGATTATCACAGCGGCTATATGCTCTACGGCCGCAGGGCGCTGGAACGAATTCCTTACCATCTTCTGAGCGACAGCTTCGACTTCGATCTCGAGATGATCGCCAGCGCCCGGGCGCGCGGGTTGGCCATCGGCGAGTGGCCCATCCCGACCAGCTATGCCGATGAAATATCGCACCTCAAACCCGTGGCCTACGGGATTAAAGTGCTGGGTGTGCTTTGGGGATACCGGAGAGGAAGATATGACGGATCGACTTTCAGCGATTGACGGCAAGCGTGTCTGGTTGCCGATCGCGGCCACGCTCTTGGTTTTTACGGGTTGCGGGCCGCACCGTTTTCCATGGCCCCTGGAGGCGGGTCATGAACAGGCCGCTGTCCAGCCGGCCGAGGTTCAAACGCTCAACCAGGGCTACGACAGGTTGTGCTCGCGCGTGTTGGTGCGCAGGATCTCGCGCCCGACCCGGGCCAACCTCGACTACGCCGCCTACCGTGCCAACGTGATGACTCTCAACCCCGAGCCGAAGCAAGCCACACCGCCGGCCGCGGGCGTACCCTGCGCGGCTAAGCTCTTCGACGGAGTGCTGGTTCCGGGTTCCATCGTCGCCTCGATCGACCAGACGCCGCTTAGCTCGGCCGAACGCAAGCGGCCGATTGCCTATTCGCCCCTGGTGGATTTTCTTTCCCGCTGGGACTACGCGCAGGCCGGCCCGTTGGATGAAGCCCGCACCGCGGTACGCGCCGAGAGCTGGGGCGGCCGCAAGAGCATCCAGCTGACCAGCCAGGAAATAACAGAGCTCTACCGGCATGCCTCCACGGCGGATTCGGGCGGGGAACAGTGGTGGGTCAAGATAGAGTTCGCCTCCTGGGCCCACCTGTTTACGGACATGCCCGACGAGGACGGCGACGGGGTCCCCGAGATGTACGGCTGCTTGAAGCCGAAGCTGGTCACCAAGACGATCGTCGACCAGACGAACAAAGAATACGCCGGCAAGCTGCTCAACGCTGTTGAAGTCAAGACCTGGATCAACGAGCTGGCCTCTTACTGGTATCCATCCTACAACACAGACGTCTTCGACATGGGCGCTAACACTGTCTGGCCGCTGGCGGACACCGAAGCCGAGGTAACGGCCGAGCTTTCCGGCCTGAAGGTCGAGAACCCGTCGGCCGTCATGCGCGGCAAGCCGCGGGGCAAGGCGGTCTACAATGTTTTTGTGATCGAGGGGTTGAAGCCCGAGACAAAAAAGCCGGCCGCCCGGGCGCAGCCGGCAACGCAGGAAAGTCACAAGCGGGTTGTCACGGTGCTACTCGAGCCCCAGAAGAAGCTGCTCGCCGGGCAACTTGCGAAGTTTGGCGCGGGTTCATGGAAGAAATGGGCCGCGCGGGTCGCGCGTTATCGACGCCGGATAAGCGCGGCGTTGGCCAAGAGGCCCAAGAGGCTCAAGGCGCTTGTGGGACGTGACGGCTTCCTCTTCTTCCGTAACTCATTGAACTATGTAGTGGGCGGCGATTTGCAGAAGCAACCGGCCGGGAAAAACCCCTTTCCCGCCATCGTTGATTTTATGAACTATCTCGAAAAACAGGGTGTGGATTTCCTTCTGGTGCCGATTCCCACCAAGGTCGAGGTCTTTCCGGACAAGATGCTGCGGGGCAAGTTCGACCTCGGCGCACTGCCGGTTCTGAACCCTTACGGGCGCAAGCTGCTGGCCGAGTTCGGCCAGGCCGGCGTGGAGGTCATAGATCTGTTGCCGGCGTATCTCGCCGCGCGCGGCGCGCGTAAAAAAGGAGAAGAACTTCTCTACCTGCCCCAGGATACGCACTGGACCGACAGGGGACTGCGCCTGGCCGCGCGGATGATCGCCGCGCGGATCGAGAATTATCCCTGGTACGCTGAGCTTTCGAAAAAAGCGGTCGCCTACAAGCAAGAGAAAGTGACCTTCAAGCGACAAGGCGACCTGGTCTCGCGCCTGGCTGAGCGCGAAAAGGGCGGCTACAAACCGGATACGCTCGTCGGCCACAGGGTAATCGATCCTGCCGGCAAGCCATACGACGACGATCCCCAAAGCCCGATAGTTGTTCTGGGAGACAGCTTCACCGGGGTGTTCGAGAGAACCTACTGTCGCAACGCGGGAGTCTCGGCGCATATCGCCCGCCTGATAAAATATCCGGTCGACCTGGTGATGAGCTATGGCGGCGGACCCAACGTGCGCCGCAAGCTGCTGCGTCGCGGCGAAGAAGCGCTTCGAAGCAAGCGGCTGGTGATCTGGATGTTCGCCGCCCGCGATCTTTACGACTACTGGGAAGACTGGGAACCTCTCTCCGGCGAGAAGCCCGGGGGTTGAGTCGTGAGACGACTGTCCGCCGGCCTTCTGTTGCTCGCCGGGTTGTTCCCGGCGTTGTTTGGAGCCTGCCGCGCAGGCGATAAGCGTTCCTCTCCCCGCCAAGATCTTGCAGCGAGTTTGATGCTTATGTCGGATGAGGCGCGCGGTCAACTCGGCGCCGCCGTGCCCGCGGCCGCCGAAGTGGCCGGCGAGCTAGCCAGGCTTTCAGAGGCGGCCCAGCGGGCGGTCGGTGCGAAGCGGGGCCAGGCCGCCGTGGCTGCGCTCAATGATTTCTTGTT
>CAZXHT010000097.1:0-23043 GCA_964640665.1 uncultured Myxococcales bacterium
CTGCCAGCTTCGAGATCACGGCCTGGGACCAGTTCGGCAATATGACTCCGGATGTCGACATGAATATTACTACGGACGGCGCCGGCGTCAAACAGTTCACAAACGCCTTCCCCGGCTCGATCGTCTCCCAGGGGGCCGGCGGGGCCACCATCAACCTCGGTTACTGGGCATGGACCGACGCCTGGTTCAATGACACGGCGGCCGAAATAGTCAACGTGACCATGCTGACAGACAACCCGCTCATAGATCCGTCCGCTGCGGTAACCATCGCGCCGCAGGAGCCGGAGACGGGTCTCTGCCAGGATGGGCTGGACAACGACTGCGACGGCATCACCGACTGCGACGACGACGACTGTGCGGGCGACCCGAACTGCATCCTTGAAAACCCCAGCTTCGAAACCGGCGACTTCACCGGTTGGATTCTCAGCGAGGACAGCGGGTTTGCGGACTGGGGTACCTGGGGAGTCCTCCCCGACGGAACCATCGTGAATAACGGCGACACCGTGTTCGACTACTACGATGGCGTTAACGTAACCGAGTGGTCTCCCGGCCTGCCCATCACTTACAACGCCACCGACGGAGGCTTCGTGGCTCTCCTCCTGGTGAACGGCCCCGAGAGGCACCGTATGTTCCAGACGGTGACGGTTGGTTCGGGAGTCACAACGCTGCGGTGGGACATGGCCTATCAGAACCATAGTGGTGGCTTCAACGCGGGCAGTCAGTACCTGGCCGTCAACGTGCGCGATCCTGCAACTGACGCGATCCTGGCCACGTTGTTCAAGACCACCCAGGGTATCGATCCTCAGCAGGCACCCATGCAAACCTACGCGGTGGATATCTCTGCCTTCGCCGGGCAGACGGTACGGATCGACGTCGAGCTTCAGGGGCAGAACTTCTTCTTCGACGCGACGTTCGACAACTTCAAGCTCCTTTAGGCGCACTCTCGGTCGCCCGGGCCTCCAGACTTTTTAGTCGAAGCCGGCGGGATCGAAAACGCAGTCGGCCGGATCTCCCTCGCTGGGCTCCAGGTCGTGGGAATCGCCGTAGTAGAGCCTGTTCTTGCTCGCATCCCAGCACTCGTGGATATCGATGACCACGGCGCCAAGGTCTCCCCCTGACCAGCGCGAATCCGCCCTGCCCGCCCCGTCCGAGTTCCAGCGAACCTTGACGGCCACTTGCTCGAGCGCCGGGCGATCGGGGTTCTCGCCGGCGTCGAGATCGGTAAGCGCCGCGAAGTCGAACAGGCCCGAGAGATCGCCTTCCTCATCGTAGGTGTATAGCGCGTTTACAGGCTGCGGGTCGGGATCGTCTTCGTACATGTCCTTGGAGATGAAGTTCGAAAACTGGATGCTCAGGTGTGTCTTGCCGTCTGGATTGTTTGCGTCCGGTGCGGTATCGAAGCCGATGCTGGCCGAGCCCTGTTCTCCGGTGTTCTCGTACTGGTTGCAGGCTCCGACGTCGACTGTCAGATTGCCGGTACCGCGGCGGAAGCCCTGCTGGCTGGGGCTTACCGACCCTGCCAGACAGTCTTGCCAACCATCTACATAGCCCGGGGTGTTTCGCTGGGCTACCGCATTTACCTGCAACGAGAAGTCATACACTCCCGGCAGCCGCTTGCGACTCATCACGAAGCGCCAGTCGGTATGTGGCGAGTCGCTGGACGGCCATGGTCCCCACATGCGGATGTCGGTGTCGCGGGCGGTCGGGGAAAAACTGGTGATCAGGTCGATCATGTCCAGAAAGTTGAAGACCTGGCCGTTGACCTCTCCGGAGAATGACACCGTGTAGGCGTACCAGGTAGCTGGATCGCCCAGGACGGCGTCCGTCCGACTGGAAAGGCCGGAACTCGTCTCGAACAGTTCGACGTGACGATTCTCGCTGGACGCGATGCGGATTTCCAAAGTCGATTTGGCCGGGACGGAGTAAAGAAACTCGAGATCTTCCTGCAGGTACTGGTTGGAATAGTCGCCGCATCCGACCAGAGTGGCCGTCATGACAATCAACAACGTTCCTCGGATACGCATGACAATATCCTCCTAACTATTTTATTGGCGATAGGCGGCGCCCAGATATACGCCGCCGTAGCCCAGTGAGGCGTTGTCGCCCATGTTGTAGTACAGGTAGTGGACCCGCCCTTCCAAAAACAGGTCGAAGTCGCCCAGGTGAAAAACCAGGCCTCCCGAGATACCGGGGCTGAGGCTGCTGTACGTTTGTGTGGGCCAGTGCAAGAGCGGTTCGCCCAGTTGCCGGGAGGCTATCAAAAAACTCAGACGCGGGCCTCCGTACAGCCCGAACCAGTCCCAGTCGAGATGAAAGTGCATGGCCGCGCCGACCTCGGCGCGGAAAAAGTCGGCGGCCACGTCCTGTGTCGTTCCATTTTCCAACTCGACGCGCGTGGCGTCGTGTCCCCCGCCGAACATCACGTCCAGCGCCACTGACACCCATGAGCCGATCACGCCGAAGAACTCGATCTGCACGCCGGCCTGCAGCGATGAGTAAAAGAGGTCGTCCCGCGTCGGGGCATCGAAGAAAGTCTCACCCCCCAGGCGCAGTGAATAACCGATATACTTGGTTTTTTCGCGGATCGTCACCAAGCCCTTGGTGATGTCGTTCTCGAAGGCGATCTGACCGAGATCCTCGTCCTTCACAGTCAGCCGCTGGCCGCTTTCGAGCAAGTACTCGCCCAGCAGCAGATCGTGTTGGCGGCGTTTCTTGACGGCATACATGCCGGGCGATACGGCGATCGAGGTGGGTTGACCCCGGGTTTTGTCCACCTCGGCCACGATGACGTGCTTTTCGAGATCGTAGATCAGGTAGCTGCCGGAGAGCGCCGCCGGAAAATCGATAGCGCAGGGAGGGTGCGCGATGTGCGTCAACACGATCTCGCCATGGCCGGAAACGGAGTATCCGTATGTCGGGTGCTGCACGCCTCCGCGTGTTCCGGCCGTGCGGTTGACGGTCTGGTTGTAGGTGTACTCGTATGCCTCCTTCAGCGATACCTTGTCGTCGGCGGACTGATCAGCCGCGCCCCTTAGCGCGGAGGCCAGGTAATGAGTAAAAAAGGAACCGCCGATCTCGTCCGACTCATGGGATCCCTCGTTGCCAGAGGACGAAGTGACCAGTATCTGTCCCCGGGTATGCTCCAGCTTGATCATCGAGGGCGCCGGCCTGCCGCCCTTGAGGCGTGTAATCTCGCCCGCCTGGCAGGTATCGATGAATGCCACGCGGATGTCGGCCGGCACCTGCTCGATCCATTGTTTGAGTTTAGTCAGAGGCATGCGGCTGTCGCCCAGCATGAGTTGACCGTTCTTGGCGTGACCCGAATAGTAGAAGATCAACATCGTCGGTTCGGAACCGCCCGCGGCCTTCTCTATTCGCAATCGCATCTCGTCCATTTCCTGCAGCACGTCTTCGGCGTCCCCGCCGATTACAGTAATCGTGTTTTCCGCCCTCAGGTCGCCCAGGTCGGATAGCACCGAGCGCATTTTCTCGGCATCTCTCTGGGCATAACGCAATTTGACCACTTCATCGCCACCGTCGTTGCTGGCCACCAATAGCGCGAAGGGCACGGGCTCTCGGTCGGGCCAAGCGGCAGGCGCCGTTTCGCCCCAGGCCAGCAACGCCAGGATGATCATGGACACTCGGGTCATCGGGCTTCCTTGTGAAGCGTTATTCCAATCTGCCTGCAGTCGAGCGGCATGCGTTTGGCCGTCAGCAGCGCAGTTGTCCCTCCGGGTAGTTGCCGGGCGCTGCTAACAATACTTTCTGCCGCAAGCGGTTGTTGGCAGATTAGCACGAAGACGCGCTCGCGGCCCAACTATATGCACGTAACCGCCCGCGGGAGCTGTGAGTCTGAATTGAATGCGACCTCCGTCTATTTCGACACCGTGCCGGGTAAAAAACCAAAAAATAAAATCTGACAGTTCTCCAAGCCGCAGAAATATTTGCAACTGTTGAATATTTTAGATAGTTTCAGTGTCAATAATCCAGGATCATGCGTTTGGGAGAAGCCATGAAAAAAATAGTATTTGCCGCGGGGATCATATTCTCTTGCCTGCTTCTTTCATCCTTGACGGCCGGTTGTTTCTCGTCCATGTCGTGGCAGACGGCAGACACCGTGCCCAAGGGTGGCGTCGAATTCGGCGCCGGCTGGAGCGTAACGCGGGCCGACCAGATCGAATACACAAGCAGTGACGGTGAGAAAACCGATGCGTCGGACGAGCTACACGGTACCCTGCCCAACCCTTTTCCCGACCTGTTCATGCGCTTCGGGCTTGGAGACAACCTGGACATAGGTTTCAGGCTGTTTTTCCTGGGCATCCAGGGAGACGTCAAGATCCGCTTGGTCAACAGCGACATCTTCAGCCTGGCCATCGCGCCGGGGCTGAGTTACTCGCGTCCATTCATCGTTTTTGGCGAGTATGCTCTGGATCTGCCGCTGATCATTACCTTCAAGCTGGGTGACCACGTCAAGCTGTACCTCAGTGGCCACGGCCGTATAGCCGGCTGGCACCTGGAGTTGTACACCGACGAGGCGGGAACGGACGATATCCACGCATTCGGCGCCGGCGCCAACCTGGGCTTCGAGTTCGGCACCAAGCGCTGGTTCATTCGGCCCGAGGCGGGCTACATGAACTATTTCGTCGGCTTCGAGGACAGGTGCCGCGAGAGCTTGAAGCTTGCCTGGTTCACCTTCGGCCTGGGCTTCGGCTTCGTCTTCGGCGTCGAGGATGACACCCAGAACGAGAAGTTGGACAAGCTGGAAAAGCGAATCAATCAGCTAGAAAGTGAGAAAGCATTGCCCCCGGGCCCGCAACCGGCCCCGGCTCCGAAGGCCAAAGATGACTCCGTTCGCAAACGAGCCGACGAGGCGGCAGAAGACCTGAAGAAAGAAGAGGACAAGCGCAAGGACGAGTAAGGCGTTCTACGATCCAGAACCGTCATGTTACGTTCGGCTTTCCGATGACAGGCAATGCAGGATACCCGCACCAGGTCATCGGCAGCTGGGGGGTCGGCCGAAGGCCGGCCCCCCAGAAAAGTTACTTCTTTACGTTGCCGGTGGCGGCGCCGTGGAGCTTGATCTTCACCTTGTCCTCCAGCCCGGCGTAGTATTCCTTGAGGATGGTAATCACCTCGGGCTTGGAAAACTCCTTGGGCACCGGCAGGTTCTCGCTGAGCATCTTGCGCAGCATGGTTCCGGAAATCATCAGGCGGCCGCCGCTGACGTGCTTGCCGTGCTCGTCGATGACAGCCTTCTCCTCGTGCGGGCAGGTTTTCATCGAGGCCATCGACTCGCACTTGTAGCACCAGAAGGTCCAGTCGAGCGGAAGGGGCTTGAGTTCCAGGGCGCCGGCCGGGATCTTGTGGAATATCTTTTGGGCGTCGAAGGGGCCGTAGTAGTCACCCACGCCGGCGTGGTCGCGTCCGACTATCAGGTGGCTGCAGCCGTAGTTCTGGCGGAAAACCGCGTGCAGCAGCGCCTCGCGCGGGCCGGCGTAGCGCATCTCCATCGGGTAACCGCCCTGGACCACGCGCTCCTTGCGGAAGTAGTTGTCAACCAGCGCCTCGATGGCCTTGACTCGCACCTCGGCCGGGATGTCGCCGGGCTTCAGTTTGCCCACCAGTTGGTGGATGTAGACGCCGTCACAAACCTCGACGGCGATCCAGGCCAGGTAGGCGTGCGAGTTGTGCATCGGGTTGCGCAGCTGCAAGGCGGCCACGGTGTCCCATCCGCGCTCCTCGAAGATCTTGCGCGCTTCGGCCGGGCGCTGGTAGATCTCCTTGAACTCCTCGGGGTAGTAAGACTCGGATAGCACCTTGACCGACCCGGCCAGGTTGACGTCGGCCTGGGCCATGACTTTCTTGACCCCCGGGTGTTTCATGTCGGCGGTGGTGAAAACCTGCTTGCACTCGTATTCCTTGTCGATTGAGTACTTCTCGGAGACTCTCATGGTGCCCATCAGGCTGTCGGTTTCGGTGTCCCACAACGCCACTTCCTCGCCGTTTCCGATCGAGTCGGCCAGTTCCTTGGTGGCAGAGAGGGTGATCGGTATCGGCCAGAACAGCCCTTTCTTGGAGGGCATCTTGAACTCGGCGCAGATGCCCTTCCAGTCGTCGTGGCCCATGAAGCCGGTAAGCGGCGTGAAGGCGCCGATGCCCATCATGATCAGGTCCGAGGTTTCCCGGGTGGTCATGGGCACCTTCTTGAGTCCCTTGGCTTTTTTGATCTCAGCTTCCTTCGCCTTGCCTTCCAGCAACAGGGGCATCAACTCCTTGCTGCCGTGCGGATTCACCAGATTACTCATGGACAACCTCCTTTGCGGTTTAAAAAGGACTAACTCCCATTCGTGGTCAATCGGCAGTCGTTAGTCGTTAGTCGTTAGTCGCTGGTCGTGCGAATTCGCATCGACACAACTTTTCCAGCTTGATCCGTACAGGCGCAGTTCCTCGATGAAAGTGTGCGTGGCGCGACTCAACTCGGCATTTTTCCATGTCAGAAGGGCGATGCGGCGCTTGATTGGAGAACCGACGTCGATGCGTGCCAAGCGACCCAGGGACCCTCCGGAACAGGATACCTCCGGGCTGGATACCATATCGGGCAGAAAAGCCACGCCCATGCCGATCTCCGCCATTTTCTTGATCGTCTCGACGTTGTCGGTGGAAGCGACCTGATCCATGCTCACACCCATGCGGGCCAGAAAGTCCCTGACCAGTTTGCCCGTCGGGTTTTCCCTCGAAAGTGAAACGCACTTGAGGCCTTTCAGTTCACCGGGACGAACAGCATCACGACCAAAGAAGGGATGGGATCGGCCGCAAACCAAAGAGACTCTCTCCTCGATAATGACCTCATGCCGGAGTCTTCTGTCCGCCCCCGGATTGGCAATCAGTGCCAGATCGATGCGATTTGCCAGGAGCGACTCCAGGATCTCGGCCGAGTGCCTGTAGAGGACGTTGGGACACACATCGGGATATTTCTCTTTCATGTTACAGAGCAGCTGGGGCAAAAAGTATATTCCCACGCTGTTTACCGTTCCGACGCGAACCTCGCCCGCAACTCCCTCGGCCACCTCCTCGACCGCCCGGTGCGCGCCACGCACGACCTCCATGATGTCTAGGGCATGCCGTGAAAGCACCTCGCCGACCTCGGTAGTGGTTACCCCTCCTGGTCTTCGATTGAACAGGCGCACTCCCAGCTCCTGTTCGAGCTGCTTGATCTGATACGAGAGAGCCGGCTGGGTGATATGCAGGCGGATGGTTGCCCGGTTGAAGCCGCCCTCCTGTATCACCGCCAGGAAACAACGCAATTGGTGAAGTTCCATCTCTCGCCTCCTTTAATAATAGGGTTGCCAATGACTACAATGGTTAGTCTACCAAAGATCTATTTAGCATAGATTTGCCTTGTTATTAATATATTTTATCACCCATATTCAAATTTTCTCTTTATAATCAAGTAGATTGGTACTGACAGGCATCGTGACAAATGAAAATATTGTTTAGCATCCCTGGTAAAAACCGGTGCGAAAACAATTGTTGTATTTTTCAGTCCACGTCGTAGGTAGCGAAAGGAGTGGCAATGAGCATGAAATTGAGAGAGACCCCGCTCGCGCAGCCACGCCAAGGCTGGCCAGCACCAACCAGAGCCTTGCTAAAAAACAAGGCTTGTGCCAACATCCCACTCTGGAATTCAACGGTAAGGGTTGTGCAGTGGAAAATATGCTTTGTTTTTCCTACACGTAGGGTGCCCATGGGGTTGCTGAATAGATTATTGGGGCGGGGAAATCGTCCACCTCAAGAAGCATTGAAGCTGGGACGGAACAATCCTTGCTGGTGTGGCAGCGGCAAGAAGTACAAGAAGTGCCACTACGAGTCGGATCGCAAGTACTTCTCCGGTGTCCTGGCCAAAACCTGCAAGGCACCTACCTGAAAGATCTGAATCGAGGTGGGTCCCACCTCAACGTCCGTTTCGATTAACTGGGGACGCTAGCGGCTTCGGAGGCATGAGTGGGGCCGGGTAGCAGTGTCCGGGTGCCCTTCGGTCACCGACTCCGATGTGAACAGGAATTCTTAGTTTTTCACGCCACGCTCCCTTGAAGGTTCCCGCCCGCACTCAGTAGCTCTGAGCCAAACGGTACCCGGCACGCACGGCCGTATAGATGTCCCGGACTTCCCTGGCATCGCCGATCGTCTCGATCTCGGGAACGCTGTTTCTGAGTTCTTCATCTGGTCCGGGCGCCGGCGCCATGCCCGCTGCCAGGATGATGGTCTGGAACGGCTCGATGGACATCATCACGCCGTCTTGCTCCAGTTCAACGCTCCCATTAGCAAATGCCTTAACGGTCGTGTGGGGCATCAAGGTCACATTAGCCAGCTGGTTGATTCTTTTCAGTACCAGCTTCCGGGTGATCATTTCCATCATGCCCCCGACGGGATCCGTCCGTTTCGTGGCAACGACCTCGAAGCCCTCTTTGCCCAGCTTCTCCGCGACCTCGAGGCCCACTCTTCCGGCTCCGATCACCAGTACCCTGGGGCCCCGCACCTCTTTTTTCCCCTCAAGAAGCTCCAAGGCCGGGAAGGCGTACTGCCCTTCTAGCCCCGGGATCTCGGGTGTCTTCGGCAACGCACCGGTCGCCCAGACTACCAGGTCCGGCATGACTCTCTTGACGACTTCCTTGTAGGCAATGTTGTTAAGAATGATTGTCGCCCCGCACGCTTCCACGGCGCATCGCAGTCCGTTCAATCCGTCACTCATGGCCTCCTTGCCCGGAATCTGCCAGGCCAGGCTGAACTGTCCCCCCAGGCGATCGTCCTTCTCGACCAGTGTGACCCGGTGACCGCGTCTGGTTAGGTAGAGCGCGGCGCTCATGCCTGCGGGCCCTCCTCCAACGACCAGCACCTTCAGGGGGGCGGCGGTTTTCTCCAGAGGCGGCGAACCAGTCTCCGGGTTCAGGTTGCATCCCAGAGGTTCTCCGATCCTCAGGCGGTGCAGGCAGCCCTGGAGGCAGTAGCCGCAGTACACCACCTGCTCTTCCTTCTCCTCTCGCCATTTCCCGATCAGACCGGGGTCTGCAATTAAAGGCCTTCCCAGGGCGATGAGATCGGCCAGCCCCTTTTCCAGGACTTCCTTTACCCTTTTCTTTCTTCCCATCCGGCCCGCGGCGATCAAGGGCAGCGAGGTGTGTTCGCGGAGCCAGGAAAGCGCTTCCATCTGGGGTTTTTCCGGGAGGCTGCCGTGGTGGAAGTACCAGGGAGGGCTGAAGCAGCTGCTTCCCATGCCCGCGTGAATCGCAACGGCTCCCTGCTCCTGCGCCAGCGTCAAGAAAGGCTCCAGATCCCCGATGGCAATTCCGTACTCGGGTGACATCTCGTCGCCCGAAACCCTGACGATGAAGGGAACGTTCGGGGCTCCTTTCCTGACACTCGATAGGACTTCTTTGGCAAAGAGCAGCCGATCCTCTCCATGGCGATCCTTTCTCTGGTTTGTTTTCCCGTTGAGGAACTGCGATACCAGATATCCGTGGCCGGCCTGGATTTCAATCAGGTCGAATCCCGCCTCCGCGGCCTTTTGCGCCGCGATCCCGTAAGCATTAACGATCCCGTTTATTTCATCTCCGCTTAACGGCTCCGAGCCCTCGCCGCTCGTCGGGCAAGTAATGGCGGATGGGGCCCTGGGCTTGCCGCCCGAAGCCTTGGGGTTGGCCGCCGCTCCGGCATGGTTGAGGTGAAGGCAGGCGAGGCGGCCCTCTGTGTGTATCACTTCGACGATCTTTCTGAGCTCCGACACGCTTTCTTCGAGATGCACGCAGAGTTGTTTCGGGTGCTCCTTGCCGTCGGGAGTGACCGACACCGGCTCCAGGATCACCAGCGCGGGTCCGTCTTCGGCGATTTGCCGGTAGAATCGCAATTGCCGGTCGGTAACCTTGCCATCGGGGTTTCCATAACCCAGCTTTATTGGCGGGAAGATAAACCGGTTTGCCAGGTTGAGAGAACCAAGGGAGTATGGTTTGAACAGGTTGTCCATGCTTAATCCCTCACCTTGATGGAATCCTCGAACGTCTCGCCGTTGGCATGTACGATGTTTTCACCTGTCGCCATCACTCACCTCCTGATCCGCGGTTTCCTGCTTGGGTTTTCTCCATAGCCTCTTTATTTTCCCCAAAAATCACACGCCTTCGTGTTTGTCCAGCACCTCTCGGTGTCGCAGTTCTGCATCAGTTCGGCAGCGAGATCGCCTCGTTGGGACACTCGTCCACGCACGAACCGCAGACTGTACACTTTTGCGGGTCGATCATCGCGACGTATTCAACGGTGATGGCTTCCTCCGGGCATGCCTCGATGCAGATGCCGCAACCCGTGCATCTCTCCTGGTCCACGACTGCAGCCCGTTTCTCGATCTCCGCGTCGCCGCCGCGCGTGGATGCTTCTGTATCTTGTGTTTCCGAGATGCGCGCGTTGACAGCCTGGAACTGGGCCATTATTGCCCCGGTCTGGGCTCGGAGCATTTCGACTTCGTGTTCCGGGTTTTCCGGTTTCGATCCCGGAGTACCCTGGAGCGTGCCCATGCCTCTTCCCATGCCTCTTCCCCTTCCCCCGCGACCCCTTCCACGTCCGCCCCCACCGCCATAGCCCATTCCTCCTCCCATCATTGCCTGTCTCCTTTCATCTGGTTGCCCTGGGAATGCCGGTTTTGACGTCTACGACGTTTGCCACAACAGCCCGGCATCAAGAACGCCTGCTCAGTGAATTGACCTGATAGAAACACCTCGATCACCTCTTCCACCACCCCGCAGGTGTTCGGGATGACATGGACTCCTGCAGAAATCAGCAGGGCCTCGAGCGGCCAGGAGATCGCGCCGCAAATCAGCACTTGCGTGCCCATATCCACAATTTTCCTGGCCCGGGCTGTGATCTGGGTGTTCTTGACGAGCAACTCCCGGTGTTTTGTCTTTCCATCCCCCTCGGTATCGACCAGAAGGAAATTCCTGGCCACGTCCAGAACGGGTGAAATTCGACCGCAGTGAGTTGGCACCATCAATTTCATGTTCGCCTGCTGGTTTTATCCGCTTCTCCTGGACAGCAACGAGCATGCCAAGTGAAGTCGATTTTTATTATCGTGCAATAACAATGATCTATCTCTCGATACGCATGCACGTGGCGACAGATAATCATGCATGTTGCATTGGTCTCTGTTGACATTATCTGCATCTTGCATTACTACACTGGCGATGGGTACACGCGAATCCCAAATGGGAAAACAGGTGCATGCGGCCTTGACCAGCTGCCAGGACGTGATTGTAACCGCCGGTTTGAATCTGGTCTAGTTTCGTCGGCGGGGGGATGGGCATGGTCCAACTGAGTTGCTGGTTCTGTAGTTCCGTTCTGGTTAAGAGAAGACAGAACTCATTCAGCCCGGGCACCTGCCCCCGTATCTTCGCGGAAAGTCCGCCCACGCGCTCCTGGGTCACGCAGGCGGGATGAACCTCAAAGCCATCGAAAAGACACTCGTTGTTGAAGCCATCAGGAAGCATGACGGAAATCGATCGCTGGCCGCAAGGGCCCTAGGCATCGACACGAGCACGCTGTACCGGAAAATCCGTGCATTGAAAATCGACGTGCCGAAAAGCGACGGGCGAATCAGAAAGCCGGCGGATGTTGTCCAGCCCCGGGACTGAGCCTCACGCCGTTCCGGTTACTATCGGGTCGAATGCCCACCAACAAAACGTTGTCCAAACCCTGGTGGTTTCTTTCCGTGAGGTAATGACGCACGTACTGCGATACCGCGTTAGGGTCGGAGTATGAAATGCATCTTTGGACAGGACGGCTTCTTCAATAAACCATGATGCTGGCGACCGGATCGGGGATAAGCTTTTTGCGTCCTTCCAGGAAGGCCAATTCCACCACGAAGGCGTAGCCGGCCACCAGCCCTCCTTGTCGGCGAACCAGCTCGCCACAGGCCGCGGCTGTGCCTCCGGTGGCCAGTAGATCGTCCACTATCAACACGCGCTGGCCTTGTTCCACCGCGTCCGTGTGCAACTCCAGGGTGTTCGAGCCGTACTCCAGATCGTACGACACCTTGTCCGCGAGGTAGGGCAGTTTGCCGGGCTTGCGGGCTATTATCAGGCCCTTATCCAGGCTTAGAGACAGCGCACCGCCGAACAGGAATCCTCGGCTCTCGATCGCCAGAATCAGGTCAGCATTCATGGGGCGCACCAGCTCTTCAAGCTTCTGCGTGGCCCGCCTGTAGGCCCCGGCATCGCGCAGCAGCGGCGTGATGTCCTTGAAGACGATCCCCTCTTTGGGAAAGTCCGGAACGTCGCGAATAAATGCTGTAAGCTCTTTCATGATACCTCCATGAATCTCGGCCATCAGGGTTTCCTGGGCAGAAAGAACAACGGATTGCGCGGTTTGGTTCTTCTGCGAATCTCAAAATGCAGGTGCGGTCCGCTCGCCCGGCCGGTATGTCCGACCCGCGAGATGGTCTGCCCCTGTTGCACCCTTTCGCCCTCTTTGACCAGGATGACCTTGTTGTGCGCGTAGACGGTGATCATGTCGCCGGTGTGGCGAATGATGATCAGGTTTCCATAGCCGCGTTGCTGGTCGCCTGCGTAGAGCACCTTGCCTGCCGCCGCGGCGTGTACGGGAGCGCCTTCGGCGGCGCCGATGTCGATGCCGTCGTGGCGCCGCCCGTGACGGATGCCAAACTTCGAGGTCAACACGCCGTTCACCGGCCAGATGAACTGTCCGTGGTACTTCTTGACACTCACCGCAGTGCTTGTAACCCGACGATCATTATTCTTACCGAGTGGCCCCTGTACGTCGGGGATGAATATCTTCTGTCCCGGACGAATCAGGCCCGGATCCTCTATACCGTTCAGTTCGGCTACCTCTTGCGGGTTGCTGCCGTAGTCACGGCAGATCGAAATCAGATTCTCGCCAGGGCCGACGACGTGGAACACACCCACGGCCTCGGCGTCCGGAACTGGTGTCAACACGCCGCGGGGCGCAAGCCCGCCGCAGGCGCTTGCCAGAAGAGCAATAGCTAATATGAAGGTTGTCTTATCGTGCTTCATGTATCCCGACCGTCGGCCGAGGCATGCTCTCTTTCGGTCTTGCCAAGGCGGTACAACCCGGCCGAACAGAAAAGCCCCAGCGCGAAGGCTCCGGCAGACCAGAGGACTCCCGCGTCCAGCGAGGCCGGCAGGATGTTTGTGCCGGTCACCAGCTTGGCCCCCGGGAATACTTCCTTGAAGGGCCATAGGACCCACAGCGATCCGAGGATCAGGCCGATCAAGAAAGCCATGGTGACGTCATGGTAGCGCTTGAGCAGGTAGTTCAGAAGCCTGACAAATGCCAGGATACCCAGAATACATCCAGCGGCGAACACGGTAAGGCGCAGCCAGTCCACGTTGTTGATCGCATCCAGGACACTGCGGTACTCGCCGAGCACCATCAGGATGAAAGATCCGGAAACCCCCGGCAGAATCATGGCCGATATTGCCACAACCCCCGAGACGAACAAAAAGACCAGGCCGCCGCCCGACTCCGCGGCCGGGTCGAAGAGCAGCGTCAGGCCGATCAGCACAGCTACGGCGATCAGGCAGGAAAGAGCCTCCCTGATGCCCTTACGTTCGAGGAGAGAGTACGGCACCAGGATCGAGGGAATAATAAGGCCGATGAAAAACGCGAGCGTGGGGGCGAGGTGCTCGTCCAGCAGGAAGACGATCAAGCGCGATGATGCCAGGATCGCAACACCGGTGCCGGCTAAAAGCACAAGCAGCCAGGCGCTGTCGGTGCGCCGAAACTCGCTGTACAACTCGGTTCGTTGTTCTCGTGAGCCAGGCTGCGCAAGCCACCCCAAAAAAACGCGCGCCGTCTGGATGCCGTAGGAGCCTATCGAACCCAGAAGCCTTTCGTAGATTCCAAGAATCAGCGCGAAGGTTCCGCCGCTGACTCCCGGGATGATGTTGGCGATTCCCACCAGAACGCCCTTTACGAAGGTGATGATGTGGCTCGAAATGAAAACCATTGCTCGGGACAAGATCGAGTCTCCTATCTCACCAGCCCTGCTCGCCGATCAGATCGACGAAGCGGCAAGCCGTATCACGGGTGATGTTATATTCGCCGGGGCCAATCCTGAGATGAGTTTCCAGGATCTGCGTGTTGCGGCCTCCCACCGGAATGACCATTCTGGCGCCCGCGGCGAGTTGATCGAGCAACGCCTGCGGGGCCCGCGGGGCTCCGGCGGTGACCATGATTCCAGCGTAGGGCGTAAGCGCGGGCCAGCCCAAGCTGCCATCTGCCGTTTGCACCCTGACGTTGTCATAGCCGAGTTCGGCCAGGCGCAGCGCGGCTTCTTCGGCCAGCGACCCGATACGTTCGATGCTGATCACCTCACCTGCTAGTTCGGCCAGGACCGCCGTCTGGTAACCCGACCCCGTGCCAATCTCCAGCACCCGTTCGTCACCCCGGAGTTCCAAGGCCTCGGTCATCGTGGCAACCATATAGGGTTGCGAGATTGTCTGCCCCTGGCCGATGGGCAAGGGGCGGTCTTCATAGGCGGCAGGTAGGCTGGCTTGCGGCACAAACAGGTGCCGGGGAACTTTGCGCATGGCGGCCAGAACACGAGGATCGCGAACCCCACGCGCTTCAATCTGGCGTGCAACCATCTGCAGGCACTGCTCGTCGGGCTTCACGAAGTTTCCTCGGTGTAGCCGTCGTCCCACAGGCGTGGCGGATCCCACTCGCCGTGCCAGTTGCGGTCTAACGTCAGCAGAGACAGCGAGATACAGTTCCGGCTCAGGGCCCCGCGATCAGTGTCGGGGGGCGGATCGATTTCATCGGGACGTTCGGCAATCCAGTAGTAGCGCCTGCCGCGAGGATCATCGGCGACCACGACGGCACCCATTTCAAGGTGATTGCCCTGGCGGGTCCAGCGCACACGCCGAGTCGGAGTCGCGGGGAAGTTGACGTTCAGGTAGCAATCTGCGGGGATTTTAGAGTCGTTGAGCTTTTCAACCAGCAACCTTGCGAAGCCGGCCGCATCTTTCAGCAGGGCGGGCTCGCTCTGCGCCGCCACGCTGACCGCCAGTGCGATGCGCGCACCTTGCAGGGCGGCTTCCGCCGCGCCGCCGACAGTGCCGGAGTAGTCTAGATCTTCGCCCACGTTGAACCCGTTGTTTATTCCAGAGATAACCACGGCCGGAGGTTCGGGCATCAGACTGCGAAAGGCCAGCAGCACGCAGTCTGCCGGAGTACCGTCAACCGCGAACCGCCGCCGGCCCAACTGATTGGCCCGCAGCGGCCGGTTCAGGGTGACAGCGCGACTGCAGGCGCTGCGCTCGCCGTCGGGTGCCACCACCCACAGATCGCCGAGATTCTCGAAATCTTTTTCGAGAGCTGCGAGTCCCGGAGCAAGTATTCCGTCGTCATTCGTGAGAAGTATGGCCGGCATGCGCAGCAAGGTACAGACAGGAGGTTCTGTTGTCAACCGTAGATCTTACGTAAAAAAGAGAGGCCGGCGGAAAACGCCGTCCTCTCGAATCGGGGCGACTGGATTTGAACCAGCGACCACTTGCACCCCAAGCAAGTGCGCTACCAGGCTGCGCTACGCCCCGCTGCGACTCGGACTTCTAGCATCATGGCCCATGTGTGTCAAGCCTGGCGCAGCCGTTTGTCTCAGGTGGTTTCATCAACCAACTTGGACAGGTCTTTGAGTTCTTTCTCGATTTTTTTCAGCAGTCCGCTGTTGCTTGTCTGGGGCAAAGTCAGGCTCATCTGCGGAGATGCGCTTTTCTCCCCGCTGCGTGAAAGCTGTTTCTTGGCTCCGGCTATTGTGTACATGTCTTCGTAAAGCAGTTTCTTGATTTTCAGAAGCAGTTCCACGTCCCGCTTACGATACATGCGCTGCTGAGAGCGGGACTTGCCTGGCTTGAGCGCCGGAAACTCGCTTTCCCAGTAGCGCAGCACGTATGGCTCGACCCCGACGATCTCGCTCACCTCACCGATCTTGAAATAAATCTTATCGGGCAAGCTGTCGTTATCTGCTTTACTCATCGCGGCCTGGAAATCCTGTTAGTATCCTAGGTCGCGCTGTCGGCGGGTTCTTTACCCGCAGATGCCCGCACGACCTTTTCGAAGCCGGCGGGATCGTGCAGCGCGATGTCCGCCAAAACCTTGCGATCAAGCTCAATGTTGCTGGCGTCCAAATCGTGTATCAGGCGGCTGTATGTCGTGCCGCACAGCCGAGCCGCCGCGTTGATGCGTACGTTCCATAACGCCCGGTAGTCCCGTTTCTTGAGTTTCCTTCCCTGGTAGGCATAGGCTTGCGCGCGCGCCACCTTGTGTACGGCAACGCGGTAAGAACTTTTTTGCATACCTTGGAAACCGGAAGCTCGTTTCAATACCTTTTTTCGCCGACTTCTCCTCGCCGGCGCATTGGTTGCCCGGGGCATGGATCACCTCACTTTACTGCTGATCTTGGCATAAGGAAGCAAGCGGCGCACCTGCTTGAGATCGGCACCATCCACGAACGATGTCTTTCTCATTTTGCGTTTGCGCTTCTTGCTCTTGGTGGTCAAGATGTGCCGCAGCTTACTATGCTTGACCTTGACCTTTCCACCCTTGGTTACCTTGAAGCGCTTGGCCGCTCCACGGTTTGTCTTCATCTTCGGCATCGACTCCTCCAATCAAACTACTGCTGAGCTTCTTGCGTATCGCCGTCTTGCTTGCCTTGCTTCTCCGACTTATTTTTCTCGCCCCGTGCACGCATTGCAACGAGCGCTTTCGGCGAAGGCGTGAGAACCATGTGCAATAGGCGTCCTTCCATCGTCGGTTCCGCGGCCACCGTGGCCAGGACTCCGACATCCTTGATTATCCTGCGCAACATCTCGATTCCAATGTCCCGGTGGGCCATTTCGCGCCCCCGGAAACGAATCGTAACCTTGGCCTTGTTTCCCTCCTGGAGGAAACGAATAACATGTTTCAGCTTGAACTGGTAGTCGTGTTCCTCCGTCTTGGGTCGCAACTTGACCTCTTTAAGTGATTGGCTGACCGCTCGTTTCTTGGCGCTCTGCTGCTTTTTCTTTTGAGTGTACTTGTATTTCCCATAGTCCAGGATACGGCAGACGGGAGGACGGGAATCCGACGACACTTCCACCAGATCGAGCCCCTTCTCCTCGGCAATTCCCAGGGCATCTCCGGTCGCCATGATTCCCAGTTGCTCTCCCTCGTCGCTGATGACCCTGACCTCCCTGGCCACGATTCTCTTGTTGATCCTCGTAGTGTCAGGTCTGCCTCTGGCTCTTTTATCGAAACCGATGCTACACCTCCTTTACTTTTGCACGCTCTGGCCAGGCCGCCTCTGCGAGCAGCATCTCTGTGGCTTCTGCCAGTGGCTTGAAGCCCAGATCCTCGCCGGCCCTGGTTCTCGGCGCGACTCCTCGTTTTTCCATCTCGCGTTTGCCCACCACGAGCATGAAGGGAATCTTTTCAAGCTGAGCCTCGCGAATCTTGAAGCCCAACTTCTCGTTGCGATTGTCGACTGCCACGCGAAGATCGTGCGAACTTAGCGTGGATTTGACCTCTTCCGCGAATTCGTTCAGGTCGCTCGTCACCGGCAGGATGATCGCCTGCAATGGCGCAAGCCAAGTTGGGAAAGCGCCCGCGTAATGTTCGACCAGCACTCCAAAGAAGCGCTCCATGGAACCGAGCAATGCACGGTGAACCATGAATGGCTTCACCCGCTGGCCGCCACTGTCGACATACTCGACGTTGAAGCGCTCGGGCAGGTTGAAATCCACCTGGACGGTCGTGCACTGCCAGGTCCTCCCAAGCGAATCGCGAATTTTAATGTCGATCTTCGGGCCATAGAAGACGCCCTCACCGGGATCCATCTTGAAAGCCAGGCCCTGCTTCTCGAGAGCATTGTATAAAGCGTCTGTGGCTTTCTCCCAGTCTGCTTCCGCCCCGACGAATTTCTCTGGACGCGTGCTCAGGTAGATCTCGTAGTTTTCGAACCCGAAGGCGCGCAGCAGGTAAAAGGTGTGATCCAGGCAGCGCCGTATCTCCGAATCGAGCTGTTCTGCCGTGCAAAAGATGTGTGCGTCGTCCTGGGTGAAACCACGCACCCGCAGGAGACCGTGCAGCACGCCCGAGGCCTCGTAGCGGTAGACGGTGCCCAACTCTGCGAATCGCAGCGGCAGGTCGCGGTAGCTTTTGAGCTGGCTGCGAAATATCTCGATGTGAAACGGGCAGTTCATCGGCTTGACGTAGAACGGGTTTCCCTCGATCTCCATTGGTGCATACATGTTTTCTTTGTAAAAATCGAGGTGTCCGCTCGTCTGCCACAGTTCAGCCTTGCCGATATGCGGCGTGTAGACAATGTCGTATCCATAGTCGTAATGAGACCGGCGCCAGAATTCTTCGATGATCGAGCGGACACGGGCGCCCTTCGGGTGCCACAGGACCAGTCCTCCTCCGACCGACTGTGAAAAACTGAAAAGGTCTAGTTTTTTTCCCAGCAGCCGGTGATCGCGCCGGCGCGCCTCCTCGACGTTCTCGATGTGTCGCCGCAGATCTTTCTTAGAGAAGAAAGCGGTTCCGTAGATGCGAGCCAGCATCTTGTTGCGCGAGTCACCTCTCCAGTACGCCCCGGCGACGCTCATCAACTTGAATGCCTTGATGCGGCCGGTCGATGGCAGGTGCGGGCCACGGCACAGGTCGGTGAAGCTGCCGTGCTTGTACAGCGAGACGGTCTCGCCCTCTGGTATTGCGTCGAGCAGTTCGAGCTTGTAGGTCTCGCCCATTTCGGCAAAAAACGCGCGAGCCTCTTGGCGACCGACCTCGATGCGCTCGAAGGTCAGGTCCTGGGCGATTACCTCTTTCATGCGCACGGATATCTTTTCGAGATCCTCCTCGGTGAAGCCACGATCGTTGTCGAAATCGTAATAAAACCCGTTGACACCATCATCGACGGCGGGGCCAATGGTTACCTTGACCCCGGGGAAAAGATCCTGGACGGCTCCGGCCATGACGTGGGCGGTTGAGTGGCGGACAATCTCGATGCTCTCGGGATTCTTTGGCGTGAGAAACACAACTCGTGAATCACCGGCTATAGTTTGGCGCAAATCCACCTGGTGGTCGTCGACCGTCGCCGCCACGGCATCCCTTGCAAGGCCTGGCCCTATAGAAGCGGCCAGTTCGAGCAATGTTGTTCCCTTCTTGACGTCCAACGTACTTCCGTCGTGAAGGGATATGGTCAAGGAACCTTCCGAAGACATGCTATTACAACACTCCCGTTCACTGGCGCATCCCTGCGCCACGAAGACAACGCGCTACCCAATAGGCGCGGGCGGTTTCGAACCGCCGACCTCTACCGTGTCAAGGTAGCGCTCTCCCCCTGAGCTACGCGCCTGCGTCTGTCCGGCAACCGAGGGTATTTCTCCTCTGCTTCCGAGCCGCTCTTGCCTAGCAACGAATGGCCGCATTGTCAAGGTATTCTTGGGGTTAATAACGACCAAGGGGGTACCGTCGTGTCTCATGGCGGCGCGATCTTGCCGAGCAACTGGATCAGTCCCGGGATCATGCTGCCCTGTTCGTCCAGTTGCACCTTGATCTTGAACATGTAGAACGCCGCGAATTTTTTCACGTCTTCCAGCGTCAGTGTTCCGTTCACGACCAGCGTTACATTTATCCCCCGTAACTCGGAAAGCACCTGTCGCAGGTCATCTTCCAGCCTGTTGTTGTTCAGGTATATTTCCAGTCGCAGGGGGCTTATGACCGTCAGATCCAGGAGTTCTTTTGGTTTGGTACCCGCCGGCAGGATGACTAACTTGGGTCTTTTGTGATCCAGGCACAGCAGGTCGATCCGCTCGGCGCTCAGGGGGCCTTTCCGGACCCTGACACCGATATTGGTGAATTTCATGCGCCTGACCCGCCGCACCGCCTCGCTGTCGAATTTCTCATTCAAGATTAATATCTTATGGACCGGACCGAGCGAGTAGAGCTGGTTTTCCGTCTCCGGACTCAGTCCGGTAGCGCTGACTTCGTACTGCACCTCGATATTGTCCAGCTTGTGTATTTGGGCCGCGTGATTGGGCTTTATTTCGTGGAAAAGGATCAATCTCTTGGGAACATTCTGAAACTTATCTGTAAGCAGTTTCATGAGCCTGCCGGGAATCAGATTGCCGCGCGTCATGCGAAGCTCTATCACCAGGTCGCGCAGTCCGGCGAATCGTGCCAGGACCGCCGGGTCGACGCCGGCCGGCACGGAGATTATCTTGGTAACCGGGTTGAGGATCGGCAGCTTGAAATCCGCCTGCGCCGTCCGGGAAAAGCATGAAAGCGCCGCCCAGACCAGCACAACGATTGCCAGGAATGCCGCGCGACGACTTGCATCGCCCGTAAAGAAGCGTCTCATACATGCAAGGATACCGCAGTCTGCTTCTTTCTGGCAACCCACAATGAGATCTGCCTCTCAGGGGTGCAGGATCCCGCGTTTGGTGACGATCAACCCCAAAAGCAGTAGCAGGCCAAAAAGCAGGCCCGAGGCTGCCCGCCCGCTGGTGTCGCAGGCGCACCCGCCGCCGCGAATGTCGGAATCGTTCCAGATCTTGCAATTGTCATTGGGATCGTAAGGACAAGGATCGACGTTATCGCACAGCCCGTCGCTGTCGGCGTCCGGGCAGCCGCCGTTGCAAACGTCACCGTCTTCGTCGCAATCCTCGCCGGGGCAAGGAGGTGTTCCCGCCTGACAGGCGCCGGCGACGCAGCTTTCTGCGCCGTTGCAGAAAAGGCCGTCGTCGCAGTCAGTGTCCACCCTGCAGGAAACGCAGCCGTCCTGGTCCTCGTCGCAATACTGGCCGGGGCACGGATCGCCGCCGGATTGGCACTGACCGTCTTGGCAGGTCTCGGCACCGTCACAGAAGAGGCCGTTGTCGCAGTCCGTGTCGTCCAGGCATCCCTCGCAAATATCGTTGCTCTCGGAACACGGCCTGCCCGGGCAGGGATCTTCGCCTACATGACAAGTGCCGGACAGACAAGTCTCATCTCCGTTGCAGTAACGCCCGTCGTCACAGTCGTTGTCGCTGGTACATGCCAGGCATTCTCCTCCAGGTTCATCACAAACTTGTCCGGGACACGGATTTTCTCCGGGACGGCAAGAACCAAGTACACAGGATTCCTGACCGTTGCAAAACACTCCGTCGTTGCATTCGTCATTCTGAGTGCAGTCACGACATGCATCCCCGGCCTCGTCACAAGCTCTGTCAGCGCATGGATCGGCGCCGGCAATGCAGGCGCCGTCAAGGCATTGCTCCGCCCCATTGCAAAACGCTCCGTCGTCGCAGTCGGTATCCTGGGCGCAAGCCCCGCAGGATGCCGAGATCTCGTCGCAAGGTCCACCTGGACACGGATCGGATCCCGGCAGGCAACTTCCAGCGTCGCAGGTTTCCAGGCCGTTACAGAACAAGCCGTCGTCGCAGTCGATATCCTGGGCGCAATTCGTGCAAGCATCGGTCTGTTCGTCGCAGATAGCGCCTGGACAGGCCGGCACGCCTTGCAGGCAAGCGCCTACAATGCAAAGTTCTTGCCCGTTGCAGAACAAGCCATCGTCACAGTCGGAGTCCTGTACACATACCATGCATTCGTCTCGGGCTTCGTTGCAAACCTGCCCGGGGCAGGGTTCGATACCGGGCAGACATAGCCCTCCGATGCATGTCTCGGACCCGTTGCAGAAGAATCCGTCATCGCAATCGGCGTCCTGGACGCAGCCTGCACAGATGTCACCGGATTCGTCGCAAGGCGATCCCGGACAGGGGTCTTGGCCGACGTGGCATGTTCCATCGATACAACTCTCAAGACCGTTGCAGAAACGACCATCATCTCAGTCACTGTCCTGAACACAGCCCATGCAGGTACTCTGTACCTCGTCACAAACCTGTGACGGACAGGGATCTTCCCCGGGATAGCACGATCCCGCGGAACAACTCTCCGGCCCGTTGCAGAAGAGACCATCGTCGCAGTCGGCGTCCACGGTGCAGTTCGTGCAGGAGTCGCCGCTCTCGTCGCACACCTGGGCGGGACAGGGATCTTCGCCGCTGACACACCCGCCAACAGTGCAAGTTTCCACTCCGTCGCAGAACATTCCGTCGTCGCAGTCGGCATCCTGGGTGCAAGCGGTACACGAATCGTTACCATCGTTACACGGCTGGCCGGGACACGGATCGGAACCCGCCAGGCACGTTCCCGCATCGCAGCTTTCTTGCCCGTTGCAGAACAGGCCGTCGTCACAGTCGCTATCCTGGGTACAGCCGCTGCAGCTGTCGTCGGATTCGTCGCATGATGCGCCGGGACATGCCTGGACCCCGTCCAGGCAGAAACCGGCCACGCAAATTTCTTGCCCGTTGCAGAACAAACCATCTTCGCAGTCGGAGTCCGTCTCGCAGACCATGCACTCGTCACGGGCTTCATTGCACACTTTTCCAGGACATGGATAGGTACCGAGAGAACACGTGCCGCCGTCGCAGGTTTCTATACCGTTACAGAACAGTCCGTCGTTGCAGTCGGTGTCGTCGGCGCAGGTGCTGCAGGTATCAGCCGCCTCTTCGCAGATTCCGCCCGGGCAAGGATCTGCGCCGTCCGCACAAGTTCCAGCGGAGCATGTCTCCGCCCCATTGCAGTAGAGGCCGTCGCCACAGTCGGCGTCGGCGATGCAGTTGACGCACTCATCTGCATTGTCGTCGCAAAGAAGGCCCGAAGAGCTGCAGGGATTTCCTTGCGACAGGCAGGTTCCGATACCGTCACATGTGTCGATCCCGGTGCAGAAGAGACCGTCGTCACAGCTCGTGCCGGAAGGTTCATCATTTGGTTGGCACGTGCCGCCGAGGCAACCGTCAGGGTTGGTGCAAGCCGTGTCGGAAGGATCACCGCAGGCGGTGCCGGATACGACGTTGCAGTTGTCGGCCGCATCGTCGCAAACATTGTCGCACTCGGGCCCGCCCAGGCAGGGGTCGCCCGCGTGATTGCAAACGCCCCCGGAACACGTGTCCG
>CAZXHT010000098.1:0-22912 GCA_964640665.1 uncultured Myxococcales bacterium
TGGTTCCTATCCGCGTATTCCGCCAGCATTACGCGGCTCTTGAAAGCCATCCACATTCCCTCGTCCCAGATAACGTCGTGTTTTTCGCACTCGGCCTGGAATATCTCCTTGTAAAGGGGCTCATCAGGCCTGCCCACCTCGAGCTTGTAACGCACCCTGCGCAGGAAGGCTTCGTCCACAAGTTCTGCGGGGTCCAGATTGGTAGAGAACACGACAAACACGTCAAATGGCACCTGAAGTTTCTTACCGGTGTGCATTCTGAAGAAATCAATCTCGCTTTCCAAGGGAACAATCCATCTGTTCAGAAGCGCCTTTGGTGAAACGGACTGGCGCCCGAAATCGTCCACCAGCAACATGCCGCAGTTTGCCTTCATCTGCACCGGCGCCTCGTAATACTTGACCTGCTCCGAGTATGATAGGTTCAGATCATCCAGGGTCAGCTCACCACCGACCACAACCATGGGTCTGGAACACAGCACCCATCGTTTGTCCAGCGGACCCGAGTGCTCCACCGGCTTGTGAATGGTCTCGTCGAAAACCTTGATTACGAAATCGTCCACGATCACCGCATGGGGAACGAACACGTCCCCCCCAAAGCAGTTGGTCATGCGCTGACAAATCGCAGTTTTTCCGTTGCCCGGGGGACCATAAAAGAACAAGGCCTTGCCCGAGTTCATGGCAGGCCCGATGGCGCCATAGATCTCATCCCGAAGCACCAGATCGGTAAAATTTGGCTCGATGTCAGAGCGCTGCAACGCGTTGCCACGAATTGTCTGTGCGGCCACGGCCTGGCAATAGTACGAGAAGGGGACAGGGGCTGGTCCCACGTAGCGGTCACGATCCATGGAGTGCTCGCATACCCGGTGGCCGGCATCCGTCATGGCGATGATCATTCCGGATCTTCCGATACCCGCATGACTGGAACCCTTGATGTCTATGAGCTTCATCTTTCGAAGCCGCTCTATTGTGTTCTCCACTATGGCGAACGGCAGACAGACCCTCTCGGCGATCTGGCCACCCGACATGTCCCCGCCCTGGAAAAGATGCTTGAGGACCAACTCCTCGAGATATGAATGGCTAAGCCCGGTATCTCTCACCGAGTGGGGCGGTTCGGGCATGAATACCGGATCCTCCGGTTTTCTCGGCCTGGTCACGGGCTTCATGTTGACCGACGAACGTGCCTCCGGCTTTTGCTCTACCTCGTCGAAATCCACAGGATCCATTCCAACAAGAGTGTTGCTCACGTCGTCGAATTCTTCGTTACTCATCCGTCATCTCCCTTGCCTTCGGAGCCTCTGCTTACTGGAAGCAGATCTCCAAGGGTAACCTGTACATCCGAATCAGCGGAGAATTCTTTTGCAAACTTGTCCAGCGCTTCTGTGACCCTGGCTGCAGCCGAAGGTCTATATCTGACGAACAAAGCGTGCTGTGCCTCGTCCACCCACCGGGCACCAGCCGACGGTGATAAATCCAACAAGCGCTGAATACGATCCGCATCGAACAATCTCTTTTGCGGATCTTTTATCAAGGCCGAGTTGATGAATTCGGCAAGTGATTCTGGAATATCAGATCGCAACGTGCGCACATCAGCAGGTGTTTCTCGCACGTGAGCCTTGAGCAGATCAATCACCGACGGGTACTCAAACGGCAGTTTGCCGGTAAGCATTTCGAACCCGATCACTCCCAATGCGTATATATCAACCCTGCCGTCAGTCACCCTGCCCATGGCTGTCTCCGGCGCGATGTACTGCGGGGTACCATCCACGGACGGGGTTGCGCCACCACTCTGCTCAACGGGGATGGGACGGGCCAATCCAAAGTCCATCAGCTTCACGACCCCCCTGGAATCCAGTGCAGCGTTAGCCGGTTTCACATCTCTGTGGGCGAACCCTTTCTTGTGGGCATAGTCCAGGGCTGCAGCCATTTGCCCCAGGATGGAAGCGGCTTGATCTGGATCCAGGGCACCCTTGTCTTTCATCAGGTTGGCCACGTTTTTACCGGAGAGTTTCTCCATTACTATGAAGTAAGTGGCATATGCCGACTCGGTATCGAAGATCTGAACGATATTCGGATGCGACAAAGAGGCCATCAGCCTGGCTTCGTCAATGAATCGCTCTCTGAAATTCGTATTGTAGACCAATGAGTGAGACAGCATCTTCATTGCCACTGTACGGTTCAAAGTCGGGTGGAGTGCCTCGTAGACCTTGCCGGTGGCCCCTTCGCCCAATTTACCCAGCAGCTTGTACTTTCCCACCTGTGTAATGCCGCCTTTTTCCTCCAGTCGACGACCAAGGATTTCGGTAAGGAACTTGGCCAGGTTGGGATAACCCTCGAGCAGCGGCCGCAAAGTGGACCTGTCCAGGGAGACGGTCATGGTCTCATGCACCGCGATGACATCTGCCGAGCGAGGTTCACCGGTAAGCAGAGCCATCTCACCAACGAGTTCACCCGGACCAAGATGGAACACCATCTTCACATTGCCCGATTCGTCAACGATGGGTACCTTGACCAGGCCGGATCGGATGACATGCATGCTGTCGCCCGGATCACCTGCGCGCATGAGCTCCTGGCCGGGAGTATAAGTGTTTAGCTGGGCCTCATCCGCAAGACTCTGCAGGTCATCCCGCCCAATTCCATCGAACCCCTTGACTGTAGATAAAAACTCAGCGATGGACATGGGCAAGAGGGTAGCCTTCATCCGTGCCGGCAGTCAATATAGTCAGTAGATTCATTAGTTGACATAATATAACTTATCGGACTATCCGGAAAAATCCAACGGGTATCCGGCTTCCTTGGTATTCTGACATGTCGTCCGGCAAGCCTGGTATCTCTTCGACGAACACCTTTTTCATCTCCAGTTGCTTTTCTACAGCGGCGCATTCGGGTCTCAGCATCTCGTCACGCCTCTCGTTTGGACTAACCGTGAAGCAAGTGCTTGTGCGGTAGTAATAGAGACATGATCCATCTTTGATTAAGTCCTTGGGAACATCGGTCGAAGTCAGTGCGCCCCATTCCAATTTTCGTCCCCGTTCCTCGGCCAGATACGATGGCACGTCATGATTGGTGCCGTTTGGTCCGGGAGCCCAGATCACCTTGCACCCATCGTCGAGATGATCGAGTCCCCTGATGAACGAGCGCCGCTCGAACTGCAGCGTGTATGACTTCCCGATAGGCCCCGGCCAGACGAGAACCGAGCCCAGCACTACCACGGCACCCAAGCCGTAGCTTACAAACCCCAGGCGGCCTGTCAATTTCAGCCTGTCTAGCAAGAATCCAAGCCCGACGCCCGATAACACGGCGTAAAAAGGCAGGCCGCCCTGCTGCAGCCGTGCCAAGTTCATCCTGCCCGGAAAAAGTCCGGAAAAGCTCAGCAGCAACGCTGCGCCAAAAAAAACAATGATCAAAATTCGACTACTCTTGTAGCACAAGCCAACAATAAAACCACCAAGCGCCAAAATCCAGAACACCGGAGGTGTAAAGTTGCTGTTCAGAAAAACACTGTATATAGATGTAGATACAAGACTATTCGACGGTACAAACATCCTATAGCTATCAGCAAAGCACTTCAGAAAATCAGCTCCCAAAACTGTGTGTTCCGTGCTGGCCACCATACTCATCATCCAGATGGCCGGCCCGATCCACAATGCCAAAAACAACCCGGCTGCCACCCAGGTCCATGCTCGGTGGAACAGATGGCGGCCCCTGGTGCCGGCAAGCGCCAGCGCCAACATGACGAGCGGCAAGGGCATCAAGGTAGGATAGAACTGGGTGGCCACCACGCCTGTAAGTGCCGCTGCAAGCAACGATATCGGGTTTTGATCCTTTATCGCCAAGCCGAGGCAGCCAAGGCCCAAGAGCATGAAGAAAACCCCCGGCACGAGGCGTATCTCGGTCGCGGCGAAGAAGACGTGAGCCGGTAGCACAGCCATGACGGCAGCGGCCCACAATGCCCAGCTACGCTGCTTGAGGAAAAAACGCGAGACCAAGTATATCAACGGGATACAAGCCATCGAGAGCACGAACTGGCAGATCACGACGGTAAATTCTGTGTTCGGAAAAACAGACAACACGAGACCATAAAGTGCATGAAACCCGTTTCCATGGGGGTCTACCCCGAGTGGATCCCATACCAGCACATCGCGCAACAAACCGAAACCATGGGCATATCCCGTGCAGTTGGTGAACCCCGGCACCCGCACCCCACCTAGCAAGCGCAACGCGGCCCCGATGACTGTCCAGAACGACAGTAAAATCCAATCGAACCTGGCCACGCGACCGGCCAGTTCGATGATCTTTCGTATTCGCAGCCCAAGCAGTATGAGACCCAGCAGGAGGATCAGCTCGATTGCCAAGGTCGGCCCGGACAGCAGGCGTTTATAAAAACTCCTTTGTTCATAGCCGGTTGCAACCCGATGCGGATGCCAGAAGATCTTTCCTGTTGTTTTGATCGCCTGAAATCTTTGCCTTGCCACCAACCGGTCCTGGCCGGGCAACTTCTCGAACTTCTCGACGCCGGCCCTGACCGCCCTGACAAGCGCTATGGGTGGGCTTTCACCTGGTGCCGGCTGTATAAGGTAGTGCTTGGTAGCCCAATTGGAATCAGAGCGCCGAAAGGTAATCTCGATCGTGGTGAGGTTGTCGCCCTTCTTCATGTGATAACGCAAGAACTCGGGATGCAACTCGATAGAAGTCACCTGCCAGGAGTTCCAGACCACATCGCCCGTTTGCCACGGAAGTTCACCTTGCTTGCACGAGCCCTCGACAGGTGACAGAATCGCGAACAGCAGAAAGCCGATCACGACGGCTGTTCTTTTCGCAAGACTCATTTCCGTCAATGTCGGCCTTCCCTGATACGGGACACTATCTCCTCCGTGTCCAGAAAGACTGCGTGCAATTCTTCCGGGTCGTAGGCGCCGCCAAGATCGTACAGGCCGGCACAGATCGGGTTCAGCCGGCAATGAGTGCATGCCTCTGACTTGCCGTGAAAAAACTCCGTTTGGCGGACGTGTCCCTTTTCGTCCAGGAAGTTGACCGTGCGCTCCTCGTGCTTGACTATCTTGCGCGTCTCGGTCGAGGCATGGGCAAAATCCGCCATGTAGCACAACGGAAGCCTCTCGATGCGATACGTTCTCCCGGTCGATTCCAGGAATTTCACGGCCCTGTGGAGCGAAAGCTCCAGATCGGCCAGTTTGGCCACGGTGTGGGGGTTCTCGGCCACCCGGTTCATGTTGGGATCGATGTTGTTCCAGACGAAGTGCCTGACGAAGGGGAACCTTGCGACTATGGCGCGTACCGTCTCGTCGAGATGACAGGCGTTCTGGGCGCACATGACCGTGTTCACGTCGCAGGTCAAGCCCAACCCTACCAACAACTCGAACGTCCGTTCGATGTTTCGCCACGAGTCCTCGTTTGAAGTCAAGTAGGCCTGGACATCAGGCCTCGCCGAATGGACCGAGACATGCACATGCTGGAGGCCGGCCGCCACGAGCTTTTCCAGTACGCCCTCCTCGGCGGTTTTCTGCCCATTGGTAATCATGCGCACATGCAATCCGCTGTCGCGTGCAAGACTTACGATCGCGGGCAGATCGGGATGCAGCGTCGGCTCGCCCCCGGTCAGGATCACACCGAAATAACCTTTCTCAACAAGGCCTTCCAGTTGGCTGCGTGCATCTCCAAGCGAAAGCGTGCGATCATTGTCGGGGTTCGAGCAAAAAAGGCAGTGCTGATTGCAGATGCGGGTTACCTGTATGTATCCAAGGTTGGCCAATAAAGTTACCTTAATGTTTCTTATGTTTACTTATTACCGGTTTGAACTCACCCCACCCATACCTGTCGGTATATTCTCTCCAGGGACCCTCGCAAATGTCATCCAAGTCGCACTTCGCGCAAGGCGGCCCCTTGGACTTTCCCTCTTCCAGCCGGTAGTCGCGGTATTCTTCTATCACACCCTCGGCATCGAAGATTCGTGTCGAAGGCATGATCCTTTCTCCCACGTATTTCTCGTAACCCTCCATGAAACAATACGGAACAGCCTCGGTCATCACGATCAGGCCGGCGTCGATTCCCACCTGCAGGGCGGCATGCAGGTAACCCTCTAAAAGCTCGAAGCGCGGCACGATGGATGCGAAGTTGCAATCCGGGCCGGCCGAGCCCACCGGATGTACGAAGGCGAGTTGATACTGGTCGACGCGGAGCTCGACCAACAAATCGGCAAGCCGGGGAAGATGCCTGAAGTTCGACCTGGTTATCACGCTGTTGGTAACCACTTTCTGACCCAGGTTCTTGAGGTTTCTGATGCCCCGGACGGTCTGTTCGAAAGATCCGGCCACCGTGGTCAAGTAGTCGTGCAGCTCCGCCGAGTGACCGTGCAGCGCCGGTGAGAACTCCGTTGCGCCGGCCTCGATCACATCGCGACAAAACTTCTCGTAGGCAAACATACGCCCGTTCGTCTGGATCTGGATCGATTCGTAGCCAAGGTCACGCGCCTTGGAAACGAGTTCAATAATTTCGGGATGGAGCGAGGGCTCTCCGCCGGTGAAAACGACCCCACCCCGCCCTTCTGCGTTCTTTTCTAGGATCTCCTGGATTTCCGCTGTGCTCCTGCGGCCGTACTTCTTGCGCTTTTCACCCTGCACACAGAAACGGCAGTGGTTGTTGCAGGCAAAACCGACCTTGACGTCCAGGCGGTCGGAAACCTCTAATAGCGCGGCTTTCTCGGCGTTCTCGAACATTTCACACTTTGCCCCGCATCAGCTTGCGCAAGGCGTCGAATTCCAGCGGCCTGGGTACTTTGCAATCATCCGGGTCCAGTTCCATCAGGCGCCCGGCCAGATCGCCGATCATCTTCGCTATCTTCGAGCGCGGCGCATGCTCGATGATGGAGCGGCCTTCCAATTCGGCTTCCAGCATCCTGCGATCGCGCGGGATAGTTGCCAGGAGCGGGGCCCCGAGGGCTTCCACGAAACGCTCCACCGGCCCCCGGTCACCCCGATTGTCGCGCAGGTTCAAGACGACCCCGGCCAGGCAGGCCCCGTTGTCCAGGTAGCGCATGACGCCCTGGGCGATGTTGTTGGCCGCATAGGCCGCCGCCATCTCTTCCGAGAGCACGATGACGACCTTGGGCGCGAAGGCGCTTCTTAGAGGCGCCGCGAACCCGCCGCAGACGACGTCGCCGAGCACGTCGAACAGGGCCACGTCGTAATGTTCATCATCCAGCACGCCGATTTGTTCCAGGATCTCGAACATCCGCGAGACCGCCCGGCCGCCGCAGCCGATGCCCGGCTCGGGTCCGCCCGATTCTATGCAGTCGATGCCTTGCTTGCCCTTCATGATCAGATCCGCGCTGGTCATGGAACCGGAAGGCATCGAGAACAGCTTTTCGATGACCGTCGTGATCTTGCCGCTCACCAACGCCATTGTAGAATCGTGCTTTGGATCGCATCCGACGTGCAGTACACGCTTGCCCTGCCGCGCAAGCGCCATGCTGACCCCGGCCGCAATGGTAGACTTGCCGATACCGCCCTTGCCATAAAATGCCAGCTTCTGCATCTATCGCTCCTCACGGACCATTCGAGAAATTACCACGGCGGGAGCTTCACGACCAGCACAGGTCGCTATTTATTGCTGCGGCCTGACCCACGGCATTGGCCATGCGCTCCACGAGTCTGAGCGCCCCGCGAAAGCCAAGAAAAGGGCTCTCGAACAGGGCATGCGTGTAGTACGAGGGAAAACCAAGCTCGATGAAGGGCAACCGCCGGGGTAATGAGTCGAGAAAACGCAAGACCCGGCTGTTGGCAACTACCAGGTCCACGTCTTCCAGTCTTAAAAGGCGCTCGAAAGACCGCTGCAGTTCGCCCTTGGGTGGATTCATGAGCCTCCCCTCCTCCCCTCCTCCCAGGTGATCGCGATGTGCGAAACAGGCGTTCAGGCCAATCTGGCAACCAAGTTCGGCAAGAGCCCCTCTCAAGGCCTCGATCAGGAACGGATCGCTGCCTAGTAGCGCAAAAATCTTTCCCACGAACGCCCGTTGCAGGATCCACTCCAGCTTGGGCGCCAACAGGCTCATCTCGGCATCGATGACCTTTTCAGCTTGATCTTGCTTGCCGGTAACCCGACCCACGCTTCTCAACCACTCACAGGTTGCCCCGGGGCCCAAGGGTAGCTCGCACTCCACCAGCCTGCTGCCCGTGCGCTCGGCCAGCTTCTTGGCCGCACGGCGCGCGTATGGGAAAGACAGGATTGTCCCGGCTCTGCCTGCGGCTCGCAACCCGGACACTCCGCCGCCTGCGAGCCAACATGAGACCAGCCTGAGATCCATGGCCGCAAGCAGGCGCGACATCTCGTCGAGGTTGGCGGTGTGATCCGCCTCGTTGCGGTCCATCAGGTAGCCCACGATTGCCACCTCGTCCGGATGCAAATCGCCCGAATCATCGAGCTCGAGTTGTGCGGCCAGATCCTCGAGCGTCGCCGCGTACCCGTGCAGCCAGTCGCCTGTCAGGGACCCAGAGCGAACCTGGACGAGTTCCTTAGCAAGCGGCTTAGGCAGGCTCTTGATGACTTGATCGTACTGCGGCGAAGTCACCGCCACGGGGGACATCGCGGTCAGCAGGATCAAGCTGCAAGCTTCGATGGCGTCGACTTGCTGCAGGCGTTCGACGAGCAGCCTGATGTCTCCCGCCGCGGCCCTTTCGGTAGTGCAGTCCGTGTCAACCACCCTGTGCAACCCGGTGCAAGAATAGAGCGTCGAGTGCCAGTCGTGGTTGCCCTGTACCTGGGAGGCCCGGAAAAAGACGCAGTTGGGGCCGTCGACCACCATGTAGGCGTCGCTGATGGCGTTGACGGCCAAGTATACCCCGGTCAGGTACGGCATGATCAGAAACTGGTCGCTCTCGTCGGGGCGTTTTTCACTTTCCACCGAGGTACCTCCAGTATTTCCTGTAAAATGGCAAGCGACAGACGGCCAGAAGCCGTCGTAGGCCGCGCAGGGCGCCTTGAAGTCCCATCTCCAGCATGGCCAGGTTGAACTGTGCCTTGCCTGCCCGTGTCAGGCGGGAATCAAAGAAAACTTCCGAGTAGACCGCCTGGAAGGAACCGTCCACTAACATGGTGTCGAGCTGCTCGGGGCTCGAAAAAGCCTTGAAGGTGTGCCGCTCGGAATGATTGAGGGCGGGAAGAAAATCCTCCAGATCCGGTTGTTCGAGATCGCCCGCAGTCAAAACCAGAACGTCTATCCCGAAACCCATTTCCTCGAGCAAAGATAGAATCTCGAAGCCATACATCGGTCTTGGCTCGAACAGCCTATGCAGGCTGCCGGCATCGACAACGAAGCCCAACCTGTACTCGCGCGCCTGCAGCGTAAGTTCTTCCCATTTCCGCCTGTGCTCATCCAGCCGTTCACGCCTGAAGCGCTCGAACTGCTCGATGCATTCCATGTCCGTGCTGACAGATTCCAGCCACTCGACGGTCCGCCTGTATCCATAGGGTGCCGGTATGATCTGGAACGGCACACCGAGATCTCCGAGTTGCGACTCGGCTATCTCGACCCAGGAAGCATGCGGGTAAACTACCGAGCGCTTGCCAGTCAGGTAGCGGGCGATAAGTTCTATTCCAATATCCGGCAGCAGACGCGCGTTCGTCTCGATTCCCATTTCTTCAAGCTCGGCGATGAGTTCCCGCCGGCCGCGATTGGGCGGAAAACCGACAAGGTTGAGACCCGTGTGCTCGCCGGCCTGCGCCCTTTCACCCAGTGCCTCCTTGGCCTGTCTGACAAGATCTTTTAAAGCCGAGTCCGGCGAGTCAAGATCCGTATTCAGGTTCAGGATGGGAATCGGGCTGGTGCGCGAGAAACGGCGCATGGCGGAAGCCACGTCGTCCCCGATGATCTTGGGCAGGCAAGTATTGTTCATGCATACAAAGCATGCATCGGTGTTGCAAGCCGCGCGATCGAGGGCCTGTTGCAGTTTTTCGGCGCCTCCCATGACGGCATCCCGTTCGTCAAGGTTGGTGAACAGGCTCATCGAACCAGGCTTGCCTTGCTGGCGATCTTCCTCCCAGGGCACATTCGAATAGGTCACCGGCCGTGGAGACACTTCGGGCTCGATCAGGCGGCACTCCGCCTCGCCATGAGTTATCCAGGTTATGGGATCGACAAAGCGGATCGAGCATATGCTGCTGCGCTCGATCTCGAAGTCGGAGAAGAACTGGTACCACTGGTGCGGGTTGCCCCAACGACTGGTGGAAACCGGCGCCGAGTTAGCACCGGGCGTGGTTCCCTTGGCCTGCACTGACTGCGCAAGCCGCATCCCCGGGTGCACCGCCCGGCTGAGCAGGAAACCCAGGAAACGCTCGACCTGGTGCATGACCTTGTCGCGCCACTCGGCTGGACGGCTGTCCTCAACAAGGTAAAGCGCAATAACGCTGTTTTTAAGAACCAGCTTGTCCTCGTCGAAGGGCGGGACAGCGGGGCGCACCTCAAATCCCACCGGACCGCCGTATCCGCGAAAAGTCAGCCGGAAACGGTCGCTGCTCTCCTGGAAGGCGTCATGAAAGCGGTAGCCGAACCAGCGCGTCCGGCCTGGTTCGAGCCTCCCCGACAACAACACATCGACTACATCATCATCGAATCGCAGGCTCTCTCGCTCGCGGTTATAGAAGCGCAAGAGGGAAAACTGATCCATCTCCAGGCAGGCAGAAAGTACTTCCCCTATTGCCTTCGTAACAGCCTTCTTTTGCTGGTGCTTCCGCGAGTCGCCCGAGAAAACCAGCCGCTGTCCATCTTCATGCGGCCCGATCCAGTTCAGGCGCGCCGGTCCTGCCGGAGATCGCAAATCGAAGTAAAGGGTTCCGTCCATGCGCGGCATTGCCCGCACGCATCGCCAACCGGAATCGGCCAGACCCTCCAGGGCCATGTTTACCAGCCCCCAAAGCGCGTTGACAACCTGGCGGCCGTCGGCTGGATCAAAATTGTGATAATTCGAGCTTTTTTTCGGTATCATGGGTTTTTTCTCGTTGGTGCTGGTCATGCTCACATTTATGTTTTATAGCTGTCAAGAGCACAGTTGAGGGGCCTTTGAAGAACGTGGACATCAATCTGGGTAGAGCTTGCAACAATCGTTGCGTCTTCTGCTCGAACGGCAGCGTCACAGCCCGCGAGCGCGGCTGGATGCGGTTTGCCCAGGTCGAACAAGAAATCAACGCTCGTCACGAGCAGGGTGCCCATTCCATAGGCTTCCTCGGCGGCGAGCCTACCCTCTACCCTCACCTGGAACGATGTATCAGTCTGGCGCGGGAGCGCGGTTTCAAGCGCATCGCAATCTGCACCAACGGCTCGCGGCTGGCCGATTGCAAGAGACTTGACAGGCTGATCGAGTCAGGGATGACGAGGGTCGCCTTTTCCATCCACAGCCATGTCGAGAAAATTGAGGATGGCATTACCTGCCGTCCAGGCTCTTTCAAAGAGAAGATCGAAGCCATCGGCAACCTGGTTGCGGCCATGCGGGCCGGGAGACTCCACGACGGCTTCTCTCTCAACTCCGTCCTGCACAAGAAGAATCTTCCACGCCTGGATCGCTTCGTAGACTTTTTCCGAAAACTCGGTGTCGGCGACATTCGTTTCAATTTCATCCGGCCCGAGCACCAGGCGGAGGGCAACCGCGACTGGGTCCCCTCTTTCAAAGAGACGACGCCGAAAGTGCGTGACCTGATCAAGCGATGTGAATCCCGGCCGGGGCTGAATCTGACCTTCGCCGATTTTCCCTTGTGCCGCATGCCCTGGGAAGTTCTCGCCAACCCCGTCTTGCAGAAGCGCTACATCGGAGAAATGCGCGATCTGGTGACCGATGTAACGCTCTACAAGCCGGAAGGCTCGGGTGGTACCAGGCGTTTCAACTGGAAACAGCAGCGCGTTGCCTACCTGAAGAGCAAGCCGCCAATCTGCGAATCCTGCCACCTGGACGATGTGTGCGAGGGCGTCTGGAAGGGATACCTGGACATCTACGGCCCCGACGAATTCGCGAACGGTCCTGCCATGGCCGAGGCCTGCGTCGTGGCGGCCCCCGGTCCGGCCTGATCGTGAACCGTCAGCGCCCCCGGTATCCCAGTTCTTCGTTCCCGTAAAGATCGAAGTAGGCGTTCCAGAACCCGCTGCAGCGTTGCCGGTAGGGACAATCCGCGCAGGCAGGCACAAACGACCTGTCCGGCTGGCGGGGCGGATCGGCGACGTGAAACTCGTCAAAGTGTTCCTCGTAGCCCGGCAGCATGCAAATTGGGATACCGCACAGCCCCGGAATGCGCAAGTCGAGGCCGAGCGAATCGCCGAGATCGAGCGCGCGCGCCATTTGGGGTGCGGCCTGCGACAAGCGGGGTATCAATTCGGGATGGTCCAGTGCCCACCCCTGGAGAGCCACGAAGCTCAAGCACAGGTGCGTGTCGCGGCCGAGGCGATCCGCTGCGAGCCGTACCAAATCGGCCAGCCCCTCGATGTTACTGGTCGTCAAGACACAGTTCAGGCGCACCTTTACGCCATTTCCCATACAAAGTTCCGCTGCGGCAAGAGCCTTGTCGAAGGCACCCGCCACCCCGAGCATGGCATCGTGTACCTTGCGATCCGCGCTGTGCAGCGAGAGAAAGATAGAAGACAGCCCGGCATCACGAAGCGGTTCGAAAATTTTACTTCTGGCTAACAGGATACCGTTGGTCTGGAGATCGATTTCCCGGGCGCCCAATTGCTTGGCCATGGCCAACAGTTCCGGCAGATCTTTCCTGAGCGTCGGTTCGCCGCCGGTAAACGATATCATGCTTCGCCCGTCTTCGAGGGCGTTCGCGACCCGATTTTGGATCGCCTCGCGATCCTCGACCAGATCGGGCAGCACTCCCCTTGCGCTGCAGAAATCGCAGCCGGCATTGCAACGCGTGCATATTCTGATCAGCCCGGCGTCTCCAGAAGAGCTCGCGCCTGCAATTTCCCCCCCCGGTAAACTCGCTGCCGGCAATGTCATGACTCGCTGCAGAAACTCTTGCCAGCCTTCGCGTTGGCTCACTTTTTCGGCAGACTTCTTCAGTACTTCAAGCCAGCCGTTTGCACATTCACCGGGCTCAATTTCACCAAGGTAACTCATCGCCGTCCCGGCGTTTCGAAAACAGACATTCCGGCGTCCATCGTCCTGCACGAACGACACCACCAGCAGTCTGCCCTGCCTTGAACGCAGCAGAAGATGCAGCCCCTTGCCTTCCCTGGCCTCGATGGCCACGGGCGGCTCGACGGCGCCTGCCAGAGGAAGCGTCAGCAGCCTCGTCCAGTGTTTGATGCTCAAGGGGGATTTTTTCATGTATGAAACTATGCGATCCTTGAGAATTATTGCAAGCTTAGTGTAGTATCAGGGCGCATGAAACTCTACCGTCAACTCCGTTCAGTTTTCGGGATCTTGTATTCCCGTGTCACGAAAAGACCCGTTCCCGTCGCCGTGCGTTGGAATCTTCTGTATCGCTGTCCCAACCGGTGTGTTTACTGCAGCCTCTGGAAACAGCCGTGCGAGGAACTGTCGACAGCGCAGATCGTCCCCCGCCTGACCGAGTTCGCCCGTCTGGGTACCACGCGTATCTCGTTTTCCGGCGGTGAACCCCTGCTGCGTAAAGATATCGGCCGCCTCGTCGACGCGGCGGCCGGGCAGGGCATCTCACCCACGATGAACACCAGCGGATACGGTCTATCCCGCCATATTGACGAGTTGAGGGGCCTGGATCTGCTGAAGATAAGTCTGGACGGACCGCCCGAAGTGCATGACCGTGTGCGGGGCAAAAAGGGAGCTCACCGCGTAGCCATGGACGCCGCCGAACTTGGTCGACGCCGACTGAAAAAAATCTCCTTCAGCACGACGATCACCAGCTTCAACGTTCATCGGCTGGACTACATGCTCGAGATGGCGCAGCGCTTCGACACGGTTGTGGCTTTTCAGCCGTTGAAGACGCTCTACCGCGGTGTAGAAGATATCGCAGACGTCGCTCCGTCCCCCGAAGACATGCGGAGGGCAGTCGACCAGTTGATCCGGGAGAAGAAGGCCGGGCAACGGGGTATTCGAAACTCTCTTGCCGAACTGGAATTCATGCGCGATTGGCCGCGTTTTCCGTCTCTGGCCTGCGGTGCCGGAAAGATATTCGTGATGGTGAATCCACAAGGAACCCTGTTGCCGTGTGATCGGATTACCTACGACATACCCCTCCCCAACCTGCTGCAAATGCCGGTTGGCGAGGCTATCCGGAAGCTACCGGCCGTACAATGCGCTGGTTGCGCCTTCTGCGGATCCCTGCAGCTAAATCTTGTTTACTCCTCCACGACCTGGCCCATCCGTGAAGTCCTGCGGCTCGTCAACTGAGTTCAATCAATGAAAATCGCATTCGTTTTCGCGCCGTACCGACACAAGCTCTTTTCAGAGAATCTCAAGGTCGTAGACGACGATTTCGGAGTCTTTCCTCCGATCAACCTCGGCTACGCCGCGGCCATCGCCGAGCGCGCCGGTCACGAAGTGATGATGATCGACGCCAATGCGGAGCGCCTGACGACTGCCAAGACGATTGCGCGATTAGTTCAGTTCAATCCTCAGGCCGTCGGGTTCTACTTCTCCACATATATGTTCCACGACACGCTCGCCTGGGCACGGGAAATCAAGCAGGCCTTGCAAGTTCCGATTCTGGCGGGTGGAATCAATATGCTGCTCTACCCGCGCGAGTCCCTCCATCAGCCGATCATAGATTACGGTTTGTCCGGACAGGCCGTCAGGGTGCTACCCGAACTCCTGTCTGCGATCGAGTCCGGCGACCCACCGGATATCCCGGGCGTCTGCTACCGGCGGGACGGGGAGATCGTCTTCCGTCCGGCCCAGAACAGTGACTTCGACTTCGACGACTACCCCTACCCTGCCCGGCATCTGCTTCCCAACGAGCGTTATTTTTCCATCACCTCCCAGCTACGCAATTTTACCGCCATGGTGACTACCATGGGCTGCCCTCAAAGCTGCACTTTTTGTGCAATCGCACCTCTCAAGCTTCAGTCCAGGACCGTAGACAATGTACTGGACGAAATGCAGGATTGCGCCGAACGCTTCCAGGTTAAAGAGATCGACAATTTTGACGCTGACTTCCCATACAATCGCCAGCGCACCGAGAAAATCTGCCAGGGTCTTTTAAGTCGGGACCTGTCTCTTGAATGGTCTTGCCGAGCTCGTGTCGACTCGGTCGATAAAAACCTGCTCGAGCTGATGCAGGCCGCCGGCTGTCGCAAGATATATCTCGGCATAGAAACACCCAACAAGCATAGTCTGGAGCTCATGAAAAAGAAGATAACGCTGGAGCGTGTTAGCCAGGTTATCGCTGACGCCAAACGCGTCGGAATACGCTCACTGGGTTTTTTCATGACCGGTGTACCCGGGGAAAACAGAAAGAGCTTGCTCGACACCATCCGCTTCGCCCTGGGGCTCGATCTTGATTTTGCCCAGTTCTCACGAACGATCGCGAAACCGGGCAGCGAGCTGAACCAAGAAATAGTCAACCGGGGGGGGCGAGACTATTGGCGTGATTTCGTTATGGGACTCGAGCCGGAACGCCGTCTGGGAAGCCCCTGGACAAAACTCTCGGAGCGCGAGATCGAATTCTGGACAAAGGCAGCCTATTTCGCCTTTTTCTTTCGCCCAACCCAGATTGCCAAGACGGTTGGAAAAGTACGCTCGACCGATGAGCTCGGCCGCGGCGTGCGTACGGCATTACATATGATCCGCTACGCCTTGAAGCAGGATACCAGCGTCTGAAGTTGGGGAAAAAGCATGCAGAGCCATAGCCTCCGGGAAAAACTGCGCGGTGGGTTGGCTTTCATGGGCACCTGTTTCCTGCGAAACCGGCGCCCGCTGGTCGTGGGCTGGGCGGTGACCAAGCGCTGCAATTACCGCTGCCGCTACTGCCGCGTCTGGGAGGAAGACCGGGAACTGGACACGGATCAGGCGCTGAAGCTGATCGACGAAATGGCCGCGGCCGGAACGATGGTGCTTGGCCTTACCGGTGGAGAACCACTGGTGCGCGAGGATCTCGGGCGCCTGATTCGACACGCTACGTCCAGCGGCCTGGCGGTGTACCTGTCTTCCAACGGCGCGCTGGTGCAGGAACGCCATGCTGAGATCGAGGACATTCGACGTCTGACTATCTCCCTCGAGGGTCCGGCGGATATACACGATTCCATTCGCGGTCCTGGTGCCTTCGATCGGGCCCTGGCTGCCGTGCTTTTTGCGAAGTCGCGGGGCATTCCAGTATGTCTGGCCACTACCATAAACGCGGCCAACGTCCGAAGGATCCCGGAAATGCTCTCGCTTGCCGGGAAACTGGCGGTAAAGGTTTTCATGCAACCGGCTATCGTTAGCCAGTTGGGCAGCCATAAACCCAATCCGTTGCAACCTGGGCGGGAAGACTATCGGACTGCCATGTCCGAGTTGATTCGTCTCAGGGGAAAATGGTCAACTTCCACCATTGCCAACTCCGCGTCGGGTCTCAGGCACCTGGCGCGCTGGCCGGACGATACACCCGTTGTTTGCGCCAGTGGATTCTTGGGTTGTCGCATCGAACCACTGGGAGACGTCTACCATTGCGCACGCGTGCAGATACAGAGACCGACCCAAAACGCTCTGGCAAATGGCTTCGCCGCCGCCTTTCAGGGCCTCGGGCCGATGAGATGTACTCAGTGCTGGTGCGCCCGACGGACCGAGCTGAGCATGTTGCGCAGATTGAAGCCGGACGTCTTGCTGAACACCTTACTGTCCACTTGAAGACGGAGACATCCTGGGCTGGAGATGGCAATGTTCTGGGCTGGCATGATCGACTTTCTGGAAAAGCTCCGCCGGCGCCACGGTGCCCTGCTGGCAACGTCTTTCACGGTGACATTCTACGTTCTGTGTGCCGCATGGATCTGGTGGCGCCGGGAACTTCTGCAGGAGTCATTCCGCTTCTCTTTGTCTTCATTGTGGCTTCCGCTCGTCTTCGGGTTGCTGGTCATCGCCGTCAAGCCGTGGAGGCACCGCTGGTTGTTGCGGCCCTTCGTGGCCGGCATCGGGTACCTGCAGGCCTTGCTGGATCGCCTGGGGATGACCGCCTTGAAGGTTTTTTTGCCCTGGGTCGTGGGCGATCCATACGGATACATGATCGTCGGTCGTCGGCTGAAATTGAAAAAAACGGACACTGCGCTTTTATGGCTAGTGGACAAGTGGCTGACTTTGGCGGCCATCGGAATTTACATGTTGTTCTCGGCGCTCTGGCAGATCTGGCCCGCGCCGATCGCCGCTTGCTGCGCATTGGCTTTCGGCGCCCTGCTTGCCCGCCTGGGCGTACCGGGCCTGCACGTCTACCCCCTCATGCTGCGGATGAGGCTTCTATTGCTGTCACTGGTCCAGGAGGGCTTGCATATAGCGGGTTTCATCGCCCTGCTCGCCTGTGCGCTCGACGGTGGTCTGGACTCGATACGCGGCTACGACGTGATGCTGGTTCATCTGGCCGGAATGCTTCCCACGTTGCTCGGAGGAGCGGGCAGTCGCGAGGCGGCCACCCTGGTCATGTTCGCCGGCCAGGCCGATGATCGAGTTCTCTTCCTGACGGCCTTCTTGGCCACACTGTGCCTGCGGGTGCTGCCCTCGGTGCCCGGCATCTTCCTTTATCGCAGGTGGCAGAAAGCAAGCGCGCAGGTCTAGTTTGCGTCGGGCACTCGTTGACATCTGTAAACGACACCGGATGATACCGGCCACGAATTTGAACGAAGCAAGAGACGACAGTGACGGTCCAGCCAGGTTTGCACTGCGCCTGAGAGCGGATGTCGGCGCGATTCCTGCCAGAGCAAGTCGAATTCCGGCGTCCGTGCCATGGCCGCCTCGAGCTGCCGTGCATCAAATTCGTCAGGCAATCCCGATACAAAATCTCGACCCAAGTGATACCACTTCATTCCATTGGACGATTCCTGCTCCACAAGCCAGTATTTGCGGCTATGGCCAAGTTCGTATAACAAAACGAGCGCTAAATGGGAGCGCACCAGCAGGAATCTTTCGTGGGCAGACTGATTTGAAGAAAAGCGCGTCTGCTTGGCGTATTGTCGCCAGAGATCGCCTTTTTGTTCCAGATAGGTGTTGATGCAGATGGAAGCGCCAATAAGAACAATGAAAACGACGCCGGCCGCCGTCAGCCAGCGCTGTCGAGCTCGCCAGTCGGCCCACTTCGGCAGCTTTTTACTGGCGATCCAGAGCAGTCCGAGCGGAAGAATGGGTATGAACAAGCGAGAGGACATGCGCATGTAACCAGCGAAGGGCAACGGGAAAAGCAGACCCAACAGGATCAGGCCGGGTAGTGCCTTGCTTCCAGCAGCACTGGCATCCGCCTCTTTGCTCTCGTTGCCGTGGTCATGCCAGGCCAGCCACAGCAGGCCCAGGCCGATCATGCCAGGCGCCAGAAAGATCTCCAGACCTATCTGAAGCAGTCCGAGTGAAAAGCCGACGTCGCCGCCGAAAGTGGAACTTGTATCGCCGTAGCCATGCAACACGGGCCAGGCGAAGGGTACCAGGCTCAGCACAGAAAGGAGCAGCGCCTTGATGAATGGCCTGAGCCGATCTCGCCTTTTGAATACAACGAAGGCAAAATGACCCAACGCGTACGGGATCGTAAAATAATACGTCAAACTCGCGATCCACATCCACAAGGCGTAACAAAGCCATTGCCGTCTTTCACCGGCAAGCGCCCGCTCGAAGGCGCCCTGACTGAGAAGCAACGCGAGCAGCCACAGTGCATACTTGCACTGCTGGTGATCCGGAGTGATGTGCAGCCCGGAGACAACAAAAAGCGCCGACAAGAACAAGGCGAAGTTACCACCCGTGTGCCTGCGCAGAAGCCTGTAGAGTATCCAGGTTCCGATCAACCAGAACAGGAGATACGGCATTCTGAGCAACCACTTCTGCTCCGGTAAAAACGCCCACAGGTTGTTGATAAGGCGACATAACGGCGGTTGTGATCCTCTGATAGGGCTGAAGAACCAGTTCTGCCAGAAATCCGGCTCAAGCTCGGAGGCTTCATCGCCAGTCAGCGGCAGCGTCACAGCCAGCCAGACCAGAATGACTCCCAGGGCCGCCACGAGCAACACTGCCCAGCTATCGTAGTCGTCCCAGGTTCGCTTGTGGGACAAGGCAGCTACTCGCACTTCCCTGTGCCATGACGTGTTGAGCGCAAGACCTGCAACCAGCACCAGCAGCAAGTAGGTCAGAATCGCGATTTGCCAGGATTGTACTGACATCCAGGATTTCCTCGTTGTCGGGGCTCTCTCCCGACTCATAGCTTATCGTAAAGACAGCCAGCCATGAGTCTGACGGATTTGCGCTACGAGTTCAAGATGACTACCGATTAAGCCCGGGTCTTGATTCAGTCTCCCGCTTCACCTAGTATCTTGTGCGTATGCAGTCTTCAGGCTCAGGGGTTTGGCGCTCATGCGTATATCGTTCTTTTTCCCAGCCTACAACGACGAGGCCACGGTTGAGCCGCTGGCGCGCCTTCTCGACCGGGTTCTGGCCGCCGAGTGCGACGAGTACGAGATATTGATCATCGACGATGCCGGCCCCGACCGCAGCGGTGAGGTCGCCGACCGAGTGGCGGCCGAGATGCCCCGCGTCAAGGCCGTCCATCATGCGTACAATCTCGGTTACGGTCGGGTGCTGCAGACCGGTCTGCGTTACAGTCGCTTCGAGTGGATAGGGTTTACCGACGGAGATATGCAGTACGATGTTCGCGAGCTTCCCAGGCTAATCGAGCAGGCCCGCGCAGGGGCCGATGCCGTTGTCGGATACAAGACAGAGAGGGCCGACGGTTTTGGGCGCCGGCTGACCAGCGGCATGTACAACGGGGCAATCCAACTCCTGCTGGGCCTCGACCTGCGCGACGCCGATTGCGCCTTCAAGCTCATGCACCGTCGCGTCTTCGATGGCTTCACGCCTTCCATCGACTACCGCGAGGCATTCCTGCTGGTCGAGGCCTTCTACAAGGCCAGGTGCGCCGGGGCCAGGATTGTCGAGGTGCCGGTGAGCCATCGTGCCCGCCCGCACGGCACTTCAAACTGCTTCACCTGGCGCACCGCCCGCCGCATGGCCTGGTACACCACCCGGGCCGCAGTCTTCGGTCGCCTGCTGGGGGCCTTCCGTTGAGTGCCCTCGACCAGGTCGTTATCCCTTGTGGTGGACCCGGGCTGCGCCTGAAGCCTAAAACAGGCGAACTGCCCAAGATACTTACGCCCATAGACGGCCAGCCCCTGCTCGCCCATCTGCTCGACGACCTGCATGCGGCCGGCACCCACCAGGCACTGCTTTTGGCCGGCCTGGGCGGCGAGCAGGTATCCGCGGTGGCAAGCCGACTCGCCCCGTCCGGAATGGAAGTGGAGACGATAATCGAGCCTCAACCGCGCGGCAGCGCCGGGGCTCTGCACGGCGTCGCCGAAAAACTGACCGAGCGCTTCGTGCTCGTGTTCGGAGACATCTTCACCTGTCTGGACTGGAAGCGCCTGTCTTTCGCGGCCGAGGCCGACTCGGGTCTGGCCACCTTGTTGGTGCACCGTTCCAGCCACCCGCAGGACAGCGATCGGCTGAGTCTGGATGACGGAAATCGAGTCATCGGCTGGATCGGAAGAAACGGTGGGCACAAGGGCGAGGTGGTAACGGACAGCACGCTTACCAACTCGGCCGTGGCCGTGTTCCACAAGGACATTCTGCGGCGTATTCCGCGTGGGCGGCCAAGCGATCTATTTGGTGAGATACTTCCATCTATGATAGAGGCGCGCGAGCCGGTCTTCGGTTATCGCTCATCCGAATACGTCCGTGACATGGGTACGCCCGACCGTCTGGACTCCGTTACCAGTGATTTCTTGAGCGAAACGACGAAACTCAGGGCCGAGATGGTTCTTCTGGATCGTGATGGCACGTTGGTCGAAGACGTCGGCCTGCTTCACGATGTCGACAAGCTTAGACTGCTGCCACGGGCAGCGGAAGGCCTGCGACTGCTGAACCAGGCCGGTATCAAGGTTGCCCTGACTACGAACCAGCCCGTGGTGGCCAGGGGATTGTGTTCGCTGCATGATCTGGGCTTGATTCACCAGCGGCTTGAAAAAATGCTTGCGGCCGAAAACGCACACCTCGACCAGATATATTTCTGCCCGCACCACCCGGAGACATTTCATGCCGAGGGAAATTCCGACCTGCGCGGCCCATGCAAATGCCGTAAGCCGGCGGTTGGAATGGCTCGCTGGGCCCTTGCCGATCTGGGAGTGCCGGCCTGGAGGACGGTCGTTGTCGGCGACCGCTCGGTGGATATGCAACTGGCCCACAACGCCGGGCTGGCCGCGATCGGCCTGGAGACCGGCGCGGGCTGCCGCGACGATCGCTTTCCGGCGCGGCCGGTATGGCGGTTTCCCAATCTGGCGTCCGCCGCGCATTGGTTATGCGGAAGCGATGAAGATACAATGTTGCGTGTATCCCGAATGCTCAAGCCGGATTCGGGTTTGACAGCTGGTCAGGAGAACCCATAGTATTCGCTGTATTATCGGGATTGGGCAGAATGAAAAGCGACCTCGAAAACTTTCGTAACCAATTGAACGCGGCTCTTGCCGAAGTCGATCTCGCTGAACTGAACGAAGTAATTACAGTGATTCAGCGGGCCCATGGCAATGGAAAGCGCATTTTCGTAATGGGAAACGGAGGCAGTTCCGCTACTGCGGCTCATCTTGTTTGCGACATGAAGTATGCAGAAGGAAAGACAACTAAAGTCCGCGTGACAAACCTCTCAGATAATACTCCTTTGCTCACAGCCCTAGCCAACGACGAAGGCTATCAGGATGTTTTTCAAAGGCAACTCGAGCAGTTGCTTGAACACGGGGACGTGGTAATCGCGATCTCCGTCTCCGGAAACTCTGAGAACATCCTACGAGCCGCCAGATTTGCAAGGGACTCCGGCGCTGCAACCGTCGGTTTCCTGGGATCCGGAGGCGGCCGGGTCGCGCGAATGATCGATCATCCGGTGATCATCTCGAGCCGGGACTTTCCTGTCGTTGAAAGCGTTCATTGCGTTGTAACCCAGATGATGGCAGCCACTTTTAGAAGCGGCATCACGGAACACTCGGCTAAATGAGGTGGCTTGTTTACCCGTAGTTCTGGGAATCCACGCCTTCGGTCACAAGGCCGGAGCATGTATTGCGACACCCGGCCGCCTGACTTCTATTTTCCTCGGATTCGGCCCGATGGGTTCGGGCAAGGTCATGGGAATCGAGAAGACCACAAAGAGATCCGCGTAACACCCGGAGAAGACGGATGAAAATCGCTTTCGTATGGATCAACACCGCCGGCCCGGTGGGAGTCAGCCATGGAGTGCTCATCCTGGCACGCGAATTGGTGGAAGCCGGCCATGAGGTTGATGTTCTACACCTCAACGAAGACCTTGGCTTTCCTGCGGATCCCGGCCGCCTGGCCTCCGAACTCAAACGTGTCTCTCCCGGGTTGGTCGCCTTTTCCTTTCTTAGCTCACACGCTTCTCTTGCCCGCCGGCTGATCGCCGAGGCGCGATCCGCCGTGCCCGCGGCCACTATCGTGTGCGGCGGTATCCACGCGACGCTCAATTCTGAGGAGGTGTTCGGCTGGCAGGAAGTCGACGCGCTGGGGATCGGCGAGTTGGACGGTGGCCACTTTGTCGAGTTCATAAACCGCCTGGAGCAGGGGGACGACCCTGCCTCCGTCGCCGGCTTCTGGGTGAGGGACGAGCGGGGGGAGCATCGCAACCGCCTGGCTCCCCTGCCCCGCATCGAGCGCCAGGCGCTTCCACTGTTTGATGCGATTGATTTCGAACGGTTCGTTACGGCCAAGCGCGGTTTCGG
>CAZXHT010000099.1:0-22784 GCA_964640665.1 uncultured Myxococcales bacterium
TATCATTATGTACATAATACCATCTATATGCCCATTGATTCATTTAATGTTCTTAATGAACCAACGTCCCCCTTTACAGGATAACGAACTCCACTCGTCGATTGTGTGCACGGCCTGACTCCGTTCTGTTGGTGTCAATGGGTCGCTCCTCGCCGTAACCAACGGCCGAGAGCCGCTCTCTGGGGATACCCTTCTTGTGAAGATAACGCAGCACGTTTTCTGCGCGCTGTTGACTGAGCCGTTTGTTGAAGGCACTCGAACCTCGCGAGTCGCTATGCACGCCGATCTCGACAAGTTGCACGTTCATGTGGGTTTCCAGCGTGGCAGCCACGGAGTCCAGCACCCAGTGAGATTCGGGCAGGATCTGGTCCTTGCCGTGTAAAAAGGCAATCGGTTCGGGCAGCACTATCTTGTTTTTCTCGACGGGCAAGACCCTGCCTTTGTGCTCCTCTGCCACGGGCGCTTGACCGGCATGAACCAATCCGGAAAGCAGTATTGGAAGGGCCAATCCGACCAAGGCTGTTCGCATAATGTTCATATTTTCTCCTTCAGTACTGTCCGGTCACGCGGAAGAAAAAGCCTCCGTGGTCGTAATCGTTGCGGTCGAACTCGTTGTCTGAAAACGATGTGAAATTGTAGCCGGCGGCTATGCGTACTTTTTCCATTAGTACGTAGGCAACTTCTCCTAAGAATCCGTGCTTCAGGTCGTGGGCTAAAAAGCTTCTTAACAGGCGGTACTCGGCGCCAATCTCCAGGCCGGCAATCACATGGAAGTTGAGCCGGTTTATCCATAAGATTGTATGCCCCGAGGCATCGGGCAGGCCCTCCATCTGCTCTCTTACATACTTCCAGGCGAACTTTTCGACCAGTTGCAGCCTCAATGCCGGCAACTCCAGGATCGGCATGATGGTGAAGACGTGACTCTCGCTTTGTCCCGACTGCCCGCCCGTCAGATCCAGCGGCCTCTTCTCCAGCAGGAAAGTGTACTTCCACAACAGGGCCAGCCAATCGTAGCGCACCGGGCGGAAAGCCATGCCGACAGAACCCTCGACGATGCGGGCCTCGTTGTCTCCCTTGACGTAGACTACTCCTTCCCTGCTCGTCTCGATTGCCTCGGTGTCTGCGAAATTCAGGTGCATGGCGAAGCTCAGGTCCTCGGTCCACTTCCAACTCACCCCTGTCAGGGCCACGAACTGCAGGCGATCCTTGACTGCTGACCTGGCAAGGCCGCTGAATGAACTAACTATCATGTCGTTGTCGGCGTCGTCGTAGCGGAACTCGATTCTTAGAGACAGCTTCAGACTCTTCGCGCCCTTTAACTCCAGACCGGCGCCCACGGCGTCGCGGGATGAATTTCCCGAAAGGAACGAGCCGTATGAGTTCATGCCGGGCAATGAAAGACTGCTGACTCCCTCGAATCCCGTGCCGCTGCTGACGCCGTCCGGCAGGACGGCCGAGCCCGTGCCGCCGGGGAGTTGCAACCCGGGTCCGAAGCCGCCGTCCCCGAAAACCTGGGTGCGCTCGTAGTGCAGGTCGGCCGTCCAGCCCTTACCCCATCTGAAATGATTGTTCAGCCCCAGCACGGCGCGGTTGGTTGTGCCCGAGGAGGCGCCGTTGAGCTGATACTCGCCGTACGTCTTGACCCCCTTGAAGGGCTCGTCCTCGGCGCCCAGAACCGTCGTGCTGACGTACCTGGAGCCGGTTAGCTGGAAACGCTCGTTGGTGTAGACCTTGGCCTTTTCGCCCAGGCGGGTGGTGAAGCCCAGCACGGTCGCGTTTTCGCCGGACCAGCGCACCCGCTCGGTCAGGTTGAAATCGATGTCATCGGTCAGCTTGCACTTGACTCCCAGCGAGGTCTTCATGCGATCGCCGAAAGAATCCACCAACAGGTCGCCGGCGTTGACGATTGCATCCTGCCTGAAGAGCGCCTGCCAGCGTTTGCTGATGCGATAGTCCACTCCCGCGCCGACTGCGTCCGAGTGCCGCAAGCCCGTGCCCACAGAGCTGTCCTCGCTCATGGCGTGCAGGTAGGAAAGGCCTAGTTGCAGCCGGTCGAGCTTTTGGGTGTAGCTCAGGCGGCTCAGCTGGCGGTTCAACTCACGCTCTGTTCCGCTTGTGAAAAAGACCGACAGCGCCCCGTCATGCCTCAGGTCGAGCATGGCATCCCGGTTGATGTGGTAGACGATGCGCCCGCCGAACTTCTTCTGCCCCTGCTCGGTCAGCATGCCGTTCGAGAAGAACCCCGGCTGAAGCCACTGGAAGTAGCCGCTCAGGTTCAGAAGCGGGTCACGCCTGTCAAGGTACGGCGCTAACTCAATGCCGGCGGCTATCTTCCACGCATCTCCGGAATCGGGCCGGCCGTAGTTGCCGGGATCCTTGGGCCCCAGTGAGCTGAACGAGAGACCACCGTCAGACGAGATGAAGTTGTCGGCGTCGGTGTGCGCGCTGCGGGCGAACTCGGCCTTCAGATAGGTGGCCTGGTTTTTTGGATCTTTCAAGGTCAGGTCCGTTCCCCACAGGACGAAGTCGTCGCCCAGCCTGCCCTCACGGATGTAGGTTCCGCCGATCCTGATCGTGTCTTGCCAACTTTGATGGGCCTGCACAGCCCAGGAGATCTCCCCTGCCCCGTGGCCGCCCTCGTACTCGTAGTTCACCTCAATAGATACGGGATTGCCCTCGGCCGTCAGCGTCATGTCGTTGCTCGTCTGAAGTCCACCTGCGTCCAGTGTCGATGCCACAGGACCTTTGAACATGATGCGCCCTTCCCTGTATCGGATGGTATAGTCGATGTCGCGCTGTTTGGGCATCCGCATCAGGATCATGCCGCTCTCGGCATCTCTGACGGTCAAAAAAACCTGCTCAGAGCCCTCGAGGATGAAGGCATGCGGCAGGTAGTAGAGTGACCCGCCGGTGGGATTCAATTCGGCATGGGCGTGGCGCACCTGCTCGAAACCGTCGGTCACGTGCGCCTTGACCTCGGTTTCGAAGTCACGCCCCAGTTTCTTCTTCAAGACGAGCTGTCCGCCGTAGAAGGTGCGGTCGTAGCGCAAGACGTCTATGCCCTCGAGCCGGGTGCGGAAGTTGCCCACCCTGAGAGACGACTCATCGGCCTCCACTAATACGTATAATTTGCGACGGGCATTGACGTCCTGTACCTCCGCCGCGCTGTCACCGTAGACGGGGTAGTAGCGATCCGGATCGACCAGCTGCCTGAAGAAATCATCGCCGTCGCCCTTGGCCGTATCGAAATGTGCCGTGATCTTGTAGTTGTCGAAAAGGTACTTGCCCTTGATGCGCGCTTTGAGATAAACAACCGCCCGGCCGTGCAGCATCACCTTGTCGGCAATCACGGTCGAGGTGCGCTTGGTGACTCCGTCCAGGTGTTGACCGGCCTCCAACTCGGCCACGGCCGTGTCCGCCATGGCCATTAAAAACCAGACATTGCGGGCGACCTTGACCGGAGAGCGAACCTCGCTCTTGCGCCCGTCGGCGGAAGTTGCCACCACCAGAATCTCCCTGGTGTCGTTGCTAACCGGCACCCGGATGCTGAAGTTGCCTCGAGGATCCAGGGCGGCCTGCTTGCCGTTTACCTCGACGCGGTTCCCCGGGTCGCTGGTGCCTTTGACCAACAGGGACTCCGAGCGTATTTCGGCCCCTTCGGGCGGCAACACAACTCTGAGGGCCACGGGTTTTTGCGCCTGAATCGTGCGGGCGGCCCTGGGCCCGGGCAGCTTGACCGGGATACCCAGGCGCCGGCCGTCTGGATCGTCCCAGACGAGCTTCAAAACCTGTCCCGGCAGACGCTTGAGAGTTTTTTCGAATTTTCCCGCGGCATCGCACTCGATCGACTCGCCGTTCAGCTTGAACTCGACCGATGGTTTCAGGCGCGGCATCTCGCCGCTGCCCGCGCCCGCGATTACGAAAATCAGCCTGCGGTTCAGGCGCATGTTGCGCCGCCCGAGGTTTGGAAGCTTCGGTCTGCTGGCGCCTAAGGCCTCCAGGCTGTACGAATCCGGGGGTGTCTTGGCAATCTCGAGCAGGCGGCGGACTGACCTGGCCCAGTATTCCGTTCTTTTCTGCGCTCTCACGGCGCCGCCGCGGTTGTCGCTATGCGCCTCGACTCTCAGCCGTACTCGACTGCTTTCGGCAAGCATTAGCGACAACTTGCCGACTTCGGTAACTAAACGATGCGTCGGCCGGGCCGAGCGACCGATGAACATCTCATCGGCCGGCAACTCATAGCGTTGCGGGGAGTGTTTGATTTCAAAGAGCCTTGCTGGAGTCTTTACATCTTCGCCATTTGCTGATTTCGCCGCCAGACGGTAGAAGTACCAGCCGGGTTCAAGCACATTCCCGCCAGGAAGCTTGTATCCGTCGAAAGAAATCCGCGCAGGCGGCGATCCAAGTCCTGCAATCTCATGAAGCGGCTCTTGCTTGGCGTCGGTAATAAGCAGCTTCCAACTCGATACCCGATCCCTGGAGCCGCGCACCTCGAAGATCGTTGGCTCCACCAGCAGAACATCTAGATCGCGAAGCGCAACAGGGATCTTCTTTCCGTCAAGGAGAATCTCGTCATGGGCCAGGTTGCCCGAAAAAGTCATCCGGCGCCTCTTTGGCGGTGCCTCGACTGCCACGTTGGTAACTATGCGGCGACCGTTCGCCTGGGTGTAATCAATCTCCAGCGTGCCGCCCTTGGCCACCGGGACGCGGCTTTGGAAATCGGCCACCTCGCCCATCTTCATCTCGTCGCCGGATACGACCAGGCGCGCGGGAAAGATCTGCACGGCAACGTCTTTTTTCAAAATGCCCACGCCGAATGCCAGCGGCGCAGAGAATACATGGGTGCCGTCCTTCAGCCGGACGCTGAGCCTTACGGTGTAGGTTCCGGGCGCAAGCTCACGCCGGCCTGGATCCCAGCCGAGGGAATCCCCGGGCGAACCGTCTCCCGACATCGTGTCGACGGGCTTACCGTCCGGCCCGCCGATCTCCAAGTTCCAGCGAGATACGGCCTTCTCATCGGGCGCCTGAATACCGAAGGACAGGGGGTGTTCCAGTACCCCTCCCCGCAGCTCGAAAGAGTAAATATCTTCGCTTCCCTCCTCGGGAGGACGACCCAACCACAGCCGCAGTTCGGGCAGTATTACCGGTCTGTCCTGCACCGCCAGCGAGAAGTCGTCCAGGTTTCCGGCGATCATTGCCGTCGTGGCCTGCGGTCCTTCGAACTGGCGCTTGGCAGACGCCGTTACCACCATTTCTCGGCAATCCACGGCGAAGTTGAGCTTGGCGATTATTCCGCGAGTCAGGTTCAATGCATGGGCCGGGGTCCCGATCACCTCGTCGCCCGGTGGAAGCGTGTCGGCGTCGATCTTTAAAAGGTGCAGTCCCGGCTCGATCCCCTTGAGATGATACTTGCCGAAGTCATCGGTTTCGGCATACCAGCCGGTGTCGATGTAGACGCGTGCTCCGGGCACTCCATCGTCTCCGGGATCCTGCCGGCCGTTCCGGTTGCGGTCGCAGAACACCTTGCCGATCAGCAAGGCCTCGTCGAAGACGGGATCGTCAATCACCCTGACGCTTGCCGTGGCCTGGTTGGATGCAGTCAAATCCCCCTGGATGAAAGCCGTGGCCCGGTTCTCGTGCTCGCCCTTGCTGACATCGCTGCCCAGAGCCATGTAGTAGCGCACCCGCAGGGTTTCAGAGGCCTTCAGGGGATAGGGACCGAAATCGAGTCGCCGCCCAGGCGACCTGCTTTTGGTGGGTGTGTTGTTCTGGCCGAATGTCTGCAGGCTGCCGTCCACCCTTGTCACGTCCACACGTGCCGAGCCCTCGATGTAAGCGAACCCGGCCGCGGGCATGTCCTTGATCCAGACACCCTCCGTTTTCCAGTCGCTGCCAAGATCCTGGCCCGAACCGTTGTAGAGGGTCAGCGTGTAGCTGACGATATCGCCCACCGAGGCCACACGCTTATTGACGTGCTTGACGAGCTTCATCGAGCTCGAGAGGAGGTCGAGCGGCACATGGTTGTTGTGTACATCTTCGCCCAGATCGAAACGCATGAAGTAGCGCGTGTCCCCTCCGGGGTCTGGCAGGTCGTTGTCGACCACCTTGCCGCCGGTCAGCAGATCGGCGGCGAAACCGTCAGCGGCGGGAATGCTCTGTGACGGAAACACCCAAGCCGGCGACGGAGGCTGAACCACGATGCGGTACTTGTTGTCGGCCTGCAGGTCGAAGGCGTAGAAGCCGTGGGCGTCAGTGAGCTGATCCTGCTGCGAGGGATAGGGCATGTTCTCGAGCGGGACCTTCTCTCCCGGCGAGAGGCTGTTTTCGGTATCGTAAAAAACCGTTACCCGGGCGCCGCCAATCAACGCGCCCGAGGTGCTGTCGAACACCCGTCCGCTAGGATCGATCGGCAGGTTCAGATCGGAGACCAGGTCGGCGCGGATCTCATCGCCGCCCTCGAGCCTGCGTTCAGCCACTTGCACTCCCGTACTACTGAAGGCCTCGATCAGGTAACTCCCCGGCTCGACGTCCACCAGGTAATAACGTCCGTTCTCGTCGCTTTCGCCGGTCGCCACCGGATCGCCGCCGCCATCGCGCAGGCTGTAGAGATTCACCCGGTAGCCGCCCAGCGCCTCGTCCTCATCACGCAAAAAGTCGTCGCCGCGATCGCCCATGTCGATGAATATGTAACCGCGTACGCCTCCCGTCCCGGGCGCCCCGCCGACTGTCAGCGTCACGTGGTTGGTGTCGAAGGCGGTTATTCCGTCGGCCGCCAGGCGAGCGAAGTTGTCGATGATTGTGCCCAGTTCGACTTGAGCGCCGATTCGCACCCGGAAAGAAACCAGCGCATCGGCCTCGGCGTCCAACTCGGCAACCTGGAAGGTCACACTACGGGCCGGGGCGCTGTAGTCGCCCTGGTCGGCGTCCAGCGCGTCGCTGAGAGCCCGCCCGTCGAGTTCCAGGCTGCCGGCCACGTAGTCCGTGCCCTGCGGGATGGCATCCGTCAGGCGTATCGCAGTTGCCGTTGAGGTGCCTTCGTTTACCAGGCGAATGGTGTAGCGCAACTCGTCACCCGGCAAAACGGCTCCCCCGTTGAGATCCTCCACCGACTTGCGACTCCCCGTGAGATCCACGGCCTGGGCTTCGCCCACCGGCACGACGGTCGGGTTGTCGCCGTTGGTCTCGTCGCCGTCATTGTCGGTCGGCTCGTCGGGCAACTCGTCCGCAAAAGCGATACCCTGGTTAACCAGGCGCGGACCGTGCTCAACGAGGACGCGGAACTCGATCCGGGCCGTGTCCCCGGCGTTCAGTTCGCCGATTTGCACGCGCACGGTCTGTACGTCCTGCAGGAACTCGCCGGCGTCTCCGTCCGTCGCATCAGTAAGCGACATGCCTTCGAGAGACAGACTGCCCGCCCGGTAAGTCGCGCCCGACGGCAGGCGATCGGAAAAGGCGACATTGGTGGCCTTGCTCGCGCCCGTGTTCTCGATATTTATCGTGAAGGCCACCAGGTCGCCGGGATCGACCTGGCCCTGGGTGCCGTGATCCTCGGCCAGGTACCAGCCCTTGACGGTATGATTCAGGTTGGGACAGTCGCCGACGGTCACCTCGGCCAGGTTGGTACAGAGCGGATCCGTCTGCGAGCACCAGATCCAGGCCTTGTTGGAGATAGTCGCCCCGCACACCTGCCCGCCGGCTTCGACTTTAACCCTGAAGGTCACAACGGCCACGGCGTCGCCGGCTCCTGTTCCGTCGTCGACCAGGACAACCCCCGCGGGCGTACCGGGCCTGGCGCTATTGACCGGCATTCCGCTCACCAGCGGGCTCTGGCCGCCGGCGTCGTCCGGGACCGGGGCGCCGTTCATGGTGGTCGAGCCGGACACGTATGACGAGTGAGAGGGGATGCTGTCTCTGACCAGCGTGCCGTTCGAAGGCATGCTGCCGGAGTTGACGATCGCCACGCTGTACTCGAGTTCGTCGCCCAACTCGACCAGGCCACCGTTCAGATCGACGACTTCCTTGTGAGAGCTTTCGAAGTACGGCGCCGAGACAACGGTCACCCGCGTCGGGTCATCGAGCGCCGGTGTGGCTGGGTCGTCCGAAAGCTCCGCCTCGGGAACCTCGTCGCAGTTCAGACCGGCCTGATTGTCGATCGTCGTCCCGTCGGCGACGTCTTGTTTCACGCGCGCCGTGAATGTCAGTGTCACATCGGCATCGGGCGACAGGCCGACCCGCCCAAGGGCAGGCATCCCGACAACGTCCCAGCGAATGCCGCCTCCCGCCAGTACACCGCCTTGTCCGGGCTGCAGGTCCTCGAGGTGCTGCGTGTCTACAGGATCGTTTACCACAACGTGTGAGGCCCAGGTGTTTCCGCCGTTTTTGACGACCAGGGTATAGGTCAAGACATCGCCCGGTTTGACTACTCCACCGTTTTGATCTTCGACCTGCTTGGTGGTGGCGCTCAGATCGGGCGCCGCATCGACCGTAAAGCGGGTCGCATCGTCCACGGCGGACGTCGTCGGATCGTCGCTTAGAACCTCCTGCGTCAACTCCGTGGCTGTCACCGAGGCCTGGTTCGAAATCAGCGTGCCGCCCGGGGTCATTTCTGGAATCCGCCCGCTGAACGACACCAGAACAGAGGCGCCGGCCGCGATATCTCCGACGTTCCAGACGATCACATCGCCGGACAGCACACCGCCGTCGGCCGGAGTGATCTCGACAAGGCCCAGCCCGGCGATGTTGTCCGAAATCACGACCGAACCCGCCGCCAGCGACCCGCTGTTTGGAACATTGATGCCGTAGCGGACGACGTCCCCCGGTTCGAATGGCGCCCCGTTGATATCCACCACTGATTTCTGTGTTTCGTCCAGCACCGGCATGCTGACCGTGATCTGTACTTCGTTTGTCTGCTGCGCTGAGACGAATTCCACGCAGTCGATGCCGGCCCGATTGCGAATCACGGTGCCGTCCGCAACGTCGTCTGCTACTGCCGCTATGAAGCTGAGTTGCACCTCGTCGCCCGGATCCATGCGACTCAGAGCCACAAGCGAAGAAGCGTCCCAGACGATCGATCCGGCCTCGATTCTGCCTCCCTGGCCCGGCCGGACGTTGACCAGGTTCGCATCGAGAGGATCCGTTATCACGACCTGGGTTGCATAGGTATTGCCGGTGTTGCGAACCGTGATCGAGAAGGCCAGATCCTCTCCGGGCAACAGTGAGCCTGCATTCACGTCCTGGACGGTCTTGGCGCTCCCGCCGAACTCGGGACTGGCAACAATCACCAGAAGGGTGGGATCGTCGACAGCAGCGGTTGCGGGATCGTCCGAGGGAACGGGATTGACTATAGTTTGCGAGACGGCGAAGGCCTGGTTTGCGATCGCCGTTCCGCCCGGTGTCAACGGCAGGATCCCGGCGTTGAAGTGCAGCTCCATCACGTCTCCGGGAGCGACGGCGGTAAGCGCAGGGGTGCTCGCGCCGTTCCAGGTTATCGAGCCGGCACCGAAGATGCCGCCGTCCGCCGGAGTGATGTTTTGCAGGTTGGCGGTATCGATCGCGTCTGTAACAACCACGTCGCGGGCGACCATGCTGCCCTCGTTGGTCACGGTGATCGTATAGATCAAGGCGTCGCCGGGCGACGGGTCACCCCCGTTCTGATCGATGACCGACTTGGTCATGGCGTTCAGATCCGGAGCGCTGGCAACCTGGAAAGTAGTGGCGTCATCGATGTCCGCCGTGGAAGGATCGTCCGACAAAACCGCCGGCAGACCCTCGGGCATCAGGCCGGCCTGGTTGGCCACCAGGGTGCCGTCGTCCAGGGGGACGACTATGGTCGCCGTGAACGTCAACTCGACGTCCCCCTGGGGGCTCAGGCCGACGGCCGCCAGGGCTGGGGTCGTAGTCGCATCCCAGTTGATGACGCCGCCTGTCAGCACTCCGCCCTGCCCGGGAATGACGTTTTCAAGCTTGGAGCCGTCGAGCGGGTCGCTGACGGTAACGTTGCGGGCCGCGGCATCGCCCGTGTTACGAACCAGGATACGGTAGCGCACCTGATCGCCGGGAACCCATGCGCCGCCGTTGATATCCTCGACCGTCTTTACGCTGCTTGAAAGATCCGGTGCGCTAACGATGATCAGTCTGACTGGATCGTCAAGCGCCGGCGTACGCGGATCGTCGGTGGCAATTTCCGAGGCGGTGTCGTCGGCCGAGATCAGGGCCTGGTTGTCGATCGCAAGACCGTTGTCCAGGGGAACAGCCAGCCTGACGCTGAAATCAAGGCTTACCTGCTGGCCGGGGTCGATGGTCGCAAGCAGCCCCGGGTTGGTCTGGTAGCTCCACCTGACCTCGCCGCCCATAAGGGCACCCGCCTGCCCGACGCTTTCCACCGTCATAAGCGAGACGTCTACGGGATCGCGCACAACCACGTTTCGCGCGACATCGTTGCCGTCGTTGCGGATGACCAGCCTGTAGTCGATCTTCTGACCGGGAGCGACCTGGGCCGCGGGCGCAAGTTCGTTGCCGCCCTCGTCGTAGGCTATCTTTGTTGCGGCGGTCAGATCGGAGGCCGAGATGACAATTACGTCGGTCGAGTCGTCGACCGGTACGGTGCGCGGATCATCGGTCGGCACCAAGCCGGGATCTCCCTGGCGGCGCATGAAACCCTGGTTGCTAATCAATGTTCCGTTCTGAGTCGGCACCTTTACGCTGGCCGTGAAAGTGAGCGTCACCGGCGGATCCAGCGGCGACAGGTTCGCCAAGGCCGGTGTGCCGGCAGCGTCCCAGGTTATGCTCGTCCCGTCGAATATGCCGCCCTGTCCGGGCACCACGTTCTCCAGGTGCGAATCGATCGCGTCGTTGACCACGATACTGCCGGCAATGTCCGTGCCGCTGTTACGCACCTCGATTGTGTAACGCAGGCTGTCGCCCGGCTCCACGCGCCCGGGATCGCCGGTCAGGTCCTCTACGTTCTTGGTCGATTCGCCGAGATCGGGCGCCGACTCGACGACGATCAGCGTCGGGTCGTTGGGGGCGGGCGTGGACGGGTCGTCCGTGCCTATCGGGCCTGGAATCTCCTGGCTGGAAATCAGGCCCTGGTTGGAGATAGTTGTTCCATTGGCAAGAGGCAAGACGATATCCGCTTCGAAAGTCAACGTCACCGTCTGCCCCGGCGCGAGGCTCGCCAAGGCGGGAGTGGTCGCGGCGCTCCAACTAACGACGCCGCCCGCGAAGCTGCCGCCCTGCCCGACCGTCACATTTTGCAGCCTGGCATCGACTTGATCAGAGACGTCTATGTTGCTGACGTTCTCGGTGCCGCTGTTTCGAACAACGACTTGGTAGCCCACGCGGTCACCGGGGTTGAAATGCCCGTCGCCGTCGAGATCGACGGCAATCTTGGTGCTTTCGGAGATCAGCGGGTATGAATGTACCGTCACGCAAGTGGGATTGGCGCTACCGGGAATGTTTGGATCGTCTGTCATCGTCTGCGGGAATCCAGCGCCGCTGATTATACCCTGGTTACAAACCGAAGTTCCGTCCGTAAGCGGCATGACCAAATCGGCCGTGAACGAGAGCACCACGGGCGAGCCCGGCAATATCCGGCTCAAGGCCGGCGTCGTCGCCGCGTTCCAGGTCAGCGTGTTGCCCGTAAGCTGCCCTCCCTGGCCGGGCAGCGGATTGGTCAGTTCGGCTGGAAGTGTGTCGCTCACCACAACATCGGTAGCCGGGGCGTTGCCTGAGTTGCGCAGCGTCAGCAGGTAAACCAGGCTGTCTCCCGGCATGGCGTCGCCGCCGTTCTGGTCGGATACGCTCTTGGTGGCCGTGATCAAGGCCTGACTGTGCACCACGATCAGCGTGGGATCGTCCACGGCGGGCGTTGCAGGATCGTCCGAGGGCACCGCTCCGGCGTACTCTGTGGCCGTGACCAGGGCCTGGTTGGCTATCTGCGTCCCGTCGGCAAGCGGCGATGCGATCAATGCGCTGAACGTCAGGGTGACGTCGCCGGCCGGGGAAAGGTCGAGTGTGCCCAGGTTCCAGCTGATCACACCGCCGGAAATCAAGCCGCCCTGTCCGACGATCACATTTTCCAGGTTGGAATCGAGCGTGTCGTTTACTACTACGTTGGTTGCCAAGGAGTTGCCCGTGTTGCGCACCACTATCGTATAATCGACCCGGTCTCCCGGGCTTATCCGGCCGTCGGAGTCGAGATCCTGGGTGACCACCGCCTTGGTGGTTGTCGACAGGTTGGGCGCCGAGCTGATGACTATATCAATAGTATTGGTAGCGACCGGGCCGGGGATCTCGTTGGCCACCAGCGTGGCCTGGTTACTGATGTGGGTGCCGTCCGCAAGCGGCGAGGCGATCCTGGCCGTGAAGGTAAGGTCGAGGTTCTGTCCAGGGTCGACCGTTGCGATGCTCCAGGTAACCTGTCCCCCGGCGTAGACTCCCCCCTGCCCGGGTGTCACCTGGAGCAGATTTGCGTCCACGGGATCGCTCACCAGCACGTTTGTCGCCGGCAGGTTACCGTCGTTTACGAAGTGCAGCGAGAACGTCAGCAGATCGCCCGGTTCGTAAGCGCCACCGTTCATGTCCTGGACCGACTTCACGGCCACTAGAAATTGTGCCCTGTGAAACACGGTAAATGCCGGCGCCGTTACGACCCTGTTCTCATCCGGCTTTTCCTGCACCTGCACCGCGGCCGAGTTGGCGATCACCAGGCCGTCACTTGCATCCCCGGCCACGTTGACCTCGAAGACGATCGACACCTGTCCGCCGCCCGGCGGTACGCTGAAGCCTAACGCTGTGACCTGTCCAGTCCCGTTCGCCCCGGCCGGGGGTGCAACGCAGCTTGCCGTGGGCGGTCCCGAGACAATCGAGCAAGAAGTGACCCCCGCCGGAAGGTCGTCTGAGACATCCACCGTCGCAGCCCGGTTGCCGACGTTGTCAACTTCGATGGTATAGCGCAGCAGGTCGCCGGGTTCGGTGCGGCCGGCGTTTACATCGACGCCCAACTTGCGCGTGCCCGTTAAAATCGGCCGGTAGGTCAGCGTCACCACGACCTGGTTGGTGGGCAGATCGTGATCCAGCGCCGATCCGGCAAGCAGTCCCTGGGCGACGAGCTGCAGCCCGTCGATCTCCTGGGAAGCCACGCCGGCGGCGAGCAACTCGGCCTCTGTGAAAATAACGACATCGAAGACGATCTCCACCGAGTCGCGCAGGTTGCCGTGCAGGGTTATATTGCGGATGTCAACCAGGCCGGTGCCGTTGGCTCCGCCGGTTTGCAAGCTTGAGTCTTCCGACTCCGGGGGTCTCGAGACGATATTCAGCCCGCCCACGTATGACGGCAGGTCGAGTGTGAAGCTCAGGCCGAAGGCCGTTTGGCCGCCGTTGTTCGTAAGCATTGCCCGGTAGCGCAGGACATCGCCCGGCTCAGCGAAGCCGCCGTTAAGATCCTCAACCGAAAGAACCGGGTCGGCAATGTCCGGCGCCCGTACGGTAAGGCAAGGGTCGGTCGGATCGGTAACGAAAGGCTCGATCTCCTGGCTGTCAACCGTGGCCGTTGAGCAAAGCGAGGCGCCGTCGGGCTGGTCGTCGGCCACTTGTGCCTGAAAGCGGATCTCGCGATCGCGGTTGGCGTCCCAGCGGATTCTACCGAGCGAAATCCCGCCCGCGGTGTGCAGCGGGCTGACGCCGCCGATGTCGGCCTGCGGCACTCCATCAACATAGGTTGTGCCCGGGAGGTATTCGAGACCGGCCGGCAGAGTGTTCCAGACCTTGACGTCGTTGGCGTCGGCATTGCCGTCGTTCTGCACGCGGATAGTCAGCCAGACATCCTCGCCGCGCCCGGCATAGGGACGATCGAACCAGATAGCGGTGTTGTCTTTGGAAAACAGCGGCGCGACCGTGTCGAGCGAGACGATCATCCAGCCGAGAAAGAAGCTCTCGCCGCCTCCCTCCGAATCGGGCGGGCAGACCGGATTGTTGTAAGAGACGCAACCGTCGCCCGAGCCCACCTCGATGCCGGCCGTCGTCTGGCCGGGCTGGATCAGGTCGAGACCGGTCTGGCCGATGTCGATCACGTCGATATCGACGCCGGTCAGCGACGTCGAACCGTTGAACAGGTTGTCGGGGACCATGGCGTCGTCGTAGAGCTTGGTCCCGTTGAACTTCATGTAGTCGTAGCAGGTGCTACAGTTGGTCTGGGGAGGAATTCCGAGCTGATCGTCGCCCTCGAGGGCGAAGTACATGAGCTTGCCGTACGCGGGATTGCCGACCTGGAAGCCGCCCAGGCTGAAGTTGGTAACGCCCGGGGTCGGATTGCTCATGCCGCAGCCTGGATTGTACGAGTCTTCATCGAGTTGCAGAAAACCGTCGTAAATGATGATGTCGCGCGGGGTGATGCTCTCGGGCTCCGAGTAGACCAGCACCAGCGACCAGGCGGCGTACTTGCCCTGGGCGAAGCAGGGCCCGTTGGCCGGGTCGCTCGAGTTGTAGTCGCCCTCGAGCGCCTGGACGTCGCCGACGGTGTAAAGGCCGTTGAAGCCGCAGGCGCTCTGGTGGCCGGTCAGACGCGAAGTGACATCGGCCCGGCAGTAGAAGAACCCGCCCATGCTGGGAACCGTGTAGCACTGGTCGGCCATGACGTCGTTTATGAAATGACCGTCGGCCAGGGTAATGTCCGCCGTGTCGTCAGTGGTGAGATCGGTAGAGCCGGTCCAGAAAAGGAAGGCGTGTTCGAGCGCGCCGTCGCATGGGAAACCGCTTATGAAGGCGTCCGAAGACTGTTGCAGCAGATTGTTGACCTCCTCGTTGTTGGGATCCGTAGGCACCATCAGGGTGTTGCCGGCGGCCAGGACGTCCCCATAAACCTTGTGCGATGCGATCTGCGCAGGCGCGCTGCCCGCCACGGTAGCCAGTGCCGGCCGGGCAAGGCAAGCAAGTGTAAGCAGCACATAGATCCGCGACGCGGGTTTCAGGTGCTCGAAAAAATATTGTTTCGTTCGCATGTAGTTGATCGGGCCCAGAATGATAAACTCAATAATACACAGCGCGGCTCCGCAGCCGCAACCAAAAATCCGCGCAGTACTACTGGGAATCTTCGCGTGACGTGAAGATTCCAGGGATTAGTAGTATATTAGTTATCGGCATGAACGACTGTCAACTGTACCGCGATCCACCTGTTTTCATGGTTGTTTTAAGGTAGTGTCCATCAGTATCAGCTCCGGCACAGGTCTGAATAGAGCTCGATGAGCCTTATTTTCTCGCGCTCCCAGGCGAAGCGTCGGACCTGTTTTTGACCGGCCGCGGCCAGCTTCGACCTTTGGGGGGAATCGGTAGCGAGTTGAAGCATGGCCGCCGACAGGGCCGCGATGTCGCCGGGCGGTACGAGCAGGACTCCGCCGTTTGAGAAGTTCTCGGCTATCACCCTGGTGGCCGAGGAAATCGTCGCACAACCCATGTGCAGAGCCTCGAGTAGCTTGGTGGGCAACAGCAGATCGGTAAACTCGTCGCTCCGGTTGGGCACCACGCACAGGTCGGCCCTGGCTAGCGCGCGAGCCACCTCTTCCTGGGGAACCTCGCCGTGAAAGGTCACTCTGCCAGCCAGGCCCAACTCGCCGGCGCGAGCCTTGAGGCGCGGCATCCAGTCGCCGTCTCCGTACACCTCAAGCCGCGCGCGTGGGACGCGCGGCGCCACATTTCCAAAAGCCTCGACCAGCAGGTCGATTCCGTAACGGTGAACCAGGGTTCCATGGTGCATGATGACAAAGTCGCCGTTGTCTCTCGGCTTCTTCAGGCGTGTATCAAACGCGGATGGATCGGGGCTGTTTCTGACCACCACGATCTTGTGCGCATCAATCCCCCGCTCTTTAAGCAGGCTCGCAAAAGCCTCGGTGACAGTTATTACCCGGTCGGCAAGTTCGCAGGCACCCCGTTCCACGAGACGCATGGCCGTCCGGGCGAGTGCTCCGCCTTTGCTCTTGAAGCGGGATCCGTATAGCTCAGGCGTCAGGTCGTGGATGTCCACGACGAGTTTGGCGCCCATGAGCCTGGCCGGCAGTCCTGCGCCCAACAGGAAGTCGGGCGGAGCGTGGACGTGCACTATGTCGTAGCGCTTCGATGTCTGCCGGGCCGAGAGCAGTGCCCCGGCCGCGGCCGAAAAGGCCAGGTACTCGGCCAGGTAGACCGGCAGCGGAGATCCGCGGTGACGGCGAACGGCCAGCCGGGTGACATCGAGTTGATCGACATGTTCGTGTGTGGCCTGCCCGGGCTTGCGCAGGCAGACGATATCGATCTTCCAGCCGGCGTCCCGAAGCGCGCGGGCCTCGCGACGAACCCGGAAATCGCGGGGAAAGTACTCGTGAACCAGCATGCAGGCCCTGCCCGGCATTCGACCTTCCCCGATTCTAGCGCGCCTCGTAGCTGGCGATGACTTCTTCCACCGATCCTGCGGCCATCAGCCTGCCCTTTTCGAGCCACACGGCCCGGGTGCACAGATCGCGAATGGTGCCCATGTTGTGCGACACAACCACCAGCGCCTTACTTTCGCTCATCAGTTCTTTCATTCTGGCCGTGCTCTTCTTCTGGAACTTGCGGTCGCCCACTCCCATCAGCTCGTCGATGATCAGGATCTCCGGTTTGACCGAGGCGGCGATGCTGAAAGCCAGCCGCATGCGCATGCCGCTCGAATAGGTGCGCACCGGCATATCGATGAACTCCCGAATCTCTGCGAACTCGATTATCTCGTCCATTTTTTCGCGCATTTCATCGACGGTGAATCCCAGGTAGACGCCGTTTAGAAACATGTTGTCGCGCCCGGTCAGATCCCCCTGGAATCCCGCGCCGAGCGTCAACAGGGCCGACACCCGGCCGTCCACTTCCACGCTTCCCGAAGTGGGCGACATGATCTTCGACAGCAGCAGGCACAAGGTGCTCTTGCCGGCCCCGTTGTCCCCGACGATACCCAGCGACTCGCCGTGTTTCACCTCGAAGCTGACATCTTTCAAAGCCCAGACATCGACCCGCTCGTCCTTGCGCAAGGCCGTTCGGAAAACCGCCTCGCGCAATGAGCGCCTGCGTGACTTATAGACGATATAGTGCATGCTGGCCGACCTGACCTCGATCACGTTTTCGTGGCTCATCTTCTGCTTGGCGTGTGTCGGGAAGATCATAGTTTCTGCACCAGGCGTCCCTCGAGACGCTTGAAGATCCAAAGTCCCAAAACACAGCTCATAATGCCGGCGCCGAAGGCATATATTATGTCCCCGACAGATGGCATGCGCCCGAAAATGAGAATGTCGCGATAGCTGGTCATCAGGCTCGAAAAGGGATTCAGCTTGAAATACGGCACTAGATGTTGTGGCACCTGATCGAGCGAGTACAAACCCGGGGAGAGAAAGAACCACATCCTCAAAAGGTGTCCGATAATGTTCGCGGTATCCGCGAAGAAAACGCCCAGGACGGAAACAAGCAGCGCCAAACCCACTGTAAACAGAACCTGAGAGCCGATGATGACGGGAAGCATGGCATAATACAGGTTCGGCCAGGTGTCCCAGTGCGGGCCGTAGATGCACGCCAGACCAACCGCCACGATCAGAGCGGTTGCGAAGTAGAAGGTGTTGGACACCACGACAGACAGCGGCAGAATCGCCTTGGGAAAGCTGATGGCCTTGATTATCGAAGCCTGGCTGCGAAGCATCAGCGTCGACTGACTTACCGAATCCCCAAATGCCTTCCAGCACAGCAGGCCGATCAGCAAGAAGAGCAAATATGGCGCCTTGGGATCGCCTCTACTGAAAAGCACGGCCACTAAAAAATAGTAGACGCCGGTCATCATGATCGGGTCGAGCAGCCACCACAGGTAGCCAAGCACCGAGTTCTTGTTCTGACGCTTGATATTGGACGATGTCAGCACCCATAACAGGTGCCGCCTGTCCCAAATATTTCTAATGGTCGAGCGCATGTCGAATCTTTTTCTTACCGGTCCTGCGGGTTTCCGTCAAGAAACCGGGATTTCCGTATTTCCGGCTCTCGATCGTTGACAAAATACCGTCTCCCTGGGAGATTATGCCGCGTGCCTTGCCAAAGGTACACAATAGTGGAGAATTTACGCCATGACCGCTCGGCCAGTCATCATCATCCCGGCCCGATACCGATCGTCACGCTTCCCCGGCAAGCCTCTGGCCGAGATCGATGGCAGGCCCCTGATCGAGCACGTCTATCGCAGCGCCTCGCAGGCCCACGGCTTCGGTGAAACAATCGTGGCCACCGATGACAAGCGTATTGAGAAAGCCGTTCTGGCCTTCGGTGGAAACGTGTTGATGACGTCCGGCGATCACCGGACCGGCACCGACAGGATCGCCGAGGTCGCGGCCGGACTTACGGCGCCGATCGTGGTCAACCTGCAGGTTGACGAACTGTTCATCAGCCCGCGCGCAATCGAAGCAGTTCTCGAACCGCTGAAGGCTCGGCCTGGCGAAGTGATGGCCACGTTGATGACCAGAATAAACTCCACTAACGAACTCGATGATCCGAACGTGGTCAAAGTCGTTGTGGATCAAAACGGCCATGCACTCTACTTCTCGCGCGCGCCGATTCCACTTGCGCGTGACGGCCAGGCAACAGTGGTTTACAGGCACATCGGTCTGTATGCCTACAGGCATGAGTTCCTGCTTAAGTTGGCAGAACTGGAGCAGACACCGTTGGAAAAGGCCGAGTCGCTCGAACAGCTTCGGGCGCTTGAAAACGGCTACAAGATTAGCGTCGTCGCGGTCGAGCAGGAGTCGATTGCGATCGACACACCGGAGCAATTGGCCCGGGTCAACGGGCAAGGAATGAGTCATGAACGTGGTTGAAGCAGGCGGTATCGAGATTGGCGGGGGCAACCCGCTGGTGCTGATCGGCGGGCCGTGCGTCATAGAAAACGAGGCGCACTTGTTGTCGGTGGCAAGGCAAATCCAGGCCGTCTGCATGGATCTGGATGTCCCCTACATCCTCAAGACGAGTTTCGACAAAGCCAATCGGACGTCGATCGACTCGTACCGTGGCCCGGGAATCGAGGCGGGGCTCGATATAATGGGGAGGGTCAAGTCGGCCCTGGGCGTGCCGTTACTGTGTGACGTCCACGAGATCTCGCAGGTCGAGGCAGTGGCCAGGGTTGCCGACATCATCCAGATCCCGGCGTTTTTGTGCCGCCAGACAGATCTCGTCTGCGCCGTTGCAAAGACTGGCAAACCGGTAAACGTAAAGAAGGGCCAGTTCCTCTCTCCGACCGACATTGCTGGTGTAATAGGCAAGATCGAGCATTGCGGGAACCAGGCCATACTACTGACCGAGCGCGGCGCGTCCTTCGGCTATAACAACCTGGTCGTAGACATGCGTTCACTGGCCATCATGCGCCGTTTTGGCTACCCGGTTGTATTCGACGCCACCCACTCGCTGCAACTCCCCGGCGGACTAGGGTCAAGCACCGGGGGCCAGCGCGAATTCGTGCCGCACCTTTCGCGGGCGGCGGCGGCAGTAGGCATCGACGCCCTGTTCATGGAGATCCACGACGATCCCGATCAGGCGCCCTGTGACGGGCCCAACATGATCGCCCTGGCCGATTTGCCCGCGGTCCTGGGTCAGGTACGCGCCATCGACCGGCTGGTGAAGGAGAACAGGTGGATATCCTAGCTGAAGCACGCAAGGTACTCGAGATCGAGGCTGCCTCGATCAAGGAGGTCGGCGCCAAACTTGGGCCGGCCTTCGCAGACGCTATCGAGTTACTGTTGAATTGCCGGGGAAAAGTGGTCATCAGCGGTCTTGGCAAGTCGGGGCTGGTCGGCAGGAAAATTGCCTCGACGCTGGCCAGCACCGGGACGCCGGCCGTCTTCCTGCACCCGGCCGAGGGAGTCCACGGAGACCTGGGCATACTGGCGCGCGGAGACGTGGCCGTGCTGATTTCGAACAGCGGCGAGACGGAAGAGTTGGTCAAGATCGTCTCGAGCATCAAGCGCGTCGGCATCAAGATCATGGCCTTGGTCGGTAATCCGGAATCAACGCTGGCCAGGGACGCAGACATCTTCATCGATGTCGGCGTATCGGGCGAGGCCTGTCCCGACAACCTGGCCCCGACGGCCAGCACCACCGCCCTGCTTTCGGTGGGCGACGCGCTGGCGGTCGTGCTGCTGAAAAAGCGCGGCTTCGATAGCGACGACTTCGCCTGCCTGCATCCGGGCGGCGTCATCGGCAAGCGCCTGCTTCTGAGAGTCAGCGACATCATGCACATCGGCGAGGCCAACCCGCTGGTGTCGGACGACGCGAACATGCAGGCGGCGATTGTCGAAATGTCAAGCAAAGGACTGGGCGCTGTAAACGTCGTCAACCAAGCCGGCGTCTTGAGGGGCGTGATCACCGACGGTGACCTGCGCCGGGCGCTGGCGCGCCACGGCGGCGACTTGCTGGAAAATCCGGTGATCGAGGTGATGACCAGCGATCCGGTGACCATCAAGGGCGACCGTTTGGCCGTGGAAGCCATCAGGTTGATGGAAGATCGCCCCAGCCAGATCTCGGTGTTACCTGTTATCGATGCCGAACGTCGCGCTGTCGGTCTTCTGCGTCTGCACGACCTGCTTCAGGCAGGGGTGATCTAGGCCTAGGTTAGTTTGTGCCCTCTCGGTTCTCCCGCCCTACAAAATGAAATCACCTCGTTGCGGTGTTGTTAATTATCGAGGTCTCAATGGGCACTTTGTGCATGATTTGTTGAGCGGTCCTTTCTGGATAGGCCCACATTTCGTTCACGGAAAAGAATCTGTTGGTCTGTGCTGAAAGGATCTTCAGGTCGACATATTCGATCTCCTGGTCGCCTAGGAATATAGTCATGAAATCTCCGTAGCGCTCGATGTAGTGATTCACAAGCATCTTCGAACGCCCCTCGACGCTCAGTCGCGTTTCGAGCTTCAGCGGAATGTCTCCATTGAGAGCCACAATGTTCAGCGAGTGGTAGCGTACTCCTGGCTTCAGGAAAACCCTGAGACCTACGGTAATCTGCAGCTTCGATTGCGGCATGTTGGTGGTCCAGCGGGTCGAGAGATTCCGATCGTACATTTCACGGCCGAGTTCTCTGCCGTTCCCGTCCAGGATCTGCTCGATGCCGGAATCCTGAGGAGGGGAGAAACAGACCTTCTGAAACTTGCCGCGCCGCTGAGGAATGATGATTCCAATGCCCGAAGGAGAGAACTCTACTGGATCGAATCGTTTCTTGGCCGTGAAGTTGCTGTCCACGCAGACCTGTTGCCCGGCTGCGAACTTATCGAGATCGAACTTCTTTGTGATCATGTATGCAGGATCTAAATATACCCTGAGAAAGTGGTTATTGAAAGGTGCGGATATATTCGTGCCCTCGGGAAAGGTTCTCTCGATGAACCTTGCCACGCCCATCCAGTTTTCTATCGGCTTGAAATTGAAGTGCCTGGCTTGGTTGAAACTGTGCAGCGAGAAGAAGATCGCGGCTCCGATGAATATGAGCGGTCGCAACATGGCAATCCGGGAACTGCGCAGGATGTAACCGAGCCGGATCAATATACACAGGGCCAGCGGAAGCACTACAAAGCTTGTGGTTCGTACGAGAGGCGTCTTTATGATCCGGCAGATGGCCAGAAAAACAAACACGGCAATCAGGAGTATACGAACTCCTCGAACGTTAGAACCCTTCTTCTTCCAGATAATCGCAGGGATGATCACGATGCCCAACAGGAAGAAGGCCACGTTCCAATCATCAGCGAACGTTGTACCCCAAAAGGAGCTCAGAAAATATTTACGAATGGTCTCGCAAACGGCCCTCCAACTGCCGTACTGATATCCCCATCTTTCGCCGTAGGTGTTAATGTGACAAACAAAGTCATTCCACACCGGAGTATATAGTGCGATCACCACGAGCAAGGTAATTATTCCTGCCACGAGGAGCTTCGGCTTCCTGTCCTGGAAGAATAGAATCAACATCAGTGTCCCGGAGAAGAAAATGTACGTGGGAATAGTCCAGGTTCCCAGAATCGTCAGAAGTGAGATCAGCACCAGCGAGAGGTTCCCGGAATTGTGCAGGTAGCTGAGCACCAGCAATGAGGTGGTCACCACGCAAAAGCACAGCAACCCATAGCCGCGGGCCTGGAGGGTCAAGTCCAGGAGTGACTGGTTGACCGCCATTACCAGAAAAAAGAGGGAGCCTTCGAAGAACCTACCTCTTCGGGCAAAAGCGATCGTACCAATCAACATGGAGGCCGCTACAAAGATGAAAGACCAGATCCGAGCACGCAGTGGGTTGAAAGATGCCGAGCCGGGCGTCAATGCATTCAGCAGATTGAAAAAGATGTGGTTGTTGGGTACGTGGTAGTCAGTCAGAGTTCTTATTACTCCCCGTGAGCTGAAGTGCATGATAGAGTAGAGTTCGTCATTCCAAAGTGAGCTAGTGCTCATGACCTTCACAAATGGAAGAAGAAAGGTCAGAGCGAAGCCGATCATGAGAAGGCTGGCGACCACCTCCAGGATCCACATTGCTTTGGTATGCCGCCCCACGTACGCGTTCAATCGAGACCAAGCATTCGGCACAACATGCCACCACATCAAGCGATCATCCGATGTACCGGCCGGACAAGTTTCGTGCCGTGCATTGTCCTTCATTCGCCACCCCATCAGTCGAGTCCATTGTTACATGGTTTTCTTACCGATCTTGCGAGGTTACGTCAAGAGACCCATTCCTCCTATGATCTCCCACTAATGCGGAGCATATGATTATGCGGAGCTACAGAGAAACTGGC
>CAZXHT010000100.1:0-22644 GCA_964640665.1 uncultured Myxococcales bacterium
GGCCGTTATGGAACTGTTGGAGCGGAACCTGGTGGTGCCTGCCTTTCGCCTGGCAGATGAGATCACTCATGTCCAGCGTCTCATGCGTAAGTACGAAGACGTACCCATGGCGCTTGCCGACGCCTGTCTGGTGCGGATGTCGGAGCTTGTGCCGGATGCCAGCGTGATGACGTTCGATGCCGGCTTCAAAATCTATCGCCGCAATCGGAGACAAGTTGTTCCGATCTTGAGCCCACAGTAGTCGATGACCACGAGCATCGGCTGAGCTTGATTGAGGGCCGGCTCAAAGCGGACTGATCCCTCATTACATTCCTACTGAGTGGCCGCCAGGTCGATCTTCTTCACCTGTTTCCTTGCGAAAACGGTATAGACGGTCGGGACGACCACCAGCGTCAGCAGCGTCGCGGCAATGAGGCCGCCGATTACCGCCTTGGCCATTCCCGCCCAACCGGCCGAGCCCTCGCCGATCTCGAGCGCCAGCGGGGACATGGCCAGGATGGTCGTCAGACTGGTCATCAGGACGGGCCGCATTCGAATTCGTGCGGCCCGGGCTATGGCCTCGCGCCTTCCCTGGCCCTTCGCCCTGAGTTGGTTAGCGGCGTCAACCATTACTATGCCGTTGTTGACCACTATGCCCACCAGCATGATGACTCCCACCAGCGACGAGATATCCATGGTGCTGCCCGTCAGGATGAACATTAAAACCACCCCGATCGCCGACAGGGGCACGCTGAAGATGATGATGAAGGGCTGGCGCAGCGATTCGAACTGGCTGGCCATGACCATGAAGACCAGCAGAATCGAAACCATCAAGGCCATGCCGAGCCACTTCATGGAAGTCATAAAATCCTCGGCGGTCCCGCCGATGTGGTAGGTGAAGTTCTTCGTCAGCTCGGCATTCTGCCGAAAATACTCTTCGAGAATGTCTTTTACGCCGGCGATGGCCGCGCGTAGATCCTTCTTTCCGGCCTTGCCGTCCTCGTTCCGATACTCGTCCTCGAGGCTGCAGGTCAGACGCGTGACGCGCGCCTGGTCGAGGCGGGTGATGTCCACCGGGCCCAGGCCCACCTTGACTTCGGCAATATTTTCAAGCGGGACTACAGACCCGCTTATGGTCATCACCGGAGCCCGGCGCAGCTCGTCGACGTCCAGGCGGTGGCTCTTGGCATATCGGACCATAATGTCGTACTCGTCGCCGCCCTCGGCGTAGCGGCCGGCCAGGCGCCCCATGAAGTAGGTCGAGACGGCACTGCCGGTCGCCGCCGTCGAGATCCCCATCTCGGCCATCTTGGGGCGGTCGAAACGGATTCTGACCTCCGGCTTCTGGTCTTCCATCGAATAGTTGACCTCGCTCATCATCGGCATGGCGCGCAGCTTGTCGCGCAGCGTCAGACCGATCTTGCGCGATATTTCCAGATCGTGGCCGCGGATCTGAATCTCGATGTCCCCTTCTCCTCCCATGGGGTTGAAAGGCGGCCCGACGGTGACCTTGACGCCGGGCATCTTCTGAAGCTCGCTGCGGATGGAGTTTTCGATCTGCTTTTGGCTGCGTTCCCGCCGGCCCATCGAGACCAGGGGGACGCGGATCGTTCCCGCGTGCACTCCCTTGGCGAAGATCGATACGAAACCCTTGCCGACGCCGGCGTCCAGGGCAATCATGCGCCTTTCCTCGGGCGTTACGACTTTCTTGATGCGCTCGATCGCCTCGCGCATGATCTTGGATGTTTCTTGCAAGTTGTCGCCGATGGGAGTTTCGATGGTAACGAAAACCAACGACTGGTCGTCCTGGGCGACGAAGTCGGTCGGCATCAAAACCATCAGCGAGCCGGTGACCGTCAGCAGTCCCACAACCCCCAGCGCCACCACCCACCTGCGGGCCAGAAGCCAGTCCAGAATACGGCCATAACCGTTGCGCACTTTTTGAAATGGATCTTTCTCCCGGGCCCGGGCGAGCAATCTCCCGGCCCGCTCGGAGCGCAGCAGGCGGGAAGCCGCCAGCGGAATGAAGGTCAGCGCCACCGCCAACGAGACGGCCAGGGCGAAGCAGATCGTGACCGCCATGTCACGGAACATGACCCCGGCGATCCCTGGAACGAACAATATCGGAACGAAGACGGAGATTGTGGTCAGCGTGGAAGCGCTGACGGCGGTGCTGACGCCGCTGGCGCCCTCGATGGCCGCCTGATTGGCGCCCATGCCTTCCTCGCGCAGGCGGAAGATGTTTTCAAGCACGACGATGGCATTGTCCACAAGCATGCCGATGGCCAGCGCCAGGCCGGCCATAGAGAGGATGTTCAAAGTCATGCCGGCCTGGTCCATGACCGCGAAAGTGGCGATCACCGAGATTGGAATCGCCAGCGAGATGATTAGCGCCGAACGAATGTTGCGCAGGAAGAAGAGCAGGACGAAAAAGCTTATCAGTATGCCTGCTAGCCCGGTGGTGGACAGGTTGCCCAGCGACTGCTTGATGAAATCGCCTTGGTTGAAGATGATCTTGAAATCGAGCTCGGCGCCGGACTCCCTGGCAATTCTGGGTAGCGCATCGACGACCGCGTCGGCCGCCTTGACGCTATTGGCGCCGGATTGCTTGCGGGCCATCATCCAGACGGCCGGTTCGTCGTCCACCTCGAGGATGCGCTGGCTCTCGTAAAAAGAGTCTTCCACCCGGGCCACTTGCTTGAGGCGGATGGGCTGCACCCCGTCCTGGCCGCGCTTGATTCCGACGACAACCTCTCCGATCTCGGAAACCTTCTGGAACTTGCCCTCGCTGTGAATGGTGAAGTCGAGGCTGCCCTGTTCGAGTGAGCCTCCGGGAACCTGGGAGTTTTCGGCGTAGACAGCCCGCACCACGGTGTTGACATCCAGGCCGAAGGCTTCGATCTCCAGCGGGTCGAGCGTAACGTGGATCTCGCGCTCCAGCCCGCCCGCAACGTAGGCGTTGGCAATGCCGGGAAGACGCTCGATGCGCGGCTGCAAGTCGTTTTCGGCGATGCGACGCAACTCGTCGAGCGGGTAGGGGCCGCTGACCATGAACATGACGATCGGCTGCAGCGAAGGATCGAAGGCGAAAACGATCGGGTCGTCCGCGTCGTCGGGAAGATATCCTTTCACCATCTCCAACGAGCGGCGCACGTCCGTCTCGGCCTGCTCCATGTCCTTTCCCCAATCGAACTTGACGTTGATCAGAGAAATGCCCTGTTTCGACTCGGAGGTTATCTCGTCGACGTCCTTGACCGAGGCTACCTGTCCCTCGATCGGCCTGGTGATCAGGGTTTCAATGTCCTCGGGACTTGCGCCGGTGTAGTTAGTGATAACAATCACTGTCGGAAAAGAGATGTCCGGGTAGAGATCCAACTGCAGGCGGCCCAGGGAGTACAGGCCGAAGCCGACCAGGATCATATAGATCATGCTGACGGTGACACCGCGCCGAACGGACATGCTGGAGATCTTCATCTTTGCGTCACTTTCGTCCGTGGATTATTTATCGGCCACGATTTCCACCTGTTGACCGTCCCGCAGGCCGTGTTGTCCGCGCACTACAACCCTGTCGCCGTCTTGCAGGCCGGCCAGCACCTCGTAGAGCGACCCTTTTCTCGCTCCCAGCCGCACCAAGCGCTGATGTGCCAGGCCCTGGTCGTCGACCACGAACGCCTTGCGCAGGATCTCGCCCGCCTTCTGCTGTTTCAGGAGCCTGTTGTCCAGCAGCAGGGCCGGTTCGGGAACGGCCAGAACGTCCTTGCGCTCCGATACGATCAACTCCGCGCGCCCGAACATACCCGGCTTCAGAAGCCATAGGCCGGTGATCTTGTCACGTGGATTGTCGAGCGTGACCTCAACGGTGTTGGTGCGCGTGTCCGGATCGATGTAGGGTCGGATACTGGTCAGCTTGCCGATGAAGATCTTGTCGCCGCAGCAATCCAGCTTGATGCGGACTTCTTGTCCCAGGCGCACCCTGGCGACGTCTTTCTCGACCAGCTTGATCTCGATCTTGAGGCGTTCGATGTCCAGGATGCGGCACAATGGCACCTGCGGAACGGCCATGTCTCCTTTTTCGAGCATCTTGCCCGCGATCACCCCGCCGATGGGAGCATTTATGGCCGCGTTGCCCGCGCGCACGGCGAGCTGGCTGCGGCCGGCGTCTAAGGCCTTGCGCTGGGCGACGGTGGCATCGTAGGTGGTCTTGAGCTTGTCGAAAACCGGTTGGGTGATGACCCCCGAGCGCAGCAACTCGGCCGAGCGCTTGAGCTCTCTTTCGAGGTTGCGGATCTGTATCCCCAGAGCCTCGCCCTGGGCTGCCATCTGTTCGAGACCTTTTTCCATTCCCTCCCGGCGAATCAAGGCCAGTCGCTGGCCGCGCTGGATGAGATCGCCGTCGTTGAAGGGAAAATACAGGATACGATCGGGAACCTGGGAGAATATTTTGATCTCGGTGTAAGGCTTGAAGTCGGCGACGTAGCTGAGCATGTCGACGATGTCCGTCCTGGTCAAGGTCTGCACCTTGACCGTCTTGGCGACGGTCTTGCCATCCGCACCGGTATCACCCGTCTTTTTACCGCAGGACGGCAAAAAAACCACAAATACCAGCAGGCTTAGAAATGTGGACGACGGCTGCCGCCTTATAGGTATCATCTTTCCTCCTCGAAATAACCGTCCAGGCAGGGTTTCGCAAACGGGCCCTGCTACCCTGCCGGCGGCACAGCTTTCCATCTACTCAAGAGTCTGTCAAGCTCGTACCCGCTCCCTTGATCAGCGCTAGCTGCTAGTCATTTCGGATGGTTGTCGGGGTGGGGCGGAGTTCCTGATCCAGTTGCGACGACTGAGGGAAACTCGCAGGCGATACTTCGACGAGAAACCAGAGCCGGACCGCGCGCGACCGAATCGAGCGCAGCAATTCCTGCCAGAGTATCGTGGCTTCCTTGCGCCATTCGATCAGCGGGTCGACCTGGGCATATCCGCGCAAGCCGATTCCATCCTCGAGTCGTTCAAGATTGGTCAAGTGATCGGTCCACAAATCGTCAATGGATTGCAGCAGGATCCTCCGACCCAATTCGTGAACGATGCCTGGTCCAAAGGATGTTTCCCTTTCATTCAGGAGGAACAAGGCCTGGTCGAAAGCCTGTTCCGTAAGGCTCCGTTCCTTCGATGGGACCAGCTCGAAGGGCGCATGGAAATGGGCCTGCAACGCCCCGGACAAGGTTTCTGGCCCGGTGTGTTGTGCCATCAGATCGTCGATCAGATCCCCGATTAGTTCCCGTGGATCGTACCGTTCACCGCTAACCAGTGTTCGGCGCCAGGCGTATATGGTTTCCCTTTGCATATGCACCACCAGATCGTACTTGAGAACATCCCTGCGAACGGCCTCGTTCTCGGTGTCGACCTTCTTTTGCAAGCTCTTCAAGACGGGCAAGACCCAGCCTCTCGGGATGGGTTCTCCTCCGCGGTGGTTTTCACTTTGCAGCTTTTTCCTGATGGTCTCGATCTGAAGCTTGCCGAATTTCTGCCAAATCTCATCTTCCAACGCCACCATGAACTGACTGCTTCCGGGGTCTCCTTGGCGCCCGGCACGGCCGCGTAGCTGGTTGTCGATTCGCATCGATTCGTGGTTGCCGGTGCCGATGACGTGCAAGCCGCCCGCTCTGGAAACTTCTTCTTGCTCTGCCCGGTTCTGGTCATCCAGGAGATTCGGGTTGCCTCCCAGGATGATGTCGGTGCCGCGCCCGGCCATGTTGGTGGAAATGGTGACGGCCCCCCTGCGCCCGGCATTTGCGATGACCGCTGCTTCCTCGTGGTGGTTCTTGGCATTGAGAACCGAATGGGGAAGGTTGGCAGCCTCGAGGCGAGTGGAGAGTTTTTCCGATTCCCGTACACTGGTACTGCCGACCAGTATCGGGCGTCCCTGCTCTCGTAATTCGACGATCCGGTCGACGACGGCCCGGTGTTTGTCATCGATTGTTTCGAAAACCAGATCCTGATAGTCGTGGCGGATCATGGGTCGATGGGTGGGAATTACCTGGACGTCCCTGCCGTATGTCTGCAAAAATTCCTTGCGCTCGCTCCAGGCTGTGCCGGTCATGCCCGCCAGCTTTTTGTAGAGACCGAAGAAAGTCTGGTAGGTCACCTTGGCCAGGGTTGCGTCTTCGGGCTGCACTTCGACGCGTTCCTTCGCTTCGATGGCCTGGTGCAGACCGTCCGAATAGCGCTTGTCTTCCGATACCCTTCCGGTGAATTCGTCCACGATGAAGACCTGACCTTCTTCCACGATGTAGTCGACGTCTAGTTGGTACACTCCGTGGGCCAGTACCGACTGGTGGACCGCGTGAAAAATCTCCAGATTGTCCGGATCGGCCAGATTGTCCACTCCGAGTTTCCGTTGCAGCGTGTCGAATCCCGCCTCGGTCAGACTGGCCGTGCGGGTCTTGGCCTCCACGGTGAAATGTTTGCCTGCTTCCAGACGGCCGACGATGCGGTCGACCTGTTCGTAGAATCCGGTATCTGCGCGCGAGGGGCCGCTAATGATCAGCGGGGTACGTGCTTCGTCGATGAGCAGGAAGTCCACCTCGTCGACGATGGCGAACTGGAAACCCCGCTGGACGATTTCTTCCGGCACGACGGCCAGGTTGTCCCGCAGGTAGTCGAACGCGATCTCGTGGTTGGTGCCATAGGTGACATCACAGGCGTAGGCCTCTTTGCGATTGCGGATTTCCTCCGCAGGGTAATCCCCCATGCTTTCCAGTATCACGCCTACATGCAACCCCAGGAAACGATACAAGGGCCCCATCCAGTTGGCATCCCGCTCCGCCAGATAGTCGTTGACCGTGACCAGGTGGATGCCCTTGCCGGTCAATGCGTTCAGGTAAACCGCCAAGGTAGCCGCCAGGGTCTTGCCTTCACCGGTTTTCATCTCCGCGATGAGGCCATCGTGCAAAGCCATGGCTCCGAGAACCTGTACATCGAAGTGTCGCATACCCAGGGTGCGGCGAGCCGCCTCTCGTCCCAGTGCAAATGCCTCGATCAACAAATCGTCGATTCGGGTTCCAGCGCCGGCCCGGCGGCGAAGGGTGAGGCTCATTTCCCGCAACTGCCCGTCAGTCTTGTTCCGGAGGACCGGTTCGACGGCGTTGATCGCGTCCATTCGCTGCCGGTAGCGATTCATGCGCCGGGTTCGTTTTCCACGCACAGCAGATAAGATCCAACCCATGATCCAGTGGCTCTCAATTCCTTGAAGTAGCTGTAGTTGATGAGTATAATCCTGCCGTATGGCGTCAACTCTTCATAGACGATCACGATTCACGTTGGGGGTCAAGCTTTCCATTTTCGTTGCCGTCCTGGTGCTCCTGGTCAGCGCATCCATGGCATACTTTCTCGTTATTCGCTCGGCAAACCTGAGCAGGGCGGACGCGGAAAAAAAGTTCAAGTCGCTGGCAACAATCATCGCCAGCATGCGCGGTCAGGGGTATGGGGGACGGCACTACGATCCCATGCTGGTGAAGATGTTTGTCGATCTGGGAGTTAAGTTCGGCACCCATCTCTGCTTTGCCACTTTTCAAGACGCCTCGGGAAGAATTGAAGGTGGCAGCCTCAATCTCGATCTGCTCATAGAGGCCGCTCCCCTCCTGGCGCTGAGCTTGAAGGGACAGGACGAGCAAGGGCGGCTCGGGCGCACGGCTGAGTGGAAATGGACCGATGAGGCGGTCAGAACTTTTAAGGTCAAGCTGGAAGGCAACCAGGGCCAGGCCCTCGGCTGGGCCACGCTGGGATTCTCGACACTGGAGACAGAACGTCAGTTGAAGGACTCGCTGACTGTGAACCTGCTGGTGACGCTTTTAGCGATTCTTTGCGGGCTGGCCGGATCACTTTTATTGGCCCGGCATTTCTCGCGACCCATTCGGCAGGTCGCGGCTGCGATGGAAGGCGTTTCGGAAGGCAAACTGGATAGGACCCTGACCATCAATAGCAGGGATGAAATAGGAGTTCTGGCCCATGCGTTCAATTTCATGGTCCGGGGACTCAGGGAGCGGGAGCGCATCAGGAATACTTTCGCGCGCTACGTGTCCGACCAGGTCGCAGAACGTATCCTCAAGGAGGAAGATGATCTGGGACTAACCGGAGAACTGAAACGCGTGACGGTGATGTTTCTTGATATCCGCGGTTTTACAGCCTTGAGTGAGATGTTGCGACCACGTGAAGTGGTGGCTCTGCTGAACGATTACTTCGGGATTGTGATCGACGTTATTTTCCAATACGAGGGCACCATAAACAAGTTCATCGGTGATTCGATCATGGCCATCTATGGCGCACCGCAGGTGATCGACTTGCCCGAGATGCGCGGCGTCATTACGGCCGTGGAAATACAGAAAAAAGTTGGTGAGTTCAACTGGAAGCGAATGCAGGAGGGCAAACCGGTGGCCAATTTCGGCATTGGGGTGCACAGCGGAGAGGCCATCGCGGGGAACATCGGCTCGGCCCGCCGGATGGAGTACACGATCATCGGCAGGGATGTCAACCTGGCGCAGAGAATAGAAGCCACCACCCGGGAGGGACAGGTTCTGATCAGCGAAACAACATTCGGCAAGGTGGCCGAGTGGGTGGAAGTCCAACCCAAGGAGCCGGTTTTCATGAAGGGCATTCTCGAGCCGATTGCACTATACGAAGTTACCGCTGTAAAGATCGGGTCGCTTCAAGACTTGCGTTCGCGCATGTCAGCTGCCACAAGGAGCGTGTCATGAAAACAACCGCATACAGCTCATGCCTGATTGTCTTCCTTGGACTCGTTGCGGCCTGCGGGTCGGACAAGAAGAAGAACAAGCAGGAAGAGCTGACCATTGTTGTCCAGGCCGACCGCAGCAAGATCGCCAAGGAAGAGCAGGAACTACAGAGCAGGATGAGCGAGTTCCAAAAAGAGCGTGAGCGCCTGAGAAAAGAAAAAGACTCTTTAATGACGTCCAAGGAACAGCTACAGGGCCATGACCAGGTGCAATCGCGGAGGCTTTCTGAAAAGGAAAGAAACCTCTACCTGAAAGAGAAGGGCATGTGGGAGAGAGAGAAATCTCTCGAGACCGAGCGCAAGAAACTCGCGCTCCAGAAGGACCAGATGCTGGGACGCATATCGTCGGGCGTTTCATCACCGTCCTTGGATACAGCACATAGGGAGGCGGGCGTTGCTCGGCGCGAGAAAGGCATGGCGGCGCGCGAGGCCGACGTCGCCGGCCGGGAAAAGGAAATCGCACGGCGTGAGGCAGAGCTTGCCCGCCGGGAAGCGGCCTTCCTGAGGGCCAAGTCGAGCATTGCGACTTATCGCCCGCCGTTGCCGGCCGGCAACAGGCGAGGTCAGGCGGTAAGCCGCAAGAAGGCTCAGGCTGCCTACAAAGGGGCCTTGGACAAAATGAGAAAACATGGCATTCTGCCGGCAGATCTGCCCCTGGAGAATTCAGGCTTGATCAATGATATTGCCGGGGCAAAGAAAGAAGGGGATTACGATAAAATGATGGATTTGTCGCTGCAGCTTGCCGAGATCGTCAAGAGCACCAGGATAGATGCGGAGTTCATCGACCGTAAATTCCAGAGGCTGGCGCAGCTGAATAATGAGAAAAAGCCATCGGGCAAGGACAAACAGACCGTCAGTAGATTGTTGCGCAAGGCCACCCAGCTATATTCGGATGGCAAGTTGGTGCTGGCCAATCGCGAGATGAACAAGATCTTTGCCCTCTTTGCGCGCTGATTCGGGAAGCGGCACGCCTGATCCACGGGAGAGAACACGATGTCCAGAACAACAACTGCAATTCTCTTGTCAACCGCTGTTCTCGTCATGACAGTCGGCACCTATTTCATGGTTTTCCCGCGTGTCAGGCAGATCAACATCGACGAGGCCGGCAACGGGCTGCTCGAGGCGGGCAGGTTGCTCAAGGAAATGGACGCGGCGGACATGGGGCGACTCGTCTGGAAAATGACGGAGCTCGCCGATCGCTCGTCGCTGCGCAACCTGATAAACGATCGACCCACGCAAAAGAGCGAGATCGAGGGATGGCTGAACAAGCTGCGAGCCGAGGTGGCCGGCCTGACAACGGCCGCCAGGGAGACGGCTCCGGTGGAAGATTTTTTCATACTCGATGAAAAGGGCCTCGGATTGGTTCGTAACATCGATTTGCACTGGACGGGAAAGGCGCCCCCAGGCGATGCGAAGATCAGCGCCGCAATTAATGGAGTTTTGCAGGGTAAGCGGACGGCGCTCGTCGTCGGCCAAGACAAGAAACTCTTGCGGGCGGTGTTGGTTCCGGTTGCTGTTTCAGGGAGTGTACAAGCCGTCCTGTTGGCGACTTTTCCGCTGGATGACGCACTGGTCAAGTCCCGCTCCGGCGAACTTCCGGCGGGGATCAATTTCGCCTACCTGGTTGCAGACGGCGTAGCAGCGAGTGCAGTGTCGGCGAACGCAGCGACGTGCCTGGAAGGGGCTATCGGCAAGGAGGCACAGGCTGCGCTCAAGGAGGGAAAAAGTATCGGGCCGAAAATCACAAATTGTGCTGCGAAGACCTGGCTGGCTGTGGGAGTCCCGGTTGCCGTCGAGGGCAGTGAGGGACTGTATACTATTTTTGTCGCCCGAGAAATGGACAGCTTGGACAAGCCGTTTGGGGAGATGTCTTTACTATTGTTCGGGCTGGGTGCCATATGCCTGGTGGTTATGCTGGTGATTGCCGTGGTCCTGGGAGGACGGCTCAGCACGGGGCTGAAGCAGTTGGAGCTGGATGCGATGGCAATAGCCCATGGTGAGCTACAGCACAAGTTCGAGTTGAAAGGGCCCGCAGCGGTTCGCGCCATTGCCGATCTTCTCAACCAGGTGCGCGACAAGGACACGGGGGAAGCGTCGCTCGGCGACATGTTGAAAGAAGATCCGGCAGGGTTGCGGGAGGAAGATGAGCTGCAGGGCTCGCTCGATGATGACGAAGAAGGGTTGGAAAGCACAGCAGAGTTGTCCCCGTCCGGGACGCTTGATGAAGAAGACAGACAGCCGGAGGAGGCGCGGGAAGAAGCTGATATTGAGGACAAGGAAACGGTTTCCGAGCAGGAAGATGATCTGGAAAAGACAGATGAGATCGAGCGGCAGGAGAGGCAAGAAGAGACTGGCGTAGATGATACTGCCGCCGAGCCACAAGAGGACCAGGAAGAACAGGAAGAAAAGGAAGAGCAGGAAGAACAGCAGGAAACAACCGAAGAGGGGTCGGCGGACGATGATTACTACCGCGGGATCTACACCGAGTTCATCAAGGCCAAGGAGAACCTGGGGGAGAAGATCGAGAAGCTGAACTTCGAGCGTTTTGTCCGAAAGTTGAAGCGTCAAGAGGAAATACTCATGTCCAAGCACGAGTGCCGAGCGGTTCGTTTCAAGGTCGCCATGAAAAACAAGCAGGTCAGTCTTCGCCCGCAGATCATCAAGTGAGAAAAGAGGAATTGAAAATGAGAACAACGTTGACGATCTTGTTGACACTGGCTGTCTGGACACCCTCCTGCCGGCCGCCGGCGGGCGTCCCGGCTGGGAACCGGCCGGAGATGGGCTCGAAGGATCGTTATACCGTGAACGGCATGACGGACGCCGTTGTCGAGATCGAGGCCGCTCTTGGTTCGAAGCGCATCGATGCCTTGCAGGCCCGTTACAACGACGAATACCGCGCCGATCCCAAGCAACCCTTCAATCGTTTCCTGTGGGCTTACTCAATTACCGACAGGAACGAGGCCTGCAGCGAACTGACCAAGATCACCAAGTTGAACGACAAATTCTACTGGACCTATATCGGCATGGGCATTATCCAGACCGGTTGGGGGGTCTATGACCAGGCCGAGAACAACTTTGAGCGTGCTATAGAACTGGGCCCGAAGATTGCCATCGCTTTCGGGCGATTCGGGAAGATGTGGCTTGCAAAGGGAGATTTTGCGCAAGCCATAAAGATGCTCGAGAAGGCGGTGGATCGCGATCCAGGTACTGCCGGCTACAGGCTCGATTTGGCAAGGGCTTTGGAGAAATCAGGCCAGGCACAACCCGCCTTGGCTCAGTATCGCATGGTTATTGAGAAGAAACCCGAACTCTTCATTGCCCAGCGCGAGATGGCCGAACTGCTCTTGCACAAGGGAGACAAGCCAGAAGCCCTAGCGGCCTACACCCGGGCGGTCGAGATCGATCCTGAGGCATACGATGTTCAACACGCGCGAGCCAGTTTGCTCGATCAGCTTGGCAAGAGCGATGAGGCTCTGGCGGCCTACACGAAAGCCTGCGGGCATGCGGGCGTTCACCTCGATTGCTGGCGATCGATGGCGGCTTTAGCCGACAGGCTGGGCAAACAGGATCAGAGAAAAGGTGCCTACGAGAGTATCATGCAGGATGTGCCGGATGATTTGGAAGCATGCAAGGTGCTGGCCCCGTTGTATCTAGAGTCCGGTGAAATCGAAAAGGCACTGCCCACTTTTCAGGTCGTGCGAAAGAAAGAGCCGCACAACCTGCAAGCGCTCGTCGGTTTGGCCACTATTTTCGACAAGGGTGGCGAGTTCTCCAAGGCGATCGAGTTGACCGAGCAGATCATGGCAGCGGATGAAAAGAACGAGAAGGCTCGCGAAATCCGTGACAGACTCTTTGATCGTTTTCAGATATTGAAAGAGCGCATCGCGGGTAAGAGCCCGAGTCGCGTCTTTGCATTGAACCGCAAGCAGATAGCCAAGGTGTACAAGGAACGCCTGAAGAAAAAGCCGAAGTTGAAAGGCGACATGTTGATCAAGGTCACGGTCAGCAACGAAGGCGAGGTTTCCGGGGTTACCATGGCCAAGAACACAATCGGTGACCAGCTGCTCGATATTTGCGCACTGTGGAACCTGCGGCGCTCGGTATTTCCCAAGGGGTTCGGCGCAACCTATGATTTTCAGCTGACTTTGAAACCGGGAGAGTAACCTGTCAAGTGCCTTGGGGGAATAGGTGAAAATTCAAAGCGGTCTCGATGTTTTGATCGACAGGGGGTTCGATCTGTTGAGGAATCGCAGGCTGGGCCTGCTGGCGCATGCCGCATCCGTAAACGGAGAACTCATACACGCTCTAGATCTTTTCCGGGATGCCGGTCTCGACCTGCGGTTGCTGATGGGACCCGAACACGGATTGTCGGGCGGCTCTCAGGATATGCAGGCGGTCGGGCATGAGGGCGGTCGGGAGATCCCGATCGTCAGCTTGTATGGAAAGTCGATCGAAGACCTGAGCCCCGGGCCGGAACTACTGGATCAGATCGATCTCCTGGTCGTCGACCTGCAAGACATCGGCAGTCGTTACTACACCTATGCAGCCAGCATGCTGTACAGCATGAGAGCTTGCGCCCGGGCTGGAGTGGCTGTCGTCGTCCTTGACCGGCCGAACCCGCTTGGCGGCAAGATGTTGGAAGGGCCGCTGCTCGGAGAAGGTTTTCACTCGTTTGTGGGCGAGTTTCCCGTGCCGGTGCGCCACGGATTGACGATTGGCGAACTGGCTCGACTGGCGTCTAAGGACATGGACATCGACCTGACCGTCGTTAATATGAAAGGCTGGCGACGGGAGATGTGGTTCGATCAGACCGGGTTGCCGTGGGTGATGCCGTCTCCGAACATGCCTGGCCTGGATACGGCCATCGTTTATCCCGGTGCCTGCCTGGTAGAGGCGACAAATATTTCCGAGGGTCGGGGCACCACTAGGCCATTCGAATTGGTCGGCGCGCCGTGGATCGACGCCAAGCGTCTTTCCGTGATCATGAGCGAGCGGATCGGCGCTGGAGCGCTGTTCAGGCCCGTGACATTCAAGCCGGCTTTTCAAAAGCACAACGGAGAGAATTGCCATGGCATCCAGGTGCACGTGAGCGACAGGCAACTCTTTCGGCCCTTCCGCTTCGGTCTCGAACTTCTGAGCGCTCTAAGGGATATTGCACCCGATGAGTTTTCGTGGCGGGTCGAATCGTATGAATTCGTCAGCGACCGACCGGCCGTAGACCTATTGTGCGGCACGGATGAGGTACGCCTGGCGGTCGAAAGCGGTGCCGAATGCGGAGATGTCTGGGAGCGTCTGCAGGAGCAGGCAGCAGCCTTCGGTCAGGCACGAGGCGAGTTTCTCTCGTACGGGGGAGAGGACGCATGAAGATTGCCTTGCTGGGAGGGTCGTTCAGTCCCCCGCACATTGCTCATCAGGTGGCCTGCCTGTATTTACTGGAGGCAGAGGGATTCGAGCGAGTCTGGATGGTGCCCTGTTTCCGCCACGCCTTTTCGAAGGAACTGGTCGATTTCGAAGAGCGGGTCGCCATGTGCGGGTTGTGTGCCCGGCCCTTTGCCGGTCGTGTGGTTGTCTCCGAGGTTGAACGAGTCGTCGGTGACGGTGGTGTCAGCCGCACGGTGAATACGCTCGACTATCTCAACGCTCACTATCCACAGCACGACTTCAGCCTGGTGATCGGCTCAGACATCTTACCGGAGATCGATTACTGGAAAGACTTCGACCGCATTCGAGAAAAATATCCAATCATGGTTTTGGCGCGGCCCGGTTATCCGGTGCCCGAAGGAGACTGGCGGGTGTCGCCCGCGGTGTTCCCTGGGATCTCGTCCACGGCAATTCGCGACAGGCTTTCCGCGGGTTCAAGCGTAAACGGAATGTTGCCCCGCAGCGTGATCGACTACATTCAGAAAAACGGACTCTACGGCAGTTAGTTCACCGTGACCGTCAGGGTGAAGTCGCCGGTGGCGTAGGGGGACCACGAGTCGATCACGATGTAGTAGGTGCCTCCGGCGCCGTCAAGAACGGTGTAACCGATATTCTCGTCTTCGTCCGGGGGGATGTAGGCGCTGTCAGACCCGGTCACACAGCCACAGTTGGGACAGGCGCAGTCATCCAGAAGATAGATGGCCCCGTCGAAGCTACCCGAGAAAGTGGCGCTGAGATTCTGGCCGGCCTGCAAGTCGATCGAGTAGATTACCTCCGGCCCGTATGGCGGGTATTCGGCAGGCAGGCAGGCAACCTGGTCTATGTCGCTGGCCGCGCCCATGGTCGAGGCGTAGATCTCGGCGCTGCCGCCCGTCAGGGTAATACTCTCTGCGCCCTGGCAGGTATCGTTAGCGGGCACCGCCGGACCCGCCACCTGAATGGAGAACGTGCCCGGACTCTGGTTGCCCGCGGCGTCACGAATGAGCACCAGGCTCAGGTAGGCATAAGGCGAGACGAAGGAAAGCTCGACGGGCTCACCGGCTGCCTCGGCGACGGCCGCGGCCACCTTGCCCATATGGAACGACTCGGGATCGGAGGCCCAGTAGTCACCCTCGCGAGAGCCGAAGATCAGCAACCAAATTTCGGGCTGGAAATCGGCGCCGTCCGGAGTAACGGTCACGACCACCGGCTGGGCAGCGTCGGCTAAAAGCGAGAATCCCTCAAACCCGCTTGTCGTATCGATTAGTTGCTGGGTTTTGGTGACCGTAACACCCGGGGCGATCTGATCGAGGAAAGTAGTGTCCTGGGCATAGAAATCGGTATCGTAGTTGGCGCCCGAGGGATCGTCGGCCTGATCGGCGTTGGGATCCCAGACCATGTGCAGGTACTGACCGGCGGCCGGAACGAAGGCCATCAGCGGTGTGATGGACGCGAAGTTGGGGTCGGTCGCGTCGACCATGGGGCCCATAAGATTGACAAACGGCGTGTAGATCTGCTCGAGCGGGTTGATCCACCAGATTCCGGATGTCTGGAAATTGGTAAAGGATATCAGTTGACCGAAGTCGGCCGTGAAGCGCTCGATGGCCGAGTCGGGTAAGGTGTTTGCCGGCATGTCGTTGACCGGCAAGCCGTGGTAACTGTTGCCTGCCTGCAATTCAGGAGTGTGGATCGCCGTGAAGTCGAGAGTGAAGGGGGTCTGCTTACCGTCCGCTTCGCTGACTTCAACAAACAGCCTCTCGTCCTTCTGCGCATAGAAGTATGCATCCTCGGGATCGCCGCACGAGCCGGAATCGACCTGGTAGAGGAGATCGAGAGAGTTGTCAAACAAGGCTAGTTCGAGGTTCACGCGGCTACCCATGGGAGGCTCAACACTGGACGGGAAAATATCTCCCTCGGTAAGGTCGAATTGCAGAAGCAGGCTGTCGCCGGCGTCGAGTTGGCCGTCCCAGGGTGAGGCCTGGCTGCTCATGTCGATGACCTGCCGGAGGGCGGCCTCGAGCGAATAGTCGCTGGCCGGTCCGATTGTCATCAGGTAGTCCATTACCAGAACGAAGTTGCCGCCGTTTTCGACGTAGTAGTTGAGGTCGATCTCCTCGGCCGTGCTGGGGATTACCAGTTCCTTGGCAAGTGAACCGTCGGGTGCAAAGAGCATGGCAATCGGCATGACATCGCTGGGTGCCGAAGTAGTGCTGACGCGCAGGATGTCGTCGGTCATCAGCTCGGGTAAATCGAAGAACTGCAGGCTGCCGTCGGCGTGGCTGCCCGAACCCGCGTAGGGAAAGCCGGATATGCCGGTAGCCGCGGGAGGCGTGCGGTTTTCGATGGTCACGAAGTAGGTGAAATCATCTCCTCCGACCGGGATGGCATCGAGACCAAAGGCGTCGCTGACCAGGTTGGTGTAGTCGGTGACCATGACGAAGTAGATGCCGTCGCCCGGCAGGAAAACGTCCCTGGCCGCGGTAGCCCCGTTGGGATTGAGAGCGTAGCGGTAGTAGAAAAGCTCCCAGCTATTCTCGTCGACACCGACGATCATCAGGGCCGGGTTGCAGACGCTCTCGGATGTGGCCTCGATGTGCAGGTAGCTTCCGGCCATGCCGGCGCCGCTGTCCGGCACCAGGATGAAGGCGTCGAAGTCCGCATCGGGTATGCCGTCGCCGTCGAGATCGGTCGGCGCGCGGACGTTGCCGCCCAGGGTGACATCGTCGTCAACCGCCGGCAAGTTTACAATCGTGGCAGTCCAGTTGGGGAAGAAAATATCGTTGTTCTCATCCCCTTCGACGACGTCGGGTTCGCCCAGTGTGTCGGGCAGGCACTCGCCGCCGGCGGCATGAGTTCCCGCACCGCAGATGACGTCGGGCACGCAGCTGCCGCCCTCGAGATGAGTGCCGGTCGAGCAATCGTCGATCACAGGCACGCACTCGTTGGTGTTCTGGTTGAAGATCGTGCCGCTGGCGCAATCCGGGATAGGCTGACATGAGACGCCGTTGAAGTATTCCTGGCCGTCAATGCACTCGGGCACGCACTCGCCGTTTACGAGTTCGGTACCGTCGGCGCACTCGCTGATTTTGGGCTCGCATTTGCCGGTAAGTCTATTAAGTTCCGTCCCCTCGGCGCATTCGACAACGGGCAGGCAAGCCTTGTTGGCGGCATCCCAGTACTCCCCGTCACCGCAAAGCGGCACGCAGTTATCGCCTTCCTTTGTAGTTCCCGGCCCACACTTGGTTTCGACGCAGCCCTGAATGACAGTAGCCAGCGAAAGAGCGCAGGCGCCCGCGAACACAACTGAAAGCAAACGCTTCATCGGCTTCTTCCTCCAATTATGACAAGGCACTACATCCTACCTGTGAATACAGTGTAAGAGAATGAATGAATGTGGCACGCGTGTTGCCACCTGTCAACCCCAAAACCTCTATCAGTTCACGGAGAAAACGTTGGTAAGAGCAATCAGCATCAGGGGGTGAAAAAGGAGGCCCTTGATCTTGATTTTGCCGGACAATATCTGGCCTAGAATGACGCGGCCTTCCTCCTTGAAGATGTCTGGTAGCCCGGCTATGAGTGGGACGGTTGATAGGCCTAGGACGGCTTCTGAATCGGTTTCTATGCTCAGTTTGGGTTTGCCGAGCATTCCGTCGTAAACGACGCAGTTTCCCTGGCCAAAGACCATTGTCAGTGCCACTCCGGCGTCATTGGCCGTTATGCATACGTTTCCGTTGAGACGCCTGAAATGTCTGATCTTGGCGGGGTGCTGCTCCAGGTTCTGGTTCAGCAGATCTGCGAGCATCAGCGCCAGGCCGTTCTCCTGAGCACTCTGGTCGACCATTATCTTCGGGTCGCTCATGGCGTCCTCACACTACAGGGCTTTGCGGGCTACCGAAGCGATCTCGTCCAAGTCAAAAACCGGCTTTGGGCTGTAGATTATTGAGCCGTCGGTCAGTGCCATGTCGGCTATCGCCGGCAGGTCGGCCTCGGTTACGCCGTAATCGGACAGACGGTCGGTCAAGCCGATCTCCCTGTTGAATTCCTCGATGCGATCGGCCGCCATTAGGGAGGCCTGCTCGTCGTTGGCGCCGGAAGTGTCAAGACCCAGGGCACCGGCGACCAGGGCCAGCCTGTCGGCCGAGACGTCGGTGAAAAAGCGCATGGTGTGCGGCAGGAACATGGCGTTGGCCGTGCCGTGGTGGATGCCGAATTTGGCGCCCACCGTGTGGGCCAAGGCGTGGTTCAGAACCACCATGGCGTTGGAAAACGCCGATCCCGCGATGGCGGCGGCGATCAGCATCTGCCCGCGGGCAAGCAGGTCGTCGGGCTTGTCGAGGCAGCGCTTTAAATTTGTCGAAATGATGCGGATGGCCTCTAAAGAGTAACCGTCCGAGAAAGGATTGCGCAGGTTCGAAAGCAGGCTCTCTATGGCATGCGACATGGCATCCATGCCCGTGGCCGCGGTCAGCTTGGCCGGCAGCCCGACGGTCAGGGTGGGATCCAGCACGGCCAGGTCGGGATGCAGGAAATAACTGCCGATGAAGGTTTTCTGTCCGCGGGAGGGATCCTTGACCACCAGGACCATGGTCATTTCCGAGCCGGTGCCGGCGGTGGTGGGTATGGCCACATGCGGCGTCTGGGGACGGGTCAAGGCATGGTATCCCTCGTGATCGAGAATCTTACCCCCCTCGGTCAGTACCACGGCCATGCCCTTGGCGGTGTCGATCGCGCTGCCGCCGCCGAGTGAGATCAGGGAATCGGCGGACTGCTCCCTGGCATAGGCCGCGCCCAGATCGATGGAATCGGCCGTGGGATCGGGAATGACATCGGTGAAGGCTCCGGCGAAGCGGCCAGCGAGGGATTTCTTGACCCGCTCGAGCATGTCCGTCTTCTCGGCCAGGAACTTGTCGGTCACGACGACCGCCCGGGAATGACCCATCTCGGACAGCGATGTTCCCAATTCGGCGACTACGTTTGCCCCGAACGTTAGCTTGGGAGTGTGCGCGAAAACAAAGTTCAGATCGGCGTCGTAGCTCATGTCCGGTCCCGGCCTATTCGTCGAGAAAACGTGTGTCGACCTTGGAGGTGGCTTCGACCAACTCCTGGGCCGCCTTGACGAAGCGCACGATGATCGGCAAGTTGCCCTTGAGCCTGAGTTTGCCCTGCATCATGCCCTTGATCGGATCGAGTTCCTTGCGCATTACCATCTTCCACTGGGCATAACTGCCGGTGATAACGAAGGGTTGCTTGTTGGCCTCTTCGAGATCGCTGATCCAGGCCTTGCGGCAGACCCCCTGGTGCAGATCGAGAATGAAAGCCGTATCCTGCTCGACACCGATTTCGGGTTCGGCCTTTACCACCAGGGCAATCGGGCCGTGGGTCCAGTTCTTGCCGGCCTCCTTGTATGACTCGGAAGCGTTGATGGCCTCCTGGTAGGCCGTGGTCCACTCGTCGCTGGGAAAATCGATGGGCATGGTAACCTCCACTGGTTATGAGTCACTAAAAAACATGCTTCTATCAAGGTTGCCATTGTTTCCTTGACTGTACGGTCTTGTCAACCCCCCTTGTTTTGGCTATGCTGCAGATGCGATGATCTTGCAAAGGGGCTGAGCGTGATATCGAGATACACCCGGCCGGAGATGGGCAGGCTGTGGAGCGATCGAGAGCGTTTTTCGATCTGGATGGAGGTCGAACTTTGCGCCTGCGAGGCGATGGCGGCCGAGGGGCTGGTCCCCTCCGAGGTGGCCGGCAAGCTCAGGGCGGCCGAATGGGAGATCGATGACTCCGACGTGGCCGAGATCGGCAAGATAGAGGCCGAGACTCGCCACGATGTGATCGCCTTTTTGACCCATCTCGAAAGGCGCATGGGGCCCGAAGCTCGCTATTTGCACCTGGGCATGACCAGCTCGGACGTGCTGGACACCGGCTTGGCCATCCAGCTATCCCGGGCTATGGACGCGATTCTCAACGGTCTCGATGCTCTTCGCCAGGCCGTCGGCGTGCAGGCGCGCCGGCACAGGCGCACGGTGATGGTGGGCCGCAGCCACGGCATCCATGCCGAACCGATTACCTTCGGGCTTACGTTGCTGGTCTGGTATGCCGAGCTGGGCCGCCAGCGCCGCAGGTTGGAGGCCGCCCGGGATTCGGTGGCCACGGGCAAGGTCTCGGGAGCCGTGGGAACCTTCGCTCATCTGCCCCCTGCCGTCGAGGAGAGGGTTTGTAAAAGCCTGGGTCTGAAGGCCGCTCCGGTTTCGAACCAGATCGTTCAACGCGATCGGCATGCCGAGATGTTCTGTGCCTTGGCCAACCTGGGCGCCAGCCTGGAGAAGATGGCCGTCAACATCAGGCACCTGCAGCGCACCGAGGTGGCCGAAGTCACAGAGCCTTTCAAGAAAGGGCAGCGCGGCTCGTCGGCAATGCCTCACAAGAAAAACCCGATCGGCTGCGAGAACCTGACGGGTGTGGCCCGACTGCTTCGATCGTACGCCATGGCGGCGCTGGAAAACGTCGCTCTGTGGCACGAGCGAGACATATCGCACTCGAGCGTAGAGCGGGTCATTGGGCCGGACGCCACCATCCTTTGCGACTATGCCCTGGCCCGCATGACCCGTATCATCGAGGGCCTGGTCGTGGATGCCGAGAGGATGCGTCACAACCTGGCCATGACCGGCGGGCTGATTTTCAGCCAGAGCGTGCTGCTGGCACTGGTCAAGGCAGGCATGCAGCGGGAAAAGGCATACACGCTTGTGCAGCGGGCGGCGCTGGAATCCTGGGACACGGGCGAAAACCTGAAGAGCCTGCTCGAACGAGACCAGGAAGTTGCAGGAATTCTGGGCCGCGAAGGGGTCGATAGCTGCTTTGATCCCGACTCACTGCTGGCCAGAACGGAAATCATCTTTGAACGAGTCCTCGATCAGGACTGAGAGGTCGAACTGGAAATGAGCGGCGACAGGATCGGTGAACCCATCTCCGGCAACTTACCGGTGTGCGCATTTGTTTCGAGCAGCCACCTGTTCAAGAAGGTCGAGGAAAATGATCTGGCCCTGGTGTACGGCTCCGGGCGCTTGCAAAAATACGCTACCGGACAGGTAATTGTCCGTGAGGGTGACGAGGGTCAGGAGTTTTTCCTGTTGATGTCCGGAACCGTCAAGGTTGTTACCGCCGGCAAGCGGGGCCCTGTGGAACTGGCCCAACTGTCCCGCGGGGCTTATTTCGGCGAGGTGTCGTTGCTGACCGGTCGGCCCAGGACCGCGACGGTCGCGGCGCTGGACGAAGTCGAGGTCATTTCCCTGCTGAACTCGGACATGGAGGGCATCCTGCGCAGGTATCCCAAGGTGCGCAAGCTGATGCAGGCGGTGGTGGAGGGCCGGGTTCGCGCTACAATCGAAAAGGCGCAGGGATAGCCGGGCGGTATCGGGAGGTAACGGTCATGATACGAAGAAACGGCCATGCATTCTATATGCTCGTACTCCTGGTTGCGCTGCTTGCTTGCCGGCCGGTGTCGGGACAGGGGTTGGAACTCGGCGGCAAGTGGGCCACGCGCATGGGAGTCATCCGTGTGTCGCAGCAGGGAAAGAAAGTTAGCGGCAAGCTGATCTGGGTTTCAACGACCTGCCGCTTCAAGAAAGGGGACATAATTCTCAAGGGGATAATGCTGGAAGACAGTCTGAGCGGCAAGTGGCGCTATTGTCTCAAGGGCAAGGAGTGCAACGGCAGCGACTGGGCGCCGATGGTGATGCTGGTGGCCCGCGCCGGGCGGGTGCTATCCGGGGCCGCCCACTACAAGGCCACGCAGTGCGCTATCGGGGGCAAGGGCAAGGGCGACGGTTTGGTAATACGCAAGCTGCGTCCCAGGCCGCCAAAGCCGCCGGTCGAGAAATCCGATGCTGGAACTGCAGTCGAGGAGAAGGCGACAGCTCTGGTAGACGAGAACGGTCAGCAACTGGAAGAAGAGGTAAAACCGCTCGACCCCAAGGACTTCGAGAAGAACGCCGGCGACTGGCGCACGCTGATGAAGCAAGGCGCCGCCCAGATGAACGCCGGTTTCTTCGAGCGCGCCCGCAAGTTTTTCCACCAGGCCACCGAAAAGAACCCAACGCGGCCAGAGTCGTTCAACGGAATCGGCGTAACCTACTACGCCCGCGGCGACTACCAGGAGGCGCTGCGTTTCTACAAGAAGGCGCTAGAAGTGGATCCCGATTTCGGCGACGCCTACTACAACATGGCATGCATATATTCGTTGCTGAAGAAGAAATCCCTGGCGTTTCGCTATCTGCACATAGCCGCGCTCAACGGCTATGCCGAGCACGAAGCCATGGAGCAAGACTCGGATCTGACAAATCTGCGCTCCGACAAGCGTTACCGGGAAATCCTCGATAAGATGAAAGGTTCGAAATGAAATAGAAATAGGGGGGTGGGGGGGGGGGAAAAGGAAAAAGAAATCAAAGAAAAAAAATTTTTTTTGAGAAATAAAGAAAAAT
>CAZXHT010000101.1:0-21494 GCA_964640665.1 uncultured Myxococcales bacterium
CCAAAACATGGAGCGGTACTTTAGTGCAGCAAAGCTTCTTGCCGGGGAAGTAGTCGACAAGCTCCAGGAGGTCTCTTGGGGGTCTTGAATCTTTGCTCTCCACCCGGCTTGGGGGATTTCGATCGACTTCGGGTGGCTCGTCGTCAATGCAGTCGAACTCGCTGTAGTCAGGATCGGCAAAGAATCCCTACTCGAAATGCAGTGGGACCTGGCTCCTGGTGGCCGGTTCCCCTGCGGCATGAATCGGTGGCGCAGACATGCTGGTGAGGATGGTATCTGTCGGGCAACGTACCGAAGGTCTGATCCAATACCACGAAACCAGGCTCCAACTCCTCGTGCCCGGTCACCTCCCGCATGTAACAGGTGAGCTCGTCGACCACTATACGTGACAGGCCCTTGAAAAGCTCCTGATCGAACCTGAGGGGTCATGAGGAGGGGTCATGAGGGACGTTGGTACGTTAAGAACATTAATCCAATAGGTCCCGCTCTTTCCTCGCCCATGCCTGATGAAAAACCCCAGGCGCATCCAGTCTCGGCCCTCGTGGCATGCGGGTAACGTCACTCAACACAAAACGGGCAATCAATATTAATGTTCTTAACGTACCAACGTCCCCTTATTTTTTTTCCAACGTCCCCTTATTTTTTTTCTGTGGCCGCGGCACAAAAAAGTGCTTGTTGGTAGGATTTTCAGTTGCTAATCCGTAGATAACGGGAAAGGAGGGAAATCCATGCCGGGAAGCATAGCCATTTGGGTAGTATCCATATTCACAACGCTCGCCGGCGCGGGTCCTGCGACCTCGAAAGACAAGTGCACAGAAATTGTCAAGCAGGGCTCCAGTTTGCACGACAAGGGAAAATATGCCGAGGCCGTTGAAATTTACAAGAAAGGGTTGAAACTGTGCGGTGACGGGTTCGGCTTTTCTAATGAAATCGGTTTTTCTCTTGCCGCCCAGAAACAATACGACCGCGCTGCAGATGCTTTCATCGAGGAGATCCTGCATCCCCCCGCGCCGGCCGTGGCTTTCGGCAACCTGTTTGCAATCTTTGGAAAGCTTTCAAAAAAGGCGCAAGACAAACTTGCGGCAACCGGCTCGGCGGCAGCCAAACCCATCTACGTCCCCACCATCGGGATGGAATACGGTTGGCTCGGACACATCTCCTGCCGGGGCAAGAAAGCAAAGCACATCCGCCAGTCACTGATGAGCTACAAGGGACATCAACTCGACCGCCAGGAATACGAGTGCCCGGACGGCACCAGGGGCAAGGCCTACTTCGACTTCAGCGCGGATCCCACCGAACAGGCCCTGCAAAAAGAGCTACAGAAGATGTCCCACTGACACAGGTATCGCCCATGACCGGGCAAGTATGCTAGAATGCCTTGTACAAGGGGAGCAGTCATGCGGCGAAGTCTGATGTTGTCGATTTCAATACTGTGCATCGGGCAAATCATGGTTTCATGCGGCGGCAGCGACGGGGGCAACATCGACTGCCCCGCTTACATCGACCGTCAGTACGAGTGTGAGATCCTGCCGCCCGACACCAAGGATCAACTCAGGGAACCCAATATAAAAATCTGCGAACAATGGGACAGGACCTACAAAGAAGAAGCCATGCAGGCCCTTGACGCCTGTACCGCCGAGGCCTGTGATAGCATGCAGGCCTGCATTCAGGCGGCCAACCAACTCTGCCAATCGGACATCAGCACTGAAATCGATGCCGTGTGCGGAAAGGCGGTCGAGTGCCAGGTAGAAGACATGACCACCATGGAAGAATGCCGCACGACCATGGGCAGGGCCCAGGGCATGCTGATGTGCCTGGCGCCCGAAAACCTTGCCGAATACGTCGCCTGCTACCAGGAAGTCAAGTGCGCCAATTTCAACTCGGAATGGCTGGCCTGCTACAACAAGTGGGTGCAAGGCATGTAGCTATTGGAAAGCCAAGCCACATGATACGGAATCTTTGGAGTATTGCCGTGTTGGTTGTCCTGCTGCAAAGCCCATTCGCCTGGAGCCAAGCAAAGCCCGAGACCTCCATAAGTCTCTACTTCGTCAACCTGCAAAGGGCCATGCTCGAAACCCGCGAAGGTAAAAAGGCCCGGGCCGAATTGCGTGAGATGTGGAAGCAGAAGCAGGCCGAGGTAAAAGTCATTTTCAAAAAGCTGGAGAACCTCAAGCAAGAGTTCGACAAGTCGGCCGATCCGGCTTTGCGCAAGCGTCTGGAGCAAGAACAGAAATTGTTGCAAGAGACTTTTATCGAAAAGCAAAAGACGCTCAACTCCAGCTCAGAAAAAATCAGTCATCTGTTGGCTGACCGCCTTCTGGCTTTCGTCAAGAAAGCCAATGTTTCACTGACCGGCAGCTTGATCGTCGACGATCGGGATCACAAACCGCTGAAGGCTTTGCCTGATTGCGATCTGACCGAGTGGCTGATCAGATCTTACGACAGCCAGAAAGTCCGAGCGCTACCCGCTCGGCCTGGTTGCCGATTCGATGTTCTTCTGTTTGTCGATCAGAAGGCGATTCTGGAGAAATCTCAGATGGGCCTGGTAGCCAAACTCGTCGTCCAAAAGAAACACAAGAAGTTTCAGGCCGAACTCGACCGGCGAACAGAAAGATTCAAACAGCTGACCGCGGCCGGCAAACAAGAGCAGGCTCAGGCCGAGACTCTTCAACTGCACAATCAATATGCTCAGTTCCATCGTGATTTGGCTCAAGCAGAAGCCGCAGCGTTGTTACGATTTCAAGACGAGACAACTAAAAGCCTGAGCCAAGCAATTGCCGGGCACGAGCGAGTGATCTTCATGACCCATGGCGAAAAACCCATTGACGAAAAACTCGGAGTGCAATGCGAAGTCACCGAGTGGGCAATAGACTATCTGGACGAAAAAGCGACTCGGGCCGATCTTGTTACTGCCTGTCCGGCCATAATTCGGCCGACACAACCTCAAGTGAATGAATAATCTGTGTACCTATCGGTGAGTGTCAAGATAGTTGTCGCTTTTTATGTAATCACGCGGAAATAAAGGGGTCGGGTCTTGACATTTAGGAGCCTTCTAATGGGTGACGTGGCTGTCGCTACTGCTCGCCTATGGAGCCAGCTTTACAATGAACGCATCCACCTCACCGTCGGAGGTCAGCTCGGTCTCGCAATCCTCGCTCTTTCCGAATATCGCCGTACCACCGAAGAATCCGACCGTCACGACCGAATTGTCCTGGAGCAGGGTCAGATCGAACCCGCTGGTATCATGGCCGTCGTTGCCGCCTGCGGTCTTGATCCATTTGAAGGCTCCGTCGGGATCGTAACCGGCCACGTACGCGTGATTGTACAGGTCTCCCGAAGAGACCGACACCCCATCGCTCTCTCCCTTGCCGAAGACAATCGATCCGGATCCACCCAACCCGCCCGTGATGCGAAAGGAACCGTCCGACAGCCCGCTGATGCCGCCGATCTCGACCTTTGACTCGCCGTCTTTCGAGATGCCCTTGGCCCACTGGAGCTGGCCGTCCCCGTCATACTTGGCCAGGAAAACGCCCCAGGTCCCGTCGGAATGGGTTTCGTTTGGCTCTCCCATACCGAAAACGACCGTGCCGCTCAGGTGACCGGCCACCAGAAATGACCCGTCAGCGAGGAGGGAGACTCCTCGAACCGAGTCCTGCCCGCTTCCGCCGATCTTCTTGGCCCAGGCGATGGTGCCGTCCGGGTTGTACTTGGCGAAGAATCCGTCTGAGCCCCCGGCGGATACGAGGGTTGTTTGGTTGGTCTCTCCGAGGCCGAAAACCGCGGTTTCCTCGAAGGCGCCTACCAGTATCGTCGTTCCGTCCGCCGCCGTAGCCAGATCGATCCCCTCGTCGGATCCGGTTCCTCCGGCCCGTTTGACCCAGGCAACCGTTCCGTCATCGTTGTACCTGGCCAAAAACGCATCGGTCATCCCCGCGGCGTCGAGGGTGGATTCTGAGGACTCGCCCGCTCCCCAGGTTGCGCTCGACGAGAAGTAGCCGGTCAGCAGAAAGGAACCGCCGGCAAGTGCCTCGATCGCCTGCGCGCGATCTCCGTTTGCTCCACCGGCGCTTTTGGCCCATGCAACCGTGCCGTCCGAGTTGAACTTGGCCAGAAACACATCCGCGATACCCGCGGCCGTCAACGCTGTCTCGGACGACTCCCCCGCACCGAAGGTCGCCGTGGCCTGGTACACCCCCGCCGCGATGAAGGAACCTCCCGAAAGAAGCGTGACATCGTATGCCCTCTCATTGCCGTTGTCTCCGGAGCTCCCCGCCCTTTTGGCCCATGCCACCGTGCCGTCCGAGTTGTGCTTGGCCAGAAACACATCCGAGATCCCCTCGGCCGTCAACGCTGTCTCGGACGACTCCCCCGCACCGAAGACCGCCGTGGCCTGGAAGCCTCCCACCAGAAGCAGGGAATCATCATCCAGGGCGGCCACGGATCTGCATTCCACGTCTTCTGTGCTCCCTATCTTCTTGGCCCAGACGAGATTACCCACCACAGACGGTACGCAGTGGTTGTCAATGCACACTTCGCCTGTAGTTTGGCAGTCCCCGTCGCTAGTGCATTCAGGAACACAGACATAGTTCCGGCAACGAGGGAAATCCAAATCAAGGCAATCTCCATCGTCAGTGCATTCGGCGCATGTATTTGTCTCCTGAATACACTTGCCGGAAAGGCACTCGGAGTCTTGTCGGCAACCCTCACGGCAAGTGTTGTTCACGCATATGAAGCCTTGGTCACAATCGCTGTCAACTGAGCACTCAGCAGGAGACGTACATTGATCGTTATTTTCATCGCATATCAACAGGGCGCCGCAAGGATTGCCGCTGTGCTCGCAAAGATTGTTGGCTTCCGAGCAGCTTTCAACTCCGTTGCAGAACATTCCGTCATCACCGCAAGGATCGCCGGCGTTTTGCGAGCAAATTCCAGCCTGACAGCTATCGTCACCATTGCAAAAAGTGCCGTCATCGCAGTATGCGCCGTCATTATCGCTCCAGGCGCCGGTCGAAGAGGCCGCGTCGCAAATTTGGCAACCATTGGCCGGGTTGCTGACTCGGTTGGGATAACAGACCGAATCAATCAGACAACCGGAACAAACCTGGGAATCCGAATCAGCCGGGCAGCCTGAAGACAAAAGAACCAAGCTTGTTAGAAATGCAAGATAAACACATCTGAGACTATAACCGATCATTGTTGTCCTCCGTTCATACCGTTAAGATGCCAGGTTATTCACTAGCATTCATCGCAATTGAATGTACGCATTCTACACCAAATTCAATTCGATCTCTTGTGAAAAATATTGTTTGCAAGGTATCCGTTCTCCAGTGACCACGTTAGCCAAATCTGGCCATTAGAAGAAATAAAAGGGGAAAATAAAAGGGGTCTGACCCCAATGTTTTCCCTGGCCTGTCGCCCGATTTCAGCCTCGCCTTCAGACTGTCATGGATAGCGTAAAGACTTCTAGCCCAGGAATCCGTCGAGGATTCGTTTGCCCAGCTCGATGAAGCGGGCGAGCGTGTCTGCGTCGTCGAGCCAGGAGTACTTCTGCACCCGGAAGTAGTTCTCGTAGGTGGAAACTTGCACGTGGTCGTCGCCCTTCATCAGGCGGATCTCATCGACGGCCGCGCGGATGTCCGCCGACAACAGTCTGCGAATGCTCTCCGCCGGGAAGCCCCGGATGGCATAGCGATTGTCAAACTCCGCATCGCCCACCTGGATGTCCTCACCCGCCACCGATTGCTCCATTTTCGAGAAGAAGTCTTCGGGCTCCAATCGGATCTCCACTTCAGGCGTGGAAGACAATTCGAGATACAGGCGCGTGATATAGGTGGTGGTGGCACCGTGACTCCTGGACAAAAACACCAGACCCACCGGGTAGTCGCGGATAAGAAAGTGCAGCTGCGGCATGCTGATGCCGCCGCCCGGCTTGACCGTCCCGCCGAATTGTGCGGCTACCGCCTCGACGGCCGCACGCAATTTCTTGCCGCGGCCGGCGCGCATCGAGAGCACCAGGATGGCCACCACCACGATCACTACGCCAGTGATGAGCCACTCGTATTCACTAAAGAACTCCATGCTTCAAAGATTACCAAAACAAAGAAGAAAATTACAAAGTAACCAGAGCTGGGCAGGCTGGCAGTGGGGCCGAGAAAATAAAGGGGTCGGGTCTTGAAACTTGACACTTGACTTTTGTCCCGTATATTCACTGCATGCCCCGAGCGAATCCGTCTCGCCTATTTGCGATCTGAGCCCTGTCCCGAGAATCCGGTCTGAAACTCTGAAACAACGAGAAGTCTCACGAACGCTGGACGTGCCGCAATGTCAAGAATCAAAGTTGACGACCCTTGATGTTGTGGATGAATGCATGGCTGTCCGTGGAGCAAGTGTCAAGACCCGACCCCATTTTCTGTCAAGCCAGCAACCAGCGCACCAGCACGTCCACTCCGAACGAGGCGGTGTACAACAGGCCGAAGGCCATGTTGAGCTGCGCCGTGGCCCCGTCGAGGGCCAGAAAGTCTATAGGATTCTCGGCGCTTCTTCGCCGCAGCCCTCTGTGGAAAAGCTTGAGCGCCAGCGGAAGCGAGACGAAAACCAGAAGTGCAGCAAGCGGCATGCGCGGCGCAAGACCCGAAGCAAGCGAGAACGCCGCCCAGCCGGCTACGAAGACATAGGGGATAAAAAGCAAGCAGGCGTAGTAGAACACAGAACCGCGGTCGCCCAATATACTCGCCACGGTGCGGATGCCGCCAGCGGTGTCGCTCATGATGTCGCGCCAGTTGTTGGCGTGCAGGATGGCGGCCACCAGCAAGCCGATCGGAACGGCCCAGACGGCCGGCACCCAGGAGACCGACCCGGTCTGCACCGTCCAGGCGCCCAGCGCGCCCAGCACCGCGAAGTTTGTAAACACGGCCAGGTCGCCCAAGGCGTTGAACTTCAGCTCGAAGGGCCCAAAGCTATAGAGCACTCCGACGGCCACACCGGCGATGCCGAGCCAAAGCACGGGCAGCCCGACGGCGGCAACCAGCAAGGAGCCGATGGCCGAGCCCAGCCCCAGAAACAGCCAGCCGGCGATCAATGCCTGCCGCGGTGTGACCCAGCCGCGCACCACCGCGCCCGAGACCGGGTTGACCCGGGCATCCAGCCCCTTCTTGAAGTCGTAGACGTCGTTGAGCAGGTTGGCGCCGGTGTGCAGGAAGGCCATGCCGAAAAAGGCGCCCAAAAACAGGGGTAGCGAGAAGCCGGCCCCGCCCAGGGTGACCGCAAGCACGCTGCCGAAGATCACCGGCATGGTGGAAGCAGGCAAGGCGAAGGGCCGCATGGCCACCCACCATGTTTTCACGAAACCGGGCCGCGCCTCCCCGGCCGGGGTGAGATCGTCTCCGATAGCAGGATTCCCGGTCATGGAAAAAACCTCCGCAGCTACAAGTCAGGCGAGAAAATACAACCAATGAGTTTGCGAGTCAAACCAGCGGGAGAGTGTTTCTATTTTGTACTTTCCGGCGCTAATATCGATTTTCCGGGAAGAGTGAGGTGAAGATGTTTAACGTGTTCACAAGTAACAGGATGGAGAACCTGGTTTGCGCTCTTACGCAACTTCTTAAAGAACCGCTTCGGTCGCCCAGCGCGCCGGAGTTGATCTCGGTGCAGAGCCTGGGAATGCGCCAGTGGCTTAGCATGCAGATTGCGAAACGAATGGGAATATGCGCCAACTTCGAATTCCCGTTTCCGCGGGATCTGATACAGCTTTTTTACAGGCGCGGCCTCGAAGGCTCCTTGGCGGACTCGGATCCATACCGGGCCGAACGGCTGACCTGGTTGGTGATGGCATTGCTCCCGGGGATGCTCATGCAAAGTGAGTTCGCTCCCTTGAAAAACTACCTGAAGGAAAAAGAGCAACAACATGGCGGCGGATTGAGGCTTTACCAACTGGCCGAGAGAATAGCCGACACGTTCGATCAATACGGCATGTATCGGGCCGACATCATCCAGGCCTGGGACGCCGACGACAAGACAAAATGGTCGGTGGACGAAGGAAATCTGTGGCAGCCGCTTTTATGGAAAGCAATCACCGGCGCGCTGGGTGAAAAGCACCAGTCGCGCCACGCGGCCGCGATCGCCGGCGACTTCATAGAGGCCGTGAAACAAGGGATACCGGCAAGCTCCAGCCTGCCGCAGCGGGTCTCGCTTTTCGCAATCACCACCCTGCCGCCGCTGTATGTGGATGTCTTGGCAGCCGTTGCCAAGCAAGTGCAAGTAAACCTGTTTCAATTCAGCCCATCCAGAGAATACTGGGCCAATATCCGGACAAAACGGGGGATATTGAGAGAGCAGATCAGCCGCGCTGCAGCACTCGAGAAGGACCGGTTCGATCTCCACCTCGAGGAAGGAAACGCGCTGCTGGCCTCCATGGGACGTATCGGAAAAGACTTCCAGGGAATCCTTGAATCCAGAGTCGACTACACGGAGCCGGGCGACAACCTGTTTGTCGAAGACGAATCGGCAGAGGCCGGGACAATTCTCACGGCCGTACAGTCGGATATCTTGCGGCTGAGCCAGGGGCATCCGGCCGTCGGCCGGGACGACCGATCGATCGTATTCCACTCATGCCACACCCCCATGCGGGAAGTGGAAGTGGTGCGCGATCAATTGCGGGCCATGTTCGACGGCGACAAGCAGTTGCAGCCTCACGATGTAATCGTAATGACGCCCGACATAGAAAAGTACGCGCCGTTGATCGATGCAGTCTTCGGCACCCTGGACGATAAATCCATAATCCCGTACGCGATCAGCGACCGCAGCTTGCGCCGCGAAGCGCCCGTGGTGGAGGCCTTTTTGGCGCTTTTGGATGCCGCGGGCGGGCGGGCCTCCATCGTGGAGGTGTTCGACCTGCTCTCCCTGGACGCCATCCGCAAGCGCTTCGACTTCTCGACCGACGATATCGAACTGGCGCATCACTGGGCCAAGGAAGCGGGCGTGCGCTGGGGCGTTGATGGAGCCCAGCGGGAAAAATTGGGTCAGCCGGATTTCGAACAGAACACCTGGCGTTTCGGGCTCGATCGCCTGCTGCTCGGGCTGGCCTTGCCTGGCCGGGAACGTCTCATGTTCGGCGGCGTCCTGCCTTACGACGAAATCGAGGGCCAGGATGCCTTGCTGGTCGGCAAGCTTGCCGAATTCTGCTCGCTGTTGTTCGGACAACTCGAGGATCTTCGCGCCGTCCGCACACCGAAGGAGTGGGAAGACACGCTCGTCCGGCTCATCAGCCGCATGCTGTCGGATTCGGAACCCGACGGGTTTTTTCAGCAGAGCATACGGGACGTGCTGCACGAACTGGTCGACCAATCAGGGCTGGCCGGTTTCAGCGGCCGAATCGGGCTGGATGTCATCCGCGACTATCTGAGCGCCCGCTTCGCACAGCCAAGCTCGACACGCGGATTCATCAGCGGCGGTGTGACTTTTTGCAAGATACTTCCCATGCGCAGTATCCCATTCAAGATCGTTTGCCTGATGGGAATGAACGACGGCGACTACCCGCGCGTCCAGAGAAGGCTGGGCTTCGACCTGATCGCCGCCAGGCCCAGGCCGGGAGACCGCTCGATTCGAAGCGACGATCGCTACCAGTTCCTCGAGGCACTGCTGTCTGCCCGTCAGAAGTTGTTGATCACCTACGTGGGTCAAAGCATCCACGACAACAAACCGATCCCTCCCTCGGTTCTGGTGGGCGAGCTTCTGGACTATCTCGACGAGTTTCCGGGCGACAAACCGGCTCGCGAGCGCCTGGTGATAAGGCATCCCATGCAGCCGTTCAGCCCGCGCTATTTCACAAACCCCCGTTCGGAACTGTTCAGCTATGAGCGGGACTACTGCCTGGCGGCCGGCGCGGCCCGCAACGAGAGACAGTCGCCTGCGCCGTTTATCAAGCAGGCCTTGCCGGAAGCGGACAAGACGGAAGTGCGGCTTGACGACCTGATCCGGTTTTTCAAGATGCCGGCTGAGTACTTGATGAACAAGAGACTGGGCATATACCTGCCCGGCGCAGCCGTGCAAGAACCGGAGCGCGAGCCCCTGGAGCTGAACGGGTTAGAACAATATAATCTCGGCGACTGGTTGATTCAGCGAATGGGCGAAAAGAAGGACTCCGATCCGGACGGGCTGCGGCAAATCTTGAAAGCCAAGGGGCTGTTGCCGCTCGGCACCCTGGGAAGCGCGGAGTTTCACAAGCTGTCGATGCAGGCCTTGCCTCTGGCCGAGTTGCTGCGCCGGCAGACCAATGTCGAGGCGCTCTTGGCGCTCGATCTGAAGATCCAACTGGGAGGCAGCCGGCTGGGAGGCAGCCGGCTGGGAGGCAGCCGGCTGCTGGGTCGGATTGGCGATCTCTGGCCACACGCGCTGGTGCGGGCCGGATACGGAATAATCGACGCCAAGCGCATGCTCGATCTGTGGATCCGTCACCTGGCGATTAATTGTTCCAAGATAAAGGACTACCCGAAAAACAGCCTGCTGATTGGGCGAGACGCCGGGAGCGGGCAGCCTGATGTCCTGAAGTTCAGGAAGATAGACGACGACCCCGGTGAGTTGCTCGGGGATCTGATCGATCTGTTCCGGCTGGGTCAAAGAGAACCTTTACGTTTCTTTCCAAAAACCTCGTTGGCATATGCAGAAGAATATTCCTCCGATTCCGATGTGTTTTTGGGAAATCCATTGGACATCGGGAAAGTCAGAAAAAATTGGTCGGGCGGCTTCAATCGACCGGGTGAATCTGGAAATGTCTACATCGAGCGTATTTTCGGCCACACCAATCCGCTGACTGACCCGAATTCAGAGTCGCGGATGAGCTTTGCGTCACTGGCCTTGCGTGTGTTCGGACCCCTGAAGAAATACATCGAGGGGGGTGCGGCATGAAGCCAAAAATCCTCGACCCCGTCAAGATCGAGTTGGCCGGTTCGAACCTGATCGAAGCCAGCGCCGGCACGGGAAAAACCCACAACATCACCACGCTCTACCTGCGCCTGATAGTAGAGGTCGGCCTGCAGGTGGGGGAGATCCTGGTGGTGACTTTTACCGAGGCGGCCACGGCGGAACTGCGCGATCGGATTCGCAAAAAGCTGCGCCTGGCGCTGGACCTGCTTGACGGCAAACCAGTCGACGACAAGCAACTGAAGGCAATTGTCGAAGGTCGAAAGGATGCCAAAGAGAAGCTGCTGCTGGCGATACGCAGCTTCGACGAGGCGGCCATTTTCACCATTCACGGCTTCTGCAACCGGATGCTGCACGAAAACGCCTTCGAAAGCGGAGTGCTCTTCGACACGCAGCTCATGGCCGATCAAGGACAACTCGTTCGTCAAATCCTGGCCGACTACTGGGCTCTCGAAGTCTGTCGGGCACATCCACTGTTCGTGCAATACCTGAGGCACAAGAACTACGCGCCAAGCGAACTGAATGATTTGATCTCGAAAGCCATGGCGCAACCGGACAGGATCATCGTTCCCGACTCAGTAGATCCGGTTCATCCTGAGATCCGGTACGGCAAGGCCTACCAGGATGCCCGCCGTATCTGGACGAAGCACAAGGACGAAATAACCAGGCTGCTGGAAGCGACCTGTCCAGGCCTGAACAAGAAATCATATAAAATTGCGGAGCTGCCGAAATATATAGAAAGAGTTGATGCAGACCTCGAATCGCAGGAAGCCGTGTTGCCGGGCTCCGCCGCCTGGCCGGAGAAATTCTCGTCAAAGAAGCTCAGAGCCTCTACAAACAAGAACCAGAAAGTCCCCGAGCACGCCTTCTTCGATGCCTGCCGGGCACTTTGTGATTATCAGCCGTTGTTTGAAAGCAAGTTACTTGATTTCCTGCTCAAGCTTGTCAATTACGCGCGTGAGCAATTGAGCCTGCGCAAGGAGGAGACGAACAAGCAATCCTACGACGACATGTTGATCCGTCTGCACGACGCGCTTGGCGACTCGGGAGATACGCCGCTGGCGAAGATCATCCGTAAGAAATACCGCGCCGCCCTGATCGACGAGTTCCAGGATACAGACACGATTCAGTACAAGATCTTCACCCGTCTCTTTTCGGGCCGCGAGACCCCGATGTTCCAGATTGGCGACCCGAAGCAGTCGATATTCCGCTTCCGCGGAGCCGATATCTTCTCTTACCTGAAGGCCGCCAAACAAGCCGACAAGTGCTTCACCTTGAGCACCAACTGGAGATCCGATCCCAAGCTGATCGAGGGTATCAATTTTCTTTTCGGCCGACTGTCGGACACTGGTCAGCCTTTCTTGTGCGATGATATTTCGTACCTGGATGTAAACCACCGGGAAGGCGCCAAGGACGCGCTGACAATAGACGGGGCAAAAGTCGTACCGCTCGAGATACGCTTCATCCCGGCGGCGGGCAGGGGCGCCGGCGGGGTAACGGTGCAGTGGGCCCACGATAACATGGCCGATCTGGTCGCGGCCGACATCGTCGATCTTCTGAAGAGCAAGCCGCTGATTGAGTTCGAGAAAGACCGCGGAACCGGGAAAAGGGAGCTGCTTGCCAGTGACATCGCCGTGCTGGTCAGGAAACACAAACAGGCCGAGCAGATCCAGGGTGCCCTTCGGAAGCTGGGTGTGCCCAGCGTGCGAATAAGCGACACCAGCGTGTTCAACTCGCCCGAGGCGGACGATCTTTCACTGCTCTTGGCGGCGGTGGCCGAACCCGGCGATTCGGGAAAACTTAAAACCGCCCTGGCCACCGATCTGATTGGCCTGGACGGCAATGAGATCTTCCAGACCCAAAGCGGCGAAAACGGCGCTGGAGAGAATTGGGAGAAGTGGATCGTGCAGTTCCGCGCCTGGCGGGTGTTGTGGGAAAAATCCGGCTTCATTCACATGCTTCGGAAAGTCATGCGCTATCGGCCTGAAGACAAGAGCATGTCCGTCATGGTGCGGCTGATGAGTCTGGCCGACGGAGAGCGGCGCATGACCAACTTCCTGCATCTTGCGGAACTTTTGCAGGAAGCAACAATGAATGAACATCTGGGAGTGGAGGGGCTTACCCGCTGGCTCGACCAGAGAAGGGCCTCCCGGACGGAAACCCGGGATGCGGCCCAGCTAAGGCTCGAAAGTGACGACAACGCCGTCAAGCTGGTCACCGTTTTCAAGGCCAAGGGCCTGGAGTACCCGGTGGTATTCTGCCCCTACTTCTGGGACGGGAATCTTCGGATTTCCTCGGGCAAGGAGCCGTCTCCCTATCACGATCCGGATGACGATTACAGGGCCAAACTGGATATCGGTTCGGATATCACGGCGCACAGAAAGATCGAAAGAATGGAAGTCATGGCCGAGAATATGCGTCTTTTGTATGTGGGCCTGACCCGCGCCAAGCACCTTTGCGTGCTGAACTGGGGATATTTCACAGATTCCGAGAAATCGCCGCTCGGCTACTTGCTTTTCGGTGTCAGTAGTATAAAGAAGTTGAGCGACGATCAAATGCTCGCAGAACTCGAGGCGCTCGAAGAAGCATCCAACGGCGCCGTTAGTGTGCGCCCCGTGGAGCTGCCGCTGACTAAAGCGAGCCGCCTCGATCTGAAAGCCGAGCAGGGCGCGGGCCTCGAATGCCGTGTTCCCGAAAGAACGCTCCGCCGGGTCATGCGCACGTCTTCATACTCCGGCATCATAAGTACGCCGAAGACCATCGACCCGGAACAGGAACGGGGCCGCGATCACGACCAGGCCGGCGAGGAAGCGGACGGACTGATCAAGGCGGGGAAACGTGCGGACGAGAGAGTCCCGCTGGCGGACATGGTTAAAGGCGGACGGCTGGGCAGCCTGGTGCACGCGATCTTCGAAGATCTTGATTTCAGCTTCGAGGATCGCCGGGACCTCGAGAAAATTGCCGCTGACAAGATCAAGGCCTCCGGCTTCGAGACGCAGAAACTGCAAAAGATCATCTGCCGGGCGGTCGAAGACACCCTGGACACCTGCTATGACCGGCAGCAGCCCGGCTTCAAGCTCAGAAATTTACCCGCCGAAAAGACCCTGCGCGAGCTTCATTTCTGGTATCCAGCCGACTACGACGGACGGCCGATCGCCGAGATCTTCGATATCAACCCGAGTCCGGCCATACCACCCGACTACCACCTGAAACTCGCCGAGCTGGAGATGTCCAAGCTGCACGGGTTTTTGCAAGGCTACATCGACCTGGTCTACGAGCACGAGGGCAAGTGGTACCTGGTGGATTATAAAACCAACCACTTGGGAGAACATTTCCCGGACTACGCCGAGCCCGGAATGCGCCAGCAGATGGCCAGGCATCATTACTACCTGCAGTACCACCTCTACAGCCTGGCACTGCACCGCTACCTTGCCTATCGGCTGCCCGACTACGACTACGACAAACACGTGGGCGGTGTGTTCTACCTGTTCATCCGGGGCATGTCGCCGGACAAGGGCCCTGACTACGGCGTATTCCGGGCCAGGCCTTCTTGTAAGATGATCGAGGCCCTCGACGAGGCCCTCGGGGCGCCGGCCGGGGCGCCGGCCGGGGAGCCGGCGTCATGATACCGACGCTGGAAGCTCTTCGCGAGCCCGGCTACCTCTCGTGGCTGGACGTCCACTTCGCAAAGGCCGTGGCCCGTCTTTCGAAAAGCGAAGACCCTCTATCTATCCTGGGAGCGGCCGTGGCCTGCCGATACGCCATGCACGGGCACGTCTGCGCCGATCTTGGCCGGCTTTGCGGAAACAGGATAGAGCTGCCGGAGGGGGGCACGATCGGCGGGCTGTGCTGGCCGGAGTCTGAAGCCTGGCTGGCGGCGCTTGGAAAAAGCAGCCTGGTTGACAACTCACCGTCCGCCGAGCCGCGCAGGCCCGTGGTGCTCGACGCGAGCGGCCGCCTGTACCTTACGCGCTACTGGCTGTATCAGAAGCGGCTGGCCGAACAGATCAGGCGGCGTTCGGCGGGGCAGGTGCAGGCTATCGACCAGGCCCTGCTGAACAACGGTCTCGAGCGCCTGTTCTCATCCGGGCCCGATGCGCCCGACGCGGCCCAGCGCCGGGCCGCCGAGGTTGCGCTAAGGCGCAAGCTGGCCGTCATCTCGGGCGGCCCCGGAACGGGGAAAACATCCACGGTGGTCAAGATACTGGTGTTGCTGTTCGAGCAGGCCGCCAAGAAAAAAGGCGACTTCCCGCGGGTAAGCATGCTGGCGCCGACGGGCAAGGCGGCGGTTCGCCTGGAAGAATCCGTCAGGGACGCTTTAGACGGAAAAGGCGGCCGGCAAATCGATTGCGAACAGGGAATAAAGGACCAGGTTCGAAAGGTAAGCGCCGCAACCATTCACCGCAGCCTGGGCACGAACCCGAGGACGCCGACCAGCTTCACCCACAACGCGGACAATCCCCTGGGCGCCGACGTTGTCATCGTCGACGAGGCCTCCATGGTGGACCTGCCCCTGATGACCAAGCTGTTCGAGGCCGTAGGAAGCGAAGCCGGCCTGATTTTACTTGGCGACAAGGACCAACTGGTCTCCGTGGAAGTGGGCGCCGTACTGGGCGAGATCTGCAACACCGGCGGCGCCGAACCCGAAAAGCATCCGGACGGTCCCGGCATTTGGGACTGCATCACCAATCTGACCCACAGCTTCCGCTTCGGCGCGCGGCAAGGCATCGGCCGCCTGGCCCGGGCCATCAACCGGGGGAACGGAGCCCGCGCCATCGAGTGCCTGGAAAACGACGCCTGGCCGGATGTCAGCTTGATAGAGATGGGCGACGTAAAATCGCTGGCGGGCAAGATAGAGCCTTTGATCAAGCAGCACTATGGAAACTTTCTGAAACAGGAAAGCCCGCAAAAGCGTTTGCAGGCCCTGGGAAAATTTCGCATCCTGTGCGCCCACCGCCACGGCCCCACGGGCTCCATGAGCATCAATCCGCTGGTTGAGAGGCTGCTGGGCAGCCGTCTCGGAAAGCGAAGTGACAAGCTCTGGTACGACGGCCGGCCGATAATGGTAACCCGAAACGACTACCAACTGGAACTCTTCAACGGGGACGTGGGCGTAATCGGACGCGACCGTGAGCATGCAGGCGACCCGAGGGCGTTTTTCCCGGGCAAGCAGGCCTCGTATCCGCCCGCGCGCCTTCCGCCGCATGAAACCGTATACGCCATGACCGCCCACAAGAGTCAGGGCTCGGAGTACGACAACGTGCTGATCCTGCTGCCCGAGCAAAGATCGCCGGTAGTAACGCGGGAGTTACTCTACACGGCCGTCACCCGCGCACGAAACAGCGTCACCCTGTGCGCCGACAAGAAGGTCATCCAGGAAGCGATCGATTCGCCCGTCCAGCGCTCTTCCGGTTTGAGGGGCGAGCTATGGGAAGTTGGTGTAAGACCCTGAGGTTTCAAGCCAGGGCGTCTTTCAGCTCGCGCACCAGCAGATCGACGGTGCGCGAGCCGCCGCCGGCGCTCTTGAGGTGCCATTCGCCGTCGGTCTCGAAGCGCCGGTCGCCGACGCGTTCGGCCCAGGGCCCGAGCAGGCGCGCCAGGTCGCGCCCCGAGGAATAGTCGAGACCCTGTTCGCGGCAGGCGCTGATCACATCCGGCACCACCCGGATGAAGGCCCGAAGCGCGGTGCCTCTTTTCAGGCTGTACTTACGTCCCTTCCAGGCCTGCGGGAAGGCCCCCGCAACCTGTTTGAAGTAGGCCAGGAAGAACCCCCGCGCTTGTTCGCGAAATCGCTTGGCGCCGGTCATACTGGCGGTCTCCTGCGATCGGAACAAGCTTTCGATCTCCGCGGCCAGGGGCGCCTGTGAGACCTTGCCCGGGCCGACGCCCAAAATACGGATATCGCCGCAGAGCGGGCTGTCCTGGCGATCGTTGAGCGAGCGGATGATATCGTGCGCCGCGGCCATGCGTTCGTCCTTGTAGAGTCTGCGGCCCGAGAGGCTGACGATCACGTCTTTCTTGAGGCGGGTGTGTTTGGTATTGATGGTGACGAACATCTCGACCGAGTGTCCGGCCGAGAGGTTTTCGAAAATAACGGCCGGCACCGACATGGTGCGCAGCGATTCGGCCACGTCGGCCCGTTCGGATTCGGCGTCGGCGAAGGCGGCCAGCGCCAGCAGGCGGTGTTGTCCGTCGAGTGTCCGAAAGAGTCCTTCTTCCTCGGGAAGCTGCAGGTGACCCATGACGCTGCGGGCGGTGGCGGGTGTGAAATCCAGGCGTCTGTCGGACACCAGGATGACGGCGCCGGGAATAGGCGCCAGGTCCATGTGTTCGTGGCGTTCGCGGTAGTAGGCAACCAGGTCGTCGATCTTCTTGCGCATGATAGGCCGCTGGTAAGCCTTCTCGCTGCCGGAGATCTTCTTTTCGAGTTCCAGCCAGTTGACGCCGGCCTTGGATTTACGCGAGCGTCTCTTGGCCTTTTGCGCTCCCTGGTAGGCGAGCGTCTCGAATCGAACCAGCTTGCGCACGTCGCCGGACGAGAGGGCGGCCTGGTAGAAGAGAGTGCCGAACTGTTGCAGGCGCATGGCGGGAATGGTGATCATGGGAAACCTCCTTGAAGAATGGGTGCCTGAACAACTGAATACCACACGGCCGGTGCCGGTGAGAAGCTAGAAAAGACGAGACCGGAGCAAGAAAATTCCGTAAGAACCTTGACCAAGAATGGCACATACAACATGATAGTGGCAGCCACATCTAGGCGCCCCATTGGAGCCGGCGGCGGTGACGCCCCCCCTAGCCGTCGTCGGTTCCTCGGGGCGCCGTTCTCGATTACGGAAACGGTCTTCCTTCGCGACCTATGGTCCCGGCGAGACCTTGCAACCGGCCTGCGGCTGCGGGGGCGGACAGGTCGATGACTGTAAGGACGAATGCAGTCGCCGGGGGGCCCGGGCCTGCGACGAGCTGGGCCAGAACGGCTACCAGGTCTGCGCCGACGAATGGGACACGGACACCTGCCTTGAGTGGGGGCCGGTCAACCAGTGCGCTGCGGACCAGACCTGTAGCGAGGGAATCTGCCAGGGCGGCATGCCCGCCTGCCAGGACGAATGCGAGGCCGGCGAGCTGCGCTGTGCCGCAGCGACGGACAACGGCGTGGAGATGTGCGGCGATTTCGACGACGACGATTGCCTCGAGTGGGGCGGCTACGAGCCCTGCACCCAGGGCGACTGCGCCGCCGGCGCCTGTCCGGGCGAGTGCACCGACGAGTGCCAGCCGGAAGGCGAGAAAACCTGCCAAGGCGACGGTTACGTGGTCTGCGGCGACCAGGACGCCGACCAGTGCCTGGAGTGGTCGGACGTCCAGGACTGCGGCGAGCACCAGACCTGCGAGAAACACGGCCGGTGCTGCATCGAGGCGGACGAGGACTGCGAGGACTACGACGAATTCTCCAGTCCTCCTCTTCCGTGCAGAGTCGGAAGCGGCCGCCCGGTGAAATCCACGCCATTAGGACAACCGAGTAGTCTCTCAACGATGTGAACCAGTGCCCCTTTTTCCTTCGAACTTCTTCCGTAGTCCCTGGGCCCTTCTCCGACGACCGAGATCCTCAATGACCGGCTCCCTTTCCAAGATGTTCGTCCCCGATGGCCGTCCATAGCTCACCCAGCTTGAACTCTCGAAGCTGCTTTTCGATGCCAGGGTGCTTTTTCAACGAGGCCACGCGGGTTCCCGCATCGATGGATCTGGTAACGACCCGCACCTCTTCGGGCTCGGCCAGGTCGAGCAAATAGGGAGAATGAGTGGTCATGACCACCTGCACCGGATGGTTGCCGAGCCTTCCGTCGCTCAGCCTTCTGAAAAGATCCATCACCAGGCCGAGGTTCTCAGGGTGGATGCCGTTTTCCGGTTCTTCGACCAGGATCATCCAGGGCGGATCGGGAGAGTGCGTGACGGCCAGGAATCCCAGGGCCAGAAGCAGTCCGTCCGAGGCATGGTAGGCATGAATCTCCCTGCCGTCCTTGAGCTTGAAGTAGATAGCCTTGCCGGCCGTCCGACCACCCCCAGCCGTGGGCGCTTCTTCCGGTTTTAGAAGCACCTTTTCCACCATGGGCGAGTATTTTCTAAGCTCGTCCTCGATCGTGTCGAACCGGTCGCGCTGCGCCCCGAGGTAGTAGTCGAGCAGCGCGGCCAGGCCGGAACCGTCCGCCTCCAGGCCATGTGGCCCCTGCAAGTCTATCGGACACGGCCTGGCCAGGGCCCCGGTCTGGAATCCCAACATGGCGATCCGACGGAAGGGAAACCACTCATTTCTTTCTTCCGCGGTCAGTCTTTCGTACGACGCCAGCGAGCGTTTGCAAGGTTTATTGAACGCATTGTGGCTGAACGATTCGATCTTGTTTCCCCGCTTGATGTATATCTTCTCCTCTTCCGTCCAGATGAGGTTTTTCTTTCTAAGTTGCAGGTATTCGTCTTCGATGACGAAGATGCCATTACCTTCCGCGAACTGCATGCGGTACTCGTAACTGGAACCATCGTCCGTTTTGTTGCCGAAAAGGAGAAGATAATCGCAACGAGAGGCCGAGGGATCGCCCTTGACCAACAATGTCGACAAATCGTAACGGCCTGTTATCCATTGATTAGGATTTTTATCCAGTCCATCCAGTGCAATCCGGGAAAGTACAAACAGGGAATCCAGGATACTTGACTTCCCCGAATCGTTGGGACCGATGAGGACGGTAAGAGGCGCAAACTCCAGCCCCGTGTCCTTCAGGCAGCGAAAGCCCTTTATCCTCATGTGCTTCAGCATGGACCCTCCATGTCGAGACGGTACCACACGCTCGGAGACTCAGCAATATTTTACGGGGCGTAATGGATGCCTCGAACATCGTCGGCAGACCAATCATGATGGTGGACACTACGTTAGGCGCCCCCATGGAGCCGGCCCGTGATTCAACGAACCGGCCGTCGGCAGTCGAGGTGCGCGGACCCGACGATCTGCAGGGTCTTTTGGATCTGCAGCGGCCGGCCAGCGCGCCGACCGCGCCCAGCAGCCCGGCGTGTGAAAGCTGGCAGAAGATGGTGTTCCACCAGGGGTGTGCGAAGAGATCGACCAGCCGCGCGTCGTCCCGCAGCGAATCAGCCCGGACCGCGCCGCCGCCGGGCCGCCGCAAGGAAGAGTCGCCGTTTTCAGCGCGAGCCCCCAGCCCAAGCCCGGCCGCGCCCAGGCACCCGCCGAGCACGCCCTTGAGAAAATTCCGTCTTTCCATGCGCCACCTCCTTCGAGAAGGAATATAGCAGGCGGCTATGACATCCCCGTGCTACTCATTCGAAGTACCTGGCACCACTGCTGATCTTACTGGTCAGCACCACTGCTGCTGGTCCAGTATTGAGTGGAACCTGCTGGTTGTCGTTGTCAGAACGACTCGCGAGGAAATGTAAATAATGAAGCTTGCCGTCCCCATATGTTCCTGGGAATCCTCCTTGAAGGATGGGTGACTGGAACAACTGAATATCACACTGCCGCTGCCGGCGAGAAGCAAGAAAGTATTCGTCCTGAGCAAAAAATTACAGGAAAGGGTCTTGACAAAAAAGGAATATGGATCATGCATATTAGTAGGAACTTGAGTAGGCGCCCCCTGGTGCCGGCGGCGGCGTTGCCCCCGCGCTGCTGTTGGCATCTCGGGGCGCCGATTTTATTGGATGTCCATCCCCGCGCGTGCGGGGGAGCCCGCTCGTATTATCACAGCCGGCGAAGGCGTGCTGGTCCATCCCCAATCCGAGGTGCCACCAGATTCGTGGCACTTTTCCTTGCACCTGTCAAAAGCAACATGGCGAAGGGACTACCCAAAAAATTTTCTGAGCTTCTTCAACAAACCTCTTCCGAAAAGCTTTGCGGCCAGGTCGATGACGACCTTGGTGGTCTCGAGAACATCATCGTCACCCGGCCAGTGCCGCGCGACAACCTCCGGGCCGATAGAGTTGATGATGTCGTTGAGCACGAGCGCCGCCAATGCCATGTCGTCGATGTATCCAATGGGCCCGAGGATAAGCTCCGGCACCAGGTCAACGGGCGACACGAAGTAGGCGATTGCCCCGGCGACCTTGAGCTTCTTTGCCGCCGGCACGTCCTTGTCGGCCAGGAGCTTGACGAGCGTGTAAAAAAGATCGGGTGCGAGCAGAAGGTAGTCTGCCCACTTGTATTTATGCCCTTTCTTCTCGTGCCACTTTCTGACCTTTTTTCTCAGCCTGCGGTAGAAACCCTCATTTTGGTGCTTTTCAGCCATGACGTAGAGTCTTTATATTATTCGGCCGGGCTGGCTTGCCCTTCGGTTTGTCGCAAAGCGTGTCGCAAACATCACCGAATCCCTTTTGCCAGCCGATACAATAGCTTATGGGTTTCTCCCTGGGCCACGAGCAAACCGTCGTCCACCAACTTCTTCAGATCCCTTTGCAGCGAACGCCGGCTGACCTCCGGGCAGAGACGCTCGAAGTCCTGGATGGTCAGGCTGCCGTGCTCGACCACGTACCCGAGAGCTTTGGACTGACGGTCGGACAGGCCGTGCTGTTTGACCAGGACGTCTCTG
>CAZXHT010000102.1:0-20843 GCA_964640665.1 uncultured Myxococcales bacterium
CGTTAACATATCATTACGAATAGTTTGACCGTTTTCGTCTTAAAGTCCTGTCTGATTCGTTTTTGGCATGCACGACTGAAAGGTTGCGGCCACTAATCGCAGCTGCTGATCGCCATCAAAGCTCTGGGCTAATGGGAAAAGGGGAAAGAAAATCTTCCCGCCCGATGGTTTTTGTGAACTTTATCGGGATTGGATGGTTTTCAAGATCCTTGTCCTGTCTGTGACTTCGAACTGTTTTTTTACTGGAGGCGAGCTTGTACCCATGCTTGAACCTGACTTGAGATATTCGAACGAGTTCCCGTTCCGCCTCTTCCAGGTCCGGATAGTGCCATCTGCGCGTAGTCCCGCGCCAATCGATTCACCACCAGGAGCGCATCATGTCGTAGCCGCCGAACAGGTTCGCCTGTAGCGTAATCCACCCCTTGTTTACCTGTACAAACGATTTGTTTAGAACAGGGGAGGCAGGGAGCATGGGTCAAGATACCGAGTCATCCCAGTTCTCTCTTTTGTCAGCCAACAGTGGTATAATCGGCAGTCAGGGAGATCCTCAATTGCTCCGTCTTTCGCATATGGAATCCAGGCAGATCCACAAAATATTCAGGGACAGGACGTTCTTTACGACTAGAAGTACAAGCGGGCAGGGATTGTCTGATGCATTGCCAAGGCCAATTTTTTATAAGCAAGGGAGGGCTACATGCCAAACCAGAGTTTCAGCAGTGAAGTCAAGAAACAACTGCCGGCTGATGCCATCAATGTCTGGATAGACGACGGCTGGACGATCCTGGTGTCTCGCAGTCAAAATTCGGTCCATTTCGTGGTCACCGACTACCACGCGGCGCCCTTGAAGCTGACCAAACGGCAGCTCCACGAATTGGGAAAGATGGCGAGCGGTCGGGTGAAGATGTTAAGGAAGGGAAAGAACAAAGGCCAGGGGCGAAAGAGCACCTCAGCCATTCCTGATAAATACCAGAAGCAGAGCGATCTATCTGCCAATATCAAGAGTACTGCCAAGAAAGTCACCCGATAATGTAAAACCCTCATCATGGCAGCAGGTTTTCAGGCTTGAGCGAACCACAAGCGCCACGAATCTTGGCAGAGGCATTCGTAGGAATTCCCACTGGTAGCTGAGATACCTAATCCCCCGATAACTGCTCCGCGATCTTCTTCGGGGCGTCGAGGAGCTCATCTGGGTAGCAGTTGGTTTGGACCATGGCTCCCTCTCTCCGAACACGACCACGATCACCGGATTCCAAGATGAGAAGTTGTCAACAGCCACCGGGCGCAGCTGCATTGACTTAGACGACCAAGGTCGTCACGGCCCCATGCGAACAGCCCCCATAGCCGCCGTCCTTGCTATTTAGCACTCCCCGGACTACCTTTTCCGGCGGTGCATCGTTCGACGTGGGGAGAAATGCCGGACAGCGAATCAGGCATGTCTTTCGGTAAGTACACCCTGATTGAGCGCATCGGCGTGGGCGGCATGGCCGAGGTGTTCAAGGCCGAGTTTCAGGGCCCGGAGGGCTTTTCGAAGACGGTTGCCTTGAAACTAATGATCGGCGACTTTTCCGAGCGCGACGATCACGTCCGCATGTTCATCGAGGAAGCAAAGCTCGTGGCCGGTCTTGAGCATGGCAACATCGTCCGGGTTTACGAGTTCGGGAAGGTTGATGACCGATATTACATATCCATGGAGTTGGTCCGGGGCGTCAACCTGTCGTATATTTGGAACAAGGGTGTGCTTTCCGGGCGTCTTTTTTCCGTGCCCGAGGCGCTTTCGATTGCCCTGGAAGCCTGCAAGGGTCTGGAGTGTGCCCACGGCGAGTTGGCGAAGGGCTCTCCGGTCATCATCCACCGGGATATCAGCCCGCAGAACATCATGGTTTCCGAAAGCGGCGAGGTGAAGATCGCCGACTTCGGGATTGCCAAGCTGGCATCGAGCCCTTCTGTCACGGAGTCGGGCATTTTGAAGGGCAAGACCGCCTATGTTTCTCCGGAGCAGGTGCGAGGCCTGCATCTCGACACGCGCAGCGACATTTTCTCATTGGGTGTCGTCTTGTGGGAGATATTGACCGGGAAGCGTCTTTTCACCGGGGCGAGCCAGTACGAGATCCTGGAGAAGCTCGTTCACGGGGACATCGATCCGCCGAGCAAGGCGAGTCCCAGTGCGGGCGAGGGCACAGGCGGGGATCTCGATTCGGATCTGGACCGTGTCGTTTTGAAGATGTTGTCACGGGACAGGGAGGCTCGTTACGATTCCGTCTCCGTCATCATCGAGGATTTGACCAGGATATTGATTCGGATCACTGCCGAGGATCGCAACCAGGTAATCCGAAGAATGTACCGGGAGATTATCGGAGAAGATCCTGGAAGGTTTACCAAGGAGTCTCGGCACGGCCCCGGCCGTGGTCAGGATTCTATTCCCATCGACGTAGGCGTGATGGAGAGCGGCAGCGGTGAGTCAGTTGCCGAGGTAACGGCCCCGGACAGGCCTTCGAACATTCGTGAGGCCGAGCAGGGGCAGGGGAATAAGCAAGAGAATTCGAAGAGCGCGATTCGGCTGAAACCGAAACTCACGCCGGCTTGGAAATTGGCCATTGTTTTGTACTTTTTGGTTACTGTCATTTTCATCGTCTACAAGGCGATTAGCCGGGAAGGCTTGCCCGACTCAAAAGTTGCGGACACGGTTAGTCCCGGTGTATCCGGCGCACCTGCTGTAAGCGCTGATTCAGGACATGCCACCAAACCTGTTCCCGCCACGATCTCGCCTGGGTTGAAAGGGGATCAGGAACAGGAACCTGTAGAGTCCAAGAAGGCGATTACTGAAAAAGTCTCTAGCGACCCTATCGATTCTGAGGTTCCGAAGAGTAAGACAAAGGCCCGCGATGGTAAGAGGCGAGGGAAGCATCATTCCGGCGCGGCAACCAGGGCAGGTGTTGATTCGAGCAAACAATCTGTTGGCAAGATCACGGTTGAGTCGATCCCCCCCGGCGCGAAGGTTTACCTGGGAGAGAATTACCTGGGTCGGGATCCGCTGAGGGAAATTGCTGTGCCCGTAGGAAGACACTTGCTGAAGCTGGAGGATGATTCTGGCCACAGCCGCCATAAGTGGATCAACGTGAGAAAGGGCAAGACGAATTCATACGTGATGCTGATGGGGGATGGGAAATAGCCCAAAAGCTAAATTGAAATGTTGTTCAGCTTAGATCCCAAGTCCGCGAAAATGGGCCCGTGAGGAGCTCGTCGGAGCGGCTGGTGTATGTCTTCATGTGGCTCATCCGCGAACTTCTGGAATCGTTTTGTGTGCCGGAGAAACTATTGTTTTTCCCGCCGCCCCGCAGTACGATTGACACAAGCTCAGTTTCTATTAACAGGTCTGTGTTTCAGGAGGGGCTTCCATGCGCAAATACATTTTTATGCCCTTGTTTTTGTTTGTTATTGGTTGCTCAGGGAGCAACGTTAAAGACTCCTGCGAACCCGGGAGACAGCTCGAATGTTCCTGTGCGGGAGGCGTTACCGGCTATCAAACATGCAAGGATGACGGCTCGGGATGGGGCGATTGCGTTTGTCCATGTGTGAAGGATTGTACCGGTCTGGAATGCGGGGAAGATCCGTTGTGTGGCGAATCTTGCGGCACCTGTGGCGCGAACTCCACCTGTAACACTTCCGGAATTTGCGAGTGCGACTTCGTTGACTGTGAAGGTTCTTGCTGCGACGACGGCCAAGTCTGTGCCGACAGTGCCTGTTGCACCCCCGACTGCGGAGAGCGTGAGTGTGGTCCTGAGCCGGTATGTGGAACTATCTGTGGGGACTGCGGGGCAGGGGAGGAATGCACCATGAGCGGTGAATGCTCCTCCGGTTGCACCCCCGATTGCGGCACCATGGTTTGCGGCCCAGATCCTGTCTGCCAGCTTAGCTGCGGAGATTGCCCGGTAAACACCTATTGTACAACTGATGGACAGTGCATCTCGGGCTGTGTGGTGGACTGCTCCGGCCGCGAGTGCGGACCGGATCAGAATTGCGATGTGATTTGCGGATATTGCGGTCCGGATGAATCTTGTACTGATGATGGAATTTGTGTGCAGTGCACGCCGGACTGCACAGGCAGGGAATGCGGAGACAACGGCTGCGGTGGCACCTGCGCGCCTGGTTGCGGAGATTTTTCGACCTGTTCAGATGATGGTCTCTGCGTCTGCGACAATCTGGCGTGTGGAGATTCGTGCTGCGCCCCGGATGAAGTATGCCGGAACGACGAGTGTGTAACAATCGAATGCAATTGCAACTTCGCGTGCGACAGGGATCTTGGTGAGATTTGTGACAGCGGTGTACACCAGTGTGTGATCGGCGCGCCGCCGGTGAATTGCCAGGATGACTGCGACTGCTACCAGGGAGAAAGCTGTGTCAGCGGAGTTTGCGAACAGACTGGTGTACACCACTGCACCATCGACGAAGAGTGCGGCCAGGACGAGAAATGCATCTACAACTGCTGCGTGCCCAAGAGCTGCACGACGCGCGACGACTGCGCCAACGCCATCTGCCTTGTTTGCAAGGAAGGTGAGTGCACCACGCCGCCCGGCATGTGCCAGGGCGACGACGACTGCTGTGTCGGCTTTCACTGCAACTTCGGAACCTGCATCCCCGACTCGCAAGGCTGCCTGTCGGACGATGACTGTAAGGATCCGGATTATCCGCGCTGCCGCGAAGGCGAGTGCATGCCCGAGTGCGTCAACGACGCAGATTGCGCGGGCAATCAGGAGTGCAGGGACAACGAGTGTGTCAGCCCCGGCTGCACCATCGAGACCTGTCCCCAGGGCCAGTGGTGCAACCCCACCGCCGGACCGGCCGGCGTGGGCGAGTGCCAGGAAGGCTGCGACCAGAACTCCGACTGCGCCGCCGGCAAGCAGTGCAACTACGAAAGCCACGTCTGCATAGACGACTGCTGCGGCGGCTGCCTGGCCGACCAGTACTGCGACACCAACGACTGCGTTTGCAAGACCAGGTGTCAAACCGACCAGGACTGCCAGCAAGACTGGGAATGCGATCAGGCCAGCGGCCAATGCCACCCGGCCGGAGCCGGCCAGGAGGGCGCCCCTTGCACCGTGGATCTCGAGTGCGACAACAGCCAGGGCCTGCTATGCGACGACTGCGACATCTGCAGCAACCCTCCCGAGAGCCAGACCTGTCTCTACGACTGCGCCGGGACCTACCAGTGCCCGCGAACAGACCTGTCCTGCCTACCGCGCGGCTTCTCCGGCGGCAGCCTGCGCCTGCTGTGCATTCCGCAGTAGACCGACAGCGTATCTGATTAGCTTTTTCAGAAGCGCCAGAACTGGATCAACGTGAGGAAGGGCAAGACGAGTTCATACGTGATGCTGATTGGGGACGTGAAATAGTCCGGAGAGACTGTTTCTTTTAAGCATGCGACTTAGTACTCTGTATCAAATCTGGTACAGAAGGAGGTGTTGTTGTGGCAAAGAAGAAAGCACTTGTGACTCAGCACCTGGAAAACATCTCAAGAGAGGCGCTGGAAGAGCATCAGGACATTATCAAGAATTACATCCGCGGAAGGAAAGGCATCTATGCCTTGTATCGGCGCGGTAAGATTTACTATGTCGGTCTGGCCGGGAACCTTCGAAATAGGTTGAAAACGCACATTCATGACCGTCATGCTGAGTCATGGGATAGATTCAGCGTTTACCTCACAATTGGTGACGAGCACATGAGAGAACTTGAGGCAATGATTCTTAGGATAGTCAAGCCGACAGGGAACAAAGTTAAGGGTAAATTTATTAAATCGGAAGACTTACGAAAGAAAGTCATAAGAGATTTTCGAGCCAGGCAGAGCGAAGAAGAAGCTCGCGTTTGGGGTGGTCGGAAATACCAGATGAAAAAGAAGAGGAAGGAGAAAACAGTCAAGAATAATACGAGAAGTGAAAAGGGTTCCATTCCTGTCTTGGCACATTACGTAAAGAAGACAATGAAGATATTGGCCAACTACAAAGGGAAAAAGTACATCGCCACGGTTCGCAGTAATGGAAAAATCTTTTTTCGAGGTAAGTATTATGATTCACCCTCCTCGGCGGCAAAGTCTGTCATTGACAAGGGCCAACGAAATGGCTGGATATTCTGGAAATATGAGCGATCCCCTGGTTATTGGGTTCCTCTGAAGAATTTGAGAAACTGAAAAAACTCCATGAAATCAAAATGTTTGATATAAACCCCATAAAATTAAAATAATAGCGTAACCATGGTCTACGCTCATCCCAGCCCTTTTTAAACCCACCCTCCATCAAGACAAGACATCCGCCCCGTACCTGCCACCGTGTTTCTTGAGTATCCGAACTACCGCGAGGTTCCCGGTAATCATCGCGTTATCCAGGGTCGTGAACTTGTCGCCCGCGTTCACGGCGGCGCCTTTTTCTATCAGGTATTCGATCAGTTCCGGGTCGGCGCGCTTGCGCCGCCTACCCAGAGACAATCGTTGACTCCGTAGTCGAAATGATATCATATGACTGCTGGCGTCGCTTCGCTCCGATGGGTTATCGGAATCCCTAGGAACAAATGATCGATTAGACCGGAATACGCAGTGTGGAGGGACGTTAGAGCCGTATAACGATCGATTTTATTGGGAGTGATGTTATGCCTGCCGCGATCAAGAATGCAATAAGGAAGATTCTGCGCGAAGTTGAAAAACTCAGGAAGACCTATCCGAAAAGAAATTTCACTCTTGATGGTCGACTTGTGGGTGACATCGGCGAGGTGTTGGCTGAAGAGTACTATAACATCACCCTTTTCAAAAAGCAGGTGAATTACTATGATGGAATATTCAAGAACAAGCTTCTCGTTCAGATCAAAACGACAATGAAGGACAGGTTCACGTTCCCAGCTGATCACATTCCGAAATACTACCTGGCAATTAAGGTTCATAACGATGGCACATTCGAAGAAGTGTACAACGGTCTAGGAAAAGACGTTGAAAATGCTCTAAATAGTCGCAAGAAACCCAAAAATAATCAATATGTTGTAACTGCTAATGTGCTGAAGAAGCTGCAGAAGAAGGTCAAAACCAGGGACAGAATTTCAAAGAGGAGATGACCATGCCGTTCTGGATCAAATGTTCGAACCCTAAGTGCGGAAAAGAAACTTACGCAAGGAACATCACAACATTTCTGAAAGAGCACATCTACGAAAAAGACAGATACTCAGGCTACATCATGTGCACGGAATGCAAACAACCGACTGGATACGTTGAGAAAGAATTCAATCTCCAGGAGACGGAAGCCAACGGGAAAAAAGAACAATGGCATCCAATCATTCGTGGAGCCATTAAGATCAATAATCCACTGAAGAAGAGCGGTAGCAGGGCGGATGCCCAGGATATCGACAAAGCCGAGTTTTCCTACCAGCCGTTTGTCTACCTCATTAGCTACGAGCCCAAGGGAAAAATCGAGGATTACTGGTTCTCCTACTACAAGGACACCAGAAACGAGAAGAAAGGACGTCTGAAGATGGGTTACGGACCTGGTGGACCTCCGGTAATATCAAAAAAAGGCATACTGAATATCTTACAAAAACTTCTGGCGCTCAACTTGATAACGGAGCGAGAAATCAGAAAGTTACTCTGAAAAGAAAAAGCTACTTTTCACTTGGCATTTGTAAATTCCGTCCGGTTGCTCTTCTGGTATGAATACCAAATCTTTTTCCATGAATTCATACGAGCCAGACGGTCTGACACGATTCACCGACATTGTTCTAAAGTTCCGAAATCGGGAAGTTTCAAGGTTACCTGCTGTTGGCGGCTTTGCGCGCCGCCCGGTGAGCCGAGGAGATAATTCGCAGGGTAGTTGCGATGTTTCTCGGTTTTTCAGGTCTGAGTATGTGCATGTCGGCCTCGGCCGGCCAGCCGGCCGTCCTTGGGCCGGTTTCGGCGATAATACAGGGAGTCTGGTCATGGACCTCGCTTCGGTATTCGATGTATGCATTACAGAGCGAGCGCCCGACGATCGTGCGATCGACAATCACGATGAAAGCCTGCAGCGCGATGACATCGGGAGTCTTGGGCCGGCCGAGTTGCACGGAGCATCGCAGGCGGCTGGCCAACGAACTGACCGCGCCCAGCAGCCCGGCGTGAGAAACCTGTCAGAAGATTGTACTACACCAGGGTTGAGCCAGAACATCGACCAACCTTACATCATTCTGGTACGTATCGACGCTGCCCGTGCCGGCGGCGCCGGTACGACGAGGCGCCAATTCGCTATCACCAGACTTCACGCCGATGCCTGTACCGACCACACCGATGCAGCCGCCAAGGACTCCCTTGAGAAAATTGCGCCTTTTCATACCCCACCTCCTTTTACCAGGCAGTATAGCATGCGTGTATTACACCCGGACGTGGTTCTCAACTGACGTCGTTCTCGAAGGCCCTCCTGGAAGGGGCCATCCCGACGATACCGGCGAAGGCGGGGGATCTCCAGTTGGCGGTCAATCCACTCACAGCCCTGGGCCGGCCGCGCCGAGCGGGCATTTCGAGTATATCCTTGGCGAGGCTCAAACTGCCGGGAGAATTGGCCAGGCCGCCCGTGATGACAGCACTCGCCGCCAAGATACCGTCCAGGCCTGATTTGTAGACGTGATGGCGTACAGAGAGGAAGACATCGGCTAGCTTCCCGGCGACAAGATGCGGATCGCTGATTGCGAGGTGCCTTGAATAGGCGATATTGTTTTCGAAGTAGACGAAGACGCCCATGTTACCGAGTTTGACTTCGATCAAGACAAACCCGCATTCCATATCCAGCTTTCCCAGCACTGCGCTGGAAAGCGCGAGATGGCGAAGAACTGTATGTAAAATCTCAAAGCCGGCTTCACGAACAATACGTTCCGTCTGCCGGCCGGTGAAGGAAGAGTCGTCAGCAACGGCGACAAAAATGTCACGGGCCTGGCTGACGCGCGATCTGGTGGCCCTGGCGGCTTCGAGCTTTATGGACCTTGTCGTCTCATCGCCGTTTATCACTACGCCTTTTCGAATGCCGCTTGTCGGCTCGATCTAGGCTCCAAGGCAAACTTCGCCTCCGGAGTTGTCGCCAGTGCAAACCAGGGCTCGGATGTAAAGGTCACCGATATCGACGCATAAGCTCGAATTTTCGTAGTCAGACGCCATTTATCGCCTCGCAGAGAACCAGTCTGTTACCTTTTCGCTAGGAAGTTCTTTTAGAGCGATTTATTTCTTTTTTTTATCTTTTTTCAAATACATCATTTTCCGGAGTCAATCATCTCGAAAGTGATTGTTTGTTTCCGTGCCTGGCTGTCTTTTGGCGTTTTTTTCGACATGGCCGTTTTACTCCTTTTCTATCGTCCGAACCCGATACTGGAGAAGGTCTGTCCGGCCAGGCGGCTATCTACTTCCATCTTCAGCGCCTCCAGGAAATCGGCCATGCGTACTGTTCCCTTCGGGTTGCGAGCCAGGGCTAACCTGGCCGCGTTCAGCACCACGTTCTTGATCTCGCCGCCTGTCAAGTCTGATTCGCTCAGGCGTTCCGTATCAACGTCTTTTGCCAGCGGCATTTTGTGGGGCATGAGCTTCCGCCAAATTTTGCGGCGCATGTCGCGATCGGGCCGGTCGAACTCCAGCTTTATTGTTATCCGTCTTTCCAGGGCCGGGTCCAGGCTAATCTTGCGGTTTGTGGCCAGGATGCAGACGCCGTCGAACTTCTCGAGCTCCTGCAGTAGGACGTTCACGTCCCGAACCTCCCAGCTCTGTCTAGCCATGTCCCTGTTGTAGAACATGGCGTCCGCCTCGTCCCAGAACAGCACTGCGCCTGCCTTCCTGGCGGCCAGGAATGTGCGAACGATGTTTTTCTCGGTCATCCCGACGTAGCAGTTCTGAATCTGCGAGTAGTCCGCGACCAGGATTGGCTTTTTGAGTTCGTGGGCGATGGCTTCCGCGCAGGCTGTCTTGCCCACCCCGGGCGGGCCGCCAAAAAGCATTGTCACGGCCCGGCCGTATGCAACCACTTCGCCGAGGCCCCAGTTTTTGACCAGCACTTCGGCGTGCCTGGCCTGGGCGGTGGCCATGGAAAGCGCCTTCTTTATTTTGTCGGAAAGCACAAGCTGCTTCATTTGAACTCTGGCCTCACGCACGAGCGGCAGGTCACCCCGCTTTTTGACCAGGTTCCTTTCCAGCCCGAGCAACTCGAGGCTTTTGTCACCAAGTTCGAACTCTGTCTTTTCAATATCCCGTGGATCGTCGGACAGCAGCAGGCCTTCTCCGCCGCAGGGCTGGATGAAGCCGTCCGCCACCAGGGTTCCCCGCGGGCCTAAGAGCTTTATATTGCCCAATACATCAGCCGCCGAGTAGGCGGCTGCGCGCGCCAGGCCATTGCCCAGGAACAGCTCGTCGTCTGCGCCGAGGTGCCCAAGTTCCTTGCCAATCAGGGCAAGGGTAATAGTTATTATAGGTTTCCGGCGCAGGGCCCGCTGTTCGAAGAGCCGGTAAATCCCCCATCCCCGGTGCAGTTCGAGTGTTTCCCAAAGCAACTCGAACATCCGATCTGCCTTTCGGCAGCACATGAAGAAATCCGATGAACGGCCGTGCCCGTTCATGTGGTGCATGAGTTCATCGCTCTTTTTACGCAGAGTGTTCGTCAAGTCGCCCATGCGCTTGTAGAGTTGGCGCTCGTTCTTTACCGTCCACCCCTGGGGAACCCGTTGATTATCGCGCAACACCGCGTCCAGGAGCGCCGGATCGACAATCAGATCTCGGTCTCGCAAGTCGCGGTTTTCGTCCTCGTACACGATCAACTTCTTGCGATACAGCCTGCCGTCTTCCGACATGCGGCGCAATGCCTCGACGGCCCGGTTTCCGGGCACGTTCAGAAATTGCATTATTTCCTTGCAATCGACCGAGTACGCTTCAACCAGGGCCAGGCTATGGAGCAAGACTGCCACCAGTATCTCGCGCTCGAGACGGTTGAGCCTGGTTTTGCGGCAACGCCGGCATAGATCTATCTTATCGCCGGTAAGAGTGAAGGAGCGATGCCAGAACCGGGTCCATTTATTTTCGTCTTGAATGTTCTTTTGCGCCTCTTTGATCAGTTCCCGGTCATCCCCCTTTTGGGGACGTGCCAGTGTAGTCTGTGCCTCGACAGCGTTCTTTCGCGTCTCGAACATCTGCCTGGCTGCTTCGAGAAGATCATCCACGTTTTCGAATGGGGCTGGTTTTTCAGGCACACCGGCAAGCCAGATACGTGCGCCGGCTTTCGACCTGCGTTTTCTGTGCATTCTTTCGAACATCTTCCATTCCTCCATCTACGAGCGAGTTCTACCCAAACGCGTCTTTTGGGGCCTGAAGTCAGAGAGGTTCTTTCAAGGTACGAAGGTTTTTCAGGCTACCCACATTCTACAGTGCAGGTCTGACATTCTCAGGTAGCCGTTGTAGTTCGAATGGTTGGAAGCGAGCGACAGCCCGTCTTTCTGAATGGTTTACCGGTCTTCAACCAGGGCATTAACATGGATTTGTATTTGTTAAGGCTCCGAAGCAAGCAGGGCAGGGAACGGGGCAGGGGGAGCCCTGTTGGAATCAATACCCCGCCCTGTAACACAGATACCGCAATCAGTGACCGCTTTTGGCGGAAAGGCCATGGTCTCGCCCGAAGCCAACGCCGAGCGCGGAAATCCCCCGCGATGGCCATTGCATCGTGTAACCTCGCGTATCGAAACAAAAAGACGGATCAAACCTGTTTTTCCTATCCCCTGGGGTTGACAAAAAATCCCGATCCGTACTCTAATTAGATCAATAAACCACTGTATATGACAGTGGTAAGAATAATGGTTTTACCAGTAATTAGAGGTCCAAAGAAAAATCGGCACCCGGAAGATACCGCTGAAGTACAGCACATCTGGGATTCATGGGTTTCTGAATGGCAAGGGTCCATCTGAAGCAATGAGACTTCGGTGCGAGGTGATCTGCATGGTGAAAAGGCGTCACTTCCTGAGCACGGAGTTACTGCGTGAGCATGGTGGGTCTATACGAGGCGACGATCAGAGAATACGTCAGCAGTTAGGAAGAGGAGGACATACGGCAAGAGGAATTCAAATTAACGTGAGCAACAAAGCGGACGAGCCCTCCGAAGGAGGGCCCGCCCTTTGTATTTCCACCAGTCAAGCCACCAGTTTACTGGTGGTATTGACTCCAGCAAGGAATTCAAGGAAGTGGCCATGAATGCGGAAAAAGCCTTTCATACTTCCCATCTTTTTCTGGAGCTATCTGGGCTTCGCAGTGTGGAGCCTCTCGGAAACCATCCGCTCTGCCCAGATCCTGGCCACCTCGCTTCAGGTCGTCTTCGCCCTGGCCAGCGGCTGGCTGCTTTTCGGGGTGAGCAACGATTACTCGATGCAAAAAGGAGTACGTGATGATCAGGTTGTGTAACGCCTTCCCGGGTTTCCTTTTTGCAGGTTTACTTGTTACCTCCCTGTGGTTCTCAAATTGCAGCAGTGGGTCTGAATGCCTCGATCTGACACTGGAGGGAGAACCAGAAGTCATTCCGCCTGCCGGAGTAAGAGTGAGCTTCTCCATGGCAACTTGTGATGGTGAGCCGGTACCGGACATGCTGGAAGCAATACAGAATGATCAGGGAGAGTTCACCGTTACAAACAACGAGACAGGCAAACCGTTCGGCTCCGAAGGCGAATCAGCACCGGACCTCGGACGGCCAAAAAACTTTTCGTTTTATTCCATCATCCTCCTGGACCTGAGCAATTCAATCGTACAACCAGACAACCCCGAACTGAGCAAGCTTCAAGAGGAGCTTTATGGAGCTCGGGCCTTCATTGAACAGGTTGTCGAGGCGGAACCCGAAGAGGAACTCAAATTCGCAGTTGCTCTTTATGTTTTTGGCGGGACAGAGAACTCGGAACTGTGGACTGAGCCAGATCGCGGCCAGGCATTCACAAAAGACCACACTGTGCTTTACGATCGGCTCAAGGCCCTGGAGAATGATGAGGGCCGAGGATCGACCAACCTATATGGATCCTTTCTGGAGGGATTGAGATTGGTGAGAAATCAAGGCGGTGGAGAGATGGTGATACGTTCTCTGGTCATCCTCACCGACGGGACACACGAAACGGGGGATACGGAACAAATGCGGCAACAAGCGCGCGACTCGCTCAACGATACCGAAAAGCCAGCCGTAGACGCATACTCGATCGCCATAGAGGGAGACTACAATCCCGACGCCATCAGGGAATTGGCAAGTGATCCAGACAAGAACTTTCTGCTTGTAGAAGAGGCAGGGGCAGGAGAACTAGGAGAGGCGTTCAAGGAAATAGCGGCGCGGGTGAAGGCTTGGTCAGAGAGCACATACGTGGTCGGAATCTGCAGCCCTCTTGAGGGACCAAACCGCTCCCTGACAATCAATGCGAAAAGGAAAGGGTCATCCGGAAAACTTGAAATACATTATGATGCCACCGGCTTCAACCTGGTTGGCTGCGAATCCGGGTTAGTGGCTAATCCATGCGAGGATCGGAAATGCGGATTTGTTCACGATGTGGTCTGTGGAACCTGTGGCGGAGCATGCTGCAATCCAGGTGAGTTTTGTCGAGAGGATGGGACCTGCCTGGACGTATGCGTCGAGCGTGAGTGCGGCACAGTGGAAGGAGTAAATTGCGGCAACTGCAGCGGCGACAAGCCTTTTTGCAATCCCGACGGCCGTTGTGTATCATCTCTCAATTGCCCGACAGGCATGGCGATGATCGAGTCGCTCTGGGTATGTATTGACCGCTGGGAGGCTTCACGTCCTGACGCTACCAGCGCCAGCCAGGGAACAGGCGCCGGCGCGGCCCGGTCCGTGGCCGGAGTGATCCCGTGGTCGGATGTAAGCTGGACTGGCGCAGCCAATGCCTGCACGTTGGCCGGCAAGCAACTATGCACGGCCGAAGAGTGGTCGGCAGCCTGCTCCGGACCGTTAGAATACACCTACCCGTATGGTTTCAGCTACAATCCGGATGCCTGCAACGGGGGAGATCACGGGGCCCAGGGTGTTGTGCCAACCGGGAGCATGCTGAACTGCGAAGGCGGTTATGATGGAATCTTCGACATGAGCGGCAATCTTTGGGAATGGAATGCAGACTGCCAAGGAGATCAATGTACTCAGATGGGCGGAGCATGGTACATAGCCGGCAACAATATCAGCTGTGAAACATCAAGAAACGATGACAAAAGCGCATCAGGCCCCAACGTGGGCTTCCGTTGTTGTCTATCGCTCTGAGATGCGTTCTACGATGACTTTGGCATCATTACGAGGAAAAAGGAGGATCTGATGACCTCTGTTCGTATCCTGAACATCCTGTTTCTGTCTCTTGCTGTCTTGGCGGGAAGCTGCTCCGGGAGTGACGCGGAACAAACATGCACGGGCCATTCAGACTGCCCCGAAGGGCAAGAATGTACCGATGGGGTATGCGTACCTCCCGTGGACTCGGATGGGGATGGCTATTCCGCGGGTCAAGGCGACTGCGACGACAGCAACGCCGAAGTCCATCCGGGCGCTAATGAAGTCCCGTACGACGGTCTCGACAACGATTGCGATCCGTCAACGCCTGATGATGACCTGGATGGGGACGGATACGACAGCGACGTGGACTGCGACGACGATGACGTTGACATAAATCCCGGTCAGGATGAAGTATGCTACGACGGCCTGGACAATGATTGCTCCGTCGGAACTCGGGACGACGACTGTGACGGAGATGGGTATGCGGTTGGCGAGGACTGCAATGACGTCGACGCTGACATCTACCCAGGTGCGCCGGAAGGATGCCAGGATGGAATTGATCAGGACTGCGACGGAAACGACTTTGTGCTGGATTGCGGTACACATGGCCAATGCGACGATGGTTCCGGCACGGCTGTTTGCACTTGCGACACAGGCTATTCGGGTGCAAGCTGCGAGACATGCGATACCGGATACCAGGACAACGACAATAACAACACCTGCCTCCCCGACTGCACGACCGCCGGTCTCTCTTGCGGCACCTACGGCACCTGTGACGATTCCTCGGGCAACGCGCAGTGTGTCTGCGAAACCGGGCACGCAGGAGAAAGCTGCGAAAGCTGCGACAACGGATACCAGGACAACGACAGCGACGGTACTTGCCTGCCGGACTGCACCACGGCAGGGCTAGGCTGCGGCGACCACGGGAACTGCAGCGATTCATCCGGAAGCGCTGTCTGCGTGTGCGACAGCGGCTACGCCGGGATGAACTGCGAAACGTGCGATACGGGATACCAGGACAACGACAGTGACGGCACATGCCTCCCCGACTGCACGACCGCCGGTCTCTCTTGCGGCACATACGGCACCTGTGACGATTCCTCGGGCAACGCGCAGTGTGTCTGCGAAACCGGGCACGCAGGAGATAACTGCGAAAGCTGCGGCAACGGATACCAGGACAACGACAGCGACGGAACTTGCCTGCCTGACTGCACCACGGCAGGACTAGGCTGCGGCAGCCACGGGAATTGCAGCGATTCATCCGGCAGCGCTATCTGCGTGTGCGACAGCGGCTACTCCGGGATGAACTGCGAGACATGCGATACCGGATACCAGGACAACGACAATAACAGCACCTGCCTCCCTGACTGCACGACCGCCGGTCTCTCCTGCGGCATCTATAGTAGCTGCGATGACAGTTCCGGGTTAGCCCAATGCTTGTGCGATGAAGGATACAGTGGCGTAAACTGCGACACATGCGATACGGGATACCAGGACAACGATAGCAACGGCAGCTGTCTGCCGGATTGCCAAAATGCCGGGCTTGCCTGCGACAGTCACGAGCACTGCGATGATTCCTCCGGGGCCGCTCAGTGTGTATGCGACACTGGATACACCGGGGCGAACTGCGACACGTGCGACACGGGATACCAGGACAACGATTTGAATGGGACATGCGAGCCCGACTGCTCAACAGCCGGTCTCGCCTGCGGCGGCAACGGGCACTGCGATGATTCATCTGGGGCCGCGATATGCATCTGCGATGCAGGTTACCAGGACAACGACATGAACGGAACCTGCGAGCCTGACTGTGTAACAGCCGGTCTCACTTGCAGCGGCCACGGCAGCTGCGATGATTCGTCAGGAGTTGCGTTTTGCATCTGCGACGTGGGCTACGCAGGGATAAATTGCGAAACATGTGACACCGGCTACCAGGACAACGACGTGAACGGAACCTGCGAACCTACCTGCCAGACTGCCGGCTACGACTGCAGCGGCCATGGAACTTGCGATGATTCGTCAGGAGTTGCGTTCTGCATCTGCGACGTAGGTTATGCAGGGACGAGATGCGAAACATGTGACACTGGCTACCAGGATAACGACATAAACGGAACCTGCGAGCCGAACTGCCTGACTGCCGGCTATGACTGCAGCGGCCATGGAACCTGCGAAGACTCGTCCGGTTTTCCAGTGTGCAACTGCGAATACGGGTACCAGGACAATGACGCCGATGGAACTTGCCTGTTGACCTGCGATTTTGCTACGCCTGACTGCCCTGAGAACGCCCACTGCGATGACATCAGCGGAGAAGCTATATGTGTTTGCGACCAGGGATACCAGGACAACGATCTGAACGGCACCTGCCTTGTCGACTGCTCCACGGCAGGGATCGACTGCGGAGCAAATGGTCAGTGCGACGACAGCATCGGAATTGCTTTTTGCGACTGCTACCAAGGCTTTGGTGGTACCTGTGATTCCTACTGCGAGTTCGACATAGGCTCTGGCTTGATAGCCCACTATCTCATGGAAGACGACCTCCAGGACTCGAGCGGCAACACCTACCAAGGCTTCGGGCAAGGAACGATGCTATACGGCAATGATCCGTTTGGCTACCCATCGTCTCTGGTGCTTGACGGAAGCTCGGATGTGCTGCTACCAGCGAGCATGGAGAACGACCTGACGTCAGCAGTTCAGGCAACTTTCGCTGCGTGGGTAAGATGGGACACTCTCGATGACTCAACTGTGGTTTTTGCTTTCGGTAACAACCTTGAGTCGACTGGCGTTTCTCGGGCGGGCATGACCGACGCCATTCGGTTCTGGGTGGGGGCGAATACCATAGAAGGCGGTGTTATCGCTACGGGCGCCTGGAGCCACGTCGTTGCTGTTGTGGGGCCCCAGGGCATGCGACTGTATCTGGACGGGTTCCTTGTCGGGGATGATCCCAACTACACAGACCCCATGTTTCCATCCCCCGGAACCTCATATTTTCTGGGTCGTTCGACAAATCCCGATCCACGGTATCTGAATGGTGCATTGGATGACGTGAGGATCTACAGAACGGCTCTAAACAGCAACGAGGTTATTGCCCTGTACAATTCAGGTTATTACGACCATAGGACCAGCGAGGACTGGGACGGCGACGGCGTTCTGAACGATGGCGATGGTTCCGGCGTTATCGGCGATCAACCCTGTGCTGCAGGCACAACATCGAGTTGTGATGACAATGCAGTGATGTGTCCCAACCCTGAACAAAGACTCATTTTCATGTCTTGCGCGGACATCAGCGCAACGGTGGACGGGTTGTACACGATCGATCCGGACGGGGCAGGGGGCAACCCGGCCTTCACGGTGTATTGCGCCGACATGGCCACGGCGGAGCCCAAGGAGTACCTGGAGCTAGTCGTGACCGGCGGCATGAACAACTATTCATATTACGTGTACACCTCGGGCAGCACTGCTGCGACATGCAACTACGACAAGGTACGCTTCGACGACATCTTCGCCCTGCGAATAGACCGATCGGACCAGCGTTTCGCCACTTGCACCGGGAACGCTTCGTACTTCGCCTCAGCAAGATGGGGAGAAGCCTCGTCATGCATGTGCAGCGGATGCTCCAACGGCAGGATGAACATCGACCTGACCGGCACACCTTTCAAGATCGACTACGCCGGTGGCGCCGGCTGGGAGACTGTGGGCTACCATCCCGGCGGCAGCATCACCCGCGACGATGGCCCGGGTATCATCATCGAAGCCACCGGAGGGGGGTACTGTGGCACAACACGCCCGATCATCCCGCCAGGGCTAATCCTCACCTTCCAGTAGCGGTCGAGAGACTCTCGGCTCAGGTGACGATCGACATCCATCAAACGGTCCATGTTTCCTCGGCGGCGACTAGCGTGAGTTTACTGGGAATTGGGTTCCAATTCATCGCAAGGGCGCATGGTTGAAGGCTTTTAGGCAGATCCGTCCGTATACACAAACGGGGGTACGTCAGGCACGATTTGTCGGAAGAAGTCCGCGGCATCCTTGTCTGTCGCCTCAAGTTGCTACTCCGCACGAGGTCGCCCCCCCTTCTCACCTGAAGGTCTCAGGAACATGGCCAACCGAACAGTGCCGAGCAGATCGAGAAGACCAGAAATCCCTTCACGCCGATCGAGCCGGCGGGCCTCTCGCTCGACAACCCGGGCCAGCAACAGCGCCAACAGACAGATGAAGGCGTGGACCTGGATCTTCTGATCGGTCCAATGAAACTGTGGTCGAAAGGCCAAGTGTTCATCGTCCTTGCACTGGCGGAACACGGCCTCCACATGATGCTGTCCGCGGTATGCAAACACGATGTCTTCGGTGGACCACTCGTCTCGGTTAGTGACGACGATCCGCTTACCGAAGAATTCAGTCTCCAGGCTTGTCTTTGCTTGTTCGTCAACCCAGTAGTGAAGGCGGTCGTCACGACTCAGGCTCAGGCAATCATTGTCCCGTCGATTGCCTTCCTGGACAAAACTGAGAAATGGTTCCTGGTATTGTTTCTGGAAAAACTGCCGGGCGATCCCCTCAAGTTCCTACCACAGGCGAAATCTAATGGAACTTTCCAGGTGACCTGAACCCGAATCCTTAGCGTACAATTTTTTCCTTTTAGTGAGCTGGCCCCTTGAAAGAGTATTCCGAGCGCGTCCGTAGAGCCAATCGTCAGGCCCAGGCCGGCCTTAGCCATTAGTTAACCTTTATGTGGCCTATTTCTTTCAAGATCAGCTAGATAAGTGGTATTGGCATGGCCACACGAGTTGGTCTGTAGTTCAATCTTTTTCAAGAGAAGAAAGAGAAGAAATCGTAGGGACTGTGAGCAGTGTGGAAAACCCGAAGGGTTTTCCAAGGCCCTGTGGGCAACCTGCAAGGTTGTCCACAGGGGCGGCACTGGTCACAGTCCATGTAGTTCTGTGCTCTGCCTGATAGTTTCCGACAGGATTAAGAAAAGGGGTTTGGAGTAGCCGCTCCAAACCCCAAGTGGAGGGCCACGCTGGAAGGCAGCCCCACCTACTATCCAAGATCTCTTAGTCGCACGGGTGGGTGCCTCTTGTCCAGCGTGGCTTGTCGGAGCCTGTTGGAGTGGAGCTGGTTGAACTGCGAGAGGTCACCTGCCGCAGGTGTGGCAGCGTGTTCTATCTGTGCAGGTCCTGCGATAGCGGCTATTGGTACTGCAGCGACGAGTGCGCGGTGCTGGCCAGGGAAGCGTCGGTACGCCAGGCCCGCAAGGAGTATGCCCGCAGCGACAAGGGTCGCGCGAACAACCTGCTCAGGCAGCGGCGTTTCCGCCGTCGCAACAGATTGAAGTCACAGGGCTTTGAAAAAACCGTAACGGATCACTCTTCGCAGGGGGGCGATTCCGGGGTGCCATGTTCGCATGACGAACATATTGCACCGCCCAGCCCTCATCTACGCCTTTGTCTTTACCGCGCACCCAGCATTGCCGCCCGCAGCAGGAAAGTGGCCTGCTGCCATCTATGCGGTCGTCCGGGTGTGGTTGTCCGACGGGCCGCGACCCGGGGTCGGTTCCGCTGGGTGGACAGCGTAAGGAGGCGAACATGAGACGACCAAAACCTCTCAGACCCGATCGCATACGCACTGTGGAACGACCGTTTGGATGGATCCCATTCCGGATCTTGACGTCGGGGATCTTGGCTCAGCTGAGCCCCATGGCCAAGCTGCTGTACTTCTTCCTGTGCCTGGTGGCCGACGAGAAGGGCATCAGCTACTACGGCGACCGCCGGCTGACTTCCGTGCTGAAGCTACCCGAACCGGCACTTGCCCTGGCCCGTGCGGAGCTCTGCCGGCGGGACTTGCTGGCCTTCGACGGGCGGACCTACCAGCTTCTTTCGCTGCCGTCCTGTGTACAGATGGATGTGCCGGTGTCCCGGCGGAGAGCAAAAGGTCCCCAGACGGTAGGAAGCGTCCTCGAAGCGCTCGGATGGGGAGACTAAAGATGCCGGCGCGAAAGAACCCTGATACCGGTTTGTACCATCTCGTCGACGACAGGGGTGACGAGGTTGATGAGGCCAATCGTTTTCTCAAGACACTTGCGACCAAGGGCATGTCGCCGTTTACCATCGAAGCCTATGCGTTCGACCTGGTAGTCGTGTATCGCTGGCTAGAGCGTTGCCAAAAGAACATCGCGGATCTTGCCGAAGCGGATCTGATCGACTTCATGGCAGCTGAGAAACACCGGGGCCTCAAGCCTCCTTCAATCAATCGGCGCCTAAACACCTGCAGGCTCATGTACCGCTTTGTAACCGGCAGGGAGTTGGTCGGGGGATCTGGTGTTGTGCCAACCGCAATGCACTATCGGGGTCCCGGCCGGGATCGAAACCTTGGCCTGCAGATGCTCAACCGCCGCAGGTACAAGGCTTTGCGTGTGAAGGAGCCCAAATGCATCGTCGACCCATTGCACGAAGATCAGGCCCGTCATTTTCTAAGCAGCCTCAAGCGCTATCGGGACATTGCCATCGCCTTGCTAATGCTGCTGTGCGGCTTACCGGTGAGTGTCAAGATAGTTGTCGCTTTTTATGTAATCACGCGGCAGCGGCATGG
>CAZXHT010000103.1:0-20566 GCA_964640665.1 uncultured Myxococcales bacterium
GACCTTGACCGGGCCGGGCATGGAGTGCTGGAAGGGGATAGGCGAGTGCCGCAGGATGGGACACTACGTGTGCGATCCCGAGCGCGACTATGCCGTCTGCGGCGCCGTGCCGGGAAAGCCCGCCGCCGAGGTCTGCGACGGTCTGGACAACGACTGCGACGTAAATTTCGACGAGGACTTCGATGCCGACCATGACACTTTTACCACTTGCGGAACGAGGACGACAAGCGGTGAATCAGTTGTAACCGACTGCGACGGGAAGTTCGACGAGGACTTCGATGTTGACCACGATACTTATACCACCTGCGGAACGCGGACCACCACCGGCGAATTGGTTACTATCGACTGCGACGACGGCAGCGCAGAAATCAACCCGGGCATGAAAGACATCTGCAATCTCGTGGACGACGATTGCGACGGGGAGACAGACGGGCAGCCGGATGCTGATGATTCTTGCAGCGACGACTTTTTTTGCAATGGCCGGGAGGTTTGTGAGTCTGGTACTTGCAAGCATGCAGATACTGTTCCCTGTCCCTGGTGGCCCTGTGACGAAGACAATGAGATCTGTATGCTTTGCACCAGCGACGCCGAGTGCGACGAATGGTTCAGGAGACCACCGCCCCTGGATCATCCCGACTGCACAAGCTTCGTTTGTGTGGATGGAATCTGTGATTCGTACCTCAATTTGGGCAAGCAGTGTGACGACGGAGTCGACTGCGCGGTCGGTGTTTGCGTCTCCGACGGCGTCTGCGACGCCATCGAGAATTACGAGGGTTCGCAGTACGACGACATCTGCCGCGACGGCATCGACAACGACTGCGACGGGCTTACGGATTACGAGGAGCCCGAGTGCTGCATACCGGACTGCAATGGCGTCGAGTGCGGCGACGGCGGCTGTCGGGACCAGCAGTTTGCCTGCGGAACGTGCCCGGCCACCGGCGTAAGCTGCGTTGCCGGGCAATGCCGGCCCACCGGGTTGGAATGGGTCGACATTCCGTGGGGAACTTTCATGATGGGCAGCCCGGAGGGTGTCGGAGACGACGACGAGCATCCGCAGCACGAGGTCACTGTTCAGAGCTTCGAGATGCTGCGGACCGAGGTCACGGTGGCGCAGTACCTCGACTGCGTGGAAGCCGGAGCATGCACCGAACCGCTCAGGCCGGGCGATTGCATTGATCAGCCTTTAGGCTGCGCACGGTGCGACTGGACTGTACCAGGAAGGGAGAACCACCCGGTCATGTGCCTCACCTGGTACCAGGCGGTGGATTATTGCAATTTCGTGGGCGGCAGGCTTCCCAGCGAGGCGGAGTGGGAGTACGCGGCCCGGAGCGGGGGGCAGGACATAACCTATCCGTGGGGCAATGAGGCAGCCACGTGCGATCGGGCGGTGACGATTCACTGCACTTGCAGCGCTGGCCTTGAGTGCCCGGTGTGCAGCAAACCTGCCGGCAACACTGCTCAAGGACTTTGCGACATGGCCGGAAATGTCTGGGAATGGATGCAGGATTGGCACCACGAGAGTTACGACGGTGCACCTGTTGATGGCAGTTCCTGGGAGGATCCTCCTGGCCATGCCAGGGTAATCCGTGGTGGCGCACGTGATGACTCCGACTACAATGCCCGGGCTGTAAACCGGGAAGCAGCGGCCACGGGCGTAGCCGTGGATAGTATTGGATTCCGCTGCGCAAGGGACTTGTCGCCGTGATTGTCGTCAAGACAAAAAATATAAAGATAGGTGATAGCCTGGCGGCCCGTGAAGGCTGGGCTTCCCAGTTTCCGCTGGCCTTCGACTTCATCGCCTACGAGAGCGACGATCTGGTCACCAACCCCGACTTCGAGCAGGGGGCGCTTCTCAGCCAGGCGAGGGTGGAGAGGCGTCTGGTCGACGTTCCGGTGCCCGCGGGAACGAGCATGACGTTCTACTTCGTGCCCCAGCTTGAGACCCGGAACTTAGCCATCGCCATCCACGGCCTGCGCTACTGGCAGGATCCCGACCTTTCAGACGGTGACCAGAGCGGCTGCTTTACCGCGATAGAGTCGGTCACATTCGAGGGCGCCCTGTTCGGCGACCATACATCATTGTTCGACTCGGACGGTGACGGGCTTTCGGACGAGTTCGAGATATCCGAGGGCATGGATCCCAACGCGGCGGCGGTATGCGAGTTGGAAGGGCTCGTATGCATGTGCGGCATCCAGAACCAGGGAATCGAGAACAGCCTGGCAGTCGTTGCAGTGAGAGCATGCTACCGGCGATCAAAAAACGGCGGCTTACGTTGCTGGCCTGCCTGGCAGCCCTGCTGGGCGGCTGCCAGGCGGAGAAGGACGCCTGTCCGACCTTGAACGGTCCCGGCCGGGAGTGCTGGGAGGGAATCGGCGAGTGCCGCAGGATGGGACACTACGTGTGCGATCCCGAGCGCGGTTATCCGATATGCGACGCCGTGCCGGGAAAACCCGCCGCCGAGGTCTGCGACGGGAAGGACAACGACTGCGATGGGGAGACCGACTAGCGGCTTGAGGCCGACGAATCCTGCGATGATGAGATTTTTTACTATCTTGTTAAACTTGATGGTCTCGTAAAAAGTCCATTCAACAGCCCGCAATTGTCATTCCCGCGCAGGCGGGAATCCATAATGGTTTGTAATTGCAGATCTTCTGGATCCCCGCTTTCGCGGGGATGACAATGTACGTTTTGTTTTTCCGACTTTTTACGAGACCATCAAACTTGACTCATTTGTACAGATCGCCACCACTCAAGAGCCTCTAGCGGCGTTTCCGTCCGACAATTCGCCGCCGGATCGATTCCATCTCAGGTACCCGCAAGATTCTCGCCATCATCAGAAAGGTCAAGGCGCCGGCCAGGCCGGCCAGTGCCAGGTAGCAGACTCTGGCGGCCGTTCCGCCCACGGTCCAGACATCGAGGCGCGTGAAGGGCCAGGCGGCGACACCTGCGCCCAGCGACGCCAGCGCAACCCGCCAGGCGGATCCCCACACCGCGCGCAAGCCCAACGGGCCGATCTTGCGGCGCAGGAAATATACCAACAACAGGCAATCCATCGTGGCGGAGATCGAGTTTGCAAGCGTCAATCCCGCCGGTCCCATTGGCCACATCAACAAGACGCCCAGGCCGGCGTTGAGCAGGAAGGCCGCGAAGGCGATGGCCACCGGCGTCCTGGTGTCCTTCAACGAGTAGAAGGCCGGCACCAGGTTGCGAATGCCCGCTATCGCCCAGATGCCCAGCGAGGCGAACAGAAACACGTGTGCTGTGGCCAGTGTGTCGCTCATGCCGAAGCGCCCGCGCTCGAGCAACGTGGCTATAATCGGCCTGCGGCAGATGGCCATCCAGACCATGGCCGGGATGCACACCAGCAGGGTCAGGCGCAGGGCGAAGCCCAGGGTTTCCTTGAGACGGTCGAGGCGTTCGGCCGAGGCGTGTTCTGAAAGGCTGGGCAGGGCAACCGTGGCCACGGCCACCGCGAAGACGCCCAGGGGAAGTTCGAGGAAACGATCTGAGTAGTAAATGTAGGTGACACTTCCCTCGGGTAAGAGCGAAGCCAGGGCCCGCGAGACCAGAATGTTGACCTGGTAGACGGCCACCCCGAAAAGGGCCGGACCCATCAGGCGCATCATCTTAGCGACCGCCGGGTGGCCAAACTCGATGCGCGGTCTCGGGCGTATTCCCCGCCGCAGTAAAAAAGGCACCTGGAGCAACAACCCCAATAATCCGCCGGCCAGCACGCCGATCGCCATGGCCGTGATTGGTGGACTTACCATGCCGGAGAGGGTCAGCGCGCAGCCGATTATTGCCGCGTTCAACAAGATGGGCGCGGCCGCCGGGGCGGCGAAGTGACGATGTGTATTCAAGATGCCCGTAAACAGGGCGGTCAGACCCACGAAGAACAGGTAGGGAAAAAGCAGGCGGTTGAGATAGACGGCCAGCGCGAATTTGGTCGCGCCGAAACCGGGCGCGAAGAGTTTGAGGATGTAAGGGCTGAACACAATACCGGCCGTAGTCACGAAAATCAGGATGGTGGTGAAGGTCGTCAGGGTCACGTCATAGAGGCGGCGGTTCTCTTCGAAAGAATGTGTTGTCCGGTACTCGGTAAAGACCGGCACGAAGGCGATGCTCATGGCACCCTCGGCTAAAAAACGCCTGAAGATGTTCGGTATGGTGAAAGCGATGTTGAAGGCGTCAGCCGCAAACCCGGCACCGAAAAGTCCCGCGAAGACCATGTCCCGGACGAGACCGCTGAGACGGCTTACCAGGGTCAGGCCGCTTACGGTGCCTATGTGCCTGGTTAAAGCCTGTTTTTCGGTTGTCTTGGAAGCCACTCTACTCTTCGAGGATATTGAACTCCACTCGCCTGTTGGCGGCCCGGCCGCGCCTGGTGCGGTTCGAGTCGATAGGTTTAGTCTCTCCGTAACCGACGCCGCGTAAGCGCTCGGTATCGGTGCCCCGGCCGATCAGGTAATCCCGAACGGCGTTTGCGCGGTTTTCGCTCAGACGCTGGTTCATGGCGTCCGAACCGCGACTGTCGGTGTGCCCGTCGATGGAGATCTTCATCTTGGGGAAATCCTTGAGCACCTGGGCCACCTGATTCAGAAGCCTGTAGGATGATCTCAGGATGCGATACCTGCCGGTCGCGAAGTGCACCTTCTGCCTGATCTCTATGCGTTTCTTCTCGCGGTTGATCTTTACCAGGCTGTACTTGCGCGGGCAGCCCTTGCCCTGCGGGCTGTCCGGCGGGCCCGCCTCGTTGGGGCACTTGTCTTCCTTGTCGGATATTCCATCACCGTCGTTATCCGGGTCGGGACAGCCGTCTTCATCCTGGAAGCCGTCCTTGTCCTCGGGGTCGTTGGGACACTTGTCGTCCTTGTCCAGGATGCCGTCCTTGTCGTTGTCGAGATCGGGGCAGCCGTCCTGGTCCTCGAAGTCGTCCTTGTCCTCGGGCTCGTCGGGGCACTTGTCAACGTCGTCGGGAATGCCGTCCTTGTCGCGGTCGGTCACCGGGCAGCCCTTGTTCTCAGGCGGGCCTGGAACGTTGGGACACTTGTCCTCGAGGTCGGGCAGCCCGTCCTTGTCGTTGTCGAAGTCGGGGCAGCCGTCCTCGTCCTCGAAGCCGTCCTTGTCTTCGGGATCGTTAGGGCACTTGTCGACGTTGTCCAGGATGCCGTCACCGTCGCTGTCGCTGGGCGGGCAGCCGTGGTATTCGGGCAGGCCCGGCGTGTCGGGGCACTTGTCGTCGACATCGAAGATGCCGTCCCCGTCGCGGTCGGTCTTCTTGATGGCCACGATCTTTGGTGGCGTCTTGATGAGTACTTTCTTGGGCCCGCAGTCCTTCGAGTCTTCCAGGGCGCGCTTTATCGATGCCAGCGCGATCTTGATGTGATCATCGGCCCTGAGCCAGTTGCCCTGGTCGAGCTCGTCTTCGCAGAAGCGAACGTTGGTCTCTGCCATGGCCAGATCGCGGGGGGCGCAGCGGTAGGCCCCACTCTTGCGGGCCTTGGTGATGTCGCGCTTGACGACCTCCGCGTCGGCCCGGATCTTCGAGCCGGAAACACAGCCGGCAAGGAGCAAGCCGGCACAGCCGAGTCCAATGACAACGCCAGTGATAACGATCGATGCTGCATGACGCCGGGAGCTGTTCATGAATATTCACCTCGCGCATTGCGATGCTTGCGGGCATGGGTGCCCGCAAACACCATGCTACTCGTTTTCTTTCTTCATCGATCGATCGCGGGCCGTTGTGGCCAGGTCGCGGGCCTGCGTGGCGTAGTCGATCGAGTACTCGAAATCAGATGTTCCCCACTTCTCACGGGCCTTGTGAAGGTACTGTTCGGCCGCAGTGTACTCGTAAGGGGAATTCTTCTGAGCATCGGTCGTCGTCGCGTTGTGCAGGGCCGTGTCGGCTGCCACTATCAGGGAAGTCGATTCAACTGGTCCGCACCCGCTCCAGGCGATGAGGACTGCCGACAGAACCGCACCGATTGCCAGGAAATATTTGTATTTCACGTCTTGCGAACCTCGCTCGGCAGGAACCAAACTCCACTGAATGAAACCTGGTTCTCGCCCAATTCCATGATTTGCCAACACTTTTAGCAGAGCGCCTTTCCGTGTGTCAAGTAAAAAACCCGTAGTCTATGTCTTATGAGGATATCTCTCGCGGTACGCGGGTAAGCAGGGTCGATCCAAGAAATGGCTTTTGACAGTCGGCTTATTGTGGGATAATCGCTTTGCCCGGATGAGGCGGGCAAGCAGGCAGGCAAAGATCGGTTTGCGCGGGAGGTTGCGTCATAGTCATCATACTTCCATTGATTAGCCTGTTGGCCGGATTCAGCGTGGCAATGGCCGCCCGGCGGCAGATCTCGAACGGGGCCAGGTTGTGGCGCGAGCCTTACCTGCCCGGCCTGCTGCTGTTCGAACTGCTGGTGCTTTTACCCACCGGACTGTACCTGTTTGTCAGTCAGCCGACATGGAGCATGCTCTACCTCGTGGATTCCGCGCAGGTGTCTGCCTGGGTCAATACCGGCGTAATGGTCGGCTCGTTGCTTGCGGCGACCCTGGCCTACCTGGTGGGTTATTTCCTGTGCGCGCGCAGGCGGAGCGGTGTTCTGTATTCTCTGCTCGCGCTGGCCTGCCTGGGGGGACTTGTATTCTTTCTGCTGGCCGGTGATCGCCTGGGGCACCTTGCCGAGCAGGGCGACTGGCAAGCGGCGCCCGGCCTGCTGTCTTCGCGCTTGGGCATCATGTTTGCATTTATCGTCCCGATTGTTCTCGGCGGCTGGATTTTCTTGGTCGTACTCTTCGCGATGGAAGGACGCAAGATGTTGCGGGCGCGCATCGGAACGGTCAGGGCCGATTCAAATCGCGGGTTTCGGGTCTCGAGTCACGGGTCGCTGATCTCCGCTTCGATACCTCCGGCCTCGCAACCGGCCTCCGGCGAACCGGGGCCGGCCAGCGGTAAGTGACTCTAATATTCAGCCGACCATGTTGTTTTCGAAGTATCGCAAGATAACGGGCAGGTAATCGGCGAAGCGGGGCGGTGAGATTCCCGTTCCTTCCAGGTCTCCCATGGCGTTGATCGTATCGTACGTCACCTGGTAGAGGAAGTGGGACAGCATTTCCCGGGGCAACGCAAGCTTGTTGAAAAGGCCCTGCGATAATGGCCTAAGCGCCCGGGAGCCCAGTAAGTTCATCAGGCGGGTCACGGGCCGCGGGATGCGCGGGCCCGAGAATCCCATGGCGCTAAGCGTGGCCATGTAGAACTCGCGGTAGCTCGGTGGATCGGGATCCATGAGGTGATAGGTGCGCAGGCGATGTGCATCGCGCGTCGCCAGTTCGGCCATGGCGCTCACCACGAAATCCACCGGCACCAGGTGGAAAAAGGTGTCTTCCTCGCGGGGAACGATCTGCGGCATTCGTTTCAGGCCGGGCACGCGCCGGAGCCTGTCCAAGAGGCGAAAGACGTAGTAAGGCCCATCCAACTTGTCCATCCGGCCGCTCCGGCTGTCGCCGACCACGACTCCCGGCCGGAAGACTGTCACCGGAAAGCGCTCGGCCGCCTCGCGCACCAGTTGCTCGGCCAAAAACTTGGAGTGGCCGTAGGCGTGGTCGAACCCTTGACCGAGATAGAGATCATCCTCGCGGAAAGGCCCCTGCCAGTTCCCGGCCACAGCCATCGTGCTGACATAGTGGAAGCGCGAGAGATTTGGTAGAGAGGCGGCCAGGTCGATCATACGCCGGGTGCCCGCGACATTAACTGCCTGCGCCTGCTGCCATGACATGTCCAGCCGGTATCCGGCGGCGACATGAAAAACCTCACTCACCCGGTCCTTGAGCCTGCGCAGGACGGCGGAGTCCAGGCCCAGCCGGTCGAGTTCGAGATCTCCCTCGATTACCTCCGGGCGTTGGGCGCGCTCATCAAGCCCGGCCAAAACGGAGTCCAGGCGCTTGTGCGACCTCGGGCGGCACAACAGTATCAGTTGCCGACCGCGGGATTGCGCAAGCTCGATGGTCAGACGGCTGCCGATAAAACCGGTGGCACCGGTTACGAGAACGGCGGAGTCTGGCTTGTCCGTGGTCATGTGCATGAACTATCGCCTGAGGCTCGAACTGTCAACCCGCAAATTGGCCACGATGTCTTCCGAGGTGATATGATAATGATCATGATGCGTTTCGTGGTCATGCTGTTTGCACTTGGCATCTTGTTTCCCCTGCCGGTAGCGGCCAGCGGGCCTTCCTTGGGCTTTGCCAAGATGAGCGAATCGCAGATCGACGAGTTCCTGCAGCGGCTGGCGGCCGCGAAGGCCGGGGTGGCCGAGCGCATGTCGGAAGTGAGCGAGAAGTTCCTGGGAGTTTCCTTTGCGATCTCACCGCTTGGGGAAGGCCTGCGGAATCTCCCCGACAGCGATCCCCTCATCAGCTTCGAAGCGGCGGATTGCACCACCTTCGTCGAAGAGACCCTGGCGCTGGTCCTGTCCGTCAACTTGAAGAGGGCAAAAGACGTGCTGAAGAGGATACGCTACCGTGATGGAAAAGTCGGCTACCTGCAACGCAAGCATTTTATGATGGCACAGTGGATTCCGCTGAACCAGAAAGCCGGTTTTATCGAGGACGTGACCTGCCGGGTCGGCGGTGCCGCCGTTAGGCTGGTCGGAAAACGCCTCGACGCAGAAGTCTGGAATGAGCGCCGGCGGGACAGAGCCTGGCCGCTGATCGAGCCTGATCAGATTCCCGGAGGCGTTTCGAGTCTGCCGGTAATCCCGATCGAGTTAGCCTCCAGTCTGTCTGTGAGCATTCGGCCGGGAACGATTCTGTTCGTCGTCCGCAAGGACGTTGCAAACATGCCGGTGCGCATCACGCACATGGGACTGGTCGTAGACAAGCGGGGAAACCAGTTCTTGCGCCATGCCTCTAGGGTTTTTGGACGGGTCGCGGACGAACGGTTGGACGCTTTTCTCGCCAGAAACCGGGCATATACAAGGTGGCCGGTAGAGGGAATAAATCTCCAGTTGGTAAAAGATAAATGTGTACAAAAGTAGCATATAATCTTGAACAGTGGCGCAAAGCATGGTACAGATCTATGGAGATTGAAACGCAAACAGCCGGCCTTGGCTAGCGCCGGAGGTTCGGATTGTACAAGTTGATCATAGAGGACGACGAAGGTCACACCACGATCGTGCCGCTGGTGAAGGAAGAGATCACCATCGGCCGGAAGGAAGGCAACACTATCCGGCTGACGGAGAGGAACGTTTCTAGACAACACGCACGCCTGACCAGGTCGAACGGCTCGGTCTTCATCGAGGATCTCGACAGTTACAACGGCATACGGGTCAACGGGGACAAGATCGCCGCCAGGACAACTATGCGTGAAGGAGACCTGGTCGAGATCGGCGACTATCACCTGGCGCTGCAGAAAGTGGCAGCAGAGGCCGCCGCCCCGTCACAGGGGGGCTCCGCGAGCCCGCCGGCCATCAGTCCGGCTCAGGCCCGGGCAGCCGGCAAGACCACCCAGGCGGACGGAGCCACGGCCGTGCTCAAACTGCCGGTCGAGGGCAAGAAGGATGCCGAGTCCGGGCGCGTGCGTGACATCCCACAAAAGGATGCCGGCCGCCTGGTTGTGATGGCAACAGAGCTTGCCGGCTCCGAGTTCCCGCTGGTGAAGACCGAGATGATCGTCGGGCGTGATGATGGGTGTGATATAATCATCGCTCATCGTTCGATATCGTCGCGGCACGCCAAGATCGTCTTCGATGGGGGAATCTACCGCATTATAGATCTCGACAGCGCCAACGGCGTCATGGTCAACGGCGAGGAGTATGCCCGTGTCGATTTGCGTCGGGGCGACATGATCGAGTTAGGGCACGTGAGCATCCGCTACGCCGCGCCGGGCGAGGTGGTCGACGTGAAAGCCCTGTCTGCGGTCGCGACCCCGGCTTCGGTCACGACCCAAAGGCATGCAATGGTGGATGCGGCCCTGGCAGAGAAGCGCATTGCCGGATTCGGCAAGGGTAAACTTATCGGCATAGTGGGGGCGGTGGTCGTCGCCTGCCTGGCGATTGGTCTCGGTTACTACTTTTCGCGTATGCCGAAGGATAACGGCGAGGCGGTCGAGCCTACGGGCGGCACCGGCGCTGAAGGCCCCGGCAAGGAGGAAGTCGATCAGGCTGCCGGGCTGTTCAATGACGGTATGCAAAAGTACAAGCAAAGAGATTTTATCGGCGCCATGGCAGCTTTCAGTGCAACGCTCAGTGAGAATCCGGATTACCCGGGCGCCGACAAGATGCTCGCGGATACCAAGGCCGCAAAAAATGACGCCGCGCTGTTTGCCGAGGCAAAGGCTGCCATCGAGGTCAGGCCGCCCGACTGGGACAAAGCCTGGGAGTTGTTCGAACAGATCGAGCCGGATAGTCCTTTTGCCAAGGATGTCTCCGAACTCAAGCCGGAGATCAAGAAAAAAGTAATCTCTTTTCATTTGAACAAAGCCCGTATTTTCCTGAAAGCCAATCTTCCCGACAAGGCTCGCAAGCACGTGGACACGGTACGCATCATCGATGAGGAGAACGTCATCGCCGCGCAACTCGACAGGCAAATCAAGAGGCGCTCGGGAGCCAAGACGAAACCTCCCGTTCAAGTTGCCGTCAAGTCCAGAGAGCCTGTGGTCAAGAAAACGACATCGAAGCGCAGAAAGAAGGAAGTCAACGACTTGGTTCACAAGGGGAAAGTACTTGTCAACAAGAAGAAGGCACGCGAGGCAATCGTATATTTCCGCCAGGCGCTGGCGATTGAGCCGAAGAACTGTGGCGCCTTGTTGAGCATGGGAATTGCTTACGCGACGGCCAGCAGAAACGACATGGCACTCAAGTACTACGAAAAGTTCGTCAAGGCCTGCCCTCGGAGAAAGCAGGTTCCCGCGGTCCGGGCCATCATCAAGCAGTTCAGGGAGTACAAGACCCAGGGCGGTACCAATTACTGACGACGAAGTTTCGACCCGACTACTTGTAGAATCCTGTCCGCGTCCCACTGCAGTAAGTTGTTTTTCATCGTTGTCGCATGGAAGAGCGCCGGCCCCAGGCTCCGGCCGAGCAGTTCGAGCATCAGGTGATCGTAGGTGGTTAAAGCCGATTTTTGCCGGTAGAGGCCGTGGATGGTAATTATCCCCCTGGGAGCGCCATCGAACAGCAATGGGACTGCGGCCATGACGCTCCAATCGGATCCGTCGGCCGCCCATGGCTGGGACGGGACCTGCAAGACTTTTTCGCTCAAGGCCTGCGCCAGCGGGCCTGCCGGCGGCAGGCTGGCCGGTACCGAGACGGGCAAGGCGCGCGATGCCGCAAGCACCAGTCGTTGATTGTCTGGCGCGAGAATGAAGATACCGCAGGATTCCACTCCGATCAGATCGCCGAGCCCGTCCATGGCGGCTGCCAGTGCCTTTTGCGGATCAGCGGCCGCATTCAGACTATCCAGCAGCGTGAAACGTGCCGACAGCCGCATGTATTCTTCCTGGAGTTCTTTGTAGGAAGATCGCAGGGTTTCCCGATCTTCTCTAAGCAGCCGCAGTTGATTGGTTTCGTCGTCGACCTCGCCAATGGGGGTATTGTCCGTCTGGAAGCTGACCCGGCTGAAGACACCTGATGCGTCTTCGAAGTCGGATTCAGCCGAGGCCAAGGCGTCGATCAAGCGCTCGGAGTTCTCGTCTAAAAAAATGAAGTTTGCCCCGACTCCGCCGGCGTGACCGGCGCCGGGCGGCACGCTGCGCGTGACACGAGCATAGGCCATGACGGGATGACTGAAAGGCGAAGGCAGTGAGAAGGACAGTCGCAGCCGGCTGCCGACCGGCAGCGGATTGGCCATCTCGATAAATACTCCCGTGCGGCTGATGTCGCGGGTGAACTCGAAGAAGATACCCCTGAAATCTTCAAAGGATATCTGCAGCGTGGTCGGGATGCGCGGAAAACGCCTCTGGTCTGTCTTGCCAAGCAGCGCCTCCACCTTGGAGATCAGGGTGGTGTCATCGAGGGGCTTGGTGATGTAATCGTCGCAGCCGGCCTCGACGGCCTTGCGAATGTCCTCATCCCTGCCCGAGGTCGCCACGATGATCACCGGAATGTCGCCATAGGCCGGATCTTGCTTGATCTGCGCACAGACGTCGAAACCGCTCATGCCCGGCAGTGCAAGATCGACCAGCGCAATGTCGGGCGGGTCGGCCCTGAACTTTTTCATAGCTTCTTCGCCCGTGACGGCCTCTTCGATCTCGTAGCCGCGCCCGCTGAGGATTATCGAGGCCAGTTTACGAAAGAGTCGCACATCGTCTACAAGAAGGATCCTGTGCATATTTTGCTCCACTAGTATGGGCGAGACTATCACCGAGGGAAGCAGGGCACAAGGTCGATGGTTACATCAGTGGATTGGGGCACTTGACGCCCGATGGCAGTTGATGATATTTGTAAAAAATATACAGCGCAAGACCGGGAACAATTTCGAGTGAAGGGGGGCAGCATGCGAACTCGAGCCGTCAGGATCCTGGTTCTGGATGATGATCCGGAAACGGTCGAGGTGTACCGTTTCATCCTGGCCAAGGAGGGTTACGACGTCGAAGTGGCGACTTCTCCGCAGACCGGGTTGAATTTGCTCGAAAAGCGCCAATTCAATATACTCCTTCTCGACCTGGTCATGCCCGGTATGAGCGGCATCGAGGTTCTCGAAAAGGTCCGCGAGAAAGATAGCGATCTGGCGGTCGTTGTGTTGACCGGTTATCCCTCCGTAGAAACGGCGGTGGCCTCTCTGAAGGGCAGCGTCTCCGACTATATCGAGAAGCCGATAGATCGGAACAAACTGGTAGAGACCATGAAAAAGGTCGTCGAAGAAAAGGGGCTGCTGCGTAGTCCCGAGGTCAGTCTGTTGGCGTCGATTGGCGCACGCTTGCGGGCCAGCCGTAAGCAACGGGAACTGACACTGAAACAGGTCGCCCGACGGACGGGGCTTTCGGTCAGCCTGTTGAGCCAGATCGAACGCGCCGAGTCGGCCGCCTCGGTGGCGTCGCTCTACAAGATTGCCGCGGCTTTAAAGATCGATTTACAGGAGTTGTTCGAAGGATTCTGATTTTTTTTCAGCTTCCGTCTATGGAATACAGGCGCCGATTGTTTGGGTGTCGGACACACGCAGGCCTCCACAGTTCATTCCCGTCGGACAGTCGCTTGAGCTTTCGCATAGCGACGAGCAGAACGAATTGTTTAGCGTGCGCAGGCACAGATCGCCCCAGCAAGGCGCGGCTCCTTCCTCCGAGCAGCCGATTGTTCCCGGGGGATCGCATCCGGGTCGGCCCAGATCGCAGTTTTCGCTCATGCAGAACTTGTCGACCTTTTGGCCTTCCTTGACGCAATACTGGCAGGTCTCATGCTGCGGGCAATCGGCGTCGCCGCGGCAGGTCCCGCCGGACCCCGGCGTCCAGCGGCACAGATCGACGCTGGCCGTATCGTTGCCCGATGGGCCCATTCCGCCGAAGTTCACCGAGCAGCAACGGCCGCCCGTGCCAGGGCAGTCCTGGTCATGGGCGCAGACCTCGGTGCAGTTGCCGAATATGCAGAAAAAACCGCGGCAGGCCTCGCCTGGCGGAAGATCGTTGGGGTTGGCACTATCATCGCACTGGTCGCCGACGCCGAGTTCTCCATCGAAGTGGCCGCACATGCCGACCAGGTCGTAGTCGGAGATCTGCGTCACCTGACAGACGTCGTCGCCCTCGCAGTCAGTGCCGCTCGAACAGAAACTACCGCCCTGGCACATGTTGATGCTGGCCGTGCCGGTACCGGATCCCAGGCGGAAGCGTGCCTGGCCGCAGAACATGTGCTCGGGGCAATCCGAGTCGAACTGGCAGACCTCTGAACAGAAGTCGTGCATGCAGTAGAAATCGGCGCATCGTTGCTCGAAGGGAAGCTTGTTGGGATCCGCGGCGGAGTCGCATTCTGCTCCCGGCGGTAGCTCGCCGAGGCGGTTGCAGCGTCCCTCGAGTGACATCTCGTCGGCTGTTGGATAGGCGATGCAGATGTCGTTGCCCGGGCAGTCGCCGCTCCAGAGGCAGGTTGGCTGCTCGGCGGGCAGGCAGTAAGTGTCTCCCCCGAAGATGGGCTGGCAGGTGTAGACGATGTCGGTATCGACATCGTCACGACATTCCCGGCAGTCGCTGTCGCTGACGCAGGCCCGGGTGCAGGTCGCCCCGCTGTCCTCATCGCTGGCGCGCAGGCAGGAAAAGCTCGGCGAACAGGCCGAGTCGTTCTGGCAAGTACACGAATGGCCGCAGGTGCCCTTCTGGTCGCCGCAGAAACAGCCCGCCCCCAGCTTCATGCAGATGTAGTATTCTCCGCCCGCGTCGATGCAACACATCTGCTTGCCGTCGTTCGAGTAATTCGTACAATCCTCGCTGGTCTGGCAATCGCGCCGCGTGCAATAGCCGGTTTCCTGGCCAGTGTATTTGAGGCAATCGTTCTCGCAGCATTCGCTGCTGTCTGTGCATGTCTCGCCGACCCACAGGCAGCGATCCTTCATACAGCTGAGACTGGAAGTATCATTGGGATCGAGGCGGTAGCCGGGATCGCAGCTACAGGCCGGCTGGCCGGCGTCCATTTCGCAGCAACCGTGATCGGAGCAGGTGATCTCTTCGCACGGGCCGGCGTTTTTGGGAATGCAGCGCCTGCCGTCTGCGGATGCGTTGTAGCCGGTCGCGCAGGAGCAGCTGGGATTGCCGCCGGCCGCCGTGCAGTCACCGTGGCCGCAGCAAGTGACATTGTCGCAGGGATTTTGTTTGGCTTCCTGATCGCAACCGCAGGCCAGCATGCCGAGTGCCGCAGCAATGGATACAACAGACCAGAAGTAGAAGACTTCATTATCAATCATCCAGGGGGCCTCCTGACATATTGGTAGCACATTTACCAAGACCACCACAAGCCAGCTGGGATTTGACACGGCGCGGCGAGCGTGGCATTGGACAGGACAGGGAGGAAAACCATGTGCATGCGCTCATTATCGTTCTGTTTCGTTATCATGACCATGTTCGCTGTGGCCCGGGCGGCCGAGCCGGCGCCTGATCCGCTGGACGATCCCGAGGTTCTCGACAGCTACCCGACGCCGGACAACGCATACTACAACTACCTGAAGAGCAGGCGTATGGAGTGCCAAGGGGACGGCGCCGTCCTGGAGAAGCCGGTCGAGCTGAAGCTGGCCGGGAAAACTTACAGCTTCAGCGGGCCGAGGCTTTCGCTTGTGGGTAAAGACCCTGACGGTGTTGTGACCCTTGGGGTTCTGGGGGCCATAAAGGATTTCGGCGAGGAGACGCGTAGTGCGCTTGGCTTTTTTCTGGATCGCTTCGAAAAGGAAAAGATCGACGCGCTATTACTTCTGGGAGACATCGCATCCTCGGAGTTCGAACTCGCCCAGATCCTCATGTTCTGCGCCCGGCGCTCTTGGCCGGTGCTGGTGGTAATCGGCAACACCGAGAGCCGGGCTTCTTTTAACCGCGCAGTGCTCGCCGCCCTAAAAGCGTTTCCCAACATCATCAATATGGATTTCGTAAGAAGGGTCGATCTGGGCGGTGCGGTCCTGGTGAGTCTGCCCGGTTATATCGATCGGCGCTTCATTCACGAGACGGCCGGGTGCACCTACAAGCGCCGGGATCTTAGAAAGATGAACGGATTGATCGAGGGCATCAAGGACACACTTGTGTTCATAAGTCACGGACCGCCGCGCGGGGAGGGGGCCGACGGGCTTGATTTCGCCGCCGAGGGCGGCAACGTGGGCGACAAGAACATCAACGCCTTTCTCGAGAAGCACAAGATATCTTTCGGCATCTTCAGCCACATCATCGAGGCCGGAGGCCGAACCGACGACGGGCAGGGGCAGGCGGTGCCGCCCGGGAAGTTTGTCACAAGCCTGCGGATCAACGTCGGCTCGGCCAACCCGCTCGCTTGGCAACTCAACAGCGGCCGGCTGAGCTGCGGCATGGGCGCCGTCTTCAGAATCAAGGAAGGCAAGGCCGCCTACACGCTGGTCTCCCGCCCCTGCAAGTAGTGCCCGATGGTTGAAGACGCTATTCGGGTCGGGCGGCGCGTTACGCTCGAAATCGACGGCTTTGCCGCCGGTGGCTTGGGAGTGGGGCGCCTGGACGGCCGGGCCGTCTTCGTACCGTTCACGATTCCCGGCGAGAGCGTGACGGCCAAGATCGTCCACATCGGCAGGCGTAAAATCACGGCTGAAGCAGAGCGAATCGTACGGCCGTCTCCCGATCGCATCCAGCCCGCCTGTCCCGCGTTCGGCCGCTGCGGCGGTTGCCAACTGCAGCAAGTCGCCTATTCTGCCCAGCTGCCTCTGAAACGGCGCCTGCTGCTCGACGCGCTCAAGACGCTGGCCGGGTTCGAACCCGAAGAAGAGCCCGAGATAATTCCTGCCGGCGATCCTTTCGGCTATCGCAATCGCGGCCAGTACCCGGCGGCACGTCACGGCTCGCGGGTGCTGACGGGTTTCTTTGCTCCCCGCTCGCACCGAGTCGTGGCGGTCGATCGCTGCCGCATCCACGATCCCCGCGTGGACGAGGCGGTTGCCTGTGTGCGCGCCTGGGCGGCGGACAAGAAAGTCGCCGTCTACGATGAGAAGAGGCACACCGGCTGGCTGCGGCATGTCGCAGCGCGCGCCGGCGGCGGTTCGGACCAGGTCCTGGTGACACTGGTCGTCCGGGACGATCGCCGTCAGGGTTGGCGGGATCTGCTTCGGCGCTTGCGCCGCCGCCTGCCTGGGCTGGCGGGCGTGACCCTGAATGTCAACGGGGCGCGCACCAACGTCATATTCGGCAAGCGCGGCCGCACGTTGTGGGGCGCGGGAAGAATCGCCGAGCGCTTCATGGGTCTCGATCTGCTGCTTGCTCCGCAGTCATTTTTCCAGGTCAATACCCGCCAGGCGGAAAAGCTATTCGGGCTGGCGCTCGATTTCCTGGCAGATGCGGATGGGTCGATAGTCGACGCCTACTGCGGCGTGGGGGTGTTGGCACTCTTGCTGGCTTGCTCGGGACATGCGGCCGTGGGCATAGAGAGCAACCCGGCGGCCGTGCGCGACGCGCGCCGGGCGGCCGAGGACAACGGTGTTTCGCGGACGACCTTTCATGAAGGCAAGGTAGAGAAAGTTCTGCCGCAGCTGGTTATGGAAGGATTCTCACCCGCTGCGGTGATTCTGGATCCGCCCCGCAAGGGATGCGCCCCGGAGGTGCTGGAAGCGATCTCATCCGGCCGGGTCCGCAAGGTAGCCTATATCAGCTGTCATCCCGGCAGCCTGGCCCGCGACCTGTCACGCCTCTTCGAGGCCGGCTACGTGCTTGAAAGATTGGTAGGCGTAGACATGTTTCCCCAGACCGCCCACCTGGAAGTCTTCGCCGGTTTGAAACTGGTAGCCTGAGCGCTTACCCGAAATATTGCTTGCCGGTGGCAACGTGTGCGGCTGCGTCGCGGTTTGTTCCTTCGAGGATGGCACGGGCTGCGCGGCGGCCCATTTCGATCGAGTGATCCATGTTGTTGTAACGGAAGAGCGCGCTGCGGCCAATGGGCAGGAAGTTCTCGATCGATTCGAAGAATGCCAGGATGGTGTGCACACGTTCAGCGTAGCCGATGTCGTAGATCGGGTAGGCGTGCGGCGCCCGCCGAGTGCGCACGGCGATCACATCGGCCCGGGTAAGATGCAGAAATCCGAGCCGGTCGAGATCATCGACTACCCTTTCGGCCAGGACGTCGTCTGAGGTGCTCCAGGTGGGGTCGCCTTCGTCACAGGTGATCTCGGCGCAGATTACCGTATTTCCGCGGGGGCTGTTGTTGCTGCTGAAGTTCACAGCCTCGGTCAGCCGGTTGGAGATGAAGCCGTCCTCGGGCAGGTAGATCCAGTGATCCTCCGAGATGCGGGGCCGTTTGACGAACAGGTAGACGAAGACGATGGCCCTGAAACGCAGGTTGCCCGCTGCGCGCCTGACCGCCTCGGGGGTCTTGTCGCCGAGCAGTCCGACCGTATCGGTCAGTGGCAGGGTGCCGATCACCTCGTCCGGTTCGATGTCCAGGTTATCCGCCGTCACCCTGGTAATGCGCGAATTGTCGAGGGTCAGGCCACGGACGGGTCTCTCACACAGCACCCGGTTGCCGGCCGCCTCGATCGCATCGCTCATGGCGCGCGAGAGAGCGCCGATTCCGCCCCAGGCCGGGTAATAGAAGCGCGTGGCGTAGGTGCGCGGTTGGTCGCCGCCCTTGAAAACCGTCTTGACGAAGGTGTCCCACAGACTCAGCAGGCTGATGCGCTGACTGGCCCAGTCGGCCGAGATCTCGGTGCAGGGAATGCCCCAGGCCTTTTCGGTGTACTGCCTGAAGAAGATGTCGTACAGGGTGCGTCCGAAACGGGACGCGATCCAGTCTTCGAAAGAGCGATCGGGAGAGGGACGAAACAGCGTCTTGCCCCGCGCCAGCGCGTAGTCTGCGAGGATCCGCGCGCTGGTCAAAGGCGGCATGGAGAAGACGGCGTTGCCCACCTTGAGGGGGTAGTCGAAGAAACGGCCCTTGAGGAAGATGCGGCTGCGGCGTTGCTTGAGAAGCAACTGCTCGCCGAGCAGGGCGGAGAATCCCGCGACGTCGTCCGGTTCGTGGATCAGAAAGCGGTGCGGTCCGAGATCGTAGGTGAAGCCGTTTTCTGAATATGAGCGTGCCAGTCCACCGACCTGGTCCTCGCGCTCGAGGACGGTGACTTCGGTGCCTTGGCCTGCAAGTTCATGGGCGCAACTGAGTCCGGCCAGCCCGCCGCCGAGTATGAAGCTGTTCTTTTTCACGCGTGGCATCCTACTTGCCGGTGTCGCACGAGTCAATGTATGGATCTCCTCCATACGCCCGGTGGTTGCCTACGGGCGGGCATGTCGTCGTCGGACATTCACGCTTTTCAGGCGGCACTGAAACATTTTATTTGGGAAGAGAGCACGTGAGATCGTGACTAATACTCTATTGGCTGCTGTTCATCTGCCCGGCCTTTGCTGTTACCGACACCCTTTACCCTGAAGTTCACCTCCCGGCTCTGCGCTGGCGATCATGGATGAGGCGTGATCGCGATGATCGTTACCTGACCCGGCCGCGGGCCGTAGCACCAGAACAGTCGGTAGGCGCCCGGCGTGTGCTGCTGTATATAAGCCTCGAAGACCTTCTCGTTCGGGTTGTATGGATTGGCCAGCGAGTGGTACGGGTGGGTTTGCAGCCCGTGGTGTCTTGGGTTGGAAATCAAGAGCTGGAGACACTTGTGAATTTGTTTGAAAAAACCTTCCGACCTTGATGCCTTCTTCTTTTTCTTCTTTTCGCGAGCCTCGAGCGAGGCCGCAGCCGCGGCCTTGAGATCTTCGTACGTCTGCGCCGCCTGTTCGGTCCAGACCGCTTCGAACATCACTCATCGCCTTCGATCCGTGCGGCAAGCTCGGCATCGGCATCGAGGGAGGGCGGCGAGTCGCTGAACCGGCCGGCAGCCGCCTGATCGAGCCCGGCGGCCACCAGCCCCTTGGCTTTCTGATTCATAAACAGCCAGGCCTCGCGCTCGGGAATGACGCTGGCCAGGGTGATGACCACTTCTGTCTCGTCGATCGCCCGAACTATCACTGTACGGTTGGCGAACCTGGTTCCAAGCGTCAGCCTGCCTTTAGAATCCACGGTCTTGGTACTGAGCTTGACCATGACAACACTCCTGTAGTTTTCATTGTGCGCTATTGTGGGATAATAGTCAAGTGGGAATTTCCCACAAAAGCTTTGGGTGGGGTCACCCGCCCAGGGCTTGGTCGATTGCCCGGGTGTTGAAGCCGCGGATGATCTTGCCGCCGATGTCGATGACCGGCACCCCGCGGGCGCCGCCGGATTTCTGAAGCATTTCTTCAAGAGACGCCCGGGAGCTGCTTACGTTCTTTTCCTGGAATTTCACTCCGCGTTGCACAAGGTAGTTACGTGCCTTCTTGCAGTATGGGCACCACGGCGTGGAGTAGAGGATGATCTTACCTGCGCCTGCCCGGGTGGTTTTCTTCTCCGCCGGGGCGCTCTTGTAGCTGTCGGCGTCGACATTGTATTTCTCGATCAGATCGTCGACCGGGCTGACCTTGTAGACGGTGTAGGAGCCGCCCATGGGATGGCGAGCGCGCTTGCGGTATTTGCTGGGTACCTTGCTGATGTCGTCTACGTAGTTCACCACCCCATGGTCATCTATGTACTTGTAAACACCCGTCATGGGCTTGGGCTTGCTAATGCGAATCGAGGCGCCCTTTTTCCCTCCCTCGGCCCGGTCGCTCGCCGGCGCGGCGTATTCCACCGGCGTATCAGCGTCCTCAGACCACTCGGACTTTTTATCACATGCCGAAAGCGCGCTACCTGTCAGTGCGCAAACCAGTATCGCCATCAGCTGGCGCCGGCTCCACCCGCCGGCCTCCCTGCCGTCCACTTGTTTTGAAGCGCTGGTAATCATTCGAATCAGGTAAGCATAATTGTGCCGATCCGCCACATCGTTCCGGGTAACAAGTCACATCCAAGTCGCGTA
>CAZXHT010000104.1:0-19275 GCA_964640665.1 uncultured Myxococcales bacterium
AGCACCGAAATGATGCTCTCCAGATCGAGGCCAAGGTCAACCATGACACTCTTGCCGCGCACAGCTCGCTTTGTGATCGCCGAGGTGTCCTGACCAAATTCTTTGGCGACTTCGCTGGCCGTCATTCCGAGGTGGCGGGTCGCAATCCAGGCGATTGCCCATCTCACGCGCGCAACCTCCCTGCGCCTACCGCGGCCAACGAGTTCATTGAATTGCAGATTCGTACGCTTGCCTACCTGTTCGATCAACTTCTTCAACCTTTGACTGCGCTCCCCGGGAGACTGTGAAGTGGGGAATCTCGGTTCTTCGGTAATCCCCAATACCGACTCGACGAACTTGCCGTCACCGAGGATTCGGTCATCGAAGGCCTGTCGTTCATGTTTGCTCGCAGACCTCCGCGAACGGGAAATGGACTCCTCAAGCGTGGGACGATGGCCCTTGCTCCTGAGCAGTCCGCCACCTTGAAATATCCAGGTCTCGTCTTGCGCCTCGGGATCGAGCATGAAGTCGACCAATTCTCTTCTTGCAGTCGATGAGCGACTTCCGAAACGACCAAGGACCTCTTCGGTGTCTTGAAACGTGTGATCAGCTCGACCCATGAGCGCAGCGTGTCCGGTCCAGGGAAACTCCTTGAGCTCCCTGACATTTGTTACGATGCGAGCCCGGACAGGATTGAGGTGAATGTAGCGAATCAAGGCAAGGAAGTAGGTCTCATCCTCGACGACCTTGGACCAAAAGCGGTTCTGAAAAAGGTGACCAACACGACGGTGTCGGAGATTGAAAGCAACGGCGTATCCTGTCAGGAGCTTGCGAATGGTGGTCGAGAGCGGTTGGCTGCCTGTACGGATGGCCATGTGAACATGATTGGGCAAGAGCGCCCAAGCGTAAACGAATGCCGCTTCTTTCTGGCAGACGATTCCGAGCCTCTCGATGAAGTCCTTTCTATCCAGATCGGAAAGAAAGATCTTCCTGCGCTCGATCCCACGAGCACGGACATGATGAAGAAGTCCTGGAGCATCCAATCTCGGTCCGCGAGGCATTCCTCTTCAGTATCATGAAGGGCGGATTCAAACAAGTCACATTAGGCAAATACGTCCCCAATTCAGAAAGGGTCGGGCGTTTGTGCCAGGTGCCAGAGTTCCAAGAACTTGTCTCGAACCCATGAGTGGAGATCTTCCGCCACGTCGGCTGTAAGCCCCGCGCTCTTGATGAGTTCCTGGACGTCCACCAGGTCCTTCCCGCGGTGAGGGGCAACCATGCCGGAGGCAAGCTTGAGCTCGATGTAGCGCGGCATGGGCAGCAGTGCAAAACGCTCTCCGCGCAGAGCCTCCTTGGCGGGATCGGGGAAGGCAATGGGTTTGGGCTTGTCGTCGCCGGGAAACCTTCCCGTGCTCAGAACGTCGATGTTCACCCCAAACTCGGTATCCAGCAACTTGCCGGTGCCGGGAACCCGCTCGGCGTAGCCCTTTCCCAAGTTTCTTTTCTTGAACTCCTGCAGGTGTTCCTCCCGCATCACCAGATCTACGTCTACCGTGACTCGTCTGTGGCCATACTCGTTGAGCGCAAACGCCCCGATTATGGCGTAGGGAAGATTGTCGGCTTCGAGTATGGCCGTCAATTTGTACAGTGCCTTCTGGGCCTCGGCGTGCCCCATGAAGAACCTCCCGCAATAGGCAACGCCCTCGACGAAACGCGCTTCCGCCTCCGCGGACAGCCGCCCTGCACCCCAAGACGGGGCGCGTTCCGGTGACTCGATCGATCGTGCCATGAGTGCATCATACCACTAAATGCGGTGCATCAGGTAGCATGATCGCGGATCAGCACCTCGCGGGGGCGGGAGCCGTCGGGGGGGCCTACTATGCCTTCGCGTTCCATGCGCTCGACCAGGCGCGCCGCCCGGTTGTAGCCGATGCGCAGCTTGCGCTGGACCATCGAGGTCGAGGCCTGCCCGGCCTCGGCCACCACGGCCACCGCCAGGTCGTACAGCTCGTCGCGGTCTTCGTCGTCGAGCGCTGGATCGTCGCTGTCTTCTTCGGTCGAGGCCAGGATCGAGTCGTCGTAGACCGGCTGGGCCTGTTCCTTGAGGTGCTGCACCACGCGGGTTATCTCGTCCTCGGTTATCAGCGCCCCGTGAATGCGAATGATCTGCGAGCTGGTCGGCGGGTGGAAGAGCATGTCGCCGTTGCCCACCAGGGTTTCGGCGCCGTTGTCGTCGAGAATGGTGCGCGAGTCGGTCTTGGAGGCCATGCGGAAAGAGATTCGCGCCGGCAGGTTGGCCTTGATCAGGCCGGTGACCACGTTGACCGACGGGCGCTGGGTGGCCACGATCAGGTGGATGCCCGCCGCGCGCGCCTTCTGGGCGATGCGGGCGATGGACGTCTCGACCTCGCGGCTGGCAGTCATCATCAGGTCGGCCAGTTCGTCGATCACGATCACGATGTGCGGTAGCTTCTCGAGCTTGGCATCGCTGTTGGAAGATTCTGTAGACTCGCAGGCATCGGCCGCGTTGTTTTCCTCTGCGGGCGGCACGCTCATGCCGGCCGTGGCCGTCTTGTCAATGACGATCACCTTCTTGGTCGCGCCGCTGCCTTGCTCTTCTGACTGCCCGGAGTTCAGGCGCTCGACCTTGTGGTTGTAACTGTCCAGCGAGCGAACACCGACGGCGTGCAGTAGCTGGATGCGGCGATCCATCTCGCAAACCGCCCAGTTGAGCGCCGCCTGCGCCTTGCGCGGATCGATCACCACCGGCAGCAGCAGGTGGGGAATGCCCTCGTAGAGACTCAGCTCGAGCATCTTGGGATCCACCATGATGAAGCGCACGTCTTCCGGGGTGGCCCGATAGAGAATGCTCGTGATCATGGCGTTTAGGGTCACGCTCTTGCCGGTTCCGGTGGCGCCGGCCACCAGCAGGTGGGGCATCTTATTCAGGTCGGTCACGAACGGGGTGCCCTCGATGTTCTTGCCCAGCGCCAGCGTCAGCTTGGAGCTGCTGCGCTGGAACGAGTGATGGGCGATGATCTCCTTGGCAAAGACCGTCTGGCGATGCTTGTTGGCCACCTCGATGCCGACAACCGAGCGCCCGGGAATGGGGGCGACGATGCGCACGCTCAGCGCGCCCAGCGCCAGGGCCATGTCGTTGGACAGGCCGGAGATCTTGGAGACCTTGACTCCCGGGGCGGGGACGTACTCGTACATGGTGACAACCGGCCCGGGCATGATCTTCTTGACCTTGCCCTCTACCCCGTAGCTGGCAAGCTTCTCCTCCAGGCGGCGGGCGTACTCGTGGAGCTGCTCCTTCTCGATCTCGTTCCGGCCCTGGTCCTCTTGGTCGAGGAACTCTATGTCGGGCAGTTCATATTCCTTGAGGTTGAAAGTCCGCTCGGGCTTGAGCACGGCCGCAACGGGTTGTTTTTTCTCCCTGCGCGGGATGACAATTTCCGGTTCCTGATCGTGCCGGCTTTCCGGCCTGCCCTTATCATGGGTCTCGACGGTGACGGCCGGCTCGACGATCGATCCGGGGTCGCTGGTCACCACCACGGGCTCGCGGCGCCCCTGGTCGGGATCGATGACTTCCACACCGGTTGGCGATGCGAACCATGGCTCCTTTTTCTCGCCCGGCTTCGTCGCTGACGCCGCGGTCCTGCGCTCGCGCAGGCCGGCCAGGAGTTCGCGGGATTCCCCGGCGATGAACATGAACGAGCGCCGCGCCGCTGACGACGTGGCCCGCCATGAATGCGCCGCCGCCCAGACGGTTGCCCGCCCGCAGGCAATGGCCGCAATGCGCAGGTAGCGCCCGCTGAACCTGATGCTGTTTACCGGGCTGAAGCCCGTGGCCGCTATCAGGCACAGAAGCATACCGGCGGTAACCACAACCGCCGTGCCGGTCACCGACAGCAAAGAAATGAAAAGCCCGCCCATGTACTCACCGACCACGCCTCCCGGCGGGTGTGCCAGAATCGGATCCCCGGAGAACACCAGCTGACAGAAGACCGTGCCGAGAACGGTCAACAGCAGGCCGCCTGTGACCTTTCGCGCCGTCACCCGGACGCTGCCCCTGCTGAAGGCGACCACTGCCCCGTAGACCAGCCCGCCCACCAGCAGAAAGGCGGCCAACCCCAAGGCCGCGAACAGAAAGGCCCCCAGGTAGGCGCCCACCAGGCCGAACAGGTTTGATGCCTTCTCGCCGATCCCTTCGAAAACCGGATCGCTGGGCGAGAATGACGAAAGCGACAGCAACACCAAGGCGGCGGCCAGGCAGAAGACCACTCCGACGATCTCGTTTTGCCTGCTTTCGGCCACCCGGGTCGCCCCCTGGGCTTTTCGCGATCCCTTTCTTGTAGTCGAGCTCATGGCACCGTCCCTTGTAGCGGTTTTTTCCGGCCATTTTCATTGTAGGGCAGGTGTAGGGATATGTCAAAAAAATGACTACATTATCCTACATCAAACCACATGCAAGACAAACAGTCATTCTTGTTGAGATTTCTTCAGTCTTGTAAGTCGTTCGGGCTCGACCCGGATGACGATGGTTCGCTCTTTCGTAAGCGATACCAGGCCAGGTTGACCTTTTACCGGGCGCAGGTTCTTGACCCTGGTGTAGGAGACTTCCATTTTTTCCAAGCCTGCCAGATGGGCGGACAGTGTAGCCGCGTCGAGCAGGCTTTGCTCGTCGATCTCTTCGTTCTTGCCCAGGCGCACAACGACGTGGGCGCCCGGGCGGTTGCGGGCGTGCAGCCAGAGATCCGAGGCGCGGGCGACGTGGAAGGTCAACTGGTTATTGTCCTTGGCGCTGCGGCCAACCAAGATCTTGCGCCCGGTTTTGGAAAGGTAGGTTTTATACGGCTGCCTGCGCGAGGCGACTCGCTTTTTCCTGCCGGCGGGCTTGGCGAACGAGGCCTCGATGTCTTCGATCTCGGCGATCGAATCCGCCTTTCCGAGACGCACGAAAAGATCGGCAAACTCATCTTTCCGCGCTGAAGCTTCGCGCAAGCGCGGCTCTATTTGCGCCCGACCGCGTTCCAGGCGCCGGCCGCGCGCGAAGAGCCGCTCCATGTTCTCAACCGGAGTCAGGGCCTTGTCAAGCGGGATTACGATCGGAGCGGTCTGCGGATCCGTGTAGTCGGGTAGCTCGATGCCGCTCATTCCCTTGCGCAAAAGGTGCAGTCCGGCCTTGAGAGCCTCGGCCTGCCGGGAGAGATCCTTGGCCGCTGCGGTGCGCGAAAGATCGGCCCGCAGCTTTTCGACCAATCCGGACAGCTTGCGAAGTTGACGTTCGAGGGTGTGCCTGACCGAGCGGCGCCGCTCGGCAAGTTCCTGCTCCGCACCCAGTCGCGCGTAGTTCGCGGCTATCGCCCGGTTGACGGCCAGCGCCGCGGGATCGGCCGCCGGGAAACGCGACGGCCTTGGTACGCCGCCCCCGGGCGCGCTCGGCGGACGATACTCCCCGCCGCTATCAGCGTCGCCGACGAGCGCATGCAGGATCGCGCCGCGCTCGGTAAGCAGCAACAAACGGCCCCGGCGGCCGAAAAGCTCGGCCAAAAGCGATCGCTTGCTCGTTCCCGCGCCGCGTGAAAAATCCAACCTAACGATCCTGTCGTTACCGACCATGTCGATTTTCAAAAGCCTATATCCTGCAAGCTCGGAGCGAGCCTTCATCACCCAGGCGGGCGGTTTCATCGGGGAACGCCTGCGGGCTTCGACAAGATGCAGGCGGGTCAAGCCGGGAGCGAGATCGATGTACAAGATGTGCGTCGCGCCACCGCCGCGAAAGGCGATTTGGCAGCTTCGGGGAGCAGGAGACGACAACTTCGAAAGCAGGCTGCCGGGCAGGCAGGCCGCTAGCTCCGAGACGACGTCGGCCAGTTCGGTCAGAGTCAGGCTCATCCAGAAGGGACGCGGCCTACGCGCAGAACGGCCAAAAGAGACTGCACGTCAGTCCCGGGCAGCAGCTATTGGCCGAGAAAGGATCACATGTTTCGCCGGCCTCGTGGCAGCCGGACTCGCACTGGCAATCCGCATTGCAAAACTCACCGGCACCGCAGGCCGGTTGGCAGCAAGATACCCACTCGCACTGGTTGTAGCCGAAGTTGCAGGTATAGCCGGTGGCGCAGGCGGGATCTGCCTGGGTGCAGTTGAGATCCAACTCGCAGCCATAGCTCTCGCATGAGTATCCGGGGCAGCACTCGTCGCCGTCGGGGTAGGTGCACTCCGTGGTCGGCCCGCAGTTGCCGCTGATGTAGTCGCAATAGTAGCAGGCGTCGATCTGCCGGCAGGTGGCGTCCGGATCCGTGTAGCGGTAGCAGGGCTCCGGGGCGCAGGCATCGTCGCCCGGCTTGCAATAGAAGAACTCGTCGCAGTGCTCGTCGGCGGTGCACTCGACGCAGGCGTTGTTGGCGGGACTGGAGGCCGTCTTGCAGTGCGGCAGGTCCGGGTCGGCTGCGACGCAGTCGGCGTCGGCCAGGCATTCGGCATAGTAGCAGCTCTTGGTGTCCGAGTCGCAGTGGTAGCCGGCCCCCTGTTTTTCCACGCACTCGGCGTCGTTCAGACAGCCTGTGGCACAGGTGTAGTCACGGCACCACTGGTAGGTGCCGCAATGATCGTTTGCCTTGCACTGCACACAGTCGCCGCTGTCCGACTTGCAGTACGGGGTACCGGGCGTGCTCGTGCAATCGGAATCGTTTACGCAAATCATGTCGGTGCACAGGTGGCCCAGGCTGCAGTGCTCGGCGCCGGGGCAGTCGTTGTCGTCGCGGCACTCGACACATCTGTGCGAGTCAGTCAGGCAAAAGGGGTTGCCGGATGTACAGTGGGCGTTTTCGTAGCAGGCTACGCACTGGCGCATGGTCGGTTCGCATACCTGGGGTGAACAGTGAGTGTCTTCCACGCAGGGGTAGCACTTACCCTGCTGCGTATCGCAGTGGGGTTTGTCGTTCTCTTTGCAGTCGTTGTCGTCGGTGCAGTCGGGGCCTTCGATCTCGCAGGCGTGGCTGTCGTTGCAGAAGTAGCCCGTATCACAGTCGCCGTCCTGCTTGCAGGCCACGCAGATCCCGCCGCCGGTCAGGCAGAAGGGAGTCGGCGCGTCGCAGTCTTCATCCGACATACAGGGATTATCGGGGACGCAGACCTCCTTGAGAATCAGGCAACTGAAGCCGGACGGACATTCGGCGCTCGACTTGCAGACGGTGCCCACCCGGCAGACGCCGTCGAGGCACAGGTTGTGAATGGGACAGTCGCCGATGGTGCTGCAGGCGATGTCATGGTCACCGCCGTCGACACCGTCTTGCGCGTCGAGGCCGGCGTCGTTGCCGTCGCCCGAGCCTGAACAGGCGGCCAAGCCAAGTACTGCGAACAGGGACGCAATCGAGACGACCCGCATTGTGACCTTCATGGAAAACCTCCGGATTCAGCGTCGCTCGCTCAGGGGGGCATGCACAGGCCCTTCAGGCCGGTGTGGCGATAGAGACAAATTTGTCCGCCCGCGCACTGTTTGAGAATCAACGAGCACTCGAAGCGACAGGTGAAGGTCGGGTTGAAGTTGGGATCGGCCAAGGCGCACCAGAGGCAGAACAGCGAGCTGTCGCACAAAAGCCCGGCCGCCTGATCGCAGTCGGTGTCCGTGAAGCAGGCGTCTCCCTCGCCCGAACCGCCCGAGGACTCGCAGGTGTTAGTCGTCAGGTTGCAGGTCCAACCCGAGGGACAGTCGGCGTTGGAGGTGCACTCGACGGTGTCCTGGACGCACTGATGGGTGCCGGCGTCGCAGTGGCTTCCCGCCGGGCAGCCGGCGTCCGTGCACCAGCACATCCCGTCCGGCTGGCAATCGAAGCCGGTGGGACAGGGATGCGAAGCGTCGCACTTGTCGGCGCAGGTGCAACTCAGCGTGTCGCAGTAATGATCGCTGTCGCAACCGCCGCAGCAGTCGGTCTGGCCGCACTGGTGGCTGACATAGTTGCAGGTCTCCGGCGGCACGCAGTCGTCGTTGGAGTCGCAGCCCGGTTTGCACTGCCCGTCTCCCGTGTCGCACCACTGGCCCTGGGGACAGGTCTCCGGGGAGCAGCCCGGTGTGACGCAGTGGTTGTCGACACACACCTGCCCCGCCAGGGGACAGTCGATGTCGTTGATGCATTGCTGCACACAGTTGCCCTCGTTGTCGCAGCGGGGGAACTCGGGATCCTCGCAGTCGGAGTCCGAGATGCAATCGTTGGGGTTCTCGGGCACACAGGTGCCGAAGTTGCAGTAAAAGCCCACGCAGCAGTCGTCGGTTCCCTGGCAGGTCGGCGGAGGCGTCGTGCACTCGCCGTTCTTGCATACCAGGCACACCGGTCCGGCGCAGTCTTCGCGGCTTGAGCAGTTCTTGGGGACGCACTTGCCGTTCTTGCAGGTCTCTCCCTCCTCGCACTCGTCGTCGATGGTGCAGGTGCGCTCGTCGCCGCCGATGGGTTTGCACTCTCCGCTGATGCAACTCTCGCCCGAGAAGCAGTCGCAGTCATCCTGACAGTTGACGGGCGGCGCGCCGTTCTCGCACTGGTGCGTCGCCCGGTTGCAGACTTCGTTCTTGGTCTTGTCGCAGTCGTAGTTGCAGGTGCAGGACGTTGCGCCCACGCAGACGCCGCCCTTGCACTCGGTTCCCACCGGGCAATTCGCGTTGTCCTGGCAGAGGATTGGACCGTCGCCGCCGTTGTTCCCGTCTCCGTCCGGCAGGATCGGACGATCGGGAGATATCTGATCGCCTGTACAACCCGGAAACACGAACAGCAGCGCCGCGGCCGCCAGAGACGCAAGCCAAAAGGCGCCTTTCATAACCAGTCTCCTTCCATTGTCATGTGCCACGAATGCCAACATAGAAATCGAAGTGCAATGACAGACACTCTAAAATACTAGGCGCCTCGACCGCGATGTGTCAACTACACAGAGCGAAAAATGCAGGACTTGCGCATGTTTCAATACAGTGTGGGACATACAGCGGCTTGTCCGGTTTTCGAGTTCACGAGTGCAGCGTGCGCGCCAGCGTGACTCCCACGAGCGAGGCCGGCCGGGAGGCGAGCAATGCCCGGGCGCAGGCTTCCAGGGTGGCCCCGGTGGTGACGACGTCGTCGATTATGCAGACACGCTTGCCCGCAATCCGCACTCCCGGGCGAAGCGCAAAGGCGCCGCGCAGGTTTTCGGCCCTTTGCCGCCGGCTTTGCATTCTCGACTGCGAGGAGGTGGGGCGGGTGCGCACCAGGGCGTCCGGCGCCGTCGGAATGTGCAGCACGGCACCTATCTCTCGGGCCAACAGTGCGGACTGGTTGAAGCCACGCTCGGCGATCCGCTTACGGTGCAGGGGGACCGGAATCAGGAGATCGCAGGTCGCGAAATCCATGTCCGGCAGGTCATGCTGTATGAGCATGCGGGCGAGGTACGGGGCCAGCTGCCGCTTATGCCCGTACTTGAGCCGCAGGATCGCCCGGGACATGCTTCCGCCGAAGGCGAACCCGGAACGCAGCATGACAAGCGGCGAATCATCCGCGCGGCAATCGGGACACGGACCCGCGCCCTGAAAGGGTTGCCCGCAACGCGGGCACAACGGCGGCGGGATTTTCTCGAAACCCTCCCGGCAAATCGGGCAGACGGGCGTCTTGGGATGATCGACAAGCTCGCCGCAAAGCGCGCAACTCGGCGGCAGCAACAGATCGGCCACCCCGCCCAGGGCGCTGGAAAAAGCAGCGGACAGAATCCTGGTAATTATATGGGTAATTATCTTTCCTCGATCGGGATGTTTCCGGCGTCGATCCACAGGCCGTCGAGATCGTAGAAGTCGCGCGCCGTTTCCTGGAAGATGTGCACCACAACCTCGCCGAAGTCGAGCAGGATCCACTGGCCGCCGTCGTATCCCTCGACCCCCAGCGGTGTGACGCGTGCCTTTTTCAGATCCTCCCGCATGTGGTCCGCCATCGAGCGGGCGTGGCGGTCGCTGGTGGCTGACAAGAGGACGATGAAATCGGTGTACGAACTCAACTCGCCTATCTCGAGCAGCCGCGGCCGGCGGGCCTTGTTTTCAATCGCACAATCCGTCAGTGCCGTGGCCAGTTCTAGTGCCTCGATGTCGAACCTCCCGTGACCTTCGCTTTTCGCTTGCGGCGCTCGCCGTCCCCGGCCACGCCCGCCGCGGCGCCCAGGGACGCAGTGAAGCCCTTGCCGAAGTAGAAATCGATCGGATGGGTGTCGACCTTGATGCGCTCAGGCACGGGCTGTATCTCTTTCTCGTCCGGCGCGGCGATGGAAGGCGGATTGCCGAACCCGTCCGTGAGCAGGACCGTCTTGACCGTCAGGGCGATTTCGCCGCCATCCCCCGGGGAAGGCAGGCCGAGCTCGCCCGAGAAGTCGACGCCCAGCACGGCGCCACAGTCGGCGTCCACTAAAATAGTGCCCGATGCCGAGAGCGGTTTGACCTTGTCACGCCAGCGATCGCGCGCGCTGGGGGTAGGCTCGATCGGCAGGACGTATTTCGTAACTCCGGCGGGAACGGGCGCCGAGGCGGACGCGGGCGCGCCCGCCACCGGGCGCGGCTTCGCGTCACTCATGCCAATGGAAAACCGAACCGCGTCGCGGCCGTTGTGGCGAACCAAGCCCAGCTTGGTGAAGCCGAGACTCCCGCGGTACAACCGGTAGACGGCGGCCCAGCCCCCATAAGCGGCGGCGCGCCACCTGAGATGATCTCCGGACAGGCTGTCGCGCTCGTGGAACGTCCCGTAGCGGTTGCGCATGTAGAAATGCTTCGCCGAGTAGACAATCTCGTAGCCCTGGCCGGACTCATTTTCGACCTTCACCCTGAAGTCGCCGTTGCGCGCCAAGACAATCATGTCTTCTTCGCGCAGCGAGGCGCGGGCCTTGGGCCCGGCGAAGGCGAAGCGCGTGCGGGCCGTCGTGCGATGGGGGCCCAGGTGCCGGGCGACATCGTCGAAGCCCATTGTATTGATGCGGTCGGCCGTATTGACGTCGTCGGTGATGCTGAACGGGTCGAGCGACTCGGGCGGCGAAGCCTTGGCGGCCGCGGCGGGATCGAGAAAGTGCTCGAGATGCGCATCGGTCTTATCGCCGCAGCCGCAAGCGATCGCCAGGCAAAAGAAGGCAAAGATTTGGGTGCAAGATTTCACGGTGGAAGTAGCTTGCCCCATCACGGCCCGCGGGTCAATCTCTTAGGCGCAAGTTAGGCCAATGATTGATCGTCCCGCCCGGGTGTGGTTTACTCGAAAATCACTGAACGAAACCCCATTCTTCGAGGAGTACCTAAAATGAAGTGTCCCAAGTGCGCAACCGAGATGACCGTTAAAGAATACAAGGGCATCGAGATCGATCGCTGCCCCGATTGCGGGGGGTTTTTCCTCAACAAGGGAGAACTCCAGGACATCGATGACAAGAACATCGGAACCATCATCGACATCTGTGCATACTCGCGCAAGGCCGAGCATATGGACGATGTCCCGGCCCACTGCCACGCCTGTGACAATCCCATGATCCGGCTCACCGGCGCCGGCGACGTCAACTTCGATTGGTGCGACAAGTGCGAGGGCGTGTTCTTCGACCGCGGCGAACTGGCCGCGATCGATCTTTTCGAGGATTTATAATCGTCGTCATCACGAGTGGAGAGCCATGCAAGACTGGAGGGAGATCGTCGGCCTGCGCGTCATCGGGCGCCTGGCCGAGATAGTCAACAAGCGCTGGAACCTGGGGATAGGTTTCGCCGACGGCACGGGCAAGTTGATCGAGGGCCCCGAACTGGCCCGCTTCGCCACACGACGGCCGCTGTGCGACCTGGTCAAGTCGACCGCGGCGGGACGCGAGCGCTGCAACGAGACGGCCGCCGGCATGCTCGATCACCTTCGATCTTACGGCGGCGGACAGGGCGCCGCGGCCTTCACCTGCCATGCCGGCCTGACGGAGATCTACGTGCCGGTCACGATGGACGGTGTGGAACGGGGGCTGATTTTAGCCGGCGGCATGTTCTTGGAGCGCGGCCTTCCGACGCAGAAGAAGATCGTCAAGGCCCATGGCCTGGAACTCGACATCTCCGAGCAAGAGCTTGCGCGGGCCATACGCAAGACGACGGTGATGTCCGCCGAGGCCGAGGATTATCTCAAAGACCTGCTCGAGATAGTCGTCCGCGAGATGCTCGTCTACCGGGAAGAAATCGCGCGCAAGGAGCGCAGGCTCGATCGCCTGACCAGGGAGATGGCCCAGAGGTCGGCCTACGGGCAGATAATCGGCAAGAGCGCCCCGATGCGAGAGCTTTACCGGTTCCTGGACAAGGTGGCCGGGACCGATTCGACCGTGCTGATCGAAGGAGAGAACGGCACCGGCAAGGAACTGGTCGCCCGGGCGGTTCATTTCAACTCGCGCCGTGCACGAAAGCCCTTCGTGATTCAGAACTGCTCGGCCCTGAACGACAACCTGTTAGAAAGCGAGTTGTTCGGCCACGCCAGGGGTGCATTCACTGGGGCGACCGGAATCAAGAAGGGACTTTTCGAGGTGGCCGACGGCGGCACCTTTTTTCTTGACGAGATCGGCGACATGAGCCCTGCGCTGCAGGTCAAGTTGCTCAGGGTTCTCCAGGAAGGAACCTTCATCGCCGTGGGCAGCACGCAGACGAAGAAGGTCGGCGTGCGAGTCATCGCCGCCACCAATCGCGACCTGACTGAAATGGTCGAGCGGGGCCAGTTCCGCGAGGATCTCTTCTATCGCATCAACGTCATCGGCGTGAAGCTGCCTGCGCTACGGGAGCGCCGCGATGACATCCCTCTGCTGGTGGGGCATTTTCTAGAGAAGCATGCCCGCAAGGGAAGCAAGGCGAGCCTGCGGCCCGCCTGCCTCGAGCGCCTGATGGACTACAACTGGCCGGGCAACGTCAGGGAGTTGGAGAACGAGATCGAGCGGCTGCTGGTGCTACAGGGCGAGGACGCCGAGATCGGCGAGGAATTCCTCTCGCCCCGCATTCGCTACGAGATCTACCGCGACGGGGAAAGCCCCCTGGCGCGGGGCCAGGATTCCCCCGGCTCCGGGCTGCCCCAGGCGATAGAGCGTCTCGAGCGGACCATGATCCTCGATCATCTCAAGCAGGCCCGCTGGAACAAGACCAAGGCCGCAATCAGTCTGGGTATCTCGCGCCGCAACCTGATCCGCAAGGTAAAGACCTACGAACTCGAACGCCGCACCCAAGGGCGCGGCAAGGAACGCCGCCGCAACAGGTAGATAACGGCCAACTACAACTTGACTCCCTCGAGGCGCCCCAAAACCAGCGTCAGGTCGAGCCCCTTTGGAAAATAGGTATCCAATGAGCGGATGATACCGGCCAGCACGCCTTCGCGCCAGCCGCGATCCTTGATGAACCCGAGGCACTCTTCCAGGCACTGGCGCCTGACGAGCGGCGATCTGATCAACCCCAGGCCGTTTTCGAAGTGAATGCTCACCGTGCGGGCCCGAGCGCGACATTCTATCAGCCCGGCCGTTGAGAGCATCCGGTTGGCAGCCGGCGGATCCGGCAACTTGGCGCAGAATTTGTCGAGCTTGTCCTGGGCCGCGACCAGATCTTCTTTCTCGAGCACTTCGCGGTAGACGTCCAGAAGCTCCTGGAAGCTGCCCGAAAGCAGCGCCCCAAGCAGCACGAAGCCGTCCTTGCCCAGCAGGCGCACGGCCTCGGCCAGGACGTCGGCCAGGTCGTAGACGGTCGGCAGCCCGGGAGAGAGGACTCCCTGGTAGGCCTCGTCTGCGAAGGTGAGCGCGTCCGGCCGCTCCTTCTTGAAGAACACCTGTTTGCGTCTATCGGGCGGGATCTTAGCCCGAGCCAGGTCCATCAGCTCGCGCACGTCCTCGACGGCGATCAGCCGGCCTCCCTCGGGCAGGCGGACGGCGATCTTGGCTGTAAGCTCTCCCGTGGCGCAGCACATCTCGAGAAGCGTGGCTTTGCGGGGCAATTCGGCAGGGAAAGACTCGAGCAGGAAAGGCACGAAATGACCTTCCCAGTGGGGCGCGACCTCCTTCTCGTACACCCGGGCAAGTTTATGAGCTTCCATCGGGGAGACTTTTATCACAGCTGCCTGCGGATGACTAGGCACTTGAGAAGCCGTGATCTTTACACTTGAGTCACACCCAAAAACCGGGTACAGCTTCGCGAGTTTCATCGAAGGCTCTCACGCAACGGTTGTCGGCCTTGTGCCGCGAAGTATGCGGTGCTACTTTGTCTTTTTCTTGTAGACGCGCATGCGCGCAAGCAGGCCGTCGAGCAGGCGTGACAGAAAGCGAACTTGCCGGTTTTGGGGCGAAAGTTCTTCGGCACGGCGAATATCGCCAATCGCCGTGCGGATCAACTCGGCGTTCCAGGAGAGGTAGCCCAGGACCAGCAGGGTCCTGACGCGGGCGATGCGCGCGCCGAGGTGGTCGGGGCAGAGCTCGACGGCTTGCCCGAGAGCCTTGGCTGCCTCCCGATAGCGCCCCCGCGACAGCAAGAGCGACCCACGGCCGAAGATCTCGCGAAAGCGCTTCATTGTTTTCGCATCTAGTTGCAAAAGTCGCCTGCCCAGGCCCTCGGTCGCAGGAACCGAAACGGAAGCCTTCCATGGCCGCCCGGCATGCAGGCCGGTGGCCGCAAGGACAAGAGACAGCGCCAGGAAAACCTGTACCCGCACGTTAACCATGACCCGGGATACTATCCGTAGCCCGGCCTGTCGGCAAGAGGTTACCAAAGGAGCGCGAAAACGGTTGACAACCCGTGTCAAGAAGGTATTTTGTCGCCAAGTTTACTTTAGCTGGAGGAAAAGGCATGGAAACCGTGTTGATGCTGGTTGCACCAGTTGCCGGCGTTCTGGCTTTACTGTTCGCTTTCTTCAAGGCTTTGTCTGTCAACAAGGCCGATGCCGGAACCGACAAGATGAAGGAGATCGGCGGCCACATCCGCGAGGGCGCCATGGCCTTTCTCGGTCGCGAGTACAGCGTGATCGCGATTTTCGTGGCAGTGGTCGCGGTGCTGCTCGCGTGGGCCAACTCGGGAATAGAAAACTCGTCTTGGCTGGTCGGGATTAGCTTTGTCGTCGGGGCGATCTGTTCGGCCGCGGCGGGCTACTTCGGCATGCGTGTCGCCACGGCGGCCAACGTGCGCACCGCCGCCGCGGCCCGCACCGGGCTCAACCCCGCACTCAAGGTCGCCTTCAGCGGCGGCGCCGTGATGGGCATGTGCGTCGTCGGCCTGGCCACGATTGGGCTGGGGGGTCTGTTCTTGATCTACACCAACATCTGGGACTTCCAGGGAGCAGAAACAGGCCTGGTGCTCAACACCATCACCGGCTTCTCGCTGGGCGCATCTTCCATCGCACTCTTCGCCCGCGTGGGCGGCGGCATCTACACCAAGGCTGCCGACGTGGGCGCCGACCTGGTCGGCAAGGTCGAGGCCGGCATCCCGGAAGACGATCCGCGTAACCCGGCCACCATCGCCGACAACGTCGGCGACAACGTCGGCGACGTGGCCGGCATGGGCGCCGACCTGTTCGAGTCTTACGTCGGCGCCATCGTCGGGGCCATGGTACTGGGCGCCACCTGGATTTCGTCCATCCAGGTCCAGAACGCCGACATGCGCTTCAACGCCATCTTCCTGCCGCTGGTCATCGCCGGGGTGGGCATCGTGCTCTCGATCATCGGCACCTTCTTCGTGCGCACCAAGGAGGGCGGCAACCCGCAAACGGCGTTGAACACGGGAACTTTCTTGACAGCCATACTGACCGCCGTGGCGAGCTTCGTGTTGGCCAAGTTCTTGCTACCCGCCGAGTGGACCGTGGGCGCCGTGACCTTCCATTGGTGGGGCATTGCCACCTCGGCGGTGGTCGGGCTCGTGGCCGGGGTGGCCATCGGCCTGCTGACCGAGTACTACACCGGCGAGAACAAGAAGCCCACCAACCAGATCGCCGAAGCATCGAAAACGGGCGCGGCCACCAACATCATCAAGGGCCTGGCGGTGGGCATGCGCTCGACCACCTGGCCGCTTCTGGTGCTGGCTGTCGCCATCGTGGCGGCCTACCATTTCGCCGGCATGTACGGCATCGCCATCGGCGCGCTGGGCATGCTTTCCACCACCGGCATCCAACTGGCGGTGGACGCCTACGGCCCGGTGGCCGACAACGCCGGCGGCATCGCCGAGATGGCCGAGTTGCCGCCCGAGGTGCGCGCCCGCACCGACAAGCTCGACGCTGTCGGCAACACCACCGCAGCGATCGGCAAGGGTTTTGCAATCGGTTCGGCGGCGCTGACCGCACTGGCGCTGTTTGCCGCCTTCCGTGCCCAGGTGGGCATGACCACCATCGACGTGGCCGACCCGGTAGTGATGGCCGGCTTGCTGATAGGCGGCATGATGCCTTTCCTGTTCTCGTCGTTCGCTTTAAACGCGGTCGGCCGCGCCGCCCAAGCGATGATCGAAGAGGTGCGCCGTCAGTTCCGCACCATCGAGGGCCTGATGGAAGGCAAGGCCAAGGCCGAGTATGCCAAGTGCGTGGATATCTCCACCTCGGCCGCCATCAGGGAGATGATCGCCCCCGGGTTGATTGCCGTACTGGTGCCGGTGATCGTAGGCTTCATCAGCGTCAAGGCCCTGGGAGGGCTGCTGGCCGGCGTAACCGTTACCGGCGTGCTGATGGCTCTATTCATGGCCAACGCCGGAGGCGCATGGGACAACGCCAAGAAGCACATCGAAGGCGGCGCGCTGGGCGGCAAGGGCTCCGAGCCGCACAAGGCGGCCGTAGTCGGCGACACCGTCGGCGATCCCTTCAAGGATACCGCCGGCCCGGCGCTGAACATCCTGATCAAGCTGATGAGCGTGGTGTCTTTGGTGCTGGCGCCGCTGTTCGCCAGGTGGGGAAGCCTGCTGTTCAAGTAGGCGCTATAACATTGACACCCGCGCCGGCGCTCCATACGCTGGTTTCATGAAGGCCTACATCCTTCCTTCGGGCGTAGAGATTCACCCGTTCGGCGATCCGGTTTGTGATGCAATGATAGGCAACCGCCGCCTGCACGATGCCCAGGAGCGCGTGCTGCGCAGGGCCGGTTTGGATGTCGAACATATCGACGGGCCTGGAGACATCCGCGAGAGCAGCTTTTTTTTGACCTACGACGACGTTTTCTTTACCCGCCGGGTGATCGATGACTTCGTGCGCCGCGGGCGGCAGGCCGGCGAGTCGATTCGCTGCGGGCTGCCGGCCGAATCCTTGCTGGTTAAGCGCACACGCTCGCTGCAGGATCTCGAGACGGGCGAGGGGGACGGGGAGAAGTTGGTTCTTTACCGTCTCTACATGATTCACGGGAAGCTTCCTCCGGACAGTGAGGCCGGCCTGCAAGAGTGTCTTTCCCGGGCACGCCCGGTTCAAGCCCGCTTTAAGGAAAAGATCTTTGCCATGCCCGCGCCGCCGCACATCTCGGGCTTCGCAAGTTACGAACATCCGGTCACCTCGAGCGTGGTCATGCACGTCAGGCACTGGGTGCACGTACTCTGGGCAAACCAACTGGCGCTACAGATCGAGTGGGTCGAGAAGGTGCTGGATCACAAGCTCTGGAGCCTGGGCAAGTTGCTTTCGAGCGGCCTTGCGACCTTGCTGCGAGCACGCTTCAGCAAGGCCGGCTACCTGTGGACGCTTATGGGCCGGGCCAACCGCAGGGGCACAAACTGCTTCGTCCACCCGACCGCCACCGTCGAGGGCTGCCTGCTGGGAGACAACGTAAAGATCGGCGCTTATGCCCTTGTGCGCGGCTGTCTGATCGGCGACGATGTAACCATCGAGGATCGGGCCAACGTCTACTTCTCGGTGGTGGGCTCGAAGTGTTTCATCAGCAAGAACTCGACCATGGTATTCTGCGCCGGCTACCCGAACTCGGACCTGTGCGTAAACGGCATCCAGGCCTGCCTGTTTGGCAGCCGCTGCGCGCTGACCTCGCGTGTCTGGGTGGTAGACCTGCGCGCCGCCGGCCGGACCCGTGTCATGCACCAGGGCAGCCTGCAGCCCGTAGACAACAAGTTGCTGGGGGCCTGCTTCGGGCACGGGTGTTTCGCCGGCCTCGACGTGACCATCGGCCAGGGGCGCGAGATCCCCAACGGGGCGGTGCTGATCCGCCCGCCCGGAGACATCCTGCGCCGCATACCCGAAGACCTGCCCCCGGGAGTGCCCGCCTGGTCGCAAGACGGCACGGCTGTCTGGAAAAAGTAAAGCCGGCGCCGCAGCAACCTACTCGCACAGGTGCGAAGTGGTGTTGCATGTTTCGCCACTGCCCGTTTCGCAATTACCGTTGACATTGCAGCCGCAGTGGTCGGGCGAGTTACTGACACAGATATTGTTGGTGATCGGCCCGCAGGAGTTGCCGCAGAAAGCGCAGTCGCTCGAAGTTCCGAGCGGGTTCTCGCATCCGTTGGAGTCTATGTTGTCGCAATTTCCCCAGCCGGGGTCGCAGTTGGCGATGTGGCAGGAGCCGCCCGAGCAACTGGCACTGGCGTGGGCTCGGCTGCAGCTTATGCCGCACCCGTTGCAGTCTGAGAGCGTCTGCAGCGAGGTCTCGCAGCCGTCGGCTTCCTGCCCGTTGCAATCGTCCCACAAGCCGATGCAGGCGCCGAGACGGCAGGTGAAGTTCTGACAGTAGGCCCCGCCGTGGTTGAAGAAGCACTGGTTGTCGCAAGCACCGCAGTTGTCGACATTGTCGGTCAGGTCGATCTCGCAGCCGTCGCTGGGGTCGGTCTCGCCCGGCAATGGCACAGGCAGGCGGCGATCGTTGTTGCAATCGTCATAGGGAGCGGCGCATTCGAACTGGCACACGCCGGCAATACAGGCCTCGGCCGGACTGCCGGGTTCTCCTCCCCGGCCGGGGATCCTGGTGCCGTCACGGTAGGGGCACAGGGCATCGACCGTGGCCAGGGGTTGATCGGCCGCGTCGATCGGGCCGTTGCAATTGTTGTCGGCGCCGTCACAGCGCTCGACCCCGCCGCCGCTCAGATTGCATTCGTACTCGCAACCGCCGCCCTGTGTGCACTTGTTGTGGTCGTTGTCCCACCAGCCATTGTCGCACACGCAGCGGCACTCGCCCATCACGCAGCGATCGACGCGCGCGTTCTCTTGCGGCCCGACGATGTTGTTCAGGCAGTCGAGCCGGGCAGCCTCGGTCAGGTCGGTGGTGCCGTCGCAGTCGTTGTCCAGGTTGTCGCACGAGTCGTTGGGCTCGCCCTGGATACAGGTGCCGTCTATGACCAGTTGGCCGTCGATGCAGATGAACAGGCCGGGCACG
>CAZXHT010000105.1:0-16754 GCA_964640665.1 uncultured Myxococcales bacterium
GAGGGGGTGTAGCCACCGGAACTCCGCATAATCATATGCTCCGCATTAGTGGGAGATCCAGATTCATTTGGGCGGATTGATCACTCGGAATGGATCGGATAGCATACTTGCATGGCAATGCTTGACGACATCCGGGAGAAGATTGCAGGGCGGCAGTATGAGTTCTCCAAGCACGCCGTCGATCAGAGCATCATCCGTGACATCAGCCTTGCCGAGTTGGAACAGGCGGTGTCGATCCGGAGCGAGGTGATTGAGGACTATCCGGAGGACAAATACGGGCCGAGTTGCCTGATACTAGGGTTCACGTCTGTCGGGCGGCCGATTCATGTGCAGTGCAGCTACCAGACCCGGCCGCTGATCAAGATTATCACGTTGTATGAACCTGACAGCGATCTCTGGCTTGACTTCCGGATCAGGAAGACAGATTGACGAGGTGAAGGAATGAAAGAGATAATGGTAGAAACCGAAGTGACCTACACACTCGAGCACAATGGCAAGTTTTTCATTATTGAACATGTGCCGGCACGAGTGTGCAGGGAAAGTGGGGAGCAGTACTTCTCTCCGGAGACCGTGGGACGCATCCAGGCCATTGTCAAGAGCAAGAAGAAACCGGATAAGGTTATCAAAACACCGGTCTACAGGTACGCATGAGAAATGTTCTCTATTGGCTGATCGCTGCGGCTGAAGCGGAACGTTCGGGGTATTAGGAATTGAGAGCGGAATGATAAAAGCGGTTCTCCCATCTGTTGCATTATTGGTTGTCTTGAGCAGTCAGGCATGGGCCTACTTGATGACCGGCAACCAAAGATTGGACCACGCTATCTATCCGGAACATGATCCCAAATTGATTGTTGCCGGTGAAATCGTGGGAAAGAGCGTCGCACCAGACACTAATTCAGCCCTGCTCCAACCCGCTGAAGTCAATTTCCAATTCAAAGTCACCGCCGTGATTCTGGGTGAGGCTAAATACAAAGGCCTGACACTCACCCTTCCTGCCACTTCGTTCATGTGGCCCGATGACTTGCTGCCATTCAAGACTGGAACGCGTTGCATTCTTGTCCTTCGTACAAAATGGGGGGAGAAACGCGACGGATACTACATCTATGTGGTTGTTCCCAGCAGCAGCAATGCTCTGCCTGTTGCGAAGGACGGAGAAGAGGCGAAGCGAATAATTGAGAAGGAAATCCTTGCCGAACTTGAAAATGAAAGGTCTTTTACGCGCCAACGGGCATTGCTCCTCCAGGTTGCACCAATCCTGAGAAAGAAGCACTCCTCCAAGGTTCTGCCATTCTTGAAGAGCAAGAATATTTGGGTCATGAGAGCCGCTCTTGGTGCATTGATCTACGCCACAGAGGAAGAGAAATACATTCGGAAGATGGCAGCAGATGTTCAACGCTTCTTCACGACAACCAGGTCTACTGACCGTATTAATGAGAAGTATGCTCCCTATCCTTACTTTTTTGATCACTACTTCTTTCTGGAGAAACGGAGTTGGACTTGGGGTAGTCGTTGGAATGAGGATGAGGCCGAGAAGCACCTGCGCGTCCTCAATGTCATGTTCAACTTGGGAATAATCAGTGATGAAGTAAAGAAAATACTGAATTCCGAACCAACGGATCCAGGCGACAAGAAATAGCTGCGCACCAAGAGGCGCCTCCCGAGGAGCGTAACAGGTGAGCGACAAGGCGGCAGTATCCGTGGAATGCCGACTCGATCCCGCAGTCCAGGCTGACGTGCTGCTGGGGCTGGTTTATGCCGAGCCCGTGAAGATCGCGCCTGGCGGCCAAGAGTTGCAGGGCGAGATCACGGCCTTGTGCGAGCGCTTGCGCGCGGAGCATGCCGGGAAGAAACCCTCCGATATTCCCGGCACCGCTCCGGCGCGGGTGCTGTACCGCGCCTTCGGGATCGATCCAACCCGGACACGACCTTCGTCCGAGGCGCTGCTGCGCAGGGTGCTTGCGGGCAAGCCCTTCCCGTGCATCTCCAACGCGGTGGACCTGTGCAACTTTGTTGCGCTGCGGTGGCTTCTGTCGCTGGGCCTGTACGACGCGGACAAGATCGAGGGCCCGGTGATGCTGCGGCGCGGCCGGCCGGGGGAATCCTTTGCCGGGATCCGCAAGGACGAAGTCCACGTCGAAGGCCGGATCACGCTGGCCGACGCCCGCGGACCCTTCGGCAATCCCAGCTCGGACTCGCTGCGCACCGCGGTGGGAGAGGCGACCCATTCGCTGTGGATGGTAATCTTCGCACCCTCGGGCTACCCTCGCGAGCGCATGCAGCAACACGTCGTGGAGGCTCGCACAATGATGACCCGCCACCTGGCGCTTCCCGGTGGACAGACGCGCTCCGTCGGGGATTTACTCCCGCGCTGAGTCGCCCTGCGAGTCAGCGGGTTTTTTTTCGGGAGTGGCATCTTGCTGCTTATCGTCTTTTTTTGTCTTGTCGTCGTCGGCAAGCTCTTTCTTGACCACCTTGGCGGTATTCTTGGCAAGATTGGAGGCGCCCTTCTTGATTTGCTTGCCGGTGTCGCTGAGCTTTTGCTTGATCGTCGCGCGCTCACCCGGGCTGAGCTGCTCGGTCCAGACCAGGTAACCGACGTAACCGAGCCCGGCGACAACGATGAGAATGATGAGCTTCTTGATCATGAATATCCTCCAGCGGCTACAGGCCGCCTAAAAAATCGAGAATAGCGGCGACATCTTCTTTCTTGCCTTCGGTCATGCGGACGATGATCTCCAACGGCCCGCGCCTCATAATGCCGCCCTCGTGGTGGTTGCGAAGCAAAGAGTCTACGTGACGGGTCTTGGGATGTTCCACAAGCGCGCGCGCTTGGTCGGCGTCACCGCAGTGGAAGACCGAGATGCGAAACAAGGCCTCGCCTTTCTTGGCCAGGTACTCGCTCGGCTTGCAGCCGTGTTTGGAAACCAGGGGCTTATCCTTGGCGATGGCGTAGCCGTGCTTGTCCAGCGCCCAGAATACATCGGTGGCTGCCTTGAGACTGCTCTTATCCGCGGGCAGCTTGGGTTTCTGTGGTTGGCTGCAGGCGCAGGCAAAAAATACGAGCGCCGACGTGGTTACCAGGCTTATGTTCATGGATAATTATCCAATCAACTCGTCGAAAGGGATCTCGATTTCCACGCCGCCCTCGATGTCGCCGCCTTCGTGAAAGGCATAGTCGCCCTCGGAAAGGGCCAGCAGGCCGCGCACCGCCTCGGCCCCGCGAGCCTCGCCGAAGCTGGCGGCAACTATTTCGCCGGCAGTCATGCTGAGCAAACCTCCGCCGTCCTCCGCGGATATCTCGATTTTACCGGTCTTGGCATTGGCATGCAGGAAACACAACACGTCGGTGAGCTCGCATTCACGGAAGGGGCCGGAAATCGCCGGGGTGTCTTGTGTGCTCAGCGGCGCTAAACTCTGCAGGTCTTCGACTGCATCGGCCCTTTCCTTTCCCTCTTGATCAAACGAATCGCGAATCTCGACTTCCTTCTCCTGGCGGCTCTCTTCGTCGATGGCCTTTACGTGCAGGATGCCGTTGGCGTCGATATCGAAGGCCACCTTGATACGGTTCTGGAAGCGTTCGTAGCCGTGCAACTCCGAGATAACGACTTCGCCCAGGCGCACGTTTTCGGAAGCGACCGGGTTATCGCCTTGGAGAATCACCATCCTGGCTGTCGTCTGGGCGTCCCGGTGGGTGGTGAAGGTGTGCTCCTTCCTGACCGGAATTTTGGTGTTGCGTGGAATCAATGGGTAGAGGCGGTTACCTACGATGTTGATGCCGAGCGTGATGGGCGTGATGTCCAAAAGCAACGCTCCCTTGCCGTCGCGCAGCATTGCACCTTCGCGCGCGGCTCCCTCGGCAACTGCGGTGTCGGGGTTCACCCCTGTGGCAGGCGCTCTTTCGAAAAACTCCTCTACAAGACCGGCGAGCAGCGGCATACGAGTCTGGCCGCCGACCAGGACCACTTCATGCAAGTCGCCCATGCCGATGTGCGCATCGTCGAGTGTGCGCTTGCAGATCTTCAGCGAGCGCTCGATCAGCGGGCGGGTCATCTGATCGAGACGCTCTAAAGACAATTCGGTGGCGAAGGTATCATCTCCGACCAGGCGAGGAAGGTAGATCGAGCAGCTGGATGAGTGGCTCAATTCTACCTTGGCCTTCCGGGATGCATCACGCAGCCGGTGCCAGGAAAGCGGAAAGTTCTTCAGCTTGACACCGGTCGACTGTTCGAACTGTCTGGACATCTCGTCGCAGATCAGACCGTCGATATCGTCGCCGCCGAGGAACGTGTCTCCGTTGGTGGCCAGTACCTCATAGACGGTGCCCTGTATGCGGATCAGCGAGAAGTCGAAGGTGCCGCCGCCGAAGTCATAGACGGCGGTCAGCGTCTCATCCCGCTCTTGGCTCTGCAGGCTCAGGGCTGCGGCCGTGGGCTCGTTCAACAACCTGAGCACCTTAAGGCCCGCATGCACGGCCGCGCGCTGAGTGGCTTCCCGCTGGGCGTGGTTGAAATAGGCGGGCACGGTGATGACCGTCTCTTCCGGCATGAAGCCGAACTGCTCGGCGATTACCGACTTAAGATCCGCGAGAATCAACCCCGAGATCTCTTCCGGTGAGTAATCCTTGTCGCCGAGTCGGATGGCCACGCCGCCCGATGCGTCTTCCGTGATGTGGTAAGGGTACATGTCGCGGGCCTTCTGCACCACGCCGTCTTTGAACTTGCGGCCCATGAGTCTCTTGACGGCATAGGCCGTCCTCCCGGGCGCGACCGCGCCCAGGGCAACGGCCTCCTGGCCAGTCCAGACGGCGCCGGCCTCTCCGAAGGTCAATACCGAGGGGAAGAGGTATTGCCCCTGTTTGTCGCGAAGTAGTTCGGAGCGACCATCGCGCATGACGGCCACAACGCAGTTGGTCGTTCCCAGATCGATTCCCAAGACTGGCGGCATGGAATTCCTCAGTTGGTCAACGTCTCGTAAGCTCGAGTAAGTTTCCTGAACAAGTCTTCGAGTACCTTCAAATCCTGCGTTATAACCTTGCCATAATATCGGTCGGGATGAAAGCGATCTACGAGGCTGAAGTAGGCTCGGCGAATCTCATCCGCTGACGCCTGCTCGTCGACGCCCAGTAGCTCACGCTCGGAAACCGAGCCGCGGCTCGCGATCTGCCGGGCCTGTGCGATCACTCGGGGAGGTTCGACGGCGTCGGGTGTTTTGTGAGAGCTGATGAAGTCGGACAGCATGCGCTTCAGTTCTTCGAGGGGCATCCGAAACTGGACACCTATACCGTAGCGTGGCGTGCCGGTGAGCGGATCGGGATTCGGCGCCTGGCTGGAATGGGCCACCCTGGCAAGGAGCGTGAGTCGTTCCCCGTGGACTGGGTGCACCAGGGTGACGGCAACTTCCGCGCCTTTATCGAAAGGTTTACTGGTGTAAACGAATAGTCCGCCAAACGAGATGTTGTGGGTGAACTCCTTGATTAGCCCGGTCAGGTTGTCGAAGCTGACGGGGATGGACTGATCGAGACGCTCGTTCTCGCGCCGATCAGAGGGAGACTCGCCTGGAGGGGGTTCGGAGTCTTCGACCTGCGCCTGCTCCAAAATAGACGCCTCGAGCGGTGTGGGAGCCGAGGGTCGAGCAGCCATCGATGCCGTTACCTGGCTCAGTTGAGGCTGCCCATGGCCATTTCTTGCCGTTGACGGGTTTTGATCCACAATGGGTTGATCCATGAATTCGGCCGGCGGGGAGATCGTGGGCAGGTTTTCCCAAGAGGCCCGGTGCGGCTCACCCGGTGAAGGGGGTACCAACTCCGAATCGGGCCTCCATTGGTGAAGAATCGGCTCGCTAACGGGCGGGCGCCACTCGCCGGTCATGTCGACGGAGATCGGTTCTTGGCGTGCTTGCGGCTCCCGCGTCGGGCCGTCGTCGCCCTTCGCTGCGGCACGATCCGGGTGAGCCAGGTCGTCGAGCTTTTCAAGTGTTTCGGGCAGCAGCAGGCCGAAGGCGATGGCGAATCCCTCCCGCGTGACCCGCACGACATCTCCGGCGACGGGAAGTACTGCCCCGGCGGACTCGAGCAGCAGATCCAACTTGCCGATCGATTCCGGCGATTGGGGCAACTCACCGACGACGAAGACGCCATGCGTAGACAGATCGCGAGCTTCTCCCCCGTACTCGACGTCGTCAACCCGGAACACGACCCGCATGCGCAATCTCCATCTTGGTGAAGGAGCCTAGGATAGTATTGAATGAAAAGCGGGCGCGGATGTCAAATGTATACATGACTATTCAAGATTAGCATGGTGGAACGTGTTGCGTACGGGGATGACGATGGTGTAGATTGTTCACAAGGCCTGGATGCGCCTGGGACGTTTTTCGAAGTACGGGCAGTTCTCGCAGGAGAAGCCGCTCCAGGGGCTGCGGGCCACGAAATGCAGGCAATCGGTATACCAGGAGCACTCCAGATGGCGGTGGGTGCCTACGTTGCTCCAGGTAAGCGGCGCATGCCGGCGCGGCCGGGAGCCCGGGTGGAGGAGGTAGATCCTGTAAATTTCGGCTGAAGGCACGCTTTCTCCGATATTTGCCACCAACTCCAGTTTACTTTATCCTACGCCGGCAGGCAAGGCGGGAGTTTCCCCGATGGGCTTTTCGGGCTTTACCCAGGCGGATTTCACGGCCTTCGAGGAGTCGAAGTGGTCCTCGAACGCTTTCAACCGCGAGCGGCTAGAGGTCAAGCTGAAGCTCTCAGAGCTTGGCAGGGAGCTTGCCCCTGGGCTTTTCAGTAAGCTGCCCGAACAGGAAATGGGGATGACCGAAGAGCGTCCCTCTATTTTCAACCAGCACAAGGTCGATAGCCTGGCTCTTTTTTTCATCAGGGACGCGGAGTCCCGCAAGGATCTTGCACTGATACTGGATCGGGCCACTAGCATTGCAGATCACGTTTCTGACCCGGCCCTGCAACATCGACATATAGCTTTCACGGTGCGCCTGCGCCGGGAAGGAGTCGAGGCAGGCATCTTTTTACACAAGAACGCCTGGGTCGACTGGCAAAATGTGGTCCATCGCTGCCGCGAGCATTTCGAGCGCGAGAAATTCATGAGTCTGTTGGCCGCATTGCCGGAGTCGATTAGCTATCAGCACGGTGAACGCCTGCGGCCGAGCGCCACGCTTGACGAATTTGCAGAACCCGAGATCATCGCCTGCCTCGAACAGGCCGACCCATGGAGCTTTTTTGGCAAGGCCTTCGAGAAAGACGATGCCGTGCTGGAATCCCGCCAACTGGTCGATGAGATCAGATCCGTTTTCGAATGTCTCGTTCCACTGCACTCTTTCGTCGCCTGGCGCCGGGACAACGACTTTCACGAGCTTCGTGAAAAACTGAAACAGCAGAAAGAAAAAGCGCAGCGCAAGTTCAGCTCGGTCAAGGTCGGAGACCAGGTTCGAATTCTCAAGGGTCTGGCTAGCGGCCGGGTAGGGGTAGTCGAATCCATCGAGCGCAAGGGGGTCGTCAAGGTGCGCCTGGGGACGATTGTGGTCGCGGTTAGTATAGAAGAGCTTGGAAAACCATGAACGAACGTCTTGGGCAAAGGAGAACAAGGACGTGAAAGGCAGACGGTTGTTAATTGCTGCTGTCTTGGTGTTTGCATTGTCCGGCGTATCCGCCGCCGAAGGCAATGTGTGGATCGCGATCTGGCGGCTCAAGCCGCTGGGCCTTGATATCGGTACGGCAGAAAAGCTGGAAGTGTTGCTGCGCGCCGAGACATCGCGGCTGAAGGGATTTTCGCTCCAGGCGCGCGACAAGACAGGCCGCATTTTAGCCCGCAAGCGTAACGCCGCCCTGAGAAAATGCGGAGGTGAGACTACCTGCCTGTGCGGCATCGGCAAGGCCCTGGGAGTGAACCGCCTGGTGACCGGAGTCATTGGGGCACTGGGAGACAATTACACTTTCGATCTGAAACTGGTCGACGTCGACACTTGTCGCGAACAAAGACGCATCAACGAAGCGCTCAGCGGACGGGAAGACCTGCTGATTGGCGCCATCAGGGGTGCCTTGTACAAACTCGTCGTCCCGGATCAATATGTTGGATCGATGTCAGTCGAGGTGCCGGTCAACGGCGCCGGAATCACCATAGACGGCAGGCCCGTCGGAAAAACTCCCCTAGCGGCGCCGATTACCGGTCTGCGCCCGGGAAGTCACAAACTGGTAATCGGCAAGGAAGGTTTCTCGTCGTTCGAGGACAACGTGCCTGTCCGTTTCCAGCAGATCACCACAGTCAAGGTCGACCTGGTGAGTTCCGCGTTGCTGGGTATTTCCTACCAGAAAGAAGACAAGGTCAACGAAGAGGCCCTGCCTCCCGAGACGGTGTCGCAGGCACTACCGCCCGAGCGGGGGACGGACGTCATGCAAATCATGGCCTGGTCGTCGGCCGGCCTGACTGTGGCCGCCGTGATCGGGGCCGGCTTGGCCGGCTGGCGTGCCAACGTCGCCCGCGACGAACTCGATAGCATCGCCGGGCAACATAAGCTCACAACCGCAGACCAGGCGATCATCAACCGGGGCAAGATGTGGGCCATGTGGTCGAACATCGGCTGGGGTTTTGCGGCCGGAACAGCCGCGTTGACCGCAGTGCTTTTCACCCTCGATATCATCGATGACGATCGGACCGGCAACGTCAAGGTCGCACCCGAGGCGGATGCTACGGGAGGGGGGATCATGCTGCAATGGGTTTTTTGAGATGCTACTTCTTAACCGATGAAAGTTGAAAACTATTCGAGGTGATTCGAATGGCCCGCAGCAGCAAGAAGACGAGCGCAAGCGAGAGAAGGCGTTTTCCACGCAAGGAGTACAAGATAAAAGTAAAGTTGATGGCCGTAAGAGATCGCGACGTGGTGTTTGAGGCCCACCTGGCGAGCCGTGACATCAGCATCGGGGGGATCTTTTTGGAGAGTGAGTTCTTCGTCAAATCGGGAACCAGGCTCAGGGCCGAGTTCGATCTCCCAAAGACGCCGGAAACCGTCGTGGTCGAGGGGGTCGTCGTCCGGGAGGAGAGGATCAAGGGTCGCTCGGGCGGGCTGCGGACGGGGTTCGCCATTCGATTCACCGAGTACATCGGGGACGCCAAGCTCGGCCTGGCCGGCTATTTTCTTGCGCCCGAGGTGCAAAAGTTCGTCGAGGATTATTCGAAAGCCCGTCGCGGAATATCTGCGGGCGATCAGAGACGCATGGTGGATTTAGTGGTGGCCTGGGAGTTGAACCGCTTCGAGCAGGGCAAGGGCTGGATCATGCCCTGAAACCGTCCATGGCCTTGCTGACGCGGCGTTTCAGCTCCTGGATGTCGCGATAAGACGATAGGTGCAGCCTGCTGGTTAGTTGCTTGAGACGCTCCATCTTCCACTTGTTCATCGACAACATGATGTGCAAATCGCGGTAGTTCTTGGCCAGGCGGTTGACGAAGGAGCGGATCTCGTCCCGCTCTTCGCGTGGCAGGGCCACGAACTGAACACCCATGCGGCCTGTTTTCTGGCCCGCCGCGGGCGCCTTTATCCAGGCGACCTTAGCCATGGCCGTTATGCGTCTGGCCGATCCGGGCAAAGAAAAGGTCAGAGTTACCATGACGTCACCCTGGTACACTTTCTCGCACCAGATCGACATGCCGCCGACGCCGACCTCGATGCCCTTGCCCATGTGCTTTTTACTCTCCACGCTCAATTCGACCGGGCGGTTCAGTGGTGCCCGCGGCGCCTTTCTGCGTTTTCTGAGATGATAGGCCATGCTTGATACTCCTCGCTCAGCGCAGCCCGACCAGCTTGGCCTTGATCAGGGCGTGAAAAGTCTTCAGCGCCTCGACTTCTTTAAGGGGGCTGACCATGATGATCGAGCGCAGGGTACGGTGGCCGTCGATTCTCGATAGTATGTACCGCTGGGCCGGCGTCCAGTTGGAACTGATTTGCAGCAGGTCGTCGCGCAGCAGGAAAGGGACTCGCTTGTCGGACAGCATCTCGCTCTTGAGATTTTCGGTGAGCCCTCTTTCGGCCAGCTCAAGGGCCTCGCACAGGTCGGGGTCGTAGGGAAACTCGGCCAGTCCCTGCTTGAGAACCGACACGGACTGGTCGAAATCACGGCCCTGCATGGCAGCCTGAGCCGCCATGAGGTATCTGTCGGGTCCTGATGTTTCTTCCTGCAACGGCAGTTCGACGATCTCGAGTTCGGGAATATCGAAGGCCTGTTCTTCAGCGGCCGTGGCGTCTTTAGGTGAAATCCAGCCGCGCTTGATGAGATCGTATAGGTTTTTCAGAATTGGAAAGTCGAGAGAATGGAAGCGCAGAATGATATCGGCGGCCGAGGCTCCCTGGCCGGCCATCTGGAGCATCACTCCGTTGGCAGAGCGCTGGTCGAGATCGATGGGAACGGCACCGTCGTTACGGGTGAACATGCTGGTATTGTCCGGGATCAACTTACGGATCTCCAAGTGGGCCTTCTGCCGTGCGAGGCCCTCGGTTTCGAGTGTGCCCAGATCGACTGATACGGTGACCACCGATGGTTCGTCGGGCACCATGACGTCTTGAAATTCGAACATGCCCTGATCCCACAGGAAAACATCGAGAACACCCTCGCGGATTTTCAACTCCAGAATGCGGTGTACCTGCTCCTCGCTGACCGCGCCGGTCATGACAAGGATCTTGCCGAGCAAGACCTTGGTCTCTTGCTGAGTCTCGAAGGCCTTCTGAAGCTGGTCTTCGGTCACCAATCCGAAATTGATCAAGAATTGTCCGAAGTATTCGCGCGCATCGTTGGAAGCGGCGCTTATTACCCGGCCGAGCTCGATGGTCAGCCTCTTATTGATGCCGGCCTTCTTGAAGCTCAGAATGCCGGTAGCCGATCGCTTTGCCAGCCAGTGGACAAGATCCGCGACCGGCATGGTATTCAGAGTGCCCTGGAGCCCCACTCTTCCTCCTTTTCCCGTGGCGGAACATAGCACCCGAAAGGCAAGACTGTCAACGCGCCGGATGGACGAGATCTAGTCTGTTCGCAGCTCAGCGGCCTGGCGGTAGACGGTTTCGTACTGCCTGGCCGGCAGGTCCCATGAGAAGTCCTGGGACATGGCGTATTCCTGCAGCCGCCTCCATTTTACGCGATCGCCGAAATATTCGAGGGCGCGGCGCACCGTCATCACCAGGTCGGCGGGCTCCGTGCCGGAGAACTTGAAACCGTTGCCTTCTCCCTCGGCCACGTCGTCGATCGTGTCGTCCAGGCCCCCGACGGCCCTGACTATGGGAATCGTACCGTAGCGCAGGGCATATAACTGGTTGAGACCGCATGGTTCGTAGAGCGACGGCATCATGAGCATATCGGCTCCGGCCTGGATGCGATGGGCCAGTTTCTCGTCCATAGTCGTCCGCTTGGCAAGCTTTTCTGGATAGCGGCCGGCCAGATCTTCAAGGGCAGCCTCGATCTGAGGATCGCCGCTTCCCAGGAAGACCCACTGGCAGGGAAGAGTCAGCAGTTCATCGGCCGCGTCTATGAACAAGTCTAGCCCTTTCTGCGAGGTGAGCCGCGAGATGCAGCCGAAGATCGGTAGGTCGGGATCGACCGGCAAACCCGTTGCTTGCTGCAGGTCTGCCTTGCAGGCCACCTTGCCTGCCAGGTTGTCGAAAGAATAGTTCGCGCTTATCAACCGGTCGTGCTGCGGATCCCATAGACGATAGTCGACGCCGTTCATGATGCCGCGCAGATCCTGGGCTCGTTCGGTAAGCAGCCCCTGCAGGCCGAAGCCCATGGCCTGGGTGCGGATCTCCTTGGCATAGCGCCGGCTAACCGTGGTCAGCTTGTCGGCGAATACCAGGCCCGCCTTCAAGTAGCTCACCTTGCCGAAGAACTCCAGGTTCGAAGGCGTGAAGAGATGCCAGCCCAGGCCGAGCGACATCATGCTCTCGGGCGGGAAAAGTCCCTGGTATCCCAGGTTGTGGATGGTCATGACCGAACCGCAGCTGTTCAACTCGGGTCGATCGCGATACTCGAACTGCAGCAGGGCGGGGATGGGTCCCGTCTGCCAGTCATTGCAATGGATCACGTCGGGGGACAGGCCGGCCAGGCGGCAGCACTCCAGGGCCGCCCGGCAGAAGAACGTGAAACGCTCGTCGTTGTCGAGGTAGTCTTTGTCACCGTCGCCATACAGGCCATCGCGATCGAAGTAGCCGGCCTGGTCGACGAAGATCACGTCGACTCCATCCGGCGTCTCCCCCTCCAGCAGGCCACCCTGGATGGTCTTGCCCCTGATCTGTATGCCGAGTCGTCCCCTGCGCCGCCGCAAGCCGAAGCGGGCCGGGTCTACCGTGCGGTAGCGCGGTGTGACGATAGTAACCTCGTTGCCGCGTTTCTTTAAAGCGGCGGGCAGGGCGCCGGCGACATCGGCCAAGCCGCCGGTCTTCGAGAAAGGCACCACCTCGGAACTGACGAAGAGAATATGCATGTTGTAAGTGCCTCCTTGCCCGGATGTCCGGTTACTACACCGTCGCGTCCGAAGCAGCCGGCATGACGGCGTCTTCGTCCAACGCCTTGATCTCGATGCGCAATGAAACCCTCGAGGTTGTTCCGGGTGCAATGGTCAGCTTCCAGAGAGGCCCAATGGCCGAGCCTTGGTGAAGAAGCTCGAAGCCGCCCTCGGATTGGGAGACCGTCTCGACAGGGTAGCGCCAGACGGTGGCAGGCGGGTCGAACTCGAGGCGCACACGGAAACGCTGGTACATGTCGATCAAGGCGAACCACGAGGCATCCTCGACTTCTCCCGTCGTACGCATCCGCGGTCCTGGGCCAATTACTCCCTCGAACTCGTAGAGGCGATCACCCGCGTCGGGCGCAAGCAGGCTCAGGTTCAACTCGGGACAAAAAAGCAAATCCAAAGGCTCCGAGGCCGGGTTGCGCAGGCTGTACTCGACACCCATCTCGGCGCGATCAGCCGGTACCGTCAGCCTCTTCTCGAGCTGCAGGGGCAGATCGCGTCCGTCGCGTCGCAGGCGACCGACACGAGTCATCAGGACCTCGAAGTCGCAGTTGCCTTCCTCGTCTATGCCCATCTTCTCGACATGGTAACGCGCCTCTAAGAAGTCGCCTTCCTCGATATAGGTGGCGCGCTGCAGTTCCTCCAGCGTGGTAGCCGGGGCGGGGAAGCGGTCCATCAGGCTGCGCCGCGTCCAGCGATCGGATACTATCTTCTCTCGCAGGCCTGGTTGCTTGACCCGTGCGAGCTCGTGGATGGAGGAGGGAGGTCCGTCGGCGGAGGCGCCTTCGTCAGGGTTTTCGCTTGCAAGGTCGCTTTGCTCGGTGTCGGCCAACTGTCGATGGTAGCCCTCGACACGCCGGGTGAGGACGTTCGTCAGGCAGAAATCGGCCGGGCGGTAGTCGAACTCGGTCACACAACCGCCCTGGCCGGGATCGATGTAAGCGTTCATCAGGGCATTTTCCACTATCACCTCGTCCTCGAGATCGCAGTCGAAATCGCGCTGGTCGAACGAGATCCAGTCATCGTCGCCTTGTGCCAACCTGTCGAGTCTTTTCTCCGCGGCGATCAACTGCCGGTAGACGGCGTCACGCAGGTGAGGCAGGTAGAGGCCGCCGAACAATCCATGCCAGTAGGCGCAGTTGCATTGGCCGCGGTAAAGAGCGCGCCGCGCCTGGTCGTGCTCAGCAAGCACCCCTCCCTGCTCCTCGATGCTGTCTGCAAGTTTGCGGCTGACCAGCAGCATCTTCTTGTGCATGTGGTTGGCTTCGGGGTACTTGACCATGAAATTCTGCCACAGCCCGCCGCGGATAAACGGCTTGGCCAGTTCAGAAAGCCCGGTCCGCTCGAGATCTTTCTTGAGATCTTCGTAACGGTGGATGGCCGTGGCCGGCATGGCCCATGTCAGCATTTCCTCGTACGACGCGGTTGGCAGGTAGATACGGGAAGAAGGAGGATATTTCTCCATGTAAACCGCCGGCGGTATGACATCGATGTCGGCATCTTCCAGGCGCGAGAAGAAATCTTCCAGCCATCCCTTTTCGAAGACCCATGCATGTGTCCCGGGCCAGACGCCGAACTTCTCGCCGTCGTCACCGTAGACCACCCCGCGAGGGGCTTCGTCGGCGCTTTCGGAAAGTTCGTCGATTACCTGCCCGGCCGGCTTGAATGGGATCGAGTAGCGCAAGTGCTTGTCGATGGCGAAGATGGCCAGGCAGTCGCCGGCCTTCTCGGTGACGTGGTAGCCGAACAGGCGGCGCGGCTCGACGCCGGCATAGTAGAAGTGAGTATCGTCCACCAGCGTGTAGCCAATGCCGGCATCGGCCAGAAGGCTCGCCAGCTCGGGTTCCCAGACCCGCTCGGTGAGCCAGATTCCCTTTGCCTCGGCCCCGAAGCGTTTTTGGAGGTACTCGTTCATCATCTCGATCTGGCCGAGGGCGTCGTCGCGGGTCAAGGCCGAGAGCATCGGCTCGTAGAACCCGCCACCCAGCAGCTCGATCTGGCCGCACGCCAGTAGCTCGCCGATGCGGTCGATGATCGCTGCCCGGTTATTTTCGAGCCATTCAAGCAGTGGACCGCTGTAGTGCAGCGCCAGTCGCACGCCCGGATGCCGGGCCAGAACGTCAAGAAACGGAGCGTAGCTGCGATCGACGGCCTGCTCGAAGACAGAATCGAAGTTGCCCACGGGCTGGTGATTATGGATGGCCATGATAAGTTGAACGTTTTTCATCTGTCGTCTCCCCCGCGGAGCACAGCTTCCGCGGAGCACGGATCGTACTCGGGTTGAGAGTGTTTTGGCAACGGAATAATTTACAGGAAATTTACGGAATGAACCCCGGCGGAACCAATGGTCAACAGATTTCCGAAGTTATTTCAACCGTTCGAGGTTCCCCGAAACAGGGGTACCTTTGTCGGCTTAATGTTGACGAACTTTATCGCACCATGAGATTCTCGTGCGACCACCTTTTCTTGGCAGGTGAGGAGGATGTCTTGGAGAACTCGATCGACTACGACGAGGTTGGCCTGATCGTCGGCCTCGAGGTTCACCAGCAGCTGCTGACCGCCAAGAAGATGTTCTGCCACTGCCCGGCCGGGTTGTACACCAAGACCCACGACGGAGTGATGCTGCGGCACATGCGCCCGACGTTGTCCGAGCTGGGCGAGTACGACGGCACCGCCTTGATGGAGTTCAAGACCAAGAAGAACATCATCTACCTGCTTCACAAGAACAACGTTTGCACCTACGAGATGGACGACACCCCTCCTTTTTTAGTCAACCAGCAGGCGCTGGACGTGACCATCGAGCAGTGCCTCATGCTGGGCTGCGACATAGTCGACGAGGTGCATATCGCCCGCAAGCAGTACCTCGATGGCTCGATCCCCACCGGCTTCCAGCGCACCGCCATCGTGGGTGTCAACGGCAAGCTTCCCTTCCGGGGCCGCGAGCTGTCTATCACCCAGGTGAGCGTGGAGGAAGACAGCTGCCGCGAGGTGTCCGACAGCGGCCACCTGGTGGTGTGGCGCACCGATCGACTGGGCATACCGCTGATCGAGACGGTCACCGGTGCGGACCTGCGCACTCCCGACGAGGTGGAAGAAGCCATCCTGCTCATCGGGATGGTCTGTCGCTCGACCGGCCACGTGCGCACCGGAATCGGCGCCAGTCGCCAAGACGTCAACGTCTCGGTCCGGGGCGGCCGCCGGGTGGAGATCAAGGGCGTACCGCAGGCATGGTGGGCCCCCGGGCTGGTGCACGGCGAGGCAGTACGGCAGATCAACCTGCTTAGGCTGCGCGACGAACTTGGCCGCCGGGGCCTGAAGCAGCCCGAGGACGTGCACACCGAGCACCAGGACGTTACCTCGCTCTTTGAGACCTCAAAGCTGTCCTTTCTGCGGCGCAGCGGTTGGGACCGCTTCGTTAATGAGGAGCAAAAGCGTCCTGGCTTCGAGCTGGGCGAGGGGTCGTTCTGTGTGCGGGCGGTGAAGCTATGCGGTCTGGCTGGCACCTTGGGCTGGCCGACACAGCGCGAGCACATCTTTGCCCACGAGCTGGCCGGCCGCGTGCGGGTGATTGCCGGACTCGACCAACAGCCCATACTGCTGCATAGCGAGAAGTGGCCCGACTACATTGAATCGCCCCGTGAGTTGCGCCGGCTGAAGAAAGCAACCGGCTGCGAGCAACAGGATGCGGTGGTTGTGGTCTGGGGGCCACTAGAAGACACCCTGACCGCAGCCGAGGAGATCCGCCTGCGCTACGTCGATGCCCTCGACGGCGTGCCCAACGAGACCCGCCAGCCCTTCCTCGACGGAAGTACCGACTTTGAGCGGATCCTCCCGGGCCCCGATCGTATGTACCCGGACACCGACAGCCCGCCCAACCGCATGATGCCCGAGCGGGTCGAGCGCCTACGCAAGACGCTACCCGACCTTCCGTGGGAGCGGGAAAAACGTTACGCCCAGGCCGGCGTGCCGCGCGCGACCATTCACTACTTGATCCGCCGGAACGGCGCAGCGCTGGTCGACCGGTTGTCGGCAGACGGCGCCGACCTGCGGCGCGCCTGCTTCTTCTTCGGCGAGCGCCTCAAGGCCCTCAAGCGCAAAGGGGTTGCTGTGGAATCCATTTCTCCCGAGGACTGGAGCCGCTTCTTCCGCCTGGCGGCCGCCAGGCCGGCGCTGTGGGACATTTGGCCCCGGCTGGTCGAGCGCTTGGCCGCCGCGCCCGACAAGGCCGATGCCATTCACAAGGCCGCCGCCGCCGCCAAG
>CAZXHT010000105.1:16764-19098 GCA_964640665.1 uncultured Myxococcales bacterium
ACATCGACCGGATCATCGCCGAGGAGGGACTGGATCGCTCCGCCGGGCAGTGGCAGGCGCGGCTGGCCGAAGAGATGGCGCACCGCGCACCTGACCACACCACGACCGGCCCGGGACGCTTCCGGTACCAGATGGGCCAGATCATGCCCGGCCTGCGCGGCCGGGTGCCGGCCGCCGAGGTGGCGGCGGCGGTGCGTGACGCGCTCGCCGGGTGAGCGACCGGCCGGCAACTGCGGGAAAGAAGGTTCGATGAATGCATCCAAAGACGACATGAAGGGCTACAAGGGTTTGGCCCGCGAGCGGCTGCTGGGGTGGGGACTGAGGGTGTGGAGCGACGTGCGGGTAGTCAACGACCGCGGCAGCGTGTTCGAGGGTGTGATCCTCCCGCGCAGCGGGAACTTCGACGACCTGCACATCGTCATCAAGATGAAAAACGGCTACAACGTGGGCATCCACGTCGACCGGGTGCGGGAAATCGAGGAACTGGGCTACAATGAAGCCGTCTACAAGATTCCCGAAAAGGAGTTTCCCCGGCGAGACGACCTTCCCTCGGTCACCCTGCTGGGCACAGGAGGCACAATCGCCTCGCGGCTCGACTACCGCACCGGGGCGGTGATCCCCGCCTTCACCCCGGGCGAGCTCTACGGGGCGGTACCCGAGCTTGCGGACATCTGTAACCTGAAGACCGAGAAGCTCTTCGGAGTGTTCTCCGAGAACATGGCGCGTGAGCAGTACATCAAGCTGGCCGAAAACATCGGCACCGAGATTGCGAACGGGGTCGACGGGATCGTTATCGGCCACGGAACCGACACCATGGGCCACACCGCCGCGGTGCTCAGTTTCATGGTGCAGAACAGCCCTGTGCCCATAGTGTGCGTCGGCAGCCAGAGAAGCTCCGACCGGCCCAGCAGCGACGCCGCGCTGAACCTGATCCACGCGGTACGCGCCGCAGCCTACGGGGACATCGCCGAGGTGCAGATCTGTATGTTCGGTCCCACCTCCGACCGCTATGGCCTGCTGCACAGGGGCACTCGCTGCCGCAAGATGCATTCGTCTTACCGCAGCGCCTTCCGCACCATCGGTGGGATACCGCTGGGGATGGTCCACCGCAAGAAATTCACCTACCTCAGCGACGACTACCTGCCTCGCGACCGCGGCCGCCAGGTGAAGATCGACGCAGTCTACGACGACCGGGTCACCATCCTCTACTACTACCCCGGCATGAAGCCCGACCTGGTCGACGCGCTGGTGGAGCGTGGCTACCGGGGCATCGTGGTGGCCGGCACCGGCCTGGGACACGTCAACAAGCCGCTCTACCCGGCACTCAAGCGTGCGGTGGCCCAAGGCGTGCATGTGGTCATGGCGGTGCAGACCATATGGGGCTATGCCCAGATGTACGTCTATGACACCGGCCGCGACCTGCTCGACCTGGGGGTGGTACCGCTTGACAACATGTTGCCCGAGACCGCCCTGATGAAGCTGTGCTGGGTGCTGGGTCACACCGACGACCACCAGGAAATCGTCGAGATGATGCGCCGTCCCTTCAACCACGAGATCACCGATCGCGAGCCCCACAACGGCTACCTGATTCTCCAGGGCGGCCTGCCCGAGACCGAGAAGTTCGTTACCTCCCACTGGAAGTGATCCCCTGTGCCGGCACGGAAAAGGATCGATTGACCATGTTGCCGGCCGCCGTGAAAGATCCATTGCACAAGCATCTTGAAAACGTCCGGCGGCTGCATGAGAGCGACTTACTTGAAGGCTGGGGTCGGGTCGGGATGCCGTATGCTCTGGCGAAAAAGTACCCGAACGCCGCCACCGACTGGCGTTGGCAGTGGGTTTTCCCGCAGAAACGCAGATGGCGCAATCTAAGAAACGGCGAGCAGGGTCGGCATCATGTGGATGAATCGCTCGTCCAGCGCGCGGCGAAGGCTGCAGTTGCGCGCGCCCGGTTAACTAAACGAGCAAGTTGCCATACGTTCCGTCATTCGTTCGCCACTCACCTGTTGGAGACGGGCTATGACATCCGGACGGTCCAGGAACTCCTGGGCCACAAAGACGTGAAAACCACCATGATTTATACCCATGTCCTCAATCAGGGGCCAAATTGCGTGCGGAGTCCGATGGACGAGATGTGATCGGGGTATTATACTGACCAGTATAAACTCCGGAGAGGCAAGGAGCACAGAGGCGAAAGGCATTGAAAAAATGGATTTATGCGTTGTTCACATGACTGGTTTCCAGGCATGTTATACTGTCAAATGGAAGAGATAAGGGTCTTATACTGACCAGTATACTCATTGTTATGTGTAAAAAAGAAATGGGCGAAGAGAA
>CAZXHT010000106.1:0-19093 GCA_964640665.1 uncultured Myxococcales bacterium
GGAGTGTGTAGCGGATCCGGACAGGGTGACCGGATTCCGGTCACACGGGCGGAAAGCACTCTGCGCAGCCGCGGCACGTACGGCAGCCCTCGCATCTACGATGACCTCAAGGAGCAGGGCGAGACAGTGGGCCGTCACCGCGTCGCTCGTCTTATGCGAGAGAAAGGCATCACGGCACGTCCGCTGAAGCGGTTCTGTAAAACCACCGACTCGAACCACAACTTGCCCGTGGCGCCAAATCTGCTCGAGCGCAACTTCAATACCGACAGGCCGGACACTGTCTGGGTCGGCGACATCACGTACATCTGGACTGCCCGCGGGTGGACGTATCTGGCTGTCATCCTGGACCTGTTTTCACGGCGAGTGGTCGGCTGGGCTTTGGACGATAACATGCGGTCAGAGCTCGTGCTAAAGGCCCTGGAGATGGCAGTGGGGCTGCGCCAGGTCGCTCCAGGGTTAATCTTCCACAGCGACCGCGGCTCCCAGTATGCAAAAACTACAATCGGCAGCGAGCCCTACGAGGATTGTCCTTATCATCGCAGGGTGAGCCCGGTCAGACCGTCGGTGGTGGCCACCTCTGAGTTCTTCAGCGCCAACGCCGACGACCCGCCGGGGTTGAGCTTCGGATTGCACCTGTCTGTCCCCGGCGACTCGGTCTGGCTGCTGGATGACCAGGGCCAGGTGGTCGACCGCTTCTGCTACGGATCCGCTTCGGCGGACTGCGACCTGGCGGCGGCCACCGACGCCTCTCTCACCCGCTCGCCGGATCTGACCGGGGACTTCGTTTCACACGACCAGGCCACAGGCTCGAACGGCGCGGCCTTCAGTCCCGGGACCCGCCTGGATGGAAGTCAGTTCTGACGCCAGTTAGAGGATTCGCTGCTCGATCACTCGATGCACCAGGGAACGTCCTGGTTGGGATAACCCAGGGCGTTTTCGGCCTTGGCCAGCTCGCGTTTCCACAGGCACAGGTCGTCGGCTTGCTTGAGGTAGCCGAAGGCGTAGATGGTGGGGTTGTCCCCGGTGCCGGTCAGCAGCTCGGGATGCGGGTAGTGCAGGTCGGCGTGGCGGCGGGCCACTACCTGGCCTGCCCTCTTTAAAAATTGCCGGGCCTGGTCGCGCACCGAACGGTCACCGTCCAGTACAGCCCGGTAGACGCTGGATACGTATCTGGCCCGCAGGAAGTCTATCTCCAGCCCGTCGCGGATCTCCCGCAGCCAGTCCGAGCCCAACTCATCGTCGGCCGGCAGGCGCTCGAACAGTTGTTCTAGCCCGTCTGCGAACTCATCCAGCGGATCGATCACCTGGCTGCGGAAATCGGCGATCTCTGCTGCATCGAGTCCGGCCGCCTCGCCGATTAAAATCCTGGTCGGCTGCGAGATGATGCCCGCATGCTTGCCGGTCTCGATGTAGAAGTCCACCCCGGCCAGGTAGGCGGCCAGGCGCTTTTCGATAAGAAACTCGTGTTGCAACTCGACCAGTTCGACCACCGTCCCGGCAACCTGCACACCTTGCTTGCCAAGCGGATCGAGCAACTCGCCGATTGCCTGGCGCCAGTCGTCCGGAAGCTCGTAGTTCATGCGCAGGGTCAGGTAATCGTTCTGCCAGTAGCCCCATTCCCAGCCCGTGCTGAACAGAATGTGCTCGGTAAGCGGCGATTGAGCCTGCTGCCGTGTCTGCCACAGGTCGAGCCAGCGCGATCGAATGTACAGCGGCAGGTATTGCGGCACCGAGTCGTCGAAGGTTATCCAGTAGGCGCTCTCGGGAAAGTAGCCAACCGGCTCCTGTTTCTCCAGTCGGTCCAGCAGAAACTGCCGGTGCTCTGTGAACTCGTCATAGTTGTAGGCTCCCCCGGCGTCCTCGTAGAGGTCGTAGTACATGACGGTGTGCACCCAGGGGACGACCGCCGGCACGAACTTCACCAGGAAGTAATACAGCATGTTCTCGCCCTGGTAATCCACCCGCAGGTTGTCGAAGTTGCCGACGTGCACGCTGGCGCTCACCCCGGTGCCGGGCCGCACCTCGTCGATCAGCGACGCCATCTGCGAAAGCGTATCGATAAACAGCTGTGGGTCCTGGCCGACGAACTCGCCGAAGGACAGGTTCAAAAGGTCGAAGGGAAGCTGATCGAGGAAGGCCAGTGACTCGCGGTCGGTGGTGAGATATGCGTTCTGCAGGCTCGAGGAGGCAAACAATTGGGTATTCAGACCGACCTCGACTCCGCGCCGATGAGCATAGTCGATGACCTCGGCGGTGAATTGACTCCACTCCAAGTAGCGATCGGGATCGAGAATGTCGTCAAGGGCACACCATTGCAGGTAGTTGCCCCGGCTCTTCACCAGCCAGTCCACAATCCGGTGCGCCCCGCTGTCATCGCCGGCCAGCCAGAAGTCGAAAAGAGCCTCGATCGGATGCAGCGTGTGCAGGTGCAATCCGCGCCGAGACATCTCGGGCGTAAATTGCAGGCCCTGCAACGCCTCGAGCCTGTCCTGCAACTTGTCCGGATCGATGCGCTCGGGGCGAAAGCCGCGGTAAGGCGTGAAAAAGCGCCGGCCGGCCTGCTCGAGCACCTGGTAAACCCCGTATTGAACTCCAAGCGGAATTCCGCCGCGCACCTTCACAGAAAGCTCGTTGCCCCGTCTTTGCACGTCTTCGATGCCGAAGCACTCCGTGCAGGAGTCGTCGGTGAGCAGCTCTATCTTCAGCTCGAACTCGCCCGCCCCGTCGTCCGCAAGGAACTCGTCGACATCGGCGACAAGCTGTTCGCCGGCCGCATCGGCGGCCTCGATCGAATGGTACCAGCTGAGCTCGTGTTTTCCCTGGCAAGCCGCGAGTTGCACGACGGCCGGCAGCAGCAGGCAGACGAGCTTATTTGATGAAATGGAACCAGCGACAGACATGCTGTCTACTCCTCGCAGTCGATCAGGCCGTAGGAGAGATTCTGATCGGCGGCCACCACGGCCTTGCCGTTGAAGACGATGTAGCGCTGTCCCCTCCTGAGCAGCCGGCAACGAACACAAACAAAACGATGAGCGCTCGACTTTTCATTCCTACATCCAAATAACCGCGCACGGCGATTTCTGTCAATGATTGGCTGGCATCGAACAACAACGGAACAATAACGCAAGCTGACGAATAAATGCGAGGCACGGGTCCCTAATTCGCCAGATCGACCGTGCCCCCGGTGGTGGCCACGACTTCGACAAAGACCACCAGGTTCTTGCCCGGCGACTCGGTCTGGCTGCTGGATGACCAGGGCCAGGCCACAGGCTCGAACGGCGCGGCTTTCAGTCCCGGGACCCGCCTGGATGGAAGTCAGTTCTGACACTGCCGCCTAGTACGATCCAATCAACGAGATCGAAACGCCCACTCCGGGGGCATCCACGCCGGAGGAGTGGTAGCGGTAGAGCTCGTCGGTCAGGTTGGTGGCGGCGATGTCGAAACGCACAAAGCGGTCGAAGCGGTAGCCGCCGCGCAGGTTGAGGGTGATCCAGCCGCCGGTCCCCGGGCACTTCCCGCCCGAATCCCCGTACGTATTCCCGAGGTTTTGCGGGTCCTCGCAGATGCGCAGATCGCTCTGGTCGCTGGGGTGGAGCCGCGTCTGCCGGCCTGAGAAGCGGGTGAAGATCTCGGCGTAGAAGCCCTGTTCGGCGGGCCGGTAGCGGATGCCCGCGGCCCCCATCAGGGGCGGAATCCTCCGGGCGGGATAGACGTCGCCGGCCTGGTTCTCGATCTCGGCGCGGACCCAGGCCAGGCGCATCCAGATTTCGGTGTCGTGCCAGGGGCCCAGCACCGCTGTCCCCTCCATTCCCCAGTACAGTCCGGAGGCGCTGTTGACCCGCTGAACCACCGGCTTGTCGCCGATGGCCGAGGGATCGAGGCCCAGCGCGGTCCACTCCTCCTCGGAAAGCTCCCGCTCGTCGATCACCTCGTCCATGAAACTTATGAAAGCGGACAGGTAGAGCTGCGCCGGAGCCCATTTCAGCCGGGCGCCGATCTCCAGCGTGTTACTGGTCTCCGGGGACAGGTCATCGTTGGGCACTTCGAACTTGCTGCCCGTGTCGCCCAGCACGGTGGTTTCCTGCAGGTTGGGGGCGCGGAACCCCTGGGAGAAGTTTATATAGGTCATCAGCGACCGGCCGTAGAGGTACTTGAGCCCGGCGGTACCGACGAACCCGGTGTGACTGTACTCGACGTCCCCCAGCCCGGGCACATCGGCGGCCAAGGCGCCGAAGTTGGTGATCCGCCCCCCCGCACCCAAGACCAGCGAGTGTTCGCCATAGACAGCCAGATCTCCCTCCAGGTGGGCGAAGACTCCCAGAGACCGGTAAGTGGAGCCGTCGGAGAAATTCCCGCGGCCCGGGACCTGCCAGACCCAGGGCGGAACCCGGTCGCCGCGCCGCTCTTTCATGCCGGAGTAGACTAAGTCGAAGTACGCCTCCAGACCTGTGGTCGCCCGGATCCGGTCGTTCCAGAAGCCCAGGTCGGCGTGGGCCAGGATGCCGGGCGTCAGCACGGTGTCCCGGTAAACCTCTTGGCGGGTGAGCGGGGAAATGGGAAGCCGGTCGCGCCCGACCGGGGCCGCCTCGATGCAGAAATCGGCGTCGCCCGGGACGGGGTGGTCGGGCAGGTTGCAGCGGTACCGATCCGCCAGCTCGTGCATGCGGTGGAACGACGGCGCCACGCGCAGCTCCTTCAGGACGCCGCCCGGGTGAAAGCGAAAATCCAAATACAAAAAGTCGTCGTCATTGTCGTAGAAGCGGAAGCGGCCCTCGTACAGGCGGTCCTCCCGCCCGGCGTCGCGGACGCGCGTGCCCAGGCAGGTCACGCCCAGCTCCATGTCTTCGCCGATATCGTACCGGCCCCGTGCGCGCCAGGAGCCGTTTTGGTAGTCGCTGATGGGCTGCTGCGTGCCCCGGCCGGCCCGCAGGGTCTCCATGTTCCTGAAGGTGCCGCCGACCAGCAGGCGGGCGTCGTCCCGCTGCCACTCGGCGTCGGCCCAGACGGCGGTGGAGAGATCGTGGCTTGCGAAACGTCCCCCGGCCAGGGCGCCCAGTCCGGACTGCTTGCGCCAGCACAGCGGAAACACCTGGATGACACCCCCCATGGCGTCGGAGCCGTACAGCACCGATCCCGGGCCCAGCATGACCTCCAGGTGGTCGATGGACGTCGGATCGATCATGGACAGGTACTGGTTGGGCCCGGTGCGGAAGGTAGAGGTGTTGAAACGGATCCCGTCGATCAGGATCAGGTTCTGCGGTCCCACCAGCCCGCGCAGGATCGGCGCCCCGGCCCCGCGGTTGGTTTGCTGCACGAAGACGCCGCTGGTCTCCTGCAGCGCTTCCGGGAGTGATTGCCCCTGCAGCACCAGGATGTCCTCGGCCGACAGCAGGTGCAGGCTGCGATCCGCCGAAAACGCCGGCTGCGGGCAGCGCCTGGCGGTGATGACGATCTCTTCCACCTGCGGATCGCAGGTCTTCTTTCCGGAAACGGGTTCGTCCGCATCGGCCAGGGCCGATGCGGAAAAGAGGAGGGCTAGAATGCAGGCAGATGTACGTTTCAAAATGATACGTCCAGGCTTATTCGCGCGTCGAAGCCGGGGGCGTCGAAACCCGAGCCATGGGTGCGGTAGCGCTCGTCGGTAAGATTGTTCAAAAACAGCCTGGCCGCAACCCGCTCGTCGATGCGCCATCCGGCTCTCAGGTTCAGTGTCGCCCAGCCCGGGGTTCCGTAGCAAGGATCTTGGATCAGTCCCGAGTGCGGGGCGGTTTCACAGATGCGGGGATCCTTAAGATCCCGCGCGTTAAGGCGGTCCTGGCGGGCCGCCCAGCGCACCAGGAACTCCAGGTAAACCTTGCGGTCGGGGTGGTCGTAGCGCAGGCCGGCGGTGCCGAAGAACGGCGGTATCCAGGTGGCCGGGGTCTCGGTGCCGTCCCGGCTCTCGACGTCGCCGCGCATCCAGGCCGCCCCGGCCTCGATCCTCAGCCGCCAAAAGCGCAGCGAGGCAGAGCCCTCCACCCCGTAGATCAGACCCTTCTGCGCGTTGACCAGCCGGGTGACCGGCTTGCCGTCGATCTCCGTCTGGCCGTTGTAAGTGGTCGCCTCCCAGGTGATCGCGTCCGTGCCCATGGAGGTGAAGCCCGCGGCGGAAAGCTCGCACGGGCCCAGGTTCAGGCGGCCGCCAAGCTCGAGGGTGTTGGACTTCTCCGGCCTCAGGTCCGGGTTGGGGACGTTGAACTTCGTGCCGGTATCGCCCATCTGGGTGGTTTCCTGAAGGTTGGGGGCCCTGAATCCCTGCGCGAAGGTGAAGTACAAGTTATAGATCCCCGGGCGCAGCCACTGCAGACCGGCCGCGCCCACCACCCCGAAGTAATCGTAGTCGACGTCCTCGATGTCGGGCACGTCGGGGGCGAAGGCGGCGAAGTGGGAGAAACGCCCTCCGCCGTTGATCTGCAGCCGCCCGATCTCCGGGCCGAAATCGTATACCGTTGCGCCCGCGTTCAAGTACACGCCCAGGCTGCGGTAGGTCGAGCCGTCGGAGTAGTTGCCGCGGGGCTGCTTTTCGAAGACGAAGCCGTCCGCCGCGTCGGCCGATTCCAGGCTTGAGCCCACGAAGTCCTGGTAGAACTCCGCGCCGACCCGCAGCCGGATGCGATCCGACCAGAAGGACAGCTCGGCGTTGGCGTCCGCGCCCAGGACGTCCACCGTGTCCCGGTAGCGGCGTTTTCTGGTAAGCTGTCCCTGATCGAGGGCGAAGCAGGCCGAAAGATCCGCGACGGTTCCGTCAGAGTCCTTTTCGCAGTTGAAGCGCCGGACGCGCTCGTCCAGCCGGTGGTAGGAGAGTGTGGCCTGGATCCTGAGCAGCCTGCCGGGGCCCTTGAATGAAAAGGCCAGGTAGGCCAGGTGATCGTCGTTGTCGTAGAAGCGCAGGTCGCCCACGCCGGCCGCGTCGGTGCGGCCGGTGTCGCGAAGCGCCGCGCCCAGGTATGTGCCGACGAGCTTCCAGCGCTCGCCCGAGAAGTGCACCAACTTGGCCTGCCAGTAGCCCGCAGTGTAGTCGGTCCGGGGCTGCTTGTAGCCCCCGCCGGCCCACAACGGGCCGAAACTGTCGAAGTGGGCCCCGACCAGCAGCGCCTCGTCGCCGACGGTGGGAGCCACCTGCAGGGCGAAGCCGGTGGCGAGGTCCGCCGAGGAGAATGCGCCCTGCGCCCGCCCGCCGGCTCCCCAGTCCCCCCGGCCCGCCCGCGGCGTTACGGTTATAAGCTGCATCACTCCGCCCATGGCCCCGTTCCCGTAGAGAACCGACGAGGGGCCCCGCACCACCTCGATGCGCTCGAGCGCAAAGGGATCGATCAGCGCCAGATACTGGTTCGGCCCGGTGCGGTGAGTGGAGGTGTTGTAGCGCACCCCGTCCACCAGGATCAGGTTTTGGGGGCCCACCAACCCGCGGATGAACGGAGTCCCCGCGCCGCGGTTGGTCTGCTGCAGGTGGACGCCCACGGCCTCTTCCATCGCCTCGGGCACCGATCTCGCCTGGGCTTCCTGAATCTTGCTCCGATCCACCAGGTCCACGCTGCGGTCGGCCTCGAAGAGCTCCTGTTCCGAACGGCTGGCCGTCACCACCACGGTCTGCCCGGCGTCCTGCTCGTCATCCGCGCCGGCGGGAAGCGCAAGCAGGCCGAGCATGAACACGTACAGGGCCTTCTCTATTTTTCTCACGGCAGTTTCTCCCGTTGAATGTTGAAGGGTGATTCTAGAATCCCGGTCCCGATCAACCGAGTTAAAGTTTCTTAATCATGATGTCCTCGTAAAAAGTCCATTCAACAGCCTACAACTGTCATTCCCGCGCAGGCGGGAATCCATAATGGTTTGTAATTGCAGATCTTCTGGATCCCCGCTTTCGCGGGGATGACTTTGTACGTTTTGTTTTTCCGGATTTTTACGAGATCATCAATCATGAACCGCTTTAGTGTTTCGGTCCGGGCGGGTATAATGCCCGTAATGCGTTTACTGATCGTCGAGGACGACGACAAGCTGGCCGGCGTCCTGCAAAAGGGGCTTTCGGAAGAGGGCTTCGAGATTTCCCGCGCGGCCGACGGGGATGCCGGCCTGCGGATGGCGCTCGACCAGGCGTTCGACTGCATCCTGCTGGACGTCATGCTGCCCGGGCGGGATGGTTTTTCGGTTTGCCGCAAGCTGCGCGAGGAAAAAAAAACCACGCCGGTGGTCATGCTCACCGTCAAGGGGGAAATCGAGGACAGGGTCAAGGGACTTCAGTCCGGCGCGGACGATTACCTGGCCAAGCCGTTCGCTTTTGACGAGTTGCTGGCCCGCATCCACGCCCGCATCCGCCGCACGACCGAGTATAGCGACACGGTTCTGCGCTACCGGGATCTCGAGCTGAATCCCCTCTCCCGGTTTGCCATGCGGGCCGGGAAATCCTTCGAGCTGACGCCCAAGGAGTGCTCGCTACTCGAGTTTCTGATGCGCAACCCCGGACGGATCGTTGCAGAGCACGAGCTGCTCGAAAACGTATGGGGCCTGCGCTTCGACCCGCAGACCAACGTGGTCAACGTCTACCTGCACCACCTGCGCAAGAAGGTGGATCGGGGATTCGACGCAAAGCTGATCCAGACCGTTTTAGGCCGGGGGTACCGGCTGGGCGACGAATTCCCATGAAGCTGTCCATCCGCTCCAAGCTGACTCTCGGGTACATCGGCACGGTGATCGCGCTGCTGGGTATCTTCGTCGGCGCCGACGTTATCGGCCTGCGCAGCAATCTATTGAGGCACGCCGACAAGGCGCTGCCGGTCGAGAGCCTTCTGGATACCTGGAGACACGCGCTCTGGGAGCACGGTTTATTGATGATCATCCTGATCGTGTTGACATCCATCGTCGGCTGCGTCTTCATCCCCCGCGTCTTCCGGCCCGTGCGCCGGATCGTGAAAACCGCCCGGTCCATCACCGCGGAGGATCTTTCCCTGCGCCTGGACGACCTGGGCGATCGCGACGAGATCGGAGATCTGGCCCGCACGATCAATGACATGATCGCCCGGCTGGAAGGCAGCTTTCATCAGGTCCAGCGTTTCTCCGGCGACGCCTCACACGAGATGAACACGCCCTTGACGGTAATGAAGGGCGAGTTGGAGGTCGCCCTCCGCAAGGAACGCCGGCCGGAGGAGTACCGCGAGGTCCTTAAGCGTCTGCTGGAAGAGGCGAACCGCCTTTCGGGGATCGTGGACGATCTGCTGTTCCTCTCCCGCGTCGACGCCAAAAGCGTCGAGAGATCGGCGGAAAAAGTTTCCCTCGACCGGATCGTGCTCGAAGCCTTCGAAGAGGCCGTCCGGCCGGCGAGCGACGGCGGCGTTGCGATACGGCTCGAACATGTCGACGAGACCGAGGTCAAGGGAGACACCTCCCTGTTCAAGCGAATGGTGGCCAACCTCCTGGACAACGCCATCAAGTTCACACCAGAGGGGAAGAGCGTCGCCGTCACCCTGACCAACCGGGGAGAGACCGCGACCCTTCTGATCGAAGACAGTGGAGCAGGAATCGACGATAAGGATATCCCGCGCATCTTCGATCGCTTCTACCGCGCCGACTTGAGCCGCTCGAAGCAGACCGGCGGCGTCGGTCTGGGCCTGTCCATTGTCCGCGAAATCGCCGATCTCTATGATCTGGACGTTCGACTGGAAAACCGAGCTCAAAAAGGAACCAGGGCCACGATCGCCTGGAAGACGTCCTGAAGAAGGGAGGCGAAAAATGCCCGAAGATTTGAGGGGGGGGCGACGCCGGATCAGGGGAAGATGCCGCGCTCCGTGTATACACGTTCGAGCCTGGCAAGTGCCAGCATATAGGCTGCCGTGCGCCAGTCGACATTTGACTCACGCGCTTTCTCTCGGACGCGCCCGTACATGCATGTAATCTTTTTCAAGAGCTTCCGGTCGACTTCTTCGAGTTCCCAAGACTCGCTTCGCTTGTTCTGTAACCACTCGAAGTAGCTTACGATTACCCCGCCCGAATTACACAGAATATCCGGTATCAGTTCGATATTGCGCTCTTTCAGAATCGAATCGCCTTCGGGTGTCGTGGGACCGTTGGCGGCCTCGGCAACCAAACGTACATTGAGCCATTCGGCCGTTTCGGCCGTGATCTGTCTTTCGAGCGCCGCTGGAATGAAAATATCGGCTGGGATTCGCATGAACTCTGTATGATCTACCGGCTGGCCCTTGGGATACCCGGAGACGCCACCGTGAGCCTTGACATACTCGAGGAGATCGGAGGGATTGATACCTTCTTCGTTTCGCACGCTGCCGGTGACGTCCTCGATCGCCACCATTCGGCCTCCAAGTTGCACGAGAAGTCTGCTCGTCCAGGAGCCGACATTTCCGAATCCCTGCATGATAAAGGTCAAGCCGTCAATCGAAACATCATGGTCTTCTGCCCACTTCTGAATATTGAACACAACGCCTTGACCAGTCGCCTTATCCCGACCCAGGCTGCCTCCTGCCGCTACCGGCTTCCCGGTCACGACATGGATGTTGCGATGCCTCTCGTGGGGCGACACGGTGGACAGATAGGTGTCGAGAAACCAGGCCATGATCTGAGAGTTGGTATTCACGTCAGGCGCCGGGATGTCGTACTCGGGGCCTACATTGTCTCCCAGGGCAAATACGAAACGCCTGGTGATCCTCTCCACCTCGCTTTGTGTATACCGGGATGGATCGATCTGGATGCCACCCTTTGCGCCACCAAAGGGAATGTCGGCCAGAGCCGTTTTCCATGTCATCCAGGCGGCCAGCGCCCGTACCTCGTCTATATTGACCTGAGGATGATAGCGAAGACCGCCCTTGAAAGGCCCGAGGGCATTGTTGTGCTGTACACGGTAACCGGTGAATATCTTGAGACTGCCGTCATCCAGCTTGACCGGAAAAGTGACTACGATCTCATTCTCAGTGCTTGAAAGAATTTTCCGGACGGATGCATCCAAGCCCAACAGGTCTGCGGCCTTGTTGAACTGTATCTGCACGTTCCTGAATAGACTTTCTTTGGGCTGGTCCTGGGACGTCTTCGAAACGTCCGTTGTCTTCACGGGTTCTGCAGTCTTAACAGGTTGAGCGGACAAACTCTTCACCCTGTTCGAGTCGATGTGACGAGATTGCCGGTCTTTGGCCTGTTTTTCTGGGTTTGTGTCCATGGTTTGTTTCCCCTTTGAATTATCTAGAGTTATGTCTACGTTGTATTGATCCGACATGGCTATTCATATTCCTCACAGTGCCACACGCCTCCCTCTGGTTTTGGAAACGTACAGGTGTCTCTATGCGCGCAATTAGCGCAGAGTCCGAGAAGTCTTTCTTCGTTGCCGGCATCTGAGTGACGTGTCTTTGTTGCATCAGAAACGATATGTAGGTCGGCCGACCCCGCCTCCTTGGTCTCAACCTCAAATTCTTCGCATTGCAGGACGGGGCCATCGTCACGATGCGGGAAAGTACAGTAGTCTGCGTGTCGACAGGTCATACATAAGCCAAGGCGCCTTGACTCGGAGTGATTGGAAACGAACTCTGAAGGTGCGGTCTTCACATCACTTGCGTGTCTGTCGGTTTTCATTGTCAGCTCCCGTTTCTAACGTCCATAAGGACAGCTGTATCTGACACTTGGTCCGATTCATTTGATTCCCGATCATGGCGCTCAACGGTGCGTTTTTTGACTCGCACTCCTAAGCGGCAGCAATTGCGGGAATTCGAGCAGACCGGAATCAATTCGGCGTCCCTTGATAGCATCGGAACCATTGGGGCGCCGCACTCCGGGCAATTGACGGATGAGAACAACTGGGAATGGCAATGAGGGCAGAAGAAGTCGGCCATTCCTTTGTTTGGAAACTCGTACTCGGACACGAAGAGGCACGTATCGGGCAGCGAAGACAGTCGGAACCAGCCGTGTTCTAACCCGAAGGCAGTCGTTACCCGAATCGACGGCACTCCATCGATTAACCAGACAGGGTCCAGCAAGGTGTGGTTGCAATAGTGGCATCGGACATCGGGCCGTGATTCCCGTGAAGGGATCCCTTCAATGTGCTCGATGTCACCAGGCGTACGGGGACCTAGCTTGAAATGAGGGTGGGAAGAGACGATTCCGTAGATGTCGACGAGTGAGCCGCCGGTTTCTTCAGCGACGATTTTAAGCGTATCCTTGGAGAGGTAGCCTTGGATAGCCTGGATATCCATGAGTATCGACAAAGTGGCGCCGAGCTTATCGCGGTGGTTTTCGACCAACTTCCGAATGGTTTCCTGTTTCATTTCAAAATACCCTCCTTGCCGTCGGGGAGCGCCGAAATTCTATGTTGAGGAAATGACTTGATTGCCCTCTCTACATGATCTAGAAACTCTTCCGGCTGGAATGGTTTTTCCAGGTAGGTAATGTTTCTGTCCATGTTGAGGCCGGTTATCACCTCCCGGTACTTGTAGCCGGACATGATAACGACTGGCATCTCCAGGTTCTGCCGCTGGAGTTCTGAGTAAAGTTCGATACCGTTCAGGCCTGGCATTTGGATATCTATGACCAGGACATCGATGCGATTGAATCCGTGCTCAGACTCAATGATTTTATGAAGAGCTTCTCGGCCATCGGCTGCTACAGAGATACGATAGCCGGCCCTTCTTGCGATCAGCGATAGGCTCAACAGTATGTTCTCTTCATCATCGACCAGAAGCAGGTGTGTGTTCTTGATGGTCCTGCTGTTGATTGCATTTGTGGCCAACGAAGCACCTCCTCGTTTCATTGTCTGGTGGTGCAAGCGATGTGCCAGACCAGAGCAGAGACGGAAATGCTCCTTATCTACGCCACGATCCGGTCAGGCAATTGCCCACAACGAGGACCAAGGGGGTGCAACTGAAGTTGACGAAAACCTGGAGATCACGAAAAACAACAGGAATACAGGAGTGTTATGCTCGTTTGAAAACGGACAGTCATGCAAAGTTTTTTGCAGATTGGTCCGTAAAGAAACGGCTACTTATTTTCCAGTCTGATGCGTCGGTTCAGAGCTTGGCGAGAGATGCCGAGTAGGCGGGCGGCGATGGCCTGGTTTCCCTTGGCTCGCTTCATGGCTTCTGACACGATCAGATGCTCGACTTCTTTGAGCGTTGGAAGCTTCTCGGAAAAAGAAATCAGAGTGGGCAATGGTCCAATACTGTCGGATAGGCCTTCAGGCTTGCCGTCGAACACGACTTGCTTGAATCTCTCCATCGATAGCATTCCTGACTTATTGTTGCTGACGGCGTCGAGAATCATGGATCGGAGTTCCCTGACGTTGCCGGGAAAACCGTAGGTATTGAGTAAAGAAACCAGTTCCCCCGGGTACGTTGGTTTTTTCTTGCCGGTCAACCGGGCAGCCTCATCCAGGAAATGTTCGATCAACAACGGAAGATCATCGAGGCGTTCTCGTAATGCCGGAAGGTCAACATGGTGGGTGCTGAGCCGATAGTATAGATCCCTGCGAAAACTCTCGGACTGCTGCATCTCGTTGATTTCCCTGTTCGTCGCCACAATGATCCTGGCGTTGGAGCGCTTCGACAAGTCCCCACCAACGGGGAAATACTCGCGCTCCTGGAGAAGTCGTAGAAGCTTGATTTGTGATTGCTGACTCAGATCTCCGATCTCGTCCAGGAAAAGAGTGCCGCCCGCAGCCTGTTCCACTAGACCTGCGCGACTAGCATCAGCGCCAGTGAAGGCTCCTTTGCGGTGGCCGAAAAGGGTGTCGGAGAAGACCGCGTCGTCAACACCGGCAGCGTTGACTGGAATAAAAGGACCCTGGAGCTGGCTGACATCGTGGATGGCACGGGCAACCAGTTCTTTTCCTACCCCGGTTTCTCCGGAAATCATTACCGGGGCCATGGTCTTGGCAACCGCTTCCACGTACTGGAAAACCGACAACATGCGTTCGTTCTGAGTGATAATGCCGTCGAATGCTTCTGGATGTTCTAGAACTTTCCCCAGAACGCGTCGTTTAAGCTGGGTATTCTCGCGACGCAGTTCTTGAATCTCGATTGCGCGCAAAACCACACTGGAAAGGCGGCTTTTCTCGACGGGTTTGACCATATAGTCAAAAGCCCCTGCCTTCATGCAGCGGACTGCCGTGTCGACTTCGTTGACGCCCGTGATGATGATGACGGGAATACCAGGATGCCCCTTGATGATCGAGGGAAGGATCTCCTCACCCGAAAGGTGCGGCATCCACAGATCCAGAATAATGACTTCGATGGGCCGTTTGGAAAGCAACGGCAACACCTCGCGGCTGTCCTGCACGCAAAGAAGGTTGTTGATTCCTGAAGCACGTAGCGCCGTCTCGAAGCTCTGCAGGGCTTGTGACTCGTCGTCGATCACCAGGACGGGTTGAGCAGGAAAAGCTATACTAGCCTTGCTGGTGTTGCTGGTCATGGTTCAACCTCGGCTTTGGCCGTATCATTTTTTAGAACAGGTAAGACGACGGTTGCCGTCGTACCCTGACCAGGCGCAGAACTGAAAAGGAGCTTTCCTCCGTGGTTCTTTATGATACTGGATGAAACCGACAAACCCAGGCCGGTTCCGCCCTGGTCGCGTTTGGTCGTGTAGAATGGGTCTTGGATATTTGAAAGCTTGTCTGCGGGTATGCCGATTCCCTCGTCGCGGATTTCGATAATGACACAACGGTTCTTCCGATCATACAAGGTGGTGACCGAGATGGCGCTGTTCCTGTCCGGCAGTGCATCACAAGCGTTGTGGAGAAGGTTGATGACGACCTGCTCAAGTCGCTGGAAGTGGCCCTTAATGAGGGGAAGGTCTTTGCCATATGAACAATTCAAGTGCTCGGTTGACTTCTGGATGTGGTTATTGATTAGGGTAATGGCCGATTTCGTAACTGCATTGGCGTCGATGCCCTGGGTCATCTCGGAAGGGTCGACTCGTGAGAATCTCTTCAGACTGTCAACGATGGACTTGATCCGCTGCGAGCCCTCCGTGATACCCGCGAACAACCGGGGAATTGTGTCACGAATCTCGGAGAACAATAGGCCCCCAAGAAGAAAGTCACCGTTTTCACGAAAGTAACGATCGAGGATCGGTGTGATGCTTTGCCACGCATCTTCTAGCAATGGTGTGTTCAACATGATGAAGTTGTTCGGGTTGTTGATCTCGTGAGCCACCCCGGAAACCAGGACGCCCAACGCAACCATCTTGTCCAGTTGGACAAGCTGTTGCTGCTGTTGCTCGGCCTGCTTGTGTTCCTGGTGTTGTTCTATGAGATAGGATAAACGTTCGCCGATGACGTTCAGTAGCTTCTGTTCTTCTTCCAGAAACCGTCGTTCGCCTTTCTTCATCTTCTTCTTGAAACTGAATACTTCAAGAGTTCCCAGCTTGTTGTCTTGCGTTTGGAGATTGAAGATCAGTCGCCAATTTGTCCTCTGGAAATTCATTGATTTGATTTCTTTTCCCGATATCCTAAGCCGTGCGCATGTACTCTCTGGGTACTGCCAGGCTTCCGGAAGAAACTCGACGATTCCCTGAAGAGTCTCATCCCAGGAGAGATCCTTTCTCTCTAATACGCCTGAAATATTGTACAGGCAATCCAGCTCCTTGACTCTCTCTGAAAGATCATGAGTCAGACTCCTCAGGTGTTCTTCAGTCTGGTTGCGCTCTGCGCCTTTTTCGGTGAGCAGCTTGTTTTGACGCTTAAGTTTTGCTACTTCTTTGACAAGTTCTGTCTTTGTTTTTCCCAAATCTGTTGTACCCATCACCACCTCGAGAACCATGATGGCCTTGCCCCGGTTTAGTGGACAGGTTTCTTATGCTGCCATAGCAGCTCGACATTTGAAACGCCTTTCGTATTCGACCGGGCTCAGGTTGCCATTGGTCGAGTGCTTGCGCCCGCGGAGAACCCGACGGACGACGACAATTATAGCGGGATTGCGGGCATCACTCAGTCCGATCCACCCAGGGTCCAGACTTCGCGTCCGCTCTTGAGGTGCTTCTTGTGGATCTTGACGTCGACGGCGCCCTCGGTCTCGGCGATGGAGAGAAGCTCGGCGACGTCTTCGGGGCTGCCGTCGCAGAACCCTACGGGCCGCGGATTGTCGGGAAGGTTGAGCTGGACTTTGAACTCGCCCCGGTCCCAGCGGGTCTGCGTGGCGTTGTCGTAGGGGTGGATCATGGGGTTACTGCAGTATACGCGAACCGCACCTCGGGTGCAAGGCGGGTCGCCTAGCCGGGATCTCCCACCCCTGCAAGTTGCCGGTCCCCGCCGACAAAGGGTAACGGAGTTTTCCGGGGCCGTGAGTAAATTTATCGTTCATCAATCAGGTGCAGATGAAATTCCATAGCCCACCGGCCAAACAGAGTATTTCGAAAACTGGTGGGAGGTGGGGGCCTAGGAACATCAGGGTTGTACAATTCCTGCTGAGAACTTACTATTTGACCAGACTGATGTGAAGGATTCCAAAATCAGAAGGTGAATGTCTATCCCTCGGAGCAAGAGGAGAGATGTTTGAACAATCTCTCCTTTCAAGGATTTCCGCTATGTCGGCAAATCTACCCCCAACGAGTCCACACTTCATCGGTCTGATTTGTGCACTAATCGGGTTCCTCGGGTTAGGCTTGTTCCTTTCACGCAAGGGAGTAAAGGTCAGGCTGGGGCATATGCGGCGCTGGATCTGGGTCGTGGCTGTACCGCTGCTTGTGCTCGCTGGACTGCTGGGCAACGGTGTATACGGATCTGTTACCATAGCCTCTCTCTACCAGAGTTCGAGTTGGGAACCTCTGCCCCCGGATCAAGAAACGGTACGAAAGGCGCTGGGTGTCGCCTTGTCAGATAAGTTCCTGAAGCATGTTTTCGAGAATCGCCGTGAACAACAACTCATTTCGCCGGCAGATCTCAAGGAGCGGCTGAATGTGGAGTGGGTGGATCATGAGCAAGCCCGGCGCCGCTATGACATCCAAGTGACCCCGACTCCAATGCACGGCGCAAACCTTCTGGTTATTGAGTACTATGATGTTCAAAACTTCCTATTTCATCTTATGGGCATAGGAAAGGAGAATTCAGCACAGCGGTACGAATTCATGAATGGCACGGTCTACGGTTCCTTCGACGAACTTTTAGCCATTCAAATGGCAGAGGATGCTGGATCAGACAACGCCCGCTTATACGCTTCGCTCAAGCGCCTGCGTATCGGCGTACCGGATTTTCCTCGTTGGACGGAAGCCCGCCTGGCCCAACTTCTCGATCATCACAAGGCCGGCGAAGAGGAAAAGGTCATCAAGCAAACACTTGACTACGTCCGAAAATACCTAAAATAAGACTGTCGGTGCCAGTCCGAGGTGTCACCTCGGCCTGTCTATTCTGCGGTGATAGTTAACTGCATGCTTGCAAAGCGTTTTTCGGGATACAGTTCGTCGGGCTCCACCAGTTTTCCGCCTAGGCCCCGGGGTGGAGGCGAAGCCGTAGTGGTGTCGAACCGTCGGCCTCTAGAGTGCGATTCCATGTTTTTGGCTGTTGAAACGGATAGTTAGCTTAGAATTCTTTGGTCCCGGCGAAGCAGGACGGCAATTTTTTTGAATGAATACATTAGGTTGAAGGGGACAAAAAACCCCACAGATATAATCCAAGGTCTTCCAATCCCACCATCGGGTAGCTTGGCATGCCTTCTGAAGTGGGAGGCCTGGCGGTCTTCACCGTGGCAAGGCCGGACACCCGCCAGACGGGGACAGGGCAGAATGGGAACGAGAACAGTACGACGGCTTTCGTTGGAATAACCGGCCAACACGGCTCGGCTTTCTTCTTGAGATTACCGGCGGGACATGATACGAAACGTCGGTCTGTGTTCTCGTGGAGCAGCGATATGTATCATGTCGTCGAAGCGCAAATCTAAGACCGACGCCCTCATCCGCCTCGCCCGGAAAGGGCCGGTGCGGGCTCGCGACCTCGATCAGGCCGGCATTCCGCGGGCCTACCTCAAGCGTCTCTGCGACCGGGGCGTGATCGAGCGGGTGGACCGCGGTCTCTACCGCCTCGTCGAGGCGTCCGCCACCGAGCTGAGCTCCCTGGCCGAGGTTGCCAAGCGCGTGCCGCATGCCATCGTCTGCCTGCTCAGCGCCCTCCAGATTCACGGCCTCACGACCGAGTCCCCGCACGCCGTGTGGGTTCTCATCGATCGTCGTGCTCGCATGCCAAAGCTCGCCTACCCGAAGCTGGAGGTCGTCCGGGCCAGCGGTGCTGCTCGCGAGCACGGGGTCGAGACGCGCGCCATCGACGGTGTGAAAGTGCAGATCACGGCGCCCGCAAAGACGGTGGCCGACTGCTTCCGTTTCCGCCGGCATGTCGGCCTCGAGGTCGCGCTGGCCGCGCTCAAGGATTACCTGAAGACTCGCAAGGGCAGCATCGACGAACTCGTCGAATCCGCCCGCGCTGACCGCATCTACGCTTTCATGCGGCCCTATCTGGAGGCGCTGGTGTGACGAAGACGCCGGCCAGGGACATCGGTGCCTCGGTGCGTTCCCGCCTGCTGCGGCTCGCCCGCGATGCGATCACGCCAGAGGCCACAGTGGTCGACTTTCCGGCGCTGCTGGATTTTCCGGCACCGCGCCTACTCGCCTACCCGCGAGAGACCGTGGTCGCCGAGAAGCTCGAGGCGCTGGCACAGCTCGGCATGGCGAACAGTCGGATGAAGGACTTCTACGACCTTCTCGTTCTGGCTAGGGACTTCGACTTCGACGGTGAGCTGCTCACCCGCGCCATCCGTGCAACCTTCGAGCGACGACAAACCCCGCTGCCAGAACGCCTGCCGGTGGCGCTGTCTGCGGCGTTCGCCGACAACCCGACAAAAAAGACCCAGTGGTCCGGCTTCGTGCGCAAGGCCGGCGTGGGCGACGCCGGCAGCCTGAGCGAAACCGTTGCGGCCGTGACCGCCTTCGCGGAAAAGCCGTTGCTCGCCGCGACACAGGGGACTTCGCTTTCGGCGACGTGGCGTGGGTCCGGCCCGTGGAAGTAGCTCCGCTCGCCGCCTAACGAAATCTCGTTCTGTCAAAAAAGTCGGCTGACCATGGATTCGCGTATTTCTGATAGTTTTCA
>CAZXHT010000107.1:0-19037 GCA_964640665.1 uncultured Myxococcales bacterium
CATCCCGCGAGTGCCGATAAGACAATGGGTCCTGACTGTGCCAAAACGCGTCCGCTATTTCCTCCAACACGACCCGAAGATATTCAGCGGCGTCCTGCGTGTTTTCATGCGGGCCGTGGATACCACCCTGCGCAAATACAGCCCGGGCGCACCAAAGAATTCCAGATTCGGTATGGGCCAACAGGCGCTCGGCTTCCGACAACAGAGTGGGCTGATCCTGCTTCAATCCAAACAGGTAATGCTTTCCCTTCTCGATAACCAGGCTGGCATTCGCAAGCGAACACATGCCCGCATCCATGCTGGCCAACTCGAACAAGCCCCTGCCGCCATGTTTATCAATGGCCTTGCAAAGCTGCCCGAATGCTTTGCCAAAATGGCCCATCTCGTTGGTGTGCGCGGGGATGGGCACGGCATCGATGCACAGCTTGGATGAGCTGCTGACCAGCGAACACGTCAGGGTTCTCACCAAGCCTACGGCCGACATGCCGTATGCGTCTCGATGCCTCTGCGCATAAATGAAAAGTCAACCCGTCATCCCGGCAAGAATAAAGCCGGCACCCTCCGGGTACACCAAACAAATGGTGCTGCACAAACCGCTGCCGTACAATCAAGGTGCCGTGCCCTCGGGTACGGGATCCAGCCATTTGTACCGCTTGAACGAAATACTGGACCCCGGCCAGAAGCATGCCGGGATAATGAATTTATGAGTGTTTGCGAATTTATGCCCTCGCTGCCCACTTGTGACAAACCAGTGCTTGATCACTGTCCACAACTGCCTCGGTGCAATCCAATTACTGACTACCGATTAAACCTGAATTCGGGGTTACTTCCACTCCCTGCGCAAGAGGAGTCCCGCCGGGGGCGATGGAGTAAAGAAACCGGATTCAGTTTGAATCCCAGGGAGTTGGTGATAGAGATTATTTCTGAGGAGGTGAATATGTGTAAGTTCAGAATGCTGATTATTGCCTTGGTGTCATTATTTATCGGCCTGCTGATCGCCGGTTGCAGCAGTCGCACTTGGGAGTGCGAGTTCAACACCGATTGCGAAGGCAGTAAGATCTGTCGCAATCGGGTTTGCGTCGACCCCGGCGACCCCTGCGAGGGTGTCGAATGCAATACGCCGCCCGACCAGGCCTGCATCGATTCCGAGACCCTGCGGACCTATGCTTCGAGCGGCCACTGCGTCGAAGGTAGCTGTGTATACGACCAGGCTGATATTACCTGTTCGCAAGGTTGTGAAAACGGCTACTGCATCGGCGAACCATGCGCCGGAGTTGTCTGCGACCAACCTCCCAATGATCAGTGTTACCAGCCGACCGGCAACTGCGTTGCCAGCCCGGCGGTCCACTGCGAATATGACGCCATACAAAACGGGACGGACTGCCAGGACGGCAACGCCTGTACAACCGGTGACACCTGCCAAGACGGCATCTGCCAAAGCGGCGACCCGGTCACCTGTACTACTCCGCCTGACAACTATTGCCTCAACAGTGCCTACCTAGTTTCATACTCCCCCAACGGGACTTGCGTGAGTGGCGAGTGCAGCTATTCCTCGAGTCAGGTAGCCTGCGACTATGGCTGCGCCAACGGCCAGTGCCAGGGCTGCACGGCCGACTGTGCCGGAAAATGCGGCGGGCCCGACGGCTGCCAGTCAACTTGCCCGGATACCTGTCTAAACGGTTTGATCTGCCGCCCGCCGGGCTATCATTTTTGCGCACCGCCGGGGTCGGTCGAGTTCATGGGCCGCGGCCTGATGGCTTTGCCCAAAAACGGCGCGGTCTATCTGGGCTGGCGCCTGCTGCCCTGGGACGCAGCCGACATCGGCTTCAACGTCTACCGCGCCACCAGTGCCGGCGGAACCTTCACCGCCAAAGTCAACACGGCCCCGATCAGCGGGTCGACTAACTACGACGACACATCCGCACAATCGGGGACCACCTATTACTATCTGGTCCGGACGGTGACAGCCGGCGGCGCCGAGGGCTCCGATTCGAACCTTACTCGGGTCACAGCCGGATCGACCAGCAACCACATCGACATACCGATGACCGCCAATGACGCCTGCCCGGCCGGACTGGACTGGAGATTTGGGAGTTGGGGTGGAGTGGCCCCGGGCGACGTTAACGGAGACGGGGTGCTCGACTTCGCAGTGCTCATGTTCGAATATAAGAACATCGCCCGGCCGTACTGCATTGAGTTGTTTGAAAGCGGGAATGGCGGCTGGACTTCCAAGTGGCGGGTCTCGACCGGACATAGTACCTTAAAAAACTCGGGCGTGGTGCTCTGGGACTTGGACGGCGACGGCCGGGCCGAGATCTTCACTCGGACCGGAGCCAACGGCGACTTGAGCGCACTGAACCGCGAGACCGGCGCCATCGAGAACTCGACCGCCTGGCCTTATTCGATCAACTTGTCCGGCAATGGCAATATAGTCTCTGCCTACCTAGAAGACCTGAACGGCGACAGCTTACCGGAGCCCTTCATCCTGACCCAGAACGGCATGTACTTGATTCCGGCCGAGAACCCGCGTTTTGCGGCTTTCACGTATAATCCGCAGGACGGCTTTTCCAAGCATCGCGACGTGACCTTCAGCCTGGACGGGGTCGACGGGGATCACCCCTGGACCAGGGCCATGGGCACCCACGGGTTCTACGTGGCCGATCTCAACGGCGACGGCCTTGACGAAGTCATGCCCTGCGGCTCAGTCCTCTACCCTGACTGGGACGGCTATTGGGTCATTGCCGCAAACCACTCAGATGTCTGCCATGCGGGCGACGTAGTGGAGTCCACCCCGGGCGTCGAACTGCTGGTCGGCAGCGACGACGGGGAAAGTTTTTTAGTGAATTTCAATTCCGGGGCTCCGCAGGAGTTGTGGCACATCCCGGCCGTTCATGCCAGTGGCTGGGACAAGGGCTGGTGCGCCGATCTGATTGCCGGCCGGGCCGGCATGGAGTGCACACTGATGGATCACGACGAAACTGCAGAAACCACGGTCGAATGCGTAACCGTCCAGGATTGTCCCTTTCCTGATCTGCAGGAATGTAAAGATTATGATCTGAATGATCCGGATAACCCTCTTTATTGCACTCCAGTCATGGTCACCCGCCTGTTTACCTCCGGCGGGTTGGAAATCACCGGGGAGATCAACTTTGTCCTGCAGTACTACAATCCGATGGATTGGGTGAGCGGTGATGGCCTTAAAAGCACTTACATGACCAACTGCGGCCCGACCAACCCGACCGGCTGCATGAACGGAGAGTTGGCCGACGTGATCGGCGACAGTCGAGAGGAGGTTCTTAAACCGTACTTCGAAGGCGGTATGCTGCAAATTTTTTCCAACCCGCAACTGCGCGGTACGCGCCAAGTCACCCCGTTGGCAGATCGGGGCTACCGGACCGTAGTGGCGCGCCTGGGCTGCTACAGCTACAACAAGGTAGCCGTCAAGACCAACCAGGCCAGGTTCGATATGATACCCGAGGCAACCGAAGGAGTCGGGCCGTGCGAGGGCCGGCCGGACGGTTTCGTCTGTAGACCGGTGCGCGGCGATTGCGATCTGGCCGAGACCTGCAACGGCAACTCGCCGGACTGCCCAACCGACTCTTTTGTGCCCCAGGGCACTACCTGTCGCCAAAGCTCGGAAGGTTGCGATCCGGCCGAGGTCTGCCCGGGTAACTCACCCGACTGCCCGGCCGACGTGAACAATTGCCTCGACACGCTTTACTTGTATCTCAACAACGGTCCCTCCGACACGTACCACGCAATCGATCTGGATCCCGGCGAGGTCTCGGAATGCTACGAGTTTAACACTACTGAGACAAGCTGCAGCCACGGTGCCCGGGCGTGCAACTGCTGCGAGCGCAGCGGCAATCAGTATCGGGTCTACTTCGTTCCCTGGGAGACCTACGTTCCCACGGCGATCGGGCCCTGGGTCAGTAGCGGTTTGAGCGAAGCCGAGGTCGGCGACGGCTGCCTGAATGATCCGCCCACCTTCCCCTGCTACTACGTAGTCTGCGGTTCACGCTGAGTTTAAAGGGGTCAGATACCGGCGGCGTCTGCCACCCCCCCAGCCCACAGCCAGCCAACAAACAACTGTTCCTACTCCAGCCAGGAAATATCGTTGCTCTTGTAATGCAACAAGAAGGCGGTCTCCGATGAAAATAATAGCCTTCATTACTACCCCCGCATCCTTGTCGAGGATTCTCAATCACCTGGGAGTGCCCACCCAACCCCCGCACCATTGCAAACCAGGTGCCGCAAAAACCGCGGCCGATCCAGCCCGCTCGAGCGCCGCCGCAACAGGATTTCGAGTTCCTAGACCCGGAGCCGACGTGGCCGTGACTTTCCCCGTCGGTTGACCGGGGTGTCGCCTCCGTGTGGGTCCCGCATGCGGCGTCTTTTGCCGTGCCCTTTAGGGTGCGGGACCCACACGGAGAACACTGGTGGTGTGCCCAGAACAGTGCAGAAACGACCGGTATCGACGATCGGTTGCCTTACAAAAAACCAACGATCATGCTATCATGCCATATTGGAATTCAGAGATCGTGAGCATATCCGGAGAAAGGGCTTTTGAAATTCCTACAAGTGCCCCGGTACGGTTTGCATGGTCTTATCTGTGGTGCTGATTGGAGGACGGGATGGCTAAACAGCGCTTTGAGTTTCGAGAAGGGGCTTCCGCCAAGTTCTGGCAGATTGAGGTCAAGGGGAAGAAGTATGTCGTCGAGTGGGGCAAAATCGGGACCAAAGGACAATCCAAAGAAACGGAATTTGCCGATGCCAAGGCCGCGCAGATCGCCGCCAAGAAGCTGATTGCCCAGAAAACGGGGAAAGGCTATGAGCCGGTTTCAGCGACGGCCGCAGAAGCGAAAAGGCCAAAGGCCGTTGCAGCGAAAACGAAAACAGCTAAGGCATCCACCGAAAGGGCTGGAGCAACCCCAAAGGTTGTGGACCTCCTGGCGGACCAGCTTCGGACTCTCTGCAAGAGCCCTGGAAAGACCGATGCGGGCTTTCTGGGCGCGGGTGTCGGCGCTGAAATTCGCACATGGGGCAGCCTTGTCGGGACCGACGTTGAACTAGACGAGGAATCTCTCAAGACGCTTGCGCCACTGAAACTGAGTCGCGTGGTTGAAGAGCTAGACGGCAACTACGTCGCCAGATTTCGCGGGTTGTTTGCCGGCCTGTCGCTGATCGTCGAAGGCGATGAAAGTGGTTTAATGGCCAGCTGGGTTCCATTGCCGTCTGGCAGCAGCCAAACCTACGAAGTACACCAAGACGAGTGGAGCGCTTCCAAGGCGGCTCCATCGATAGGTGGCGCGTTGGTAAAGAAGCTCGACGATCCTCTGCCTGATTTTGCCAACGCCTATGCAGCATTCGACAAAGGCGCGCGAAAGGAGAAGTTCGACGCGCATCTGGATCCTGCTGCCCTTTGGAAAGCGTCTGAATGGTTGGTTGACGTATTCTTGGATATCTCGGTCAAGGATTTGGACGGTCAATTGAAGGCCGCACTGGCCTTCGCCAGCTGGTCGGGGAACAAAGATGCCATAGCAGACTGGCCCCAACTATTGAACTACTGGCTTCTTGCTCATTGGGCCTTCGGAAACGACGAGGCGCTCAAAGAGACGCTAGAAATCGCGCGGAACGTCAAGCATCCAGCAACTCTTGAAATCTCCGGATTTGTAGAAAAGGGCCAACTCAAGAATGCGGATGCGATCCTCAACAAGCGCAACACGCTCTTGGCTATGGCCCCATCAAAGGCGTTGAGTCCAGAGGCAAAGAAACGAAGACAGGCACTCGAAAAGGAACTGAAGTCGGAAAGCCCTGAAGTTGTTTCAGCTAAGAAAGAGATCCAATCAGACCCATCGCCGTCGGATGCAGCAAAGCTTTTCGATGAATTGGTGGCTCTTTCTGCAAAGGATGCCTATTCTCGTGAAGTCTATCAGCGAAGACCGCAAGCCATTCGAGAATTCGCTGATGTTGTTGATGAACGCTGGCTGCCTGTGTTGCTGCATCATCAGTGCCTAGCCGCTCGGTTTGTTGATTCTCACAAGCTTGCGATCCCTGGTTTGATCTTGGCAATAGCAAAACTGTCGAAAGATTATCAAACATTCCGTAAACGGATTGATCAATTTGGCGTCGGAGCGTTCGGCCTGCAAAGGAAGGAGGAGCACGCAATCGCTGTCGGGCTCTTTGTGTCGGATCCCGGGGCTTTGAAATGGTTGGTCGATGACGCGACCGCGTGGGCCAAACGGATTGATGAGTGGGATGTGCCAGTGAGCGATGCCTACGAGCACGTGTTACTGAAACACCCACTACCCGAAACGTTCGGTCTGATCCAGCGGGTACTTTCTGCAAAGGATTTCCATGGTGGGAATTGGCGGATATGCGTTGATACAGCGGTGGCAGCGGGAAGACTGAAAGCAGTCCCAGCTCTTGACGCCCTACGCAGCGCTCTAGAAAAGGGGCTGGGACGTAAAGACAACGGGGAAAGAGCGGCTATTGAGAAGGCGCTCAAGCAAGTTGAGGCGGCTGCGAGAGGTTAGATTAAGAAGGGTAGGAACTTCTCGGCCGCTGACAGATCGGCCACCGCCCGAGACGGAAGCTCGGACGGCAATGCCAACATGTGAAGCGTGCGTTGAACACCAAACTGAATTACCGCAGGCACGCATGCCGGCCAATCAGCGTGTCTCAATCCATCCTGGTTGTGTGCGCAGCGTCAGAAACGTGGTAAGTAGGTTCCAAGCCGACGACCTGTGCCTGTGGAAACGCGAGCTGGCCAAGGCCGAAAACGCCCTGGGTTATCCCAACCAGGACGTTCCCTGGTGCATCGAGTGATCGAGCAGCGAATCCTCTAACTGGCGTCAGAACTGGCTTCCATCCAGGCGGGTCCCGGGGCTGAAGGCCGCGGCCGGTAAAATCGTGCCTCCGTTCTGAAAGGGCAGGATCTGGTCGCGGGTCATCGAGCCCTCGGGACCGACCGCCAGCCACATGTCTTGCAGGTCGACCGCGTTGGCGCCCAAGTTGATAAGCTCGACGAACTCCCCCGCGCCGCCGGTCTCGGTGCCAGTCTGGTTGGCCAGGACCTCGGTGATCAAGACCCGTTTGGGCAGCCCGGCCGGATCGGCCGCGCAGTTGTCTGTGCCCGGCGACGACCCGCCGGCGCAGGTCGAGGCGGTCCAGTTGCTTGGCGAGTCGAAGGCGCGCAGGTCGATGCGCTCGGCGCTCACCCCGTTGCCCGGATCGAACGGCGAGCGGAACGAGTCGATGATCTCCACGCCGTTGGCCTCCAGCAGTCGGACCTTGTCGTCGACCGCCAGGCTGCTGCCGAGGGTCGTGTCCTGGGTGGAGAGCAGCACGGTCGCCGGCGGGATCTCGTACTGCCCGGCGTACTCCGCGTCGACGATCAGCGCGTAGCCGCCTGCCGGGACCAGGGTCGAGCCGTCCTGGTAAGCGCCTAGCACGTCGGTGGCGTCGCCGTCGGTGAGCAGCAAGCCGGCGGCGTCGACCGGATCGATGCCCCGATTGTACAGCTCGATGAACTCGCCGGTGTCCTCGCTTCTGGGATTGGCCATTACCTCGGTGATCACCAGCGGCTTGCGGGGCCCGGCGCTGGCCGACGACACGCAGTTGAGACTTCCGGGGGACGAACCGGTCGGCCAGCGTGACCGGCGCGCAGTTGGGCCGGCCCGCCGACTGCGTGCACGGGGATGCCCTCCAGTTGGTATCCAGGTCGGGCCGCTGCAGGTCCACCCGCTCGGCGCTCACCCCGTTGCCCGGATCGAAAGGATAGGCGAAGGTCGAAAGCACCGTGGTGCCGTCGGTGTCGTAAAGGGTGATCAGATCGTTGGTGGCCAGGCCGTTGCCCAGGGTGGTGTTGAGCGGGGCGACCAGGACCGTGTCGGCCGGTACTCGTAGGCGCCGATGTCGACCTCGGCCCCCCTCGGTCGGGAAGCGCCGTCGAAGTCGACCTCGGTGCCGGCGGAGTCCGTCCCGGCGTCGATCGCCGGCGAGCCGGGCCGCAGGTGGAAGTCGTCGTTGGCGATGTCGGTAAAAAGCGGATCGCCGGACAGGTCGCTTTCGTCGACCGCGGTTTCGCCTGCGTAGTTGGTGAAGTTGCCCCAGACCAGGTTGTCGGTCACCGGGCCGGTGCAGCTCTGCAGGCGCAGCCCGAGCGCGTTGCGCCGCAGGCGGTTGCGGACCACCTCGACCTGCGTGCAGTTTGTAAGCTCGATCCCGGTGGCGAAGCCTTCCACCGCGTTGTGGTACAGGGTGGTGATGCCGCCCGAGCCGCCGCAGGACTCGCGAATCCCGACGTCGTCCGCAAGATCGCAGGCTCCGTCTTTGGTCACCGTGAATCCGGTGACCACCGGCGACTCGCCGGGCACCAGCAGGATCTGGCCGTGCAGCACGGTCTGGTCGATGCCCGCTCCGATCAGGAGCACCCCGGCCTTGAGCGTCAGGTTCTCGGTGTAGTCGCCCGCGGCGACCTGCACGATGTCGTCCATCGCGGCCGCGTCGATGCCGGCCTGAATGGTGTCGGCGTCGCCCGGCACAATTCGTACTGGCCGGTACCCAGGGAAGCGTCGGGAGACTCGCAACCGGTCCAGGCCGTCGCGCAGCTCGCCGCCAACAGGAAGATGTGATGGCCGAATAGAATTTTCTTCACGCTATCTTCCACTCGTGAGGTGTTCCGAACGCGGCCCGGAACAAGTTATCAGCCCGAAGGTGCCTCGACTGTGAATTCCAGGGAGGATAATAGCACGGGCCTTTGTTATTGATAGGGCCCCGGATCGTCGATTTCGCTCGCTCGGCTTTCCGTCAGGGCTTGTTGCACTCGTCGGCGATGCGGATGCGGGTCGAGTCGACGATCGTGCCGTAGATGACCAGCCCGCTGCCGGGCCCGGGCATCTTGTCGCCGGCCGCCTGGTAGTCGGCCTTGGCTAAAAGCTTCAATCCCTCGGCGGCCTTCCGGTAACCTTCGGCCAGTTTCGTAACGGCGCCGAGGTAGGTCGCCACGGCCTGACCCAGCGCCGCGTCCTCGATTTTCAACTTGCGTAAATCGGCGATGGTGGCCTTTAGAAATTCGGCATGGGCCGCCAAAGCCTGCGGATCGCGCAGCTTGGCGGCGATCTCCTTGGTGGTAGCCATCTCGATCCGGAGCGCTTTGCGCAGCGTGGCACATTGGTTTTCCTTGCTGTTGGTGCAGGCCGCAAGCGTCGCACAAAGCAGAACCGGAACCAGCCACTTCATTACCGTAAGTTGCATGGTCACCTCTCCCGGGCATGATAGCCGATCAGCCACGGGTATTTCCAGGTGAAACGGGACTTGCGAGCAATCGTGAGAGCATTTTCTCCCGAAGCGTGGTGTAGGTAGCCCCAGGACGGGCAAAAATGATATGATTTCCGTCTAGTGGTTCATGGAGGTGGCGAAGCTGATCCGGGGCCATGGATCAAGAAGAAGATTTCCACCACCACGCCCACCCAACTGAAGAAATAACCGATTGAAAAGTGTGCCGCAGGGAAACCAGCCACTTAGTTTCCGACAGTTGCATGCTCACCTTGCTCAGTAAGGATCCCAGCCCAGTACCTCGTAGGCGCAATCCTCGCCGCAGGTCAGCCCGTCAAAGCAGGCCAGCAGTTGTTCCTTGCCCTCGGGCACCAGCATGGGCACGGACCAGCAAACTGACTCGTCGATGTCGCTGTATTCTGGGCAGCTCTGATGGTAGGCTTCGATGCAGGAATTGACCGCGTCCAGGGAGGCGTTCATACCCACGTGTTTTAATCCCGCGGTTTCGCAAACGTCGTCATCCTTGTCACAGGCCAGCGACTCGTAGCACTTTGCGATGGTATCGATGACGTCCGAGCGGTAGATCGCGGGTCCGCATTCGCAATGATCCATGCATCCCTGGGCGTTTGGGTCCTGGCATTTCTCGAACCAGTCGCACCTCGCCTGGCTGGATGCAAAACAATCCACCGCGGTGTAGTTGTCTGAGCCACCACCACATCCGCCCGCCGCCAGAAGACCAGAACAGACCAACGTGATCGCGATGTACCTCATGGATTGCCCCTTTCTTACCGCTGAATTATGAATTCCAATGTTGTCTGGGATGTTAGTACAGGCCATGGTTTTCAGCAAGGCATCGAATGTCGATATGGTCGATCCTTGCCAAAAGAATTGCATGCGAGTTAAAAGAGGTAGCGATCGAAAACGATGTGCAGCCAGGCCCAATACCTGCGAGGCCGGATCCGCTGGTGATCGCCGAGGAGATCGCGGACGACCTCCGGTCGGCACTGGAGCAGATTTTGTGATATACTGGGCGAACTAAGTTGAAAATCTTGGTCGAAATCGCCGCTTTTTGTCTCTACTGCATCCTTCTTGCCGGATGCGGAGAAAATCATTCGAGTCGCATCGTTGCGCTGGCGGAACTTGCCGAAGCCAGCGAAATCATTGTTGCACCCGATCAAATTGAGATGCCGAACGGCCGGCTTGAAATGAGCAGTTTGCTTTCTCGTGACTTGGTGCCCGTGGGAGGTTGCTGGCAACCGGACAGGACTTTGAGAGCCAATATTCACATCATTGCATACGCCACAACGAATATTCCAGAAGATGTCAGCGTAAAGACATTGTACGTCATCAACGACGAGAAGGTGTGGGTGACAGATCTGCGGGAGGAATCCCGCCTTGCTAACTTTCCAAGCATAGACCTGTCCGCAGGAGGTGGTCCGAAGTGGGGGCCTGATATTCTCGTTGATGTAGTAGTCTCTGTTTTAGACGATTCGAGAGAGCGTCGTTTTCTCCGCGAGACCGAGGTGTCGATCGAGGGCGACTACTAGCGCCGCACCATCAACCCTCAAAAAGTGATGGCCGCTTGAAAGCGCGGACTACGAGTGTCGCTTAGAGACGCGGAAAGCCCGCCCCTACGGTCGCCAACTGTGCATGTGTGTGAAATGTCCGACGAAGATGGTGCCATCTCGAGCTGTCTAAAACTGTCTAGAACTGCCAGCCCTCCCGGCGAATCAACTCCAGCAATCGAATAAATCTGACTTTGTAGTGCTTACACACCAGAGGGATCTTCGGATTCGTCGTGCTGTTGTCTTCGTTCTCCTCGGTCACAACTGTTGCGCTTGTGATACGGGCCAATGCAACCACCCATGGATCTGCCGCATTCTTGCCCGTTCGGTTTTTCACCATGAACGGAAAATCGGCCATGACCTGAGACACCGATGCCTGAAGCTCATCATCGATTTTCCAGATCAGGCCGTCTCTTTCCTTGAGCCATTTGTACAGACCGTCGTCTCTTCTTCCTGTCTCACGCAGGACTTCGTCTGGTGCGATGATCCTGCCTTTGTCCACCAGGTCGTCCATCTTGTCCCAAAAGGTTGGGAACAAATCGATGGGATATGCCCTGGTCCAGGCTTGAACCAGGGAACTGGTGTCGATGCAGAATCGCGGTCCCTGGGCGGCGGATACCATGGTCGCCTACCCAATCGCCGCCTGGAGGAGTCTTCGTAGCTTGGGTACTTTCACGTCAAGATAGTCAGACGCGTCGTTTGCCGTGATACGACCTTGCTGAAGCGCAGACATGACGCCGAAGATCAATGGCTTTCCGAGCTTGGTCTTTTTGTTTCTGTAGTAATCACCTCCAGTGGATGCTTTCATCTCGGCCCTTCGGATGTAGGAATCTCGTCTGCGCCTGTAAAACTCGTAGGTCGTCATGCCAAGGGCCAACAAGCGTCGCACTATTACCTCTTCGCTCACGTTGTATCGCTTTGATAGCTCACTCAGTTCCAGGGCGGTCCAGTCCTTGCCCTGGCGGTGCATACGGACAATCTCTGTTCGCCGCAGATCGTTTTCCGGCACCAACGTCTCTCCGGCCACCCGGTTGCAGAAGACCTCGACCCTGTCCACGTCGCTGTGGCTTTTCTGCGCCTCGTGCATGTCGCACTTTCCCGATTCACCCAGCATCAGGTGGGTAAGTTCATGCATCATCGAGAAGATTCTGGCGGGCGGGGCGTCCTTGGCATTCACGGCAATGACCGGTAGCCTGCCAGCCGAAATGGAAAACCCCCTTGCTTCTTGAACGGACACGCCGGTGAACTGTATGCAAATAACTCCGGCGTTCTCAACCGCCGTGCGCCACCCTCCCATGGCCTGGTAGTGATCCGTCCAGGTCTGTTGTTCTTCGATGGTCATCTCAATTGCACGCCGGATCCTCGACGCCACGCCGACGGGGTTGTCTCCAGGCCTGGTCTTCAGGTCGAAATCGGGCATGTCGAAACCGGCCAGGTCAAAAACCTCACGGGCGATTTCTCTGATCTGATGGGCCCAGCGAATCTCGGATGCCAGTTCTGGACTCTCCTCGTAATCGATCTGTGCGGGAAGCCGTCGAAAATCCCGCAGGGCATCGAAATCCTTTGGGGGCTGCGGTAAATACAGGACGGCGAGCGGCCGCTTATAGCATTCCGCGAGCTTCCTCAATTGGGGGATTGTGCAGGATTCCTCTCCGCTCTCCCATGCCTCGATACGCTCCTTGGGCAACTTGATTTTCGCAGCGACATCATCGACCGATAGGCAAGCCGACTCTCGTGCCCAGACGAGAAGTTCCGGTTTGACAGTTGCTTTTACACTCTTCTTGTTCATCTTGTCAGCCGCTCTCTCGATACCAGTATACCGAGCTAGCCTGACATACATACAAGCTACAAGGCAAGCCAAGGGCCCCTGAAATCCTCGCTGACCGGGTTTTCCATTCTTTGATGGTCGATCCTTGCCAAAAGAAATGCATGCGAGTAAAACGGGACAGCGATCGGAAACGGGGGCGAAAGCAATCATGCCACCTTCAAACAGCGGGCCCGAGGCCAAGGCCCGGGAAAACATCGATGCCGCGCTGGAAGGCGAAGGCTGGCAAATCCAGGATCGCGACAGGATCAACCTGAGCGCCGGGCGGGGCGTCGCCATCCGCGAGTTCAAGCTGGCCTCCGGTCACGGTTTCGCGGATTACCTGCTCTTCGTCGATGGAAAGGCCGTGGGCGTTTTAGAAGCCAAGCCCGAGGGCCACACTCTCACCGGCGTCGAGCCGCAGGCTCAGAAATATTCCGAGGGCGTCCCGGACTCTCTCCAGGTGCCGCTCCGGCCGCTGCCGTTTCTGTACATCAGCACGGGCGCGGTCACCCGCTTCACCAACCTGCTGGATCCCAAGCCGCGCAGCCGCAGGATCTTCGGCGTCCACCGGCCGGAGACCCTGGCCGAGTGGCTACAGGCCGACACCCTGAACGACTGGGTCAAGATCCTGCACCCGGAGGGCGGGCTCTACACCGCGGCGGACGAGACCAAGCCGTCCAGCCTGCGCGCCCGGCTGCAAACGCTCCCGTCGGTGGAGCTCCCCGAGCTGTGGCCCAACCAGCTTAAAGCCGTCGTCAACCTGGAGCACTCTTTAAAGCACGACCGGCCGAGAGCGCTGATCCAGATGGCCACCGGATCCGGAAAGACCATCACCGCCATCAGCTTCCTCTACCGGCTGATCAAGTTCGGCGGAGCCCGGCGGGTGCTGTTCCTTGTCGATCGCTCCAACCTGGGCCAACAAGCCGAGAAGGAGTTCAAGAGCTACCGCACGCCGGACGACCGGCGGAAGTTCGACGAGCTGTACAACGTCCAACGCCTGACCTCGAACAAGATCGGCTCGGCCTCCAAGGTGGTCATATCAACTATCCAGCGGTTGTTCTCCATGCTGCGCGGAGACGAGGAGTTCGAAGCCGAGCTGGAGGAGGGCTCCCAGTTCGACACCGCCGGCCGGGCGCCGGCCGAGCCGGTGTCCGTGGTCTACAACGCCGGATTGCCCCCGGAGTTCTTCGACGTCATCGTCGTGGACGAGTGCCACCGCTCGATCTATTCGCTTTGGCGGCAGGTTCTGGAATACTTCGACGCCTTCCTGGTAGGGCTGACGGCCACTCCCGCAAAGCACACCTATGGCTTCTTCAACAAGAACCTGGTCATGGAGTACGCCCACGACCAGGCCGTGGCCGACGGGGTGAACGTGGACTTCGAGCTGTACAAGATCCGAACCCAAATCACCAAGGGCGGTTCCAGGGTCGAGGCCGGGCCGGCCACCGTCCTGGGCTACCGGGAGCGGCAGACCAGGAAAGTCCGCTGGGAGAACCCGGACGAAGACCTGGTCTACGGCGCCGAGGATCTGGACCGCAAGGTGGTGGCCAAGGACCAGATTCGCACTATGGTCCGGGCTTTTAGGGAGCGCCTGTTCACAGAAATATTCCCGGGCCGCAAGCACGTGCCCAAGACGCTGGTTTTCGCCAAGGACGACTCTCACGCCGAGGACATAGTCGACATAATCCGGGAGGAGTTCGGCGAGGGCAACGACTTCTGTCAGAAGATCACTTACAAGACCACCGGCAAGAAGCCCCAGGACCTGATCCAGGACTTCCGCAACTCCTACTATCCCAGGATAGCAGTGACCGTGGACATGGTGGCCACCGGGACGGACATCAAGCCCGTAGAGATAGTGATGTTCATGCGCGTGGTCAAGTCGCGGGTGTTGTTCGAGCAGATGAAGGGCCGGGGCGTGCGGGTAATCGACCGGACAGACCTGCAAGCGGTCACCCCGGACGCCAGGGCCAAGACTCACTTCATAATCGTAGATTGCGTGGGCGTGGTGGATCAGGAGATCAGCGACACCAAGCCTCTCGAGCGCAAGAAGGCGGTCTCGTTCAAGGCGCTAATGGAGCACGTGGCGCTGGGCGGCAACGCCCCGGACATGATCTCCTCGCTGGCGAGCCGCTTGAGCAGGCTGGACAAGCAGTGCGATCCGGCCGACCGCGGGAAGATCGAAAAAGTATCGGGCGGTCTGTCTCTGAAGATCCTGGTCCACGGAATGATAGAAGCCCTGGACGCGGACAAGCAGGTGGAAGCCGCCCGCAAGGATTTCAAGATCGATAACGACCAAGAGCCCACGGACGAGCAACTGGCCAAGGCTTCCGAGATATTGATCACAGAAGCGCTAGAGCCGCTGGCCGCCAATCCCGATCTCAGGAACCTGATAATCGCAACCAAGCAGACCTGCGAGCAGATAATCGACACCGTCAGCATCGACGAGGTGATCGAGGACGAGACCGGGTTTTCAGAAGAGGCCAAGGAAAAGGCAAAAGCCCTGGTGGAGTCGTTCGAGAAGTTCCTGCAAGACAACAAGGACGAGATAGACGCGCTCCAGTTCTTCTTTTCGGTGCCCTACCGCGAGCGGCTGCGATTCGAGGACATCAAGGCCCTGGCCGAGGCCATAAAGGCCCCGCCGCGCCAGTGGACCCCGGAACGCCTATGGCGGGCCTACGAGACGCTGCAGGCCGACAAGGTCAGGGGCGCGAACGCCCAGCGGCTGTTGACCGACATTGTCAGCCTGATCCGCTATGCTCTCCACCAGGAAGAGGAGCTGGTGCCCTATGGTGAGCAGGTCAAGGCCAGGTTTGAAAACTGGATGGCGCAGCAGAAGACCCGTGGCAGGAGCTTCACCGACGATCAGAAGCTGTGGCTCGCCATGATTCGCGACCACATCGCCACCAGCCTGGCGATAGACCTGGACGCCTTCGACCTGACACCGTTCGTTGAAAAGGGAGGCCTGGGCAAGGCGGCGCAGGTATTCGGCGGAGAGATACGGGACATCATCCAGGAATTGAATGAGGCGTTGGTGGCATGAGCAGAAAAACCGGGAATACCGAAGTCAAGTCTCTTTTCGGAGAGGAGTATGGCGATCTCGTCGGTGGAATAAGAGAACTACTGGATGCCTCGCGACGTGCTGCGGTCCGGACCGTCAATACAGTAATGACGGCAACATACTGGGAGATCGGCCGGCGTATCGTCGAGTTCGAGCAGCACGGCGAGGCCCGGGCCGGATACGGAGAAAAACTGCTCAAACGGTTGTCCGAAGACCTGACAACGAGGTTTGGGCGCGGGTTTTCACGCCATAACCTGGCGCGATTCAGGGATGTTTATCTTGTGTTCCCCCCTGAAAAGATTCGAGCGACGGTGTCGCTCAAATCTTTCGAAGAAGCCGCCGGTATAATCCACTGCTCGTCTAAAGGCAAGGTACTGGTTCGTTACGCCACGGAGGGCCTGCCCAACAAGATGCTGGTATGCGAATACCTGACGACCCTGCCCGACGAGAAGCTCCTTGCGACCGAGATCGACAAGACCCGAAAGAGACTGGGAGGGCTGCGCGGCTAATGAGGTATACAGATATCCTTGCGGAACGCGTGGGCATGGGCAAAGCAGTTCATGTATTCGGTGGTGAGCTGAGGAACATCATCCAAGAATTGAACGAGGCGTTGGTGGCATGAAAATAGTTGAAGGCCCCTATGAATTGCCAGCCTCCTGGGTCTGGACAACAGCGTCAGAAGCCTGTGTGAAAATTCAGGATGGAACACATTTCTCACCAAAGGTTCAGCTTGAGAAGGGAAACTACAGATATGTGACGGCAAAAAATGTCAGACCATCTGGACTTGATCTTGCTGACATCACTTACCTACGAGAAGAAGATCACAAGGAAATTTACAAGAGGTGCGACACTAGGAAGGGGGATGTTCTTCTTGTAAAGGACGGAGTGAATACCGGTGATACTGCGATAAATACGCTTGAAGATGAAATCAGCCTCCTATCAAGTGTCTGCTTTCTAAGGCCCCACAATGGTCTTCTAGACCCAAGATTCCTCCGGTACTTCTTGGCTAGCCCTACAGGATCTGCGTTGTTGACGGGAAGGATGTCCGGCACAGCAATAAAGAGAATCATTCTACGTCGAATCAAAGAAACTAAAGTTCCAATTGCTCCAATGCTTGACCAGAAAAGGATAGTCCAATCCATCGAATCCAACCTCACCAAACTCGACGCCGCCGTCGCCGCGCTGAAGCGAGTCAAGTCCAACCTGAAACGCTACCGAGCTTCGGTGCTGAAGGCGGCGGTGGAAGGGCGGTTGGTGCCGACCGAGGCCGAACTGGCCCGCAAGGAGGGCCGGGACTACGAGCCCGCTTCCAAGCTGCTTGAGCGCATCCTGAAGGAGCGCCGCCGCCGCTGGGAGGAAGCCGAGCTTGAGAAGCTTAAAGCAAAAGGAAAGATTTCGAAAACGACAATCCTCGAGCAAACAGCACTCGGGGGCGATAAAAAACATCTGTGGAAGGCGAAGTACAAGGAGCCCAAGTCCCCGGACACGACGAACCTGCCGGAGTTGCCGGAGGGGTGGTGTTTGGCAAGTGTGTACCAGCTTGCAAGGCATAGGCTAGGGAAGATGTTGGACAAGGCGAAGAATAAGGGAACCCCAAGACCATACCTCCGGAATGCCAACGTTAGATGGTTTGGCTTTGACTTGTCTGATCTGCTACACATGCGGGTCGAGGATCGTGTGCCCAGCGACAATTAGACCTCCCCACCGCATTGACTCAATAAAAATGTTACCGAAAGGAAGTCGTTGCCTCAGTATAATGTTACCCAAATCTGGAGGCGACGATGGCAAGAAAAATCAGCAGGATTACCAGGAAAGAACTTGTCGAAGGCCTGAGGCAGCGATATGTAGAGGCAACCAGGAAAGAGAAGACGAGGATTCTGGATGAGTTCGTTGCCATAGCGGGCTATCACAGGAAACATGCAGTGCGCTTGATTGGGAGGGGAGTAAAATTGACTTCAAGCCAGGGGAGATCAGGCAACCGCATCTACGACGAGGCGGTAAGAGAAGCACTTATTGTTACCTGGGAGGCAGCAGATCGAATTTGTGGAAAGCGGCTGAAGGCGGTATTGCCCAATCTTGTGAGGTCGATGGAGCGGCATGGTCACCTTCATCTTGATCCCGTTGTTCGAGAGCGGTTGCTGGCTGCGAGTGCGGCGACCATCGACAGGTTGCTGATTCCGATTCGTGACCGCGCCAAGCCTCGAAAGAAGCGGCCTGCGTCGCGAAAGAAAGTGAGCAAGGATATCCGAGTTCGTACGTTCGCTGATTGGAAAGAACCCCCTCCGGGTTACTTGGAGATCGATTTCGTCGAGCACAACGGTGGTTCTACCGCCGGCGCGTACGTCCACACTCTGGATGTTACGGATGTTTGTTCCGGCTGGACTGAATTCGTCCCGCTTCTCGCCCGAGAGCAATCCCTGGTGGTGGAGGCGCTTGAAGTCCTACGCAACCAGTTGCCTTTCACGATGCTCGGGATTGACTCTGACAACGACAGCGCATTCATCAATGACACCCTGTTGGACTTCTGCAAGAGGCACGACGTCGAGTTTACTCGTTCGCGGGCCTATCGGAAAAACGATCAGGCCTGGATAGAGCAGAAGAATGGCGCTATCATTCGCAGGTTTGTTGGGTACGAACGTTACACGGGAGTTGTTGCCGGTCAGGCTCTTGCCAACCTGTACCAAGCGGTTCGTCTATATGTGAATTTCTTTCAGCCTTCTTTCAAGTTGCGTGAAAAGATAAGGATCGGGGCCAAGGTGAAGCGTTTGTATCACAGTCCTGCAACGCCCTGTGATCGGTTACTTGCTCGAGAAGAAATAGATGCCAAGTTCAAAGAAAAGCTTCGAGTTCAGCACGAGCAGCTCGATCCCGTGGCGTTGCTGCACCATATACGTGACGCCCAGGCCGCATTGGTAGCACTTGTCTCTCCAGAGAACTCAACCACCGGGCCGGGGAGAAAAAACCTTGAGCAGTTCCTCGCTCAATTGCCACAGCTGTGGCGCGACGGTGATGCCCGCCCAACGCATCGAAAAGCTCCCGCGAAACAACGTGACTGGCGCACAAGGAAAAATCCTTTTGAATCAGTGTGGCCTGATGTATTGCTGTGGCTCCAGGATGAACCGGATGTAACGGCGAAGGAATTGTTTGGGCGCTTGCAGCACGAACATCCGGGCAGATTTTCTTCAGGACAGTTGCGAACACTACAACGCCGCGTCCAAGAGTGGCGTAAGATCATGGCTCGCCAACTTGTCTATTCTGGGATGTATGAACCACCGGGCGTGTCGGCGGATGTCATTGGCTGAAAAACTGATGTATGGACCTGTTGTTA
>CAZXHT010000108.1:0-6272 GCA_964640665.1 uncultured Myxococcales bacterium
CGACAGATCAGCCGGAATTGGGCTTTGGTTGCCCAGCTCGTCTACCGAGCGGAGGGCTATGTGGTAGGTGTTCAGCGGCGGGAGCCACTGGGCCATGAAGGTCTCGGGTGTTGTCGGGGCTGCGGGGTTCTTTGTGTTTGGTATTTCTGCGGCTGCGGCCCACTCGGTTTCGTTTGTTATTGGGGTGCGGGACCAGCGGATTGCGTAGGCGGTGGCCGTGCCGGTGACGCCGTCGTCGCCTACCGCTGTCCAACCCAGGTCCACGTCGGCGTGGCGGGTGGCGGCTATGCCGCTGTCTAGGGCTGCTGTGGCTCCTATTATTTGCCCCGGGGCTATTACGTCGGCTTCTACCGTCATCGCTAGATGCGTTTGGTTGCCGGCGTAGTCCGTGGCTATTACGTCCAACGTGTGGGAGGCGTTGTGGGTCATTGCCGTGTTGGTGAAGATCTGGCTCTGGGGCGACGTTGTTAGCGAGGCCGGAGTTACTATCGGGGAGGCGCTTTCTTCCACCGTCAGCGTTACCGGGTAAGTGGCCTGGTTGAAGTCGCCGTCCGTTACCGTGAAGCCGAGATCCATCTGGCAGTCGCCTCCGGCCACCTTGTCGGCTAGTATGTCACTTCCGTTGGCGTTGGGGTTACCCGTGCTGGCCACACACTGGACGTCGTTGGCTCCGGGGGCGTCTCTTACCAACACCGGCGGAACCAGGTCTACCATTTCCACCGTGAAACTGTCGCTGCCCGGATTGCCGGCGCCGTCGTCTATGTCGGCCGTAACCTGCGTGCCCATCTCCTGGTGAACGAACGTCACCCCGATGAACGTGGTGCAACCCGCGGCGTCCAGAGCCTGGGGGTTGCCTACCTGGCTGCCGCCTACCGTCAGCGTTACCGTGCAGGCGGGGCAATTGGTGCTGTTGCATCCGGAGGAACATGCCTCGATGTTTACTTGCAGGTTGCCTCCGGGCACCGTGTCGTCCGAGGCGTTGAAACGCACCTGGTTGGAGTAGTCACTGAAAGCTATCGTGCAGCCGGTCACGTCCACGCTGACGTTGCTGATAATGTCGGGATCGGAGACGTTGCCGTTGGGGTCGGTCACCGTTACCGTTATGGTCTGGTTTGCGGCCTCTTGCAGACCGCAGTTGAACGATGTCGTGCCCGAACCGTCCACGTTGGGAGTGCAGGCCACACCGCCTACCGACGAGCTTACCGTTATCTGCTGGGTGGCGTCGGTGCCGGTGGTCTGGCAGACGAAGGGCACCTGCTGGTCGTTGAAAGTGCTGCCGTCAGTGGGCTGGCTGCAGGTTATCGTCGGTCTTTCCGTGTCTACCAGTACGTTGAACGGCGCAGACGTAGTCGAGTTGCCGCAGGTATCCCTTACCGAGACGCTCAGTCCATGGTTACCCTGGCCCATGGTCGTCTGCGTCGTGGCAGAGCCTCCGGCTACAACCCCGGTGCCCACCGAATTGCTGTCTATCAGGAAACTCATGAGCTGCCCGTCTTCGGCGTCAGTGGTTGCCACAAAGCTAAAATCGAGATCAGGCGTTGTCTGATTGAGATCGTCTGCGTAGATCAAGGTGGCCTTGACTGGGCTCGCGATGGCAACCGCCGGCGGCACCGTGTCTACCGAGATCGAAAACTGCGCCTCGGGATCGAGTATGGTCGGGTTGGCCGCGTTGATGTTCGGATTGCCCGCGGCGTCGGTGACTACCGCGGTCAGGAAGTAGTCGCCTTCACCAAGCGACGTTCCGAAGATAGCCTGGCCGCTGGTCACGGCCGTGCAGCCGATCGTGCCCGGCGGTGAGGCATTTTCCAGACACAGGTTCCGGCCGTCTTCCACGCCGCTGACCGTCACCGTCGCCTGGAAAACATTCTCGGCCAGATTGATGCAGCCGTTACTATCACTGTCGGAACTTATCACCACGCTGTCTACCGTCGGAGGCAGGCTGTCCACGTGCACCGTGATCGGCGCCGAGTAGTTGCCCTGCCCGGGCAGGTTCTCGGAGAAGGCCACCAACGTGTTGTCGCCTTGATCCAGGTTGGTGCCGGTCAGATAAGTGGTCACGCCGGTTACCGTGCCGATCCATACCTCGTTGCCGTAGCCGGCGCAGTGGCCCACCGGATAACCCGTGCCCGGGCTGGCGCAGAGTGCCAGTAGATCGCCCGACTCGGTGTGATGCGTCTCTACGTTAACCTGGGTCTGGAAGCCGAAATCGGAACTCATGTCCACAAAGATGTTGAAGCTTTGATCCGGGTTGGGCCTGGTGATCAATACCTCGGGTAGCACCCGGTTTACCGATATCGATACCTGGTCGAGATCACTGTTGGACGCGGCGTCGGTTACACTGGCCTGGATCTGGATTGTCAATGGGTCGGCCGAGGTGTCGTCAGAGGTTATCATCGTCGCATTGTCGAAGGTGTAGCCACCGGCTGCTTCACCGGCGGTTAGCTGGTGAGTGGCTACCTGCTCGAAGGCTCCTCCGCCTACCTTGCGCTCCAACGTTATCGTGTCGCCCGCGGCCGCGCCCGAAAAGGCACAGGCTACGTCCAGTTGGAAGCCGACCGCGGCGCTCTGGTCGGATGAGCTGCCTAGCTGAGATAGGTCGGTTGGGCTGGTTATCATTACGTCGGGGGCAATGCGGTCTACCGTCACGTTCACAGGGGTCGCGGCCGTGCAGTTGCCGGCCTTGTCACAGGCCTGGATGCCCAGCGCGTGGCCGGCCTGGTCGGCCAGCGTCACGGCATTGTAGGTTATCTGGTTGCTTGCGAATTTCGGCGCTGCGCCTATCAACTCGGCCGGCTGGCCGTCGACCGTCAGGTCGGCGGCCTGACCGTCTTCCACATCGGCCGAGGCCTGTACCTTGATCTGGAAACCCGCCTGGCCCGACTGATCCACGCTGGCCGCGTTGAATACCGTCGCGTCGGCCGGCAGGGTGAAATGAACTGTCGGCGCGCTGTGATCTACTACCACCCGGTTGGGCACAGAGGTGCCGACGGCGGCCGCCAAGTTTACACACGAGGCCCATAACTCGTACACGCCCTCGGGGCGGGTTACACTTATAACCGCGTCGCCCGAGGCGTCGGCCGTGCCGGTGCCTATGGCCGTGCCCGCGTCGCAGTCGGCGGGCAGCGTGCCTGCCGGGGCGCGCGAACAGATGTAGCAGCTTTGACCCTGCTCCACATCGCTGTCTACGGTTACGTCGAAAGTCTCCTGCTGCGTGTAGGCGCCGTCAGCGGGATCGGTGATTATCACCAGCGGCAGGCTGGTATCTCCCACCACCAGCGTTACCGTCGCCTGACCTGTGCCGGCCGCGTTGGTGGCCGAGGCACTCAGCGTAACGTCGCCGCGCGGCAACAGGACGCCTATGAAGGTTGCGAAACCCGAGCCGGAGGCGCCTACCGTGATCGGCGCGCGATCGTGGCCGTTGTCATTTACGACCAGATCAACCGGAGCGCCGGCTGCCACGTTCTGTACCTGGACTATTACCGTATACAGCCTGTCGCCTTCGGCGATTGTCACAGGCCCGCCGGAACCGTCGGGATCCACGAAAACCAAGACGGGCGGATCGTTGAACACCTGGGCCGAGACAGTGATGCTGTCCGGCTGGGCCGGGTTGCCGGCCAGGTCTGCCACGTTGGCCGTCAGCGTGTTGGGCGTGGCCGCGCCGGTGATCGAGCCCAGCGTGAGATCGATGCCGGCCACGTTGCCGGTCACCGTGCCTGTGTAGTCGGTCTGCTGTGGCATTCCGCCGGCGTCCGTCCAGGCCACCGTTACGGTGGCCAGCCGGCCGTCCTCGACGCCCGTGGTCGTAACGTCTACCGTCGCGTCGGTGGTGTCGAACGTTGCGCCGTCTATGGGATTGCTGATGACGATCGTCGGCGAGTGCCCGTCGACGGTTATAAACACGTCCGGGGAAAACTCGCCGTTGTCGTCCAGTACGCACTTCAGCGTCTTGGGGCCGTCCGTGAAAGTCACCTCGTTGACAGACAGGTTGTCTTGCACACTGAGATTCGTAACCGGCGACTGGCCGCTTATGAAGAGCGTGAACTTGGCCCCGTTTATGACGTTGGCAGTGTTGACCTGGACATCGTACTGCAGGTCATTGGCCTCGTTATGGTCCTTGTCGTCGGCGGCGAGCAGCACGGCAGCGTCGGCCGGGCTGGTGACCAGGCAGGTGCGCTGCTGGGTGAGCACGCTGACCGTGTTCAACGTGCTTTGCGCCTCTTCGCCGCAGGCGTTTTGTCCCTTGACCGCCAGAGTGTAATCCTGCTGCAAAGAGAAGCTCGCATAGTCGAACTCGAAGTCGCCGCCCGGGAAGAAGACGGCCGGCTGTAGCGGCTCGGTCCCGTCCATCAGCACCTGGCCGTCCACCAGCAAGGTAAGGTGCGCGCCGTCCGGCACGCCGGACGAGGTGCCCGTGACCGCCACCTGGATACCGGCCGTATCGGGATCGCGATCGGCCGCGTCGGTGATCGTCACCCCGTCGCCCGGCGAACTCAAGGCAACATCGAGAGCGGTGGCGCATACCAGGTAGTCGTTTGTCAACGAACGACCGTTGCTCGTGCCCGAGACGATCGCGTAAACCGGAATGTTGCCGTCGTCAAAAGTGGCTACGAAAGCGGCCGCGTGGTTTGTCAAAGTGGCGCTGGCGATGTCCTGGCCGGCGACATTCAGAGTCACCGTGCCGCCGTCGGCGCAAGAGAAGGTCCCGGCCGCGTCGGTTTCGACCGTCAACGTCACCTGCAAGCCGTCCGTGTTCGGGTCAGTGTCGTCCGCCGCGCGGAAGGTCGTCCCGCCGGCCGGCGATATGCGCACCGCGCAACGGCCGGTATCGACCGTGACCGAGATCTCGGCGGTGACCTGGCCGCCCTGTGAACCGGTCGTCTCGACCCGCAAAAGGTCTACGCCCTCGCCGAGATCGACGTCGTCGAAGGCGACCTGGCCATTGGCCAGCCGGCCGGCCGGCACACGGGCGGACGAGTTTACCAGCAACGCGACGTCCGTCCCGTCGCCGACGCCCTTGCAGGACACCGACACGTCATGCTGCATGCCCTCCCGGGCGGGCAGCGAATCGTCGCCGGCCAGCAACCAGTCTCCGTCCCGGGGATCGTCGAAGCGGCAGGCGGGCACGCCGAGCTGAACCGAGACGTCGGCGCAGTCTTCGACATTTCCCAATTGCGGCTCGCAAGCCTGCGTACCGTCGCTCATCCTGTCTATGCTTGTCGCGCCTCGTACACAGATGTGGTTGGCGCCGTCCTCGAAAGTCTGATCGGCGAACTCGACGCGGCCCGTCTGGGTCTCCACGTCGTCCAGCTCTACCGTGCCTTGAACCGTCTCGCCCGGTCGGCGATCGTTTACGAAGGTCAGGATCGTGCCCGCGGGCACGCAGGTCGTGCGGGCCGCAGCCGGGTACTGCACCCCGAGCTCACCGGGCTGGGTGTCGTGGAACTCGCTCAGCACGGTGGCGCCCGGCTGGGTGATTTCAACCGACGGCGCACAATCGCACGGATCCTTTTTACTGCCGCAATCACAGGCACTCGTCACTATCAACGCCAGGCACGCCGCCAGCGACAGTCGAAACAACTTCATGGGCTACCTCCCCGCTGCTGAAATCGATATTCAACCCTTTCCAGGGTTCCCAATACTACACTAATGTCAAGAATAAGATCAATGACAGGGATCAACATATTCGTGAAGCGTGCAACGTGCAGTTTACTTCAGTCGACTTCCGAAACGCACGTATTGCTATCGGCAAAAAAACCTGCCCCGGGGGAATCTAGGCGTTTTCCACCAGGCCCTTCTTGGACAGGCACTCGACGAACCAAATGGTGTCCTTCTCGGCGCGCCCCTTGTCGACGTCGAACTCGGCGCACAGCAATTCGGCTACCTCGGCCAGCGAGCGATCGCCCGTCATCAGCTCCCAGATGCGGGTACCCACGTCATTGAGAGTATGCATGGTGCTGTCGGCCGGTGTGATGATCACCGCCTCGCCGTCGATCATCCTCCAGGCGACTTCCTTCTGGCGCAGGACCCGGCTTTCGAGGGCGAAGGGGCCTTGCACTCCCTGAGAAATCTTGCGAACCCTCTTGGCCGGTGGTTTTTTGGATGCCCCGGCTTTCTTCTTGATCGGCGCCTTCTTGGCGGCCTTTTTCTTGACGACCTTTTTCTTAGCTGCTTTTTTCTTGGGCGCCTTTTTTACGACCTTTTTCTTGGGCGCCTTTTTTACGACTTTTTTCTTGGGCGCCTTCTTGACGACCTTTTTCTTGGGCGCCTTCTTG
>CAZXHT010000108.1:6372-18432 GCA_964640665.1 uncultured Myxococcales bacterium
TTTTTCTTGGGCGCCTTCTTGACGACCTTTTTCTTGGGCGCCTTCTTGGGCGCCTTTATTACGACCTTCTTCTTGGCTGCCTTCTTCTTCACACTTGCCTTTTTCTTCGTCGTCCGCTTGCCGGCCAACGCCTTTTTCGCCTGCTTTTTCTTGCTCTTGGACACTTTCTTCTTTGTCGCCATGGAACCCCCTACGTTCCGGTTTATTGCTTTTGGATAGGGCAGAGTCTACGGATACCTTACCCCCTTGTCAATCCTATATTTCCTAAAAAATCAATCTGTCTCGGGGTCGGCCTCGCCAAAGCGTAGAAGGGCCTCAGATGTCAGGATCACCTCGCTACCGGGCTTTACCCTGCCCATTGCCTCTTTAAGCTGCAACAGGCACCCGGAACACTCGGTCACCAGGATGTCGGCCCCCGAGCGCAACACGCTCTCCACCTTGCGCTCGGCGATCGCCAGTGACAAATCGTAGTGCGAGACGCAAAACGAGCCCCCCTGGCCGCAGCAACGATCGGCGTCCTCCATCTCGGTGAATCTGGCATTCGGTAACGATGTCAACAACTTGCGTGGAGCATCCCTCTCTTTGAGACCCTTGGCCAGGTGGCAGGGATCGTGATACGTCAACAGTGGGCCCCGTTTTTCGCCCAGGGCGGTTTTAGGCGGGCTATCTCCTCGCAATTTCAGCCACAATGTAGAAAACGGCACCACCCGCTCTTCGAACTCCCGTGCCCGCTCGGCAACCTCGGCATCATCGGAAAGCAGTTCGACCATGTGCTTAGAAAGCATGTAGACACACGAGGCGCAAGGCGAGGTGATATATCGCGGCCAGGGCCCGTCCGCCGGCAAGAAGGCATCCAGATTGCGTAGCGCGTTTTTACGGGCCGCCTGTGTCTCGCCGGCGACGAAGGCCGGCAATCCGCAGCAGCCCTGGTCGGTGGGAACAGTTACCGAGGCTCCCAGGCGGGCCAGGCCGGCCAGGGCCGCACCCGCCGCCTGCGGCCGCAGGTAGTTCGATACGCAGCCCGCAAACAGGGCCACGTCCGCCTCCATCTGCGGGTCTTCTTCCTTTCTCCCCGCACGCCGCACTCCGCACGCATCACTCCCGTCGCGCTCGACAAAGAACGGCCTGGAGATCTTCGGAATACGGTGGCGCTCGCCTCCCGGGCCGCGCAGGAATCGGATATGCAGGCCGCTGTCTTTGGGCACCTTGGAGGCCCACAGGGGCCGCGAGAAGCGCGCGCCGGAAAGCAACGCGGGCAACAGCCGCCGGGAGGGCAATATCTTGCGCAGCACGAAGCTCTTTATGCGCCCGGTCTTCTTGGCCGCGGCCAGCCTGGCCCGCTCGGCCTGGACTATAAAGGGAGTATCCACCTGGTTGGGACAAACCGCCGTGCAAGAGCCGCACAACAGGCAGGCCGAGAGGTGAAAGCGGAACACCTGCCCGGCTTCGAGCCGTCCGTCCTGCTCCGCCTGCGTCAGGGCGATCTTGCCTCGGGCGACACCGCCCTCTCTCTGGGTCGCCCCGTAGACCGGGCACTGCGCCATGCAGGCGCCGCAGCGCACGCAGCGATCGATCTCGTAGCGCAGGCGCGGCTTTTTCTTCTCAGGAGCCATCTTCGGCGCGCTCGGGAAAAATCTTGGCCGGGTTCATGATTCCCCGCGGATCGAGCGCGGCCTTGATCGCCCGCATGGCGTCGATCGACTCCTCGGACAGCTCGAGCGAGAGGTATTTCTGCTTGGTGGTGCCCACGCCGTGCTCGCCGGTGATGCTGCCGCCCAGCGAGACGACCAGTTTGAACATTTCGGTAACGGCCCGCTCCACCCGGCACACCTCGTCGCTGTTGAGCGGATTTGCCAGGAAGTTTACGTGCAGGTTGCCGTCGCCGGCATGGCCGAATATGGCGCACTCGATGTCGTGCTCGGCGCCGATTGAGTTGATGCCGGCCACCGCCCGGGGCAGGGCGGTAAGCGGCACCACGATGTCTTCGTTGACCTTGAGCGGGGCAATCTTGGCCAAGGCGGGACCGACGGCGCGCCGGGCGTTCCAGAGGCCCTCGGCCTCCGCCGCACTGGCAGCCAGCTTGACCCGGCCGGCTTTTCCTTCGAGCATTACCCGTTCGACGATTGCGGCCGCGCGCTCGACGTCGCCTGCGCCCCCGTCCACCTCGACGATCAACACAGCCCCGGCTTCCCGGGGCAGCCCGGAGGACGATTTCTCGCCGTAATCCTCGACACAGCGGACGGCATTGCCGTCCATGAACTCGATGGCCGCGGGCAGCACCCCGGCCCGGAAGATCGCGCCCACCGCCGTCGCGGCCTGCTCGACCTCGGCAAAAACGGCAAGTAAGGTGCGCCTTGATTCGGGCAAGGGCAACAGCCGCAGGGTGGCTTCGGTGACAATGCCCAGCGTTCCCTCGGAGCCCAAAAGCAGCGACAGCATGTCGTAGCCGGCCACAGACTTGAGGGTGCGCGCTCCCAGTCGCACCAGCTGCCCTTCGGGTAGCACCGCCTGCAGCGCCAGCACGCTCTGCCGGGTAACTCCGTACTTGACCGCCCGCGGGCCGCCGGCGTTCTCGGCCACGTTGCCGCCGATGGTGCAGGTCGCCATGCTCTGTGGATCGGGCGCATAGAAGAATCCCTGCGCCTCGACCTGCTTTTGCAAGTGCTCGGTCACCACTCCCGGCTGAACCACGGCCTGAAGGTTGTCGGGGTCGATGCGCAGGATACGATTCATGCGCTGGGTGCTTATCACCACCCCGCCGCGAATGGGCCGCGACCCCCCGGTCATCCCTGTTCCCGCACCGCGCGGAATCACGTAGAAAGGCGTCCGGTTGGCCAAACGCACGATCTCTGCGATTTCCTCGGCCGAGCCCGCATGCACCACGGCGTCCGGCCTGACCACCTCGGCCGCCGGCGTGGCGTCGTAGCCGTAGAGCACAAGCTCCTCGGGCGCGGTCAGCAGGTGTTGCGTGCCGACAATACCGCCAATTTCTTTCAGTACGCCGGCATCCAACATCCGGGACCTCGTGCTACTGTTTCGCCTTCTTGATCTCCTCGACGAGTTCGGGAACTGCCTTGAACAGGTCGGCCACCAGGCCGTAGTCGGCCACCGAGAAGATCGGCGCCTCCTCGTCCTTGTTGATGGCCACGATGGTCTTCGAGCTTTTCATCCCGGCCAGGTGCTGGATGGCGCCGGAGATGCCGATTGCCATATAGAGATCGGGGGCGACCACCTTGCCGGTCTGCCCGACCTGCAAGTCGTTGGGCACCCAGCCGGCATCGACCGCGGAGCGCGTGGCGCCGACGGCGGCGCCCAACAGGTCGGCCAGGCCCTCGACCAGCTTGAAGCCCTCCTCTCCCTTGGTGCCGCGCCCGCCGCTCACGACCATGGCCGCCTCGGTCAGCTCGGGCCGTTCGCTCTTTACCTCTTCGAACTCTATGAAACGCTTGCCGAGCTTGTCGAAGTCGACATCGACCGAGACCGCAACTTTCTCTCCGCCCGGCTCGCCCTTGGGCGCCGGGTCGAACTCGGTGCCGCGAATGGTGACTACTTTCACCGGCGTGGTGATCTCGGCGGCCACGATGGCGTTGCCCGCCCAGACCGGCCTGAGGAAGTAGCCGTTGTCGTCGATCCCCAATATGTCCGAGGCCATGCCGGCCCCGAGCTTGGCGGCCAGGCGCGGCAGCATATCCTTGGCCATGGCCGTGGCGGTGGCGCCTATCAGCTCTGCGCCCATGTCCCCGGCCACCTTGGCGGCAACTGCCGCGTGGCTCTCGGCCAGGTAGGGGCCCAGCTTCTGGTGATCGGCCAGGTGCACCTTGGCCGCGCCGTAGCAGGCGGCCTGGTCGGCGACGGCCGAGATGTCGTGTCCAATTATCAGAATGTGAAATTCGCCGCCGAACTTGGCGACATAATCCCGGGCACACTTGAACGCGGCCAGGCTGGCCTTCTTGAGCGTTCCGTCCTTGTGCTCGGCTATGATAAGTGCGTTGCCCATGTCTCGTCTCCTTGCCCGCGTCAGATCAACTTGGCTTCGTCCCTGAGCTTGGCCACCAGGGTGGCCACGTCGGGGACCTTGATACCCGCCTTGCGCTCGGCAGGTTCCGAGAAGGTGTGCCAAACCACCCGGGCGCCGGTGTCGAGGCCCAGCGAGGGCAGCTCGATCTCGCGGATCTGCTTGCGCTTGGCCTTCATGATGCCCGGCAACGAGGCGTAGCGCGGTTCGTTGAGGCGCAGGTCGGCGGTGATCACGGCCGGCAGATCGACCTCGACGTGATCGAAACCGCCGTCCACCTCGCGGGTCACCTTGGCCGTCTTGCCGTCTTCTGCGATCTCGATCTTCGAGGCGAAGCAGGCCTGGCCGACTCCCAAAAACTCGGCCAGCATCTGTCCGGCCTGGTTGTTGTCGCCATCGACCGCCTGCTTGCCCATCAGGATCATGTCCGGCTTTTCCTCGGCCACGACCTTTTCGAGGATCCTGGCCACGACGACAGAGTCGGGAGCATCGTCGGTGATTACCTGCACGCCGCTGTCGGCTCCCATGGCCAGCCCCGAGCGAATCTCCTTGGTACATTCCTTGGGCCCGATGCTGACCACGATTACCTCGCCGCCTGATTTCTCCTTGATGCGAATGCCCTCCTCGACGGCGATCTCATCGAAGGGATTTACCTTGAAGTCGATTCCTTCGGTCACGATGCCCGAGCCGTCGGGCTTGACCTTGATCTTGACGTCCGGGTCGGTGACCCGCTTTGCGGTAACCAGAATTTTCACGACCTGCCTCCTTGTCTCGGTTATGCCTTGGGAATTTTCTTGTAATCGGCCCAAAAGGCCGCGATGCCGCGGTCGGTCAGGGGATGCTTGACCAGCGTGCCGAAGATCTTGAAGGGCACGGTGACGATATCCGCGCCGATCAGCGCCGACTGGTAGACGTGCGTCGGAGTGCGGATGCTGGCCACGATTACCTCGCTCTTGTAGTCGTAGTTGCGCAGCATGGTCAACATGTCGGCGACCATGTCCATGCCGTCACTCCCCACGTCGTCCAGCCGTCCGACGAAGGGGCTGATGAAGTCGGCGCCGGCCTTGGCGGCCAGCAGGCACTGCAGCGGTTGGAATACCAGGGTAACGTTGGTCTTGATGCCCTCGGCGGCGCAGACCTTGACCGCCTTGAGTCCCTCGATCGTCATCGGGATCTTGACGGTGATGTTTTCGTGGATCTTGGCCAGATCCCGGGCCTCGACCAGCATGCCCTCCGTGTCCTCGGATATGACCTCGGCCGAGATGGGTCCGTCGACGATGGTGGTTATCTCCTTGATAACCTCTATAAAAGGCCGCCCGGTGCGGGACACCAGGGTCGGGTTGGTGGTCACGCCGTCCACCAGCCCCATCGCGGCTCCCTCGCGAATTTCGTCGACGTTGGCCGTATCCAGGAATATTTTCACTTGCAGCCCTCCGTGGGTTCGAGCGGATTTTGTAGGAGTGGACGCAGTGTGTCAAGGAGAATTGACATTCTTATCAACTCACTCCCGTTGGGGCGCCAGTTTTCTCACCGCTTGCCCATCGGGCGGCAACGCGGACAGGAGCTCCGCGGCTGTCTTCATAAGCAGCGGGTGGCGCGTCCCGGGCGCCACTTCGGCCAGAGGCGCCAGCACGAAGCGCCGCTGGTGCAGCCTGGCGTGCGGCAGTGTCAGGCGCTCGTCGGACACTACCTCGCCGTCCACCAGCAGCACATCCAGGTCGATCACCCTTGGCCCAAAGCGCTCACGACGCACTCGGCCCATCCGGCGCTCGACAGCCAGGCAGGCCTCGAGCAGTTCGAGGGGCGAAAGCCGGCAGTCGATCGCGGCCACCATGTTGATGAAATCCGGTTGATCGCGCTTGCCGACCGGCTCGGTCTCGTAGGCGCTCGACAGGGTCAGGCTGCCGATTCCCTCGATGGCATCCAATCTGCGCGCGGCCTCGATGCAGTTGTCGAGCCTCTCACCCATGTTGGAGCCGATGGCGACGAAGGCGCGGCTCACGGGGGCCCTCCTGGGCCCCCGGAACCTCCCGGTTCCCCGCTTCCGATGCCGGCCTCGCGCAGGCGCTTCAATGCTTCTGTTATACGCTCCTCGGGCAGCGTCAGTGTCAGGCGCACGTAGCCCCGGCCCGAGGGGCCGAATCCCGATCCTGGAGTGACCAGCACACCGGCCCGTTCGATCAACCGAGCGGCGAAGCCGACGTCGTCTCCGCCGGGCAACGGCATCCAGACATAAAAGGTCGCCATCGGCGAGGGCGGCTCGAAGCCAAGGCGGGTAAGGCCGTCAACCAGCAGATCGCGCCGCCGCCGGTAGCTTGCAAGAAGTCCGTCCAGGTTTTCGGGCCACCGGCGCATGGCGGCGATGCCGGCCTGCTGCACGGCGCCGAAAACCCCCGAGTCGAGGTTGCTCTTTAAAGTCGCCAGCGCGCCCACGGCCGTAGCGTTGCCGGCCACGAAGCCCACCCGCCAACCGGTCATGTTGTAGCTTTTGGACAGCGAGTGGAACTCGATCGCCACATCCCGGGCGCCGTCTATCTGCAAAACGCTTTCCGTGCTGCGGCCGTCTAAGGTGATCTCCGAGTAGGCGCAATCCGAGCACAGCAGGATCTCGTGCCGCCGGCAAAATGTGACCGCTTGTTCCAGAAACTCGCGGCCGGCCGGCGCCCCGGTCGGGTTGTTGGGATAGTTGATCCATAACATCCTGGCCCGCGCCGCCAACTCGGGCGCTACGGCGTCGAGATCGGGCAAAAATCCGTTTTTCGCTTCCAGGGGCAGATAGTGAACCTGGCCGCCGGCCAGGCGCGTGGCCGTGGCGTAGACCGGGTATGCAGGCTCTGGACACAGCGCCAAGTCTCCGGGGTCGATCAAGGCCAGCGGCAGGTGGGCGATGCCTTCCTTGGTACCGATCAAGGCGGCGATCTCGAATTCGGCGTCGAGATCGACCCCGAAGCGTCTTTTCATCCAGGCAGCGGCCTGGCCGCGAAATTCGTCCGAGCCCGCGTATGCCGGGTAACGATGATTGGCCGGGTCGGCTATGGCCGCCTGCCCGGCGCGCACGATCGCCTCCGGAGTAGGCAGGTCGGGATCGCCGATGGTGAACGAGATCACATCCACCCCGCGCGATAAAGCTTCGCGCTTCTTGCGATCCAGGTCGGCAAACAGGTAGGGCGGAATAGTCTGCATTCGCTTGGCCACGGAAATCTTCATCTTGCCCTGACTCCATTTTCAAGAACTCCAATTCCTTCCGCGACGACCTGTACCCTGTCTCCTTCAACCAATGGACCGACGCCGGCCGGGGTGCCCAGCGAGATCATGTCGCCCGGCAAAAGCGTCATCACCCGCGAGACGAAGGCCACGATTTGCGGCACGCCGAAGATCATCTTGTCCAGCGCACCGCGCTGCCTTTCCCGGCCGTTGACCAGGCAGCTCAGCACGATGTCCTCCCAGATGGCGTCGCTTTCGATCCACGGGCCGGCCGGCGCGAAGGTATCGAAGCCCTTGGCGCGCGCGTAGACGACATCCTTTTGCTGCAGAGTCCGGGCGGTTACGTCGTTGAAACAGGTGAAGCCCATCACGTAATCGAGCGCCCGCCGCTCGGGGACGTCGCGGGCCGGCTTGCCGATTACCAGCGCGACTTCCGCCTCGTGCTCTATGGGCCCGGGCACATCGGGCAACAGAATGGTGCCCTTGTGCGCAAGCAGCGCGGAGGGTGGTTTGAAAAAGATCCTGGGCTCGTCTCCAGGGTTCTTCTTCATCTCCGCGGCGTGGGCGGCGAAGTTGACGCCCACGGCGACTATCTTGCCGGGCACAACCGGGGGCAGAAAGTCGATCTCGGTAAGCAAGTGGATCTTGCTGGTGGCGCCGAAGCGGCCGAAGATATCTCCCTCGATCTCGACTATGGCATCGCCTTCCACGATGCCGTGGCGCGGGGCGCCTCGGGCAATATTGAAACGAGCGAAGCGCAAATCAACTCTCCCCGAATACTTCGTCCATGCCGTAAAGCCCGGGCTCGGCCCGGGCCGCAAAGCGCAGCGCATCGAGCGCACCCGTGCAAAAATGCTCGCGCGTGGTCGCCCGGTGGGTAAGCACAAGCTGTTCGCCAGGCCCCAGAAACATGACCTGGTGCTCGCCGACCACGTCGCCGCCGCGCGCGCTGGATATGCCCACCTCGCCCGGCTCACGCCGCGCCGCGCGCGCGTACACCCGGCGCCCTCCGCGCGAGGCGCCGATTGTCTCGGCAAGTTCGATGGCCGTGCCCGAGGGCGCATCGGCCTTGGCCGCGTGGTGAATCTCGAAGATCTCGGCGTCGTGTCCCGCAAGGGATCGGGCGGCCTCGGCCACCAGCCTGCCCAGCAGGTGTATCCCGCGGCTCATGTTGTAAGCCTGCACCACGGGGATGCTTTCAGCCGCGCGCAGGATGGTATCGAGCTGTTCCCGGTCGAGGCCGGTGGTTCCGCTGACGAAGGGCTTGCCGGCCTCGGCGGCCAGGGCAACGTGCTCTGAGACGGACAGCGGCAGGCTGAAATCGAGAACCACCCCGGCCGCCTGTATGACCCCACGGGCGTCGTCGGTCAAGCGCGCCCCGTCCCCGAGAGCGAGATCCAACTCAGGGTGCCCGGGCCGCTCGAGCGCCGCGACCAGCGTCAGATCGCCGGCTTGCTTGACCAGCTCTACCAGCATTCGGCCCATGCGCCCGCGGGCTCCGCATACGCAAACGCCGATCATGCCGGCTTCTCCAACAGCCCCAGGGTTTCCATGGCCGCGCGCAGGCGCGGGTTGTGCTTTTCCGAAAGCGCCGCCAGCGGCGGGCGAATCTCGGGGCCGCACTCGCCCAGCATGGCCATGGCCGCCTTGACCGGAATGGGATTCGATTCGAGAAACAGGGCCTCGATCAACGGCAGCAGATCGAAGTGGATCTTTCGGGCGCCTTCGAGGTCGCCGCTTTCGAACTTCGAATACATTTCGGCCATCCGGCCCGGCGCCACGTTGCTGACGACCGAGATGCAACCCCGGCCGCCGAGCGAAAGCAGCGGCAGGAACGTAAAATCGTCTCCCGAGAGGATCGCCAATTCCCCGCCCGATTCGCGCTGTGCGCGGATCATCAAGGCGTCCAGCTTGAGATCTCCGCTGGCCTCCTTGAGAGCGACCACGTTTTCGAGCCCGGCCAGTTCGGCCACGCTGGCCGGGGTCAGGCTGACCCCGGTGCGTCCGGGAACATTGTAAGCCACCACCGGCGGCCCGATCGCTGCCACCCGCGCGAAGTGATCGATCAACCCCGCCTGTGTGGGCTTGACATAATAGGGCGTCACCACCAATACGCCGTCGATCTTGAGCGCCGCGGCCTTGCGGGTCATCTCGATTGTCGCTTTCGTGTTGTTGCTGCCGGTGCCGGCGATGACCGGCACGCGGCCGGCAGTCTGCTCGGATACTTGCCTGATGACCAAAAGCTTCTCTTCCATGCTCATGGCGGCGGCCTCGCCGGTGGTGCCGCAAGCCACCAGGCCCGAGATACCGCCCGCGATCTGTCGCTCTACCAGCCGGCGCAGAGAGTCGATATCCAGGCCGCCGTCTTTGAAAGGCGTCACCAGGGCCGTCAGCGGTCCTTTGAACATTGTCCACCTCCATCGGCTGTCGAGGTCGTCCCGGCATCGGGAACGCTTTTCACTGTGTGTGACACTATAGGCGGCCGGGGCGCGCCCTTGACTCCGCAAGCCTGCGAGAACAGGGCAACCAGCAGGATCAACAGCGGCAGGCCGCCCGAGACACGCCGCGTCCTTGCCTTCATCCCTAACCTCAGAAGTAGAGCACCAGCCGGGCCAGGATGCGATGGGCGATGTTGGCGTCGTCGTCCTGGTTGTCATCGCCGATCCCGCCGGGCACCATGTCGTCACCGAGGTCGTTCATGCCGCTCAGGGGAATCAGCAGGCCGTAGGAGATGCCGGCGTGGAAGTTGTCGTCCGAGAAGTAGAAGAAGTCGAGATCGAACTCGAGACCCAACGGGCTGGCCTTGCCGCGGGTCGACTGAGTGCAGATGGCCGACGAGTAGATGGCCGACAGCTTGGCGCCCAGGCCGGCGACGATGTTGTACTGCACGCTGGGCTTGACGTAGAAGGCGTCGGTCACGGTGCCGATTATCTGGCGCCAGAGGATCATGTCGACGTGGTAGTCCAGGTTGAAGCGGAAGTTGTTGACGTTGGTGTCGCCGTCGCTATAAGAGAACTGCTTTTCTTCGAAGGGCCTGACGCCCATGCCGGGCGAGTCGTCGCCGCTCGCGAATCCCAGCTCGAGACCCAGCCTGAGCTTGTCGTCAAGCATGGTGTAGTCCGCCTGCAAAACACCGCCGAATTGCTGGAGATCGACGCTGCCCTCGGCGAGGTTGCTCAACAGGTAGCCATCACTGTCCAGGTTGTGGCCGATGTTGGTGTAGCCGATCTTGCCCTTGATCATCACCAGTTCCAGTTCGATGCGCAGCTTGCGCCACATGAAGCGCACCCATATGTCCGGGATGTAGGCCTCGGCGTTGCGCACGGCGTAGTTTTCAACTTTTTGCGCTCCGCCGCTTCCCGGATCGGACTTGGCATTGTAGGCGACGGCGTCGAGAGCCTGGTTGCGATAGACGAAGTAGACGCCGTAGTTCAGCACCCAGTCGTCTTGCGCTAAAGCGTGGCGGATGTCCTCGGGCTTGTCGCGCTTCATGATGGCTAAAATGTATGAGTTGACGTCGTCGAGCTGATCGAGGTCGATGCTCTGGCCGTTGTACTCGTTGCTGTACGAGGTATAAGGCCCCTCGGAGGTGAAGTCGATCATCGGAATGACGTAGTGGCCGAAGAGCTTGGTGGCGAACATGATCCTGTCGGCGGTCGAGCCGAAATCGCAGTCGAAGCACTGTCCCACGGGGCCCAAAGGATCGGGACGGGTGACCAGCGGGCCGTTGTCGGCGTGGTAGGGCCCGCCGTCGTTGGCCAGAAGCCCGAGCCCCCACTCCGACGGCATGCGTCCGAAGCGCAAAAGGCCCAAGGGTGTGCGCACCTCGCCCCAGACCCGCTTGACCGCTATGCTGTCGCGCAGCGAGTTTATTCCCACCGAGGGGGGGTTCTGGCCCTGGCTGAAGACCACCAGCGGGTAGTACTTGTTCGTCGGATAGCCGTCCGGGGTGGAGCCCAGAATCAGGTTGTCGAGGATGTCGACCTGGGCCATGATACGCACGTCTTCCGATATATTTACCGTCGGCTCGAGCCTGAAGCGCATGTTGGCGTCGGCCAGGGTGTCGGAACGGCGGGTGGCCGAGTGGGGAAACTGGGGATAGGAGGCCCCGCCGTCGTCGGTCCGCTCTTCGAGCCCCAAGCTGAGCCCGGCGTTCAGATCGCCTCTCAGGCGCAGGTAGCCGTGCAGGTCGAGGACGTTCAAGGGCGGCTTGACCGCCTCGGCCTCGTCCATGGTGACTTCCGTAAACCCATCCGGTAACGGCATCGGTTCAGCCTGTCCGGCGTCACCCGCGGCCGGCTCGAGGGGCGCGAGCTCTTCGCCGTCGACCGGAGACAGCTCGGGCGTCTTCTGCTCGGGTGTCTTCTTCTCCGCTGCCGGCGTCTTGGGCGCCGGTGCCGCGGGCGCGGTTTTGTCCTCGTCTTTTTTCGGCTTCTCTATGGCAGGCTTTGATTCGTCTTGGGCGAAAAGCGGCGCGGAAGACGAAAGTAGGAAGATCGCTGTTCCCAAAGTCACGAGCCAAGATCTCATGCGGCCTCCTTTTTTCTTTTTTTACAGGGCACCTTAGGCCCTGTGTGGCCCAGCATTTATCACAGCGCCCCTCCGAGTGTCAACCTGACTTGACCGCAAAAAAGTACACATGCTAGGCTTATCGATAGGCAACAACGCGGAGATACCAATGTTGAAAACCTGCAGTAAGCGCTCCGGCGCCACGCCGGTTGCGTTGCTTTGGTTCCTGCTTCTCGGGCTGCTCCTGCCCACCTGCTCTCCAGACAACCAGACCGGCGTCTGGATCCGCATCGTCACCCACCGGCTCTACGTCAACTGGGGCCACGAGAAGG
>CAZXHT010000108.1:18442-18863 GCA_964640665.1 uncultured Myxococcales bacterium
GCCTGTACGTCTACGACGCCACGTCTTTCGATACCCAGTGGGTCAGCCAGGTAGACGTGCCCGAGCCGCCCTTGCCCGAGGCGCGCACCTTCGACCCTACCTCGGACGTTCCCTCCAACCAGCTCTGGGTGCTGATTTTAGCCGGCAGCGAGGTCAGCGACAGTATTCGCATCGTTGGTGTCGGCCTGCGCGACGGGCACGAGGTGGCCAACGCCAACCTGGACAAGATCGTCTTCTCGCCCGGCAAGATCGTCGATCACGCGGACGAAGAAGGAAACCCGCTTACCCTGGTGCTGGAAGGCTGTGAGGACAAAGATCAGGACGGATTCTGCCCGCCCTCGGACTGCGACGACGAGGACGCGGCCGTCAACCCCGACGTGGCCGAGGTCTGCGACGGCAAGGACAACAACTGCGACCGGGC
>CAZXHT010000109.1:0-16271 GCA_964640665.1 uncultured Myxococcales bacterium
TTGGATGTTATATCCGCATTGTGCTATAAAAACATCGCTTGTTTTAGGCCTAGCAGCTTGAGATGACGGCGAACGGGCAAGGGCAGGGCGGATATGGCTCTTGATTTCATAATGATAAATATATCATACAAACGAAGGTGTAATGTCAAATATAATATACGGTAAGATTAGTTCGAGGACAGCGCAGTACTCTTCTTGTGCTTTGTTTTCCTTGTAAAGATCACAGCTTCTCAATTACCTGGCACGTTGGCAGCACTTCAGTCAGGATGCCGTATTTCCACCAGTTCGATGCCAAACCCTGATCCACCTTCTGACGCATTGAAATTTGGAGGATCATCCCCACGCCCAAGGATTTCGATAGCCCTACCGGTGAATGTTTTCAGTGCCGTTGCGAATTTCTCTATTATCGTCTGCTCAAGTTGTTCCTTTTCGCTTGGTAGATTTTCGATCACGGCCTTCGGTGATGATTTGGCTGAGAACGTGACATGTCCTAGCGTCGTGGAAGGTTTCTGTGAGTTTCTCTTTCTTGCCGCCATAAGTATCACCTCTACCGGTGCTCCCGCGTACTGCAAAGCTCATTCGGAAGCTGGTACGACTGTCCGATAGCCTTCTGGCTCACCTATACGTACTAGAATTGCATCTGCAACCGGACTTCCGGGTTCAAGAGCAACACCTGATTCCAACTCAGCAATCATCTCGCTAGTAACGTCGTCAAACCAGTGCAGGGGAACGGTCTCCAGAGTTATCCAGGAGTTCTCATCCCGTTTCAGGTCGCACTGGAATAGTCCCACGTCGATATTCAGCGCCGCCTTGACTCCGACCCGAACCGAGTCCATCCAGAACCACATATCCACGGACGAATCCAGAGGGATTTCGTCCTTCGGCCGTGTGGTTATCCGCACAGTGCAGTATCCCTGATCACCAGGAAGCGAAACTACTCCCCCATCAACTGAGAAGTCAGCAGTAACATCAACAATGGTCTTGGAACCCCAGTCGGGTTCATCAATTGGTACTTCCGCAATACCGACGACCATGCTGAGGTATGCCGCCGTAACTTCCACCTCAATTCCCTTCTCTGACACAAACGAAAGGCTGGGATCGCAAGATAGGTAGGAGTCGCAGTCGTTCGCGTATCTTGGACCCGCCAGAACAAGCCTGGCACGTGGTCCTGACTCGCAGCAAACAAAAAGACTTGCTACCGCAAGCATCATTAGGACAGCACACCTGGATGTAATCGTCATAGGATAGCTCCTCATTCCTTCTCTTGGTCCGTCGCCTGCGGCTAATAAAATGGAAAATCTTTTCCAGCGCATAATGTTGGCTCTTTCAAATCCTTCCCTTTTGAAGGCACCGTTACTTTCTATCGAACAACTGACAGACGCGCTTACGACAGTCGGTGGTGCGCTGACGTCTAACCAAAAGAAGCAGGATCAGAAACATGGGCGGGGTGCCGGCGGCGCCTGGCGCCTGGCCGCAGGCGCAGCCGCCTGAGATGATCAAGTCGTTGGTGCCGCCGTTGCTTCCGGCGTCGGTTGCCGACTTGATTTCGAAGGGGGCCGCCGACTGGGTGGGGGCTTCGTCGAAGTAGCCGGAGATGAACACCAGACATTCCTGCGACGGTTCGTCGGGCACAAGCCAGGGATAGTCAAGCCAGCCGGGCTTGCTCTTGTCCAGCGTGACCTCGATAGTTTTGAAGCTCGCCCCGTTGTCGGTCGAGTAGCGCAAGGTGACGTCATCCAGGACCACGCAAGACCAGCGGATGTGCTGGGTGCTGCCCGCCTCCCAGACCTCGCCCCCGTTGGGCGAGATTATCTCGATCGACGGTTGGCCGGCCTGGTTGTCGACCTGGATCGAAACGATGTCACTGGCACTGTTGGCGGAGGTGTCGCTGGCCCGTGCGGTAACAGTGTGCGGGCCGTCGCCGAGCGCCGTGGTCACCAGGGTGTACGACCACGAGCTGGTGCCCACGGCGTCCTCGAAGGCACCGTTGTCCAGCTTGACTTCTACTTTCTCGACCGCGACGTTGTCTGTGGCCGTGCCGGCTATGGGGATCGAGCCGGAGACCGTCTGGCCGTCTGTGGGTGTATCGATCGTGATGGTCGGATCCTGGTCGTCGCCGGCCGTGGCTATCTCGAGGTTGACTGTATATTCCTGCGGCGAGTTGGTTGCGTTGGAACAGGCCACCTGCACCGTCGTCGTGTAGCTGCCCGCGGCCAGCCCCGAAATGTCGACCGAGTTTTGCAGCACCTGGTTGTTGCCCGAGCCAGTGCGCGCAACCTGCAGCCAGCCGGCGTCTTCGCTGGGTGCGACGTCGGCAAGCGAGCCCTGCCCGGAGTTGCCGACGGATACGTCTTCGGGCACCGGGTTTGCGCCGCCCGCTACCGCCTGGAAAGAGATCGATCTGGCTTCGAGTGTCAGGCTGGGCGCACCGCTTGCGACCCACAGGTGCGGCACGGCGAAATTCCCCTCGGCGATCTTCAAGTTGTCACCTGTCTGGGTGTCGGCGATGTACATGTAGTAACTGGTGCCGAAAAGGGCGGTGAAAGTGCTGAAGCCGGGATCGCTGGAGAACTCCGGGTTCTGCATTTCGTCGGCCCCGTCCGGTTCCCAGGTGGTCTGGATCGGGTTGTCGCTCTCGTCACGGATGTTACAGCCAGTGTGGTCGATTCTCAGGTGCATGATGTAGTAATTGTTATCGGGCGACATGGAGGCGTTGCAGCACTGGTTGCCTCCGTCCATGCGTCCGCTGATGGTCGACCCGTCGCCGCCGCCGAGATCCATGCTGTGGGCCATGTACATGTAATGATAGGCCTCGCCTATACGCGTGCCGTCCCTCGATAGCCCGCCGTCGAAGGCATGCTCCAGGATCTTGACCGGGTTGCCGGACGGCTGGTTGTTGTCGAGCTTCTGTTTCCAGGTCGCTCGCCCGCTAGCGCCTTGGGTGTCCTTTTCGTAGTAGTCCATCGAGACGATGTACTCATCGCCGCTTGCGGGATCGACCCACCAGTGAGGCGCGAATGACTGTTTGCCGGTCAGCGCGGCTCCGGCCACGTGCGTCCGCGGCCCTCCCGAAAGGGCACGGACGTAAGCGTCACCCTCGTTGTCGGCGCTCTCTCCGGGCCACTTGGAGATGATGTTGTAGATTCCGTAGACCACCCGGGTACCGTCGGGCGAAAGCAGCGGATCGCTGCAGCCGCCGTCGTCGGACAGCTTGTGGACCGACATGTCGGAGAAATCGATCCAGTAGACCTTGTCGCCGTCGTTCTTGTCCACATAGACCAGCTTGCCACCGTGGCCGCCGAGAAAGGCGTCGACTTCGGGCTGCGAAGCGGTGATGTTGGTGGCCGCCTTCGACTGCGAGGCCAGGCAGACAAATACTGCCACGATGGCGAATAGCGCAAGACGATCTTTAGCGACAGTCACAACATTCATGATAGTTCTCCCGGTTCGGGAGATTATAGCACAATGTTGCAAGCGGCTGAGGAGAGAGTGTATAAGTGTCTAAACAAGATATTCCATTGGGAAGAAGGTTATAATTATGAAACCCGTGAACGTCGGAGAGGTCCCGGGGCCTTACAATCTGGTAGAGCTGTTCGAGGAGGCGACTAAGAAATTCGCCGATCTGGAACTATTCGGCACCAAGGATACCGACAGCGGTGAGTACCGCTGGGTGACCTATCGCCAAGTGGCCGAGCGGGTCGACAACCTGCGCGGGGGGCTGGCCGGGTTGGGTGTCGGTCCCGGCGACGGAGTGGCGATCATCTCGAACAACCGCGTAGAATGGGCGGTTGCCTCCTACGCCTCCTATGGGCGCGGTGCGCGCTTCGTGCCCATGTACGAGGCCGAGCTGACGCGCATCTGGAAATACATCATCTCCGACTCGGGCTGCAAACTGCTGTTCGTCGCCACGCCAGAGATCGCGGCCAAGGTGGCGTCGTTCGTTACCGAGATCGAATCACTCGAACGCATCGTGCTGATCGACGGCGACGGTGTGGACAGCATGGCGGAGTTGGAACGGCGCGGCGCCGAGCAGACGGTCGAGTCGATACACCCCGACGGCGAGGATATCGCCGGGTTGATCTACACCTCCGGCACCACCGGCAATCCCAAGGGCGTGCTGCTTTCGCACCGCAACCTGTCGTCCAACGTCCTGGCCATCTTCGATGCCCGGCCGGGCAACATCGGCCCCGGCGATCGCACACTGTCTTTTCTGCCCTGGGCACATTCGTTCGGCCAGATCGCCGAGTTGCACCTGCTGGTACACGCCGGGGCGTCGACGGGCTTCGCCGAGTCGCCGAAAACCATCATAGATGACATCGGCAACGTGAGGCCCACCATCCTGGTGGCCGTTCCGCGGATATTCAACAAGATTTACGAGGGGCTGCATAAGAAGATGGCCGAGCGCGGCGGATTGGCCAAGTTTTTGTTCGAGATGGGCAAGGCGGCGGCTTTGGCAAAGCGCGAAGGGCGCGGGGGGTTGCTAAATGGTATCAAGCTGGCCATCGCCGATCGGTTGGTGTTTGTGAAGATCCGCCAGCGTTTCGGCGGGCGCCTCAAGATGGCCATGAGCTCCTCGGCCGCGCTCAATCGAAAGATCGCCGAGTTTTTTCACGACGTGGGAGTACCGGCATACGAGGCCTGGGGCATGACCGAGCTGTCGCCGGCTCACACACTCAACCTGCCCGAGGCCAACAAGTTCGGAAGCGTGGGCCGGCCCATCCTGGGCTCGTGGGTCGAGATCGATCGCAGCCTGACCGGGCCCGATTCCAAGGACGGCGAGATTATCGCCTATGGTCCCAACGTCATGGTCGGTTATCACAACCTGCCCGAAGAGACGGCCAAGGTGCTTAAAGAGGACGGCGGCCTGCGCACGGGCGACCGGGGCTGGGTGGACGAGGACGGCTTCATGTTCATCACCGGCCGGATCAAGGAACAGTACAAGTTGGAGAACGGCAAGTACATCTTCCCCTCCGAACTCGAAGAGGCCATCAAGCTGTCGTCCTTTGTCGAGCACTGCATGCTGGAGGGCGCCAACCGCGCCTTCAACGTGGCCCTGGTGGTTCCCGACTTCGAGGTGCTCGAGGCCTGGGCCACAAAGCAGGGCCTTGCGGCCGAGCGCGAGGCGCTGGTGACCAAGAAGGAGATCGTGGCGCTGTTGGAGGAAGAGGTGCGAAAGCACTGCTCGGAGTTTGCTCGCTACGAGGTGCCCCGCAAGGTGCTGGTGGTAGCCGAGTCGTTCACCACCGAAAACGGCATCCTGACTCCCACCCTCAAGCTCAAGCGGCGCGAGGTCAACAAGCGCTACGCAGAAAAGATCGCGGCGCTCTTCAGTTGAACGGCCGCTTGGGTCTGTGACTGAGCGAAGTGAGCCAAGGGGAGCGCCCTGGCCATGCAGCCCGGTGAATTACTCGCAGACGCCCTGGCCCAGGAAGACCTTGACGTCATTACTGGTCGAGCAGGAGACCGCCAGGTCCGGGATGCGGTCGGCGTTGAAGTCCGCCGAGGCGATGCCGTCGGGATGTCCGGGGCACGCGAGCTGGCCGAGCGGCGCAAAGAAGCCGTCTCCGATCCCCGAGTAGAGGCTCACGCTTTCACTTAGGTAGCAGGCCACGGCGAAATCCGGCTTCCCGTCACCGTTGAAGTCGCCCACGGCCAGTGCCCGAGGCTCGCTGTCGATGCCGGTGCCGTAATGCAAGGCGTCGTCGAAGGACCCGTCGCCGTGTCCCATCAGCACGCTCGCGTTGCCGGCCTCTTTGTTGGCCGAGATCAGGTCCAGCACGCCGTCGCCGTTCAGGTCTGCGGCCACGAGGTAACGCGGTCCCGCGTCCACGCTGTTGGCGCTTCGCGCGCCGAAGCTGCCGTCGCCCCGGCCCAGCATGACCGAGACCGTGTTGCCGTTGTAGTCGGCGCTGGCCGCATCCAGCGCGCTGTCACCGTTCAGATCCGCCAGGACAACCCAGTGTGGCCCGTCACCGGCCTCGTATCCCGCGGCCTGGCCGAAGCTGCCGTCTCCGGCCCCGAGCAAGACCACGATCTGGTGTTGCTTACTGTCGGCAGCCACCAGGTCTACGTCACCGTCTCCGTCAAGATCTCCGCCGGTCATGCCGTAGGGCTCTCCGCTCATCTGGTAGGCGACCAACGGCGCGAAGAGGAGATGGCCCGGCCCGGTGCCGGTGTTGAGCAGCACGTCGATTTCCTTGGTTCCGGTGATTACCACGGCGATGTCCTGCCGGCCGTCGCCGTTCAGGTCGGCTACGAAGGGGCAGATGGGATTGTTGCCCGTGGAGAACTTGGCCGCTGCGGCGAAACTGCCGTTTCCCAGCCCAAGCAGCACACCTACCTCGGCGGTGTTATCGATGGCCACGATCAGGTCCATGACCCCATCGCCGTCCAGATCGCCGCGTTGCACGTAGGCCGGATCGTCGACGTCGGGAAAGGACGCAAACTCGGCGAAGCTCCCGTCGCCGGTGCAGCACTGTGAGACGGTCTCGTTGACGCAGTTGCCCTGCTGGCAACGGTCGTCGGTGCAGTGATCGCCGTCGTCACAGTCGCTGTCCTTCATGCAGACGTTGGAACAGCCCGAGTCATCCCCGTCGGTCCAGCCGTCGCAGTCGTCGTCCGCGCCGTTGTCGCAGCTCGGATCGCCGGCAGGTCCCTCGAACCCGCAGCATTTCTCCCTGTTGCAACACAGGCCTGCCACGCAGGCCCAACCCGTGGGGCAGTCCAGATCCAGGCAGTCCGCGCGTCGGCATACGCCCTGGAAGCAGATCAGCGCCCCCTCGCAGTCCATGGCCCGTACGCACTCAGATCCCTCCGCCCCCGGTGTGTCGCTGCCGCAGCCGGGCAGGGCGTAAAGCGCGAAGACCGCCAGTTTTAGCGCCGTCAGGATCCCGAAGGTTCTCATGCCGTCCTCTCACTCTAACAGCTAGCATTCCCAAGGCGTGCAACCGCCCCGGCTACCAGCACCAGGCCCGAAACAGTCCACAGGTACTTCATCGAACGCCTCTCTTTTTCGATCTTCGCCAGAGCAAAAAGCAGAAGGCCAGCCACGGCAAGCCGCCCGCGCCCGCGCCGTGCGCGGCACAGCTACAGCCGCCGCTGTCATCCGGCGCCGCGGGATCGCAAGAGCCCCACTCGCCCCAACTGCAGTCGTTTAGGCAGACGCTCTGCTGGTAGCCCTCATCGCAAGCACGCCGGTCTACGCTGTCGGGCTCGCACTCACCCTCGTCGCCGCAAGGCTGCCAGGCGCCCCAGTTGCAGTCATCGCAAATGCGGATCTGCAGGCCGCACCAGCCGCACTCCTGCGTGTCAGGTGGATCATAGGAGTGGCATTGGCAGCCGTCCCCGACCGTGACCCTGAGAGCGTCGAACGCGAGCTGTTCGCCGCTCTCTCCGGTGTCGTCGCTCAGCTTGACCCACTGGCCACCGCCCTGGGCGAATTCGAAGCGGCCCAGGCTCAACCATTCGTCAGAAGCGCTTCGCTGGCTGCGGGTGATGCGGCTCTCCTGACCGGCATGCATGACGCGGTAGTCAGCGCTGCGCGAGTTGCCCAACTCCGCGGGTACATAGACATCCAGTTGGTACTGGCCCGCCTGCTCGAAATCCAGGACCCAGGTGGCCGACTGCTCGGTGCTGCCGTCGTTGGTCGCGGTCCAGTAACAGTGAGCGCCGTGCCCGCTGGCCTCCTCGTGCCAGTCTTCGTCAGGCCCGCTGCGAACGAAGCAAGTGTCGATCTCCTCGATCACCCGGCCGCCGGGCGGGATCGGATCGCAGTTCAGGCAGTCCTCGGGGCATGACTGCTCGGTCTCGTTGCCGTTGCAAGCTCCATCGCCGCACTCGACGTGGAAAGCAAAGGCCTGCAGCGCGCTCAGGTTTCCGTTGAATTTGTCCATGTCCAGAGGGGAAATGCCCCCGAGCGAGCCGGTGGACGAGTACTGCCAAAAGTACCAGCCGTTCCAGGGCTCGGGAACGTCCGGGCAGTTGGTCTCCCAGTTGGCGATCCACAGCGGGTAGGCCCTGAAGTCGCTGCTGCTGCTGCCGTTGCCGCGCCAGAAGGCCGGGCCGGTGTAGATCATCGGCTTGACGCCGGTGGCTCCCTCGACGCGATCAAGCCAGGTGCGAACCTTTGACACCAGGCCGTCGCCGCCCACCTCCACGTCGATAACCGGCGGTAAATCACCGTCGCGCAGGCTGCCCATCTTCTCGAGCAGGAGATCGGCCTGCTCCCGGGCGCTGTAGGTCGGTCTGAAGTACTGGTAGGCGCCGCGGATGATGCCGTGACTTCGCGCCTCGCTCCAGTTGCGCGCGAACTTCGTGTCCTCCACGGCCAAGCTGTCGCTTACCCGGATGAAGGCGAATTGCACTCCGTCTGCGGCCACCCGGTCCCAGTCGATCGTGCCCTGGTGGTGAGAGACGTCGATGCCCAGAACCGTGCTCCCGTCGGCGCAGATCCGCTCGGCCTGCTCGATCTGCGCGTAGGCGGACAGACTCGAGCCCGCGCTGCCGTCACCGTTTGGCCCGCAGCCGCAGAAGCCGACCAACGCCAGGGAAAAGATCCCGGTGATTCGTTTCATCGCTCCATCCTCTTTTTTCGATTGTGTAGAACGAAATAATAAAATATTTGCAGGTTTTTGTCAAAGCGCAAACGGCGACTTCACGATCCTTTCCCGGCGAGTTTCTCCGCCTGTTTCTTTATGGCCCTTACGGTCACCAGCCCGGTGGCCACGTTGAGTCCGTGCTCGAGCGAGGGCGAACTCTTGAGCACCTGGCGGATGATCCAACTCGACTCACGGACGTCGCTGTAAAGCGTATAGACCACGATCGTGCTCTTGCCGGCGGCGCTGGGTATTAGTTCCCAGCGCCAGGCGCCCGTCTGGATGTCTCCCTCGTCGTCCGCCAGCCGGATATCTATTCGCCTGCGCGGTGTGTGATGGTGCACAAGGGTGTACTCGATGTTCGAACCCGGCACCTCCAGTTCGTAGGCCAGCACGGCATCCTTGCCGCTCCGGCGAACGATCTCGAGGTTTGCCAGGTTAGGGAGGAACCGGGTGTAGTGGTTGTAGTCGGTCAGTACTTTCCAAACCTCGTCGGGCGAAGCCTTGATCAGGCCCATGACGGTTACCTGGCGCAGGCGTCCGCTGCGGTAGGATTCTACCAGGCTCAACTCGCCCTTCTCGATCAGCGGCCCGAGCGTCTGGAGATCGATCTGGCCCACTACCGAGTCGAGCTTCACTTCTCGATTGCGGGCCCGGGTACTTCCGCTTGCAAGTGCAACCAGCGAAAGAACCAAGAATGGCAATACGCGCATGCGCATGCGATGCTCCTTGTATTCAAACGGCGTCTATTCCCGGCCGGCGGGGAAAGCGCCATGGGTGTAGAAGTCGTCCAGAAGCCGATCTTTCTCGAGATAGCGCTCTATCAGCCAGGTGGCTGCCTCGTCGTCGGCTTCGGGAAGTTCGGCTATGGGGTAACGTCTGACATGCAGGTGCGCGGTCTTTGCAAATCCCATGATGTACTGCCACAGCGTGGGCACGCCCGAATCGTAGCCGATGGTGATGTCGTATACGGCATCCAGCCTCTTTCTTAGTCCCTGCAGCGAGGCTGTGAAACCCTTGGTACGCGGAAGCATGACGTGCCTGGTCGGGGTGAGTCCATTCTTACGCGCGTAATCCTGGCTCTTTTCGAGCTTGGCGGGGGTAATCCTGGGTCCCTCGGCGAAGGTCACCAGCCAGACCGGGATGTTGTCTTTTATGATGCGCTCGAAGGTGCCCTCGATCGAGGCGCGATCCTTGTTCCAGTCGCGTTTGACGAAGAAGCTGTCTAGAAAGTACAGGCCCCAGCCCACGCCGGGCACGTACTTGATGACGTCCTTGAGCATCCACTTCATGTCACCCAAGCGGCCCTTGTCCCGGGCGAAAAACAGCAGGAAAATGATGTCCGCCATCTGCTGGTGGTTGCTGACCACGATGGCATTCTCGCCGGGCGGCACGTCATCCCCGGTCTGCTGTATCCCGATCCCGTGCGTGATTTCCGACAGGCGCACGCACCAACTCCAGAAACTGTCGGCCGCCCAACGGTTGAAGGCGCGGAACTTGCCGCGCGAGAAAGGCAACAACAGTGTGCTGGCCGTCTGGGCCGCGTTGAATCCCAGCAGGCTGGATCCCAGGAAGACTACGACGGGCGTGACCCGTAAGAGGGCCGCGGCGTGCTCGGCGCGGCTTGCCGGATTTTTCAAAGGAGGCAGCGGCATTTGCTAATGGGCCTGCGGTTTCTTCTTTTCCGGGTTCTTTTTGGCTCGTTGCCGGGCCTGGTCGATGAATGACTTCAGGCGGGCGTCACCGGGGTGCTTCTTGAGCGCTTGCTGGAAATCTATCAAGGCCGTGCGGTAGTTGGCGTGCCGGAAGTGGACAATGCCGCGCGCGGTCAGGTCGGCGTAACCGGGATCCAGGCGCCTGAGTTTCTCGATGGCGTCGAGCTTGCGCAGCGTGGAGGCCGTCTGCGAGTGCTCAATTACCCAGATGTAATACCACTTGCGCTCGAACTCGTCGAGCAGCCACTCGATCGGCCGGGACTGATCCGGAAACACCTGGGCGAAGTGAACCTTGAATGCCAGGCGCACGAAAAACTTGGCGTCTTTCCCGAGCTTGAGGTCGTTCTTCGGGGAGACACTGATCAGGCCTGCCGATACGGCATGGCGCAAGAAATCTCCTCCGCTGCCGGCGAATTTTTCTAAGGCCTGGCTTAGTATTCCCTCCGGCGGATGCCCTTTTAGCAACGCCTGGGCCGAACCGCCTGTCTTGGCGCCGGCGCCGATCAACTCATCGAGATCGGCGGCGAAGCGTTGCAACAGCCACAGGCAGAGCTTGTGCATTTTTTGTTTTCCACCCTCGGCCAGCGCGTGCCCGGCTTTCTCCTGCAGCTTCTTGATGTTGCTCTCGATAGTGCGCGGGTCGGGCGGCTTTCCGACCAGCATGTGGTTGAAGCCGGTATAGACAGCTACCAGTTCCTTTTCGGCTCCGGCCGGAGTGTAGCCGGCCAGTTCCCGCGCGTCTTTTTCGACAAGAGTACGCACCCGGCCGGGATCGGGGAACCTCTTGGCGAATGCCACCTCCGCCTGGTCGGCTTTGTGGCAGCCGCAGGGCGCCAGGCAGATCAACGCGGGCAGCAGCAAACCAAGATTTGCGGCTCTCATTTATTTTCCTCCCAGGGGACTTATTTTCCGTTGAATGATGATCGGGGAATCCTTCGATAGCTCACCGTATGCACACTCCAAACCCTTGCAAGCTTCCAAGCTTCCAGGACAAGGTATTCTCATGATTGCAAAATTGCAACTCCCTTTCCAGGCCCTCCATGCCTACCCGCCTGGGGCCGGGCACCTTACGACTACTCGCACACCAGCGGTGGCGGATTCACGGACAAACCGTCGTAAGCCATGATCCGGCCGTGGTTCTCGGCAGTCATGTTGCGCAGCACCAGGCCGCCGTACAGGTCGGCGTTGGCCGCCAGCCTCCTGTCGTCATCGAGATCCAATGCCATGCAGAAAACACCATCTTCACAATAGTCGGCCAGCCCGTAGTCCCTTTGTTCGATCCACTTCTCCACCGGCGCGATCACGAAAGGCAGGGCGACAATCAGCACAAGGGCAAACAAGTGGCCTTGCGTTGGGGCGGCCGGGTGCGCACCTTGACGGCTCGCAGCAGTATCAAGTTAGCGCTCGAGATCTACGACTTCGATGGCAGTCTTTGGGGAACGCTCGAAGCCGAACCAGTACGAGCAGCCGAGTGGACCCTGGTGGAACAACGCACTCGCATCCCGAAAGGGGCCTCTTCGGTTCGGCTGGTGGTTGAGACCCAGGTCACCGAAATGGACACAGGTGCTTTTGGTGACGAATTTTTTCTTGTGCCGGAAATAATCTCTGCCATCAATTGATTGAAGCGGCTGCGAGCCCGAGCCCGCGCTCTACCCGCACGGCCTGTCCATTTGACATTTCCAGCCTGATGTTTGAAAATCCATAGTGTCCGGATGCCGTACACGGTGTGCGGAATCCGGGCAAACGGTCGTCTTTCATGCGGGTTAGTCTAGTCAGTACCGGTAATGAGATTTTACTTGGCGAAGTCCTGGACACAAACGCCTCTTACTCGGCTTCGCTTCTTGCCGATCATGGTTTTTCGATCGGCCGGCACTATACAGTCGGCGATAATCTCGATGAATTGATCTCTGTTTTTAATTTGGCCCTGTCGCAGGCCGATGCCGTGATTTGTTGCGGCGGTCTAGGCCCGACTCAAGACGACATCACCGCTGATGCTGCGGCGGCAACTCTGGCTGTCGACCTGGAAGTCAACCAGGATGTTTTAGAAGATCTTAAAAACAAGTTCTCTAGCCTGGGCCTGAAATGGACCGACAACCAGGAGCGCCAGGCTCGGATTCCCCAAGGGTCTCAGGTCCTGTTCAATCCGCTGGGAACTGCTCCGGGCATAATCAGTCAAATGCAGTCGGCTTGGTTGTTTTGTCTGCCGGGACCACCCCGGGAGTACAAGCCCATGCTGGCCGGCCCGGTTTTGGCCAAGTTAATCGAGATCAGAGACTCACGCTCCGATTCAAAAAAAACAGGCATGCGCATGCTGCGACTCTTCGGCAAAGGCGAAGGCTTGGTCGAGAATGCCCTGGGAGACATTGCTGCTTCAATTCCCGGATTATCTGTGGGGTTCCGGGCAGCTTTCCCTGAAATCCAGATCAAACTGCGTGCCCAAGGAGCAAGCCGCCCGGCTGTTGATGCGATTCTCGACCAGGCCGAGGCGGCCGCCCGAGAAAAACTTGGAGATCTGATATTTGCCAGTGGAGAAACATCCTTGCCGGCCGCCTTGCTTGAACTTTTGCAGACAAGGAACATGACTCTGGCCGTAGCCGAGAGCTGCACCGGAGGATTAGTTGGCAAGCTTCTAACCGATGTCCCGGGCTCATCTGCTACGTTTCTTCTTTCTTGCGTTACGTACGTCAACGAAATGAAAACGAAACTACTCGGTGTACCAACCGAAACTCTCGAACGCGAAGGAGCGGTCAGCGCGGCTTGCGCTTCCAAGATGGCCGAAGGTGTTCGACGTCTGTCAGGGGCCGATATCAGCGTGGCCATAACCGGAATTGCCGGGCCGGACGGGGGTAGCGACGACAAGCCGGTCGGAACAGTCCATTTTGCTATTAGTGATGAGATTGGCACCGAAACAAAATTCCGTTCTTTTGGTTTTCGAAATAGAGAATATGTGCGCAGGCTCTCAGCCTATACCGCCCTAGCCCTGGTCCGGCGACGGCTGCTTGAATCCCCGGCCGGCGGCAGATCCCGGGATGTCATATGAGAACACTGCTGTGTCTGCTAAGCCTGATGCTTTCTCTGCCGGCCATGGCTATCCCGGCCAGACGGCCCGACCCCTGGCGGGCCTGGCCGGCCTGGAGCCTGGTTGCTCCCGTCGATCCTGACCGCTGTCAACTGGCCAATCCGGAAGTCGAAATACTCTGCGATAGCAACAATCATTGCCGGGTTTCCCAAACTTTTGAAATTGGACAGGCCGGTTGTCCGGGAGGTTTGGTTTTCTTACCGCGCGACATTTCTCCAAATACTGACAACAATGAAATTGTAATTCGTCTTGCTCCCGATGGTAAGAAGCTAAAATCTTTTAAATGTCCCAAAGACAGCAACCTCCCCCAGGGAGCAGTTTGTTTTCCCAACCTGCCCGGCCCGGCTAAAATCAGCACGAGTTTTAGGGCCTGGATTTCCGCCTGGAACGGCGATGGTCAATTCGTGCTCCAGGGCCTGAATGTCAAACACTTATTGCTCGGCAAAACCGGGGCGGGTGGCTTCGGTGCCTTTAACCTGAGAATCCCGAAGGCGGGCAGGCAGCCGGCCGCGATTCCGGTCATTAAAACGCGAGGCTCTTTCCGCTATGACTACCACTTGACAGTCTGGAACGAACCGGTTCGGCCGGGCCAGGATGAAACAACAGTTGCCCCTGAGAATAATCCCGGCTTTCAGGCGAGCCCCGGCCTGCGGGCGGCCTTTGCCAAAGAACACGGCAACCCGGTAAGCTGGAAACCGCCCGGCGGGTACCAACACGCCGGAGTTTTTTTTGAGAAGAATTTTTTCGGTTTCGCCGGGCCAACAACTGAATTCGGTGCTTCCCTGGTCGGCGCAACCTGGGCCGGATTAGGCCGCATCGGAGCCGACTTCTTTTTACAGCGCTATCTTTATGGTTCTCTTGCTGTCGAAGGTTCTACTATCGGCGACCTGGCCTTTTGCAGCGAGGTCACCGCGGCTACTCCCGACTTTATTTACGTCATACCTTCTTTGGGATTCGGACTGGGAATCGGAGGAGACTTTCTTCCCGAGCGTGCCGCATTTGTTCGCACCCGGGTGAATATACAATGGCCCGTATTCGGCATTTCAATTGGCTTTGACTGGCGCATAACGCCCTCGTTTTCACGCCGTTTCTACATTACTTTGGTCTTCGGAATCTAGAGAGGGGTCGATTGAAGATCGAAAACCGGCCAGGCATGACCGATCGCGAGCAAGGTAACTAAAACATGACTTTTCCGTCCAGCGCGGACCATACACGTATTCTATACGATTCTTACGGTTCCGGTGTTAAAATCATAGTTGCCCGCACGCGGGAGGAATATCAGATTATGAGATTGAATTTCATTTGGAGAAGGTGAAATTGTCGTGGGCCGTGGCGTTTTGGTCCGAACCGTTCCGGGTGCACTCCAGCCGGACGGGGTAGTTCTTCATGTCGCCGTTGGTTCAGGTGGCAAAGCAAAGCGCTGGAAACAGAAAAGCTATGAACGAAAGGAGACGGGGTGGGTCGTAAGCGCCCAGGGATTTGGAACGGTGGGGTTTTCGAGTCGGGGTAAAACTGATATACTCGGGGTAGATATGCACCGACCCTCTGCAGAAAAACCGCCGGAACCACGGGGTTCCGTATGGTTCGCATCGAGTACACTGCTGGCCGCAGGCGGCCTAGTCTTGGGCGGCTTTGTCGGCGGCATCCTCCAGAAGTTGCTCTTCGAGCAATTCGATATGACCACAATCCTGTGGACCGGAAAACTGGTGCAGGGATTGATCATCGGAGCAGTCGCCGGACTGGCCGCGGTCTACACACAGCGAATCGTGGTGAGGATGGATGCAACCTTAACATGGGCCTTGGTTGTGGCGGTTAGTTTCAGCGCCGGTTTTGGAGCCTGTTTGGCCTGGGAGGATGAACTGCACTATCTGGTTGGCCATGACGAATGGCAAGGGTGGATGTTCATCGGCGCGGTGGTGGGCTTGATCCAGTGGCCGCCCTTGAGCAGACGATGGAAGTTTTCCTGGATCTGGATCGTCTTGGTTGCGTTGTTGTTTCCTGCAGGTAGGGTCTTGGGCGACGTGGTGGTGGATTGGGGTAACTGGGAATCCGGGAGCTTGTTTGACCAAAAGTGGGTGGACATCGCCAGTGCTGCTCTCGTCCGGGTCGGTGTCATGGGTATCTTTTGGGGCTTGCTCACAACCGCGGCCCAGCGTTGGTGGCCCAGGAGATCTGCTTCCCCGCCCCAACGCAACTATTGATTGAGAAAGCATGGCGGGGATTGGGAGTATGAATCTTCAGAAGTTCATGCGCAAACCTCATGTGAAGCTGGCCGCGATCGTAGCGGGCCTTATGGTGTTGCTGTTTGTACTGTGGTTCGTGTTCGGCAAGGGGGCGGGGGAAGACTGTTCGAGCGATTGGGATTGTTTCGGGTTCGGGACTTTTTGCGTCTCAAGCAGGGTTCAGCCTTATCGGTACTGTACGAAGAACTGTGAAACCGATTCCGATTGTCCCGCCAATTTCCAATGCCTCCGGCAAACGATGATCGATCAGCAGGATCTGGGGCTCAAGATCGAGAATATCTGTGTAATGAATAGAAGTTGAGAATCATGGTCACCATGCTTCACAGGAAAGGAATGGTGGAATAAGATTGATTAGGCCGAGGTTGATTCAACCGGGCCAAGCGTGCCACCCGTCCAGGTCACACAGACTGTCAGGGTATGAAAAGGTATATTAATCGCAGCCGATGTACTCGGTACTAACAACGACGTCATCGAACCAGACGCGATTGGAGTGGCCGTCGGCGTCATCGCTGGTGATGTAGTGCTGCAAGCGAACGCGGTTGAGGGCCAGCGTCGGGCTCGTGCGCCACCAGATCGGGATCGGGCTGTTTTCATCCACACGCAGCACAAGTTCTTCGTTCATCCAGTAGGCCATCAGCCC
>CAZXHT010000109.1:16281-18829 GCA_964640665.1 uncultured Myxococcales bacterium
TCACCTGCATCATCATCTCGAAGCAGAACCATTCCCCCACCGGGAAGGCAACCGGCGGCTGCGGTTCGAAGTGGTTTCCCCAGCAGCACTGGGGTTGTTCGGTACAGGTGGGGAATCCCTTTGCCAGGCAATCCTGGCACACCTGGTCGACGTCCATGTAACGATCGCACCTCGTGTCGCAGCTCATGTCGGGCCAGTAAGTGTAGAAGTGATTCTCGTGAGTGTCCTGGTGAAAGTCCACCGTAGTGCCCATTGAGGTTTCCCCGTTGGGCAGGCAGCCTGCCGTGCCATGGTACCAGTAATCGTCGGGTTGGCTGCCTCCGATGTTGAGGAAATGATGCACATAGCGGTGATCCTCGGCGAAGCGGATCCACGCCCGGAAGTGCAGCCGGTCGTGCGAGTGCATATCGCAGTTGGTCCTCTGTTCTCCCACGCAGTCGCGCCAGTCCAGGCCTCCTCCCTGGTGACCAGAGGAGGCGGCCGCCGGCATGTAGGCCGCCCAGGAACCGGTGTGTGGTCCAGAGGAGGAAAGCGTGACCCGGCCGCGATCATCGGTCCCGGGACCGGCGATGAAATCCGAGGCCGCAAACCAGGTGTCGAAGTCGCCTGCGCCGTATTCGAAATCCTCGCACAGCAACCAGGAGGGATCGGGGTTGGCGCAGGTCCTGGTAACGAGATCGTCCGGGCTCGTGCCTCCGTCGTCTCCAACCGGCCCTGGATCCCCCGGTCCCGGGTCTGAACCCGGATCAGCGCCGGCGTCCGAGGCGTCTTGCTGAGATGCGTCTTGCCACTCTCCGGCATCGCCGGCGGCGATGGTACCGTGCTGGCAGGCGGCAAACAGCAGCCAGGCATGACCTATCGCGAGCACGGTAACTAATACATGACTTTTCCATCCAGCGCGGACCATACACGTATTCTATACGATTTTTACAGTTCCGGTGCTAAAATCGGAGTTGCCCGCGAGCGTTCGCTCCTCGCCCTCGCGGTTGTAAGTCACGTTGGGCATGTACTCTTCTGTTGGGAACCTGTGCTCGCCGGTGGGTATCGAGGTGCCGTAGAACTGCAGAAAGACCAGGATGTCTTCCTGGCCGTCGTCGGACAGGTGGACCCTGATAATTATTCCGTCGCAGCAATTCATTACCAGGCGCTCCGAGGTGACCGCAACAGGCTGATAGCGCCTTCCGTCGATTTCGATCTTGGACGGGCCAGAGCAAAACGGCCCTCCCTCGTCACTTTCAGAAGTGTCACCGTCGCCGGCGTGACCGGCGTCGGAACCGGAGTCAGATCCTGCGTCCTGTCCAGAATCGCCGGGGTAGTCGGTACAGGCCGCGAGCATTAACCCCAGCGCGAATACGACCGTAGTAAATGAAAAAAGCGGGCTTTTCATTCGATAGCCTCCCTATCGATAACTAAAATAGCTCATTGCCGACAACAACGGCGAGGACAATACCGCCTCACCGCGCTCCAAACCGGTCATTTCGAACGTGACCCTTATAGGCAGCCCGGCTTCTGAGCACTCCGACATCGGTATGCTGCTGCGCGAGGGAACGGCTGCCGACATCCACAACGCCATCGTGGTGGGCTTCAATGACGCCGGTCTCGACGTCGATCACCGTGAGACCTACGAGAATGCCCTCGACGGGATGAACCTGACCGGCGAGTTGTAGGAAAACCGGCCTATTGTTTTCCCAATTTGCCTAAGTGGCGAACGTCCTCACCCTTGACCAGGAATATTACTTGCTCGGCCAGATTGGTGCAGTGGTCAGCCATGCGTTCGAGCAACTTGGCTACCGACTGAACCTGTATGCCTCGCTCCACCTTGGAATCGTCTTCACGCACGATCTGTATCAGTTCGTCAAAAATACTTCTGTAGAGAGCGTCTACCTTGTCGTCCCGGTCGATGACATCACGAGCCTTAACGACGTCACTTTCGACGAATGCGTCCACGGCATCGTGAATCATGGATTCGGCGATTTGCGCCATGCTCGGAATGTCAATATAGGGTTTCAAGGGAGGGTCGGAACCAAGATCGATAGCCCGCTCGCAGATGTTCACTGCCAAGTCGCCGATACGCTCGAGATCGGTGACTATCTTGAATGCAAAAGTGATGAAACGCAGATCGGTGGCCATCGGCTGCCACTTGGCCAGAATGACGAGGCAGAGTTCGTCGGTTTCGATCTCGGCCTGGTTGACCTGGCGATCCATGGCGATGGTCCTTTTGGCCAACTCAATGTCCTGATTGACGACCGACTCCACGGCTTGCTTGATCATCTGTTCCACCCGGCCAGTGTAAGCAGAGCGGGTTCGAAATCCTTCCTGTTCGAGGTTGTATTCCAGGGTTGTTACCAAGTCCTTCTCGTCGTCAACGATAAGTACCAACTCTGACATATTTGCAACCTCGCGGATGTCAGTTGCCGTCTAAACATGATACAGGATGTTCGCTCCGGGTGACAAAAAGGCAACAAGGGTGTGACGAAGTCGTGAAAACCACAGCGGTGAGTGTCAAGATAGTTGTCGCTTTTTATGTAATCACGCGGCAGCGGCATGG
>CAZXHT010000110.1:0-18388 GCA_964640665.1 uncultured Myxococcales bacterium
CTGGGCCCTGACATGTTGTCCCGTTGGGGGGGGGAAAGTCCGCTACACGGGGGTGGTTGGCCCGCACTGCGGCTGTCCGGCGGTGTATATAAAGAAAGCGGCCGCGGCCGCCGCCGCGGAAGCGGCCGAAGAAGACCTTCTCACCGATGAAGAGATTGTCCAGAGCCGGAATGTCTCCACGGTCAAGGTGAAGCGGAGGGTGCCCACCCCGTTGCGCACCACGGACGGGGAGAAGCTGCCTCTGACCTACGACGGATTATTGGTCGGCAAGTGCCCGAGATGCAGGAAAGAAACCGAATTCAAGCCCCACACACTGACCAGATCCAGAGCCAATCCCAAGAATGAGGTCGAGAAAAAAGGCGGTCTGTTCGGCTCGGTCTTCAAGGACATTTCGAAAGCCTTCAAGGGCGGCAAGGTGGCTCAAGACTTCATGTGCAAGGATTGCGGGACCGTCTTCCAGATATGCCCGGAATGCCAGCGGCCGAACAATTTCAACAGGGAACGGGAACGCTGCGACTACTGTGAGCAGATCCTGATTTCCTGACCAACCCCATCATCAGAAGCCGACGCCCAGGCCGGCCTGCATGGTGGGGGAATAGAAGCGGCCGAGCAGTGTGTCGGCGTCGGCCGGGAACATGGGCAGGTAGCCGGTCACGAAGAGATCGCAGTCGAAGTCGTAGATCCTGAACATGCGCATGCCCAGCCGGACGCTGAAGGTGGGGCCGAAGTCGTTGCGCTGGTCGAGGCTGTTGGGATCGTCGGGATTCAAGCGGCCCTCGTAGCGCAGGTACTCGAGGCCCAGGCCGGCCGAGACGTAGAAAGAGAAATTCGAGCGCGCGCTGAACTCGTAGGTCAGGCCGATGTCGGCGCCTACCGCAACCTGGAGCACGGTGTCGGAGCCGTGTGCAGCGCCGGGCCAGCCCGCGAAGAAGACGCGCGTGTAGACCTGCCAGTTGTCTGCCCCGCGGGTGACGCTGACCGCGGCGCCCGGGGCGAAGGCAACGTTGTCTCCGCCGTTGCCGATACCCTGGAAAAGCTCCAGGCGCCAGATGTTGTGGCCGCGTTTGAGTATCGAGTAGGCCGCCCGCCGGATGGCCGAGTAATGGGTGATGTCGTCGGCCAGGTAGACAGGATCGTGAGAGAGCACCTGGGCGATTGCCTGAGAGACCTTTTCGCCCAGCTCACTCGCGTCGCCGATGTCGTAGCGCACCGGCACCTCGCGGTTGATGCGAGTCGTCAGATAGCGCTTGTTGCGCAGCTCGAAGAGATCAACCGAGAGCAGCGACTGGCAGTCCTCGGTAACGACCTGGTGGGAGGGATGATGAGCCAACTCGTCGAGAATGAGCTTGTGAAGGCCGTCTTTGTCCTGGGCGTCGGCCGCGACCTTGACGCACAGGCGCGTGGCCGCCCGCGCGTTGCCCTGCTGGAGGGTCACGAGTTGCACGAGCATCAGGATTGCGAGCGCGGCGGTTTTCACGTAGCACTCCGAGGGATCAGAAAACGACGCCCAACTTGACGGAGATGCCCGGGAACCAGGTGTGAATCGCGCCGAAGTCGTCCTCGTTCTCGATCACGTATGCCGGCAGGTTGATCTCGCCCTGCAGGAAAAACTGCACCGAGCTTGCACGCATGAACTCCCAGCCGCAGATCAGATCGACGTCCAATCCGCCGCTCAGCAAGGTAGTGCGGTCGTCGCTGTCACGGTATGCCGGCGGCTTGACCGCCGAGAACCAGAGCAGCTCGAAATTGGCGCCGGCTCCCAGGTAGAAAGACGTCAGCCCGCGTGGGTTGAGGTAGCCCAGAAAGTGAAGCGCCAGGCCCGCGTCACCGCCGAAGTCTATATGTCCCCCCTCGGGATTCTTGCCCGAGGCCGTCTTGGAGGTGCCCACGCCTACCTGTGCCAGGGCCTCGATGCCCCAGTTCTCGAACTTGCCCCGGTAGCCGAAGCCGATGATCATCGGGGCCAGCACGCGGATTTGTTTCTTAGTGCCGCCCGAGCCGACGTCGACGGTATCCAGTTGGCCGCCGCGGACCTGGGTGCCAAGGCCGATGATGAAGTGGTTGGTTCCCTTGATGCGCTGGGCGGACTTCTTCGAGTCCGAGCGCAGCACCGTGTCGCGCTTGATGGTGGCGCTGATGGGCTCGTCCGAGAGGAGAGCGTCGACGACTCTTTCCGAGAACTGGCTCAACTCCCGCGGATAGAGCTGATCGACGCGTTCCTCGCGTCCGTTGCCGGTGTAGCGGGCGAAGAGTGTCCAGCCCTCGGCCAGCGGGTAGAGCTCCACCCGGATGTGCTCATCGCAGCCTTTCTGGACAGCGATGTACCCCTTGCGGTGAGTGATGAAATGCTCGATCAGGCGCTTGAGATAGATCACCGGCGTCTGGCCGATCGGCAGGTAGGCCTCGAACTCTTCGGGCACCGGCTCTGTGGCGCGGGTCTTGGCCCGTTGCCAGGGAAGCGCCGGCGTGGCTTTCACGGCCCGGGTTTTCTCGGCGGGAGCCGCGGCGGTTGGCGGCGGCTTCTCATCGGCGGCCTGTTCGCTCTCGTCCTTGAGCACGACCTCAACGCACAACTGTTTGTCGGCGGCGCGCGAGATCGCGGGAAGCGCCGCGGCCAGCACCATCGCCCAGACCACCAATGCCGACGTTCGTCCGGAATCACTCGTAATTCTCATGTCTGCCTCCTTTTTGGGCACACGATTCCTGTCCCGCCGTGCCGCGGTTTTTCGAATCGATCTGTCAACACGTGAAACCGCCTGAACTGCTTATGTATTCAAGTGCCATGCCAGAACGCATGGCAGCCGACCGGGACATGAAAAACAGGCACTTGCAATGTTTCCCGTCGCGATGCGGGGCACCTACTGTCGCCGGCAACACGATGTCCAGCGTTCAATTTATATACAGGTGTTGACGGTATTCACACCGGAGTTAAAGAAAAGTTAAAGAAAAGGGACCTGGCCCCTTTTGTCCTTTGCATCATCTCGACGACGTATTCCGGCTTGAGGTCGTCTTTCCATCTCGGGTAACCGCCGCGTTCGACGTAGTCGACCAGAGCCGCGAAGGCTTGCTCGTCGAAAAGATAGTCGGCTATGGATATTGCACCTTGGGCCTCGTTATAGCTCAAAACGATCTGCATCTTTTGGCCGTAAGAAGCGATGTGTTCAGCGGCCCAGTCGCGGTTGATTGTCCCTTGCGGGTTCTGCTTGAAAGCTTCGGGCCTGGCCGGGAAGGGGAAGCGCCGGTAAGTCTCACCTATGAAGCCCGCAAGGTCGACTCCGGCGATGGCCCCGTGCAGGTTTCCGATTTGCAGACGATCGTCTATCCGCCAGCCGTCAAAAGATGCTTCGCGATGTTGCGCCAGATCGATAAGCGCGCTGCAGAAGTCGGGCGCGAAGAAGAACAGATCTTCGAGCAGCAGCATGTCGATCTCGATGTTGAAGAAGCCGAAGGCGATATTGCCGTGCGACTGCGATGGAAATGAGAGCGGCATGCGGCGGTCGTCCTTTCGTTGGGTCATTTCTTTCATGATTGCTTCTAAGACACAAGCCTGAAACCGGACGGGCCGCCTCCCGGGGGACACGCCCGTGTGTCACAACGTCCACGACGGCCTCCCGGCGTCGTCCCGCTGTCACACGAATCAGCCCGGAATCGTGAAACTTTTCCGTACGTTCATGTTTGGCACCGTGATTGCTTTTCAAGGTGACGGGCTTGTATGATGCGCGGGTGCCTGCAATGTCCCAAACCAGGGAGAAATCATGCAACTGATATTTTTTGCCCTGCCATTGTTCCTTGCTGCTACACCTGTGGTCATGCCGCAAAATGTGCCGGCCAAAGGGCGGCAGGAAGTAATGATCCGTATCGCCGAGCCGGGCATGTACCGGATTACGGCCCGCAGCCCCGAGGGGACGGCCTGCGAGATGGTCGATCACCTGCGGGGGCCGTTTCGCAGTTCGGGCGTGTCCGGCAAGGAAAACTGCGAGATGGATGTGCTGCTCGACTCGGGAGCCTACAAGCTCAGGTTGCGATCGCCTAAGCACGGCAAGGGCACGACAACAATCGAAGCCAAGCCGTTTACCGAGTTGAACGCCGAACCGGTCAGGCTCGAGAACGGTCGCAGCCAAAGCCTCGAACTGCAACCGGGCCGGCAGGCCTCGTACTGGATCCGGATCGTCGAACGGCGCTACGTGGTGCTGCGCGCGATCGGGCGCACCGCCGGCGCGGTTCGGCTGTGGCGTGACGGCGAGTGGGTCGAGGAAATCGAGGCACACCAACAGGAGTTGATGCCGCGCGATGGCCGGCCGCTTTACGAGTGGAGTCTTTCCGGCATGCTCGAGAAGGGCAACTACCGCCTGGTGGTTTACGGCACCTCGCCCAGGCGCTGGACCAAGGGCGAAGAACGCAACTTCCTGTTCGTCGCCAACGGCTTCGCCAAGGGGCCGGCCGACGGTAACCTGGCCTTCAGCTTTCCCGAGTGGGGCAAGCTTTCATGGGAGGTGAGTCCGGGCAAGTTGGTAGGCGTCATGACTCTGACCGAGCCGGCCTCTGCCGTAAGCTCTCTGACGCTCAGTTCGTTTGCGGACAAGACCGGCGATCGCCCCGGTGCGTTTGGAGGCAAGTGCGGCATTCCAACCAAGGCGCTGATTCCGTCTTGCTCGGCTTGGAACTTTTCCGAGAAACGCAACCTGTTGACCGTTAGCGGCCCGCCCGGCGCACGGGGCGAACTGATCTGGAGCCGTTACAACGACGGAAACCAGATGGCCGACGGCGACTACGGGCGCATGCGCGAGGCGCTCAGCTTCGAAGCGCCTTCTTCGGGCCGCTATCTGGTTTCAGCAACCGATGTGCCTCCGGATACCGACGCCGCGCCGCTGGCCTGTCAGCTGACAACCCGCCGCGGTCGCTCGACTACAGTGCTGGCCCGCGATTTTTTGCGCATCGATCGCGACCATGCTTACGATCGCCGCTTCAACTACAACGGGCGCGAGGAGACCGTCTGGTTCGAGGTGGGTCGGGCGGGTGTCTTTGCACTCTCGACGGCCGCTGAACTCAAGAACCGTTGCGTGCTCTACCGCTCAGAAGGAGGCCAACGCAGCATCGTGCATGACAGCGACCCGGGCGCGACCGAGTGCAACGTCGTCGGACACCTGAGCGAGGGCGCCTACGAACTCAAGATCTACGGCGGCAAGGAAGGTATCGAGCGGCTGAAAGTCGCCTGTGTCATGGAGAGCCCCTTCTCGCACGGCAAGGGTCAGGTGAAGAAGGTTGACAAGTTTTCCTGCCTGTTGCCCGGAGTCAACCTGAAAAGCGGCCGGCGTTACACGCTCGAGATCAACCGTCGTGGTACGGCCAGCGCCCGGGGACTGGTGCTGCGCCGGATGCCCTTGAAGCTCGAGCGGCCCCTGCCGCTGGCCGTCGATCCGGGCGGCCATGTCGAATTGCCGATCTCCGCGGGAGGGCCGCTGGTCGTGCGTGCGGCCGGAGGCGGAGATTTCTCGTGCGCCTGGGGCAGCGACTACCAGGCAAAGGCGCAAGACGGCCTCTGCCGTCTGCCCGCGATATCAAAAGAAAAGAACATCAGAGTTGCAAACACGGCCGGAAAGCTGCTGGCGCTTTCGATCCGGCGCCCGGCGACGCCGCAGACGCTCGCCGCGTTACCGAAGTACTCACCGAAGATACCCAAGCTGCCGCTTCTGGTGCGCGACAAGCGAGTGTTTTACGATTTCGAGCGCGGGCAATCGCGATCGATGATCTTCGACGTTGACCAGGCCGGTCTTTACCAGGTGACCACCGAAGGGCTACTGACCACCGAGTGCCGCCTGCGCACGGCCGTGGTCAGCCGACTTCTTTCGGGCACCGGCGGCGGCCGCGGGCACAACTGTCTGATCTCGGGCTTCCTCAACCAGGGACGCTACCTGTTGACGGTAAATACAGCCGGCCGCAGCCGGGGCCGGGCAGCGATGATCCTAACCAGGCGACCGGTCGAGCAAGGCAAGCCGATCAAAGAAAGCCGGGACGTCTTCTTCACCGTCGATGCCGGCGTCCTGATGCGCCAGGATGTGTCCGTCGCCCGCAAAGGAAAATACCGCTTGCTGACACGCGGGCAGTTGGTGAGTTTGCAATGCCGCCTGGAGGACGAACAGGGCTGGCCGCTGGTGAGCGTTCCGACTCCCTGCGACCGGACGCTCGAGTTGAATGCCGGCGCTTACCGCTGGATGCAGATGCCGCTGACCGTCGAGAGCATGCGCCGCACCGAGTTGCGGCGAATCACCAGGCCGCTGGTGCTGCGTGGCGATAAGGCCCACACCATCGATCTCAATACGCCCTACCGTGCCCAACTGGGTAAAGACGGAAAAGATGAGTTTCGCTTCCGGCTGCAGGCCGATCTGGAAGTGGGGATTTCCCTTGATGCCGGCATGCAGGGACGCGTCTACATGCTTGACGGGCGCAGTCGAAAACTGGTGCAACCCGTGCCTCCCGGCGCCGGAAATGTGTCGCTGCATCTTGCGGCCGGCCGCTACGGACTGGTGACGGAGCACAGTCGTGGCGACGTGGCCATCTCGTACAACTTGCAGGTAAGCAGCGATGTGCTGGCCCCGGGCATGTCGAAGAACGTGCAGGTGCCGACCAGCCAGAAGTTGCGCATGCCGGCGGACGGTGTGCTGCGCCTGAAGACAACCGGACAGACAGACGTGCGCTGCAGGTTATTCGACACAGCCGGCCGGTTGGTGGCCCAGAACGGGTCTGTCGGCGCCGACTGGAACTGCTTGATCGCAAGACCGTTACAAGCCGGCGACTACCGCCTTGAACTCGAAGCCGAAAACACCATCGGCGGGCCGAGCCTGGTAAAAGTAGTGCAGACGGACACTCGCGACCTGGGGGTGCTATCGGGCAAGCAGAGCCACAAGACTCGCGGCAAGGTTCTGACAGCGCGGCTGCCCGCCACGACCCCGGGTGTGATACAGGAGATTGACCTTCACTCGCGGCTTCCGTTCTCGTGCTCGATCGAGAATGAAACCGGCGAGATCCTGCGCGAACAAGACAACGTTCGCCGTTGCCGGATGCTGCTGAATCCGAAGGGCCTCAGCTACACATTGCGGATGTGGTCGCGTAACTGGTACGCGTCGATCGAATCCGCGGTCGTGAACCGAAAAGTAGAAGCCTTCGACGGCGGAAAACTCCCGCGCGGCGCGGCCGGGCTTGTCCGCGTTCTCCGCCCGGGACGTTACGCTACCGGCCGCGGAGTCTTCTGCCTTCCGGCGGACAAAAGCGGTCTGCTCGAAACGTGCGGTCCGCGGGCCTCGCTCGAGGCCGGCGAATGCATTTTCTCAGCCTTAACAGGAAAGACTCCGCAACTGAAACTTTCCCAGATTATTGCCGACCTTGACCGACCGGGAGCCGGCGGAGCCGGTGCCCGGACGCTCTCCCCGCGCGTTTTCATCCAGCGCCAGAAATCGTCCGGTCAGGCCTTGCACCTGCTGCGGGTGGCGTTGCCGCTGGGAGAGACGGCCACGACGACTTGCCGCATCGAGGGCGGCATTCACCTGCAGAACCAGAACGGTTGTTTCGCGGCCGGCGCTCCCGCGCGCGAGACGCTGGCCCGCTACTGGATCTCCGGGTTATCCGATCGGAGGGGAACGGTACTGGCCAGGGCTGCCGGCGTGCCGGGCAAGGCCCGGGTGCTGCAACCCGGAGTTAGCGAGATCGCCTGGCGCGGGCCCGTTGCCAGCCTTGCGCTTCCCGCCGCGATGAGTCGCCTCGAGATCGTGGTTGCGCATGATAGTTGGGTTGTGCAAACGGACGCCGGCGGGAAGGTTGTAGACCTGTGTCCGCCGGCAGACGATCTTGCGGCCTGTTCGCTCAGGGCCAAGGGCGGGACGGTCTATATTGCTTCCGACGCCTTGCGGCGAGCCCGGGTGCGTCTGCTGCTCGATCCGAGCCCGCCCAGTGTTCGGACGCTGGCGAGGATCTTCGAAAAACGCCACGCCAGGCCTGGCCGGACGGCGCTGGCGTTTGTAGCCGCCGACAAGCCGCGCACGCTTTCAGTATCGGGGGCGGCAAGTTGCAAGGTCCGTCTGGACGACGGTTCCCTGTTCGACGGCTGCCTGTGCCTGATTCCGGCAGGGCAGGCCGGCGAGCTATCGCTGCGCCACACGGTCGAACCATTGCGGGTTGTACTTTTCGAAAAAGGCTCGGAGCTTGCGGCCACCTGGGGCAAGCCGGTCAGCGCCGAGCGGCTCCAGACGCTGCCGGCTGCCGAGGCGCTGCCGCTGTCGGGCACGTCGCTTGCGAGGCAGATGCGGCTTTCCGCAACCGCGGCCGTTACTCTCCACTCGGATAGCGGCGTGTGCGCTCTGGCGTCCGGCTCGCGCTTGCTGGCCGTGGCCGGGAGGGGCAGCGGCTGCGATATCCTGCGCGTGCTCGAACCAGGCGACTACAAGTTGCTGGTACGTTCCTATGCCGGGCAGACGCTGGGCGGCACTCTTTTCTGGACCGCTGCAGCACTGGAGAGTCTGCACGAAGGAGTCGGGATGGAACGCTGGCTGGCGCCCGGTGAGAATGCCGTCTTTGCTTTTTCGGTCGAGTCGGCCGGCGAAGTCGGCATCGGTCTGCGGGTCACGGCGGACGTTCTTGAGTGTGTGACCTACGATGCCGAACAGCATAAGCTGGGCAGCGGTTGCCTGCAGTACATGCGGCTGGCCAGTGGGAAATACATATTAAAGATTACGGCTCCCGCAAGCGGCAAGGCCGTGGCCTTCCGCCCGGTCATCCTGGGGTTGTCCGGTTCAAAGACCGCTGTTCCCGAGGATTACCTGCGTGACTTTTTTCGTCGCATTGGAGAGAGGCCATGAAAGCCATCATTAGCTCAATCGTTGCTTGCACGCTGGCGCTGTCCGTTTCCGGGTTGGCCCAGGACTATCGCCCGGCCGACGAGCACCAGCGACCGGCTTCCTCTGCCACGACCATCTTGCCCGAGAAGTTCCTGCGCGGTTTTGATCCAGTGACGGTCTACTTCAATAAGGATCATGTTCCAACCAGAGGTCCGGCCGACAACGGGCGACGCTTACTCGGAATTACCCCCGCCTGGCCCGGGGCATGGTACTGGATCGATCGCCGCACTTTGCAGTTCAGGCCGGCTGAAAGCTGGCCGGCCCTGGCTCGCTACCAGGTCAAGGCCCAGGGGGCGAGCCGAATCTTGACAACCATGATGTCGGCGCCGCTGTCCATGTCCCCGGCCGCGGGCAGCGATAACCTGAGACCCTTTCGCACTTTTAGCCTGACTTTTTCACAGGCTCTGAAGATTGAGTCGCTGCGCAAGATGATCTCGATCCAGATTCGCGATCTGCCCGGCCTGGAAAGCGCGCGGCGCAGGCTGGTCGAGGATTTCAATATCGCTGTCTTACCGCGGCGCACGCAGCGCGACCCTGTCGTCTATGCCGTGACGTTGACCGAGCGGGTTCCTGAAGGCAAGCAGCTCGTAGTCCTATTGAGCCTGGCGCTTGGGGATCAGGGCAAAGTGCTCTGGAAGGGACGCATCTCGACGCGGCCCGCCTTCCGGATCGAATCGGTGGCCTGCGGCGACGCGGCCATGACGGTCGGCGGTTCGCTAACGTTGCCCGCGGAGAGCGCCTTGGCCTGTGGGCATTACGGTCAGACACCGCAGATCGTTTTTTCGGCCCAGCCCAAGAACCTGACTTTAACCACGCTCAAGAAGCTGGTGCGCCTGGATCCCGCGGTCGAGGACCTGGGCTTCCAGCTTTCCGGACGGCGGGTGTTGCTGCGTGGCAAGTTTGTGCCCGAGGTTCTTTACCGTCTCAGCCTGCGGCCAGCCCCGTTGAAAGACCTGGATGATCGCGGATTGTGTGGCCCAGGACGGACAGAGGCCTTCTTCTATCTGGGTCACCGGCAACCCTTCGTGCGCTGGCGTCAGGCGCGCGGCATTCTCGAGGCGCACGGACCGCGCATGCTGCCCCTGGTCGGCTACGGAGACAGGCGGGCCGATGTGCGCATCTACCGTGTCGATCCGTTGCACCCCGGCCTGTGGCCGTTCCCGGCCAGCCCGGTTGTGGTCAACGAGAGTTCCGCTCCCCCGTTTCCCGGCGAGGAGCCGGGGCGCGGGCAGGATGCGCTCGACTACGTTTCGGCCGGCGAGCTGACGAGTCACTTGAGGTTGCTGGGGTCGCCGCTGATATCCGAGGTGATCGACCTGCCTCTTTCCGGAAAAAGCGCAACGACTCGTTTCGGATTGGATATCGGGCATCTGCTCGACAAACGCCTGGGACGCAACCGCCCTGGCCATTACCTGGTTGGTCTGCGGCGTCTGAGCGGACCTGCGCAGAGATCCTATGTCAGGGTACAGGTTACAAACCTGTCCTTGACCAGCGTAGAAGAGCGCCAGCGCGTCATTTTCTACGTGCGCGCAATCGACAATGCGGCCCCGGTGAGGGGAGCACGGGTTGTGGTCGAGGCCATCGATCGGCCACCCCGCCCCAAGCCGGGAAAAAAGCGTCGGTCGCCTCGCAGGGTTTTGGTTACACTGAAAACCGACGCCGACGGCAGGGCGGTGCTGGAAAGACAGCCCCATTGGGAAAAACTCTATCGTATCTCGGTACGCAGTGGCGAGGACATGCTGGTGCTGGATCCCAACGATCCCCCGCCGCGTTTCGCAAACAACCACTGGTCGCCCTGGGGCCAATGGTTGCACTGGATCGGCGAGCAGAACATGCCTGAGGCGGCCAACGACAGGCTTCTGGGTTTCGTCTTCACCGAACGGCCCATCTATCGGCCCGGAGAGATGGTATTCATCAAGGGTTACCTGCGACAACGCAAAGATGGCCTGTTGCACAGCCCCGGGGGGGGCAAGAACTTTGCTCTCAAGGTCAAGGGGCCCGGAGGAAAGGAATGGCCGCTGCGTGTGACCTTCTCGAAGCTGATGGGTTTCTCCGCCGAGTTTTCCCAGAAGGATGCGCCGACCGGCAATTTCTCGATCAGGCTCTATCGCAAGAAACCCTACAGGGAGGTGGCGACCCGCGGCTTCAAGATCGAGGCCTACCGCATTCCGACGTTCGAGGTGCGTATCTCGGCCAAGGACAAGGTGCGTAACGACGGCCCTTTCAAGGCCAAGGCGATGGCCCGCTACTATGCCGGCGGCTCCGTCGCCGCGCGCCCGATTGAGTGGAGCGTGACGCGCCGCCCGTACCACTACATGCCGCGCGGACGTAAGGGGTACTTGTTTGCCTCGTCAACTCAGTTCTCGCGCGGAGGCCGGGCACGCCCCCCCGAGACGCTTCGCGAGAAGGGGACGCTTGACAAGAACGGCGCGCACGAGATCACGATCAACCCCGCCCTGGACATGGACGGCTCCGCGCGCATCTACCGTATCGAGACCTCGGTAACCGGAGTGGATAATCAGGTGGTCGGAGCCATGGAAGAAATCAAGGCCCTGCCGCCCTTCGTGCTCGGTATGAAGCTCCGACGTTACTTCGAAAAGGCGACCAAGATTACCCCGAGTATCATCGCGGTCGGAATCGACGATAAGGCGATCGGCGGACAGAAAATCAAGGTGCGCCTCTTCCGGCGCACTTGGCACAGCCATCTTAGGGAAACCGATTTCTCCACCGGCAAGGCCAGCTACGTCACCGAGCAGAAGGACAATAAGGTTTTCGAAAAGGAAATCACCACCGGCAAGAAGCCTGTCACGGCCGAGATGCCGATCGCCAAGGCCGGCGTGTACCTGGTCGAATTGACGGCCAGGGACAAGTTGGGCCGGGTGCAAACCCTGTCAGCCGATCTCTACGTCGGCGGCAAGGAAGCACTGGCCTGGAAGAAATCGCGCCAGGGAGTCTTCGAGCTGAGCTGTGACAAGAAGAGCTACAAGCCGGGCGAGACGGCCAAATTGATCATCAAGAGTCCTTTCCAGCGGGCGCGGGCGCTGGTCGTGTTGCAGGATCCCGGCGGAAATTCATATTTATGGAAGGACGTCGTGGGAGGCAAAGCCAGCCTGGGTATTCCCGTCCGTGCAAGCCAGGCTCCCAATCTGCCTGTCAACGTCGTGCTTATGCGCGGGCGGCTGGGACGAGGTACCGGGGGCGACGAACGTTACAGGCCCAGGACACTGGCTGCCAGCCTGGACATCAAGGTAAAACCCACCCGCAACCAGATCAAACTGGCTATCGGGCATCCCAAGACCGTCAGGCCGGGATCCACCGCCAGGTTGGTGCTGAAGCTTGCAGATGATAGCGGCCGGCCGCTGGCCGGCGAGGTGACACTCTGGCTTGCGGATGAGGCAGTGCTGGCCCTGGCCGACGAGGGGCCGCTCGATCCGCTCAACGCCTTCATACTTCCAAACAGCCGCAGCATGAGTATCAGAGACACGCGCAACGAGTTGATCGGCCGCTTGCAAGAAGAGGACGAACCGGCCGGGGACGGCTCCGAGGAAGACGGCAAGGGAAGGCTGTCGGGCCGCAGGCGGGTGAGGAAGAACTTCAAGAGCGTGCCTTACTACGAGGCCACGCTCGAGGTAGGGCCGTCGGGAAAGTTGGTCGTTCCGGTCAAGATGTCCGACGATCTGACCAATTTCAAGATTCGCGCGGTGGCTGCCTCGGGCATGGCCCGCTTCGGATTTAGAAGTTCCCTGATCCACGTGCGATTGCCTCTGTTGGTGCAGCCCCAGTTGCCGCGCTTCGTTCGCCAGGGAGACAACTTTTGGGTCGGCGGCGTGGGACGCTTGCTGGAAGGGGCCGAGGGAGCCGGCGCAGTGGCCGTGAAGATTAACGGCCTGGGCGCGGAAAAGAGCTTCGGCAGAAAGATTGAACTCAAGCGCAACCAGGCCGTAAGTCACTTGTTTCCGGTAGCGGCGCACTCGGCCGATCCCACCAGGCCGGGAGAGCTCACTGTCAAAATGGACGTTGAGCGCAAGAAAGACCGCGTAGGAGACGCCTTCGAAGTCAAGCTGCCGATTCTGCCCGACCGCGCCGTCGAGCACTTCGCCTATTTCGATACTCTCACTTCCGGCAAGACACGGCTCAAGCCCTTCCCGGAAAAGCCGCGCGCGGGGACCGCTGTGCAGGAGATCGAAATCTCGAACGTGCCGGGTGCGCTCGAGTTGCTGGCCGCGCTCGATTATCTCGCAAGCTATCCGCACGGTTGTCTGGAACAGAAGATGTCACGCCTGATGCCCCAGATGGCCATCGGAAAATTGCTACGCAAGCTGGGACTCAACGAACACTACGCACTGCAGGTCGGCGCGCATGTAAAGCGTGTGCTGGGAGAAATGGATCTCTACCAGACCGACGAGGGTTTCTTCTCATACTGGCCCGGCGGCGCCGGCAGTGTTGCCTTGACCGCCCAGGCGGCGCGTCTCATGAACTTGGCGCGCGGAATGGGAATAGCCGTTCCCCCGGACATCTTCGGCCACACGGTTTCCGCCTTGAAGGCTTCTTTAAGGAGCGACTTCCGCGCTTTACGCTCCGGCTATCGTTACAACCAGCAGACCTCGGCAATCCGCGCCCTGGTTGCGGTCGGCGAACTCGACGAGAGCTACCTGACTGATCTCTACCATCATCGCGAGGACATGGATGTCACCTCGATGGCCGATTTGGCCCTGGCCATGAATCATCGGCCGAGTTTGTTCAGAACCAACCTGGGCGCCTTGCGCGGTGAGCTTTGGGATCGCGTGGTCTTCAGGCTCTACAAGGGTAAGCCCATCTACAAGGGAATCCGCTGGTATCGCCGGGGCTGGTACACCGACTACCTGGGATCACGCACCTCCACTCTGGCGGCGGTGATCGAGAGCCTGACGCGGCTCGATCCCAAGAATCCGCGCCTTTCGTTGTTGCGCGATGCGCTTTTGGCACAGGCATCCGCGACCCGCGGTTTCGGCTCTACCTACTCGAGCCGCCGGGCGGCCGCGGCGCTGCTGGCCTACCTGGAGCTTGCACGTCCCGGGAATGTCGAGGCAAAAGTCAAGCTATCGGGCGGGGGCACGCTCGAGCTGAACTCAATACACAAGGTGGCCCGGGCCAGGCTGCTTTTGGAAAAACCGCAGAGCGTCGAGGTTGTGAGCAAGACCGGGCTTGGCCTGCTTGTGCGTTACGATTACTTGCCGGATGTAACCGGCGATCGGGCCGCAGCCGCGCACGCCGGATTCGTCGTCTCGCGCAGCAACACAATTATTCACAAAGACGGCTCGCCCAATACCCACTTCGACGATCAGGCGGGAAAGGAAGTGCGTCTCGAACTGGGTGACATCGTCGAGGTACAGGCGCGCCTGTTGTCGGACAAGCAGCGTTTCCACGTGGCGTTGGTGGTGCCGTTCGCCGCCGGGCTCGAACCCTTGAACCCCGAGCTGAAAACATCCGGTCCCGAGGCGCGCCCGTCGGTGCCCGATTCGCTAAAAGCCGACTACGTGCAACGTATGGACGACGAAGTGCGCTACTACTTCATCGGGCTGCCCAAGGGATCGCACAGCGTCAGCTTCCGTCTGCGGGCGACCAATGAGGGCTCATTCGTTCATCCACCGGCCTGGGCCGAACAGATGTATCACCAGGAGGTCCGCGGTCGCGGAGACGGCATGCGGGTTGAAGTCAAAGGAGATCATCAGAAGTGATTCGTCCGGGACGGAGGATGAGCAGGCGGCTGGCGTTGGTCATAGACTGCCTGACTGTCGTGGCAGTCGGGCTGGCCTGCTTTATCTCCTGTCTCGACAGCGGGCTACACGCGCCGCGAGCAAGTGTCCTGGTGCTCGATCGCGCCGGGCGTTACCTGGGCGAGGTGCCGGCCGCAGGCGGTGAGATTGGCTACTGGGCGCTGCCCGTGCGGCTGCCCGAGAAGATACTGGCAGCCACATTAGAGACCGAGGATCGTCATTTTTTCGATCACGGCGGGGTGCACCTGCCGTCGGTGCTGAGGGCCTTGTGGCAGGATCTGGCGGCCGGCAGGATTATCTCGGGCGCTTCGACCGTCGCCATGCAGGTTGCCAGGATGCAGAACCCGGGCCCGCGCGGCCTGGTGAGAAAGATAAAGGAGGCGGCCGAGGCACTGCTTCTGATCCGCGATCACGGTCACGATAAGGTGCTCAGGCACTACCTGACCATTGCGCCTTACGGCAACCGCATACACGGCATCGTGCGCGCGGCGCGCTACTATTTCGACAAACCCATAGAGGATCTGTCATGGCTGCAGGCGGCCTTTTTGGCCGGCTTGCCCCAGGCTCCGGGACGCATGGATCCTCACAGGCCGGTAGGCCTGTGGCGCGCGGAGAAGAGAGCCCGGCTTATTTTGAAAACGCTTAGGGCGCGCGGGCGCATCGATGATCGTCAGCTTTCCTGGGCGCTTGGTTCCGACTTGCACCTGGTTCAAAGGCCCGAGCGCGCAGACGACGCCCTGCACGCCGTGCTTCGCGTGTGCCGGATGGCGCGTTCGCACGGCGGGCCGATTCTGAGATCCAGCATCGATCTCGAGATGCAATCCAAGGTCTCCGGGATCCTGCGTCAGAACCTGTCCGATCTTCGCGAGCGCGGGGCGGGCAACACGGCCGCCATGGTGGTAGACAGCGTAAGCGGCGAGGTGTTGGCCTATATAGGTTCGGGAGACTATTTCGACGACGAGCATCGCGGGGCGATCGATTACGCCCGCATCAAGCGCCCGCCCGGCTCGGCGCTCAAGCCGTTCGTCTACGGCCTGGCCCTGGCCGCGGGCGACTACACGGCCGCTAGCGAGTTGCCTGACATCCGGGTGGAGTTCGATCGCGAAGGAGGACGTGTCTACTTGCCGCGCAATATTACTCACACCTACCTGGGGCCGATGCTGTTCAGGGAGGCGCTGGCCAACTCGCGTAACATCCCTGCCCTGAGAGTCCAGGCGGCGGTGGGTGTGGATAACACACTCGACTTTTTCAGGCGCGCGGGCATCGGCGCCATTTCCGCGGATCCCGATCTTTACGGCTTGGGATTAGTGCTTGGCAACCTGCATGTCACGCTCGAGGAACTGGTCGGCCTATACGGCATTTTGGCAAACGACGGCAAGACGCTCGGTCTGCGCTGGTTTGTAGACGACGAACGACAGGTCGCAAGGCGTCTGTTGCCGCCCGGTGTGGCGCGGATGATTACCCATATCTTGTCTGATCCCGTGGCGCGCATGCCGAGCTTTCCGCGGGGCAACGCGCTCGAGTTCGACTACGCGCTGGCGGCCAAGACCGGCACAAGCCAGGGTTACAGGGATGCCTGGGCGGTGGGTTTTTCGGACAGGTTGCTGGTCGGTGTCTGGCTCGGCAACCACGACTGGCGACGCATGAATCACCTGGGCGGCCTGTACGGCGCGGGTGGGGCCATGCACCGCATCATGGACCAGGTCATGCAACACTACCGGCCCTATCGAAGCCTGCTGGCCGGGTTCCCGCCGCCGGCTGGTTACCAGGCCCGGACGATCTGCCCCTTGTCCGGCAAGCTGGCGACCCCGAGCTGTCCCCGAAGACGGGTCGAGTACTTCGCTCCCGGCAGCGAGCCCTACCAGGATTGTCCCTATCATCGCAGGGTGAAGATAGACAAGCGCAACGGCCTGCTGGCCGGCGCCGGGCAAGCCCGTTGCCCGAGGGTCTTCGTAAAACAGGTGGTCATGCTAAGCTTGCCCGAGTACTACGAGCCCTGGGCCCGCGCCCGGCACATCGAACTTGCCCCCCGCGAACTCAGCCCACTGTGCGGCCTGTCCGCCGCGGCGCGGGCGGACGAAGGCCCGCCCAGGATCGTGATAGAAGAACCGAGCAACAATGCCCGCTACCTGTGGGACCCGGACACCCCGCCCGAGTTCTCAACCCTGCGCCTGGCCGCCCGTGTGAGTCCGCGTGGCGAACAGATAGTCTGGCTGGTGGACGGCGTGCCTGTGGCAAAAGTTGGCTACCCATACGAGTTCCGCTGGTCGCTTGTAAAGGGCCGCCACGTGATAGAAGCCTCTCTGGCCCAACGTCCGATCTCCTCGAAACCCGTTACGGTGACCGTCGCTGATTGAGAGAATAGGGACGTGAGACGTTCCGTGAGACGTCCCTGGCCGCCTTGTGAAAAACACTTCCCTCGCTTTTCTGGCATGTGATATAATACGTCTAGAAATCGGTGCCGGTCGCGCGACTTGGATGTGACTTTATACCCGGATCGATATGGTGGATCGGCACAACTTGGCATGCGGGTGCGAAGTATGATCATATGCACAAGATGATTCTTTTTGGAGATCCGTCTTTGAGAATTGGTGGGGTGGTGCAATGATGAAAATAAGGTCACTTATTATTATTGTGCTTCTCTTGGGTATGACGTTCTCTAGTGTGTTGGCCGACGGATACGTATATTTAGTATCTAATGCAAACTTTGATGTCAGGGCGACACGACAGAGAGCAATCATGTGGCTCAGAAATGGGCAGTGGGAGATTCATATTCAGCCTGTCTTCGAACGCGAAAAGGGATCGGCCGCGTGGGTAGTTCCATTCACAAACAGGCCGGAAGTTCAACAAGGCAGCATAGAATTTTTTGACCAGCTAGAAATTCTAACATCTCCGGTTTTTTTACATCGATGCACAGTACCGCCTTATTATAATAACGGTGATAGCGGAATAGTATCTTCCAGTAAAGGGAAGGTAAGCGTCGATTTATGGGAGCAGGGAACAGTTGGTGAACTCGACTATGTCATCTTGTCGGCACATGATGGCGGAGACATTGTTACATGGCTCGGAGATAATGGCTATTATATACCGGTATCGTCCAAAGAAATGATGAAGGCTATGAACACCGAAGGCCAGTATTTCTTCGTGGCGCGTTTGTCGTCGGAAGTCGATTCTCAAAAGCCATTGAGTCCTGTAAAATTTATTTTTAAGGATATGAGCACTCCAACTTATCCGCTCAGAATGACCTCCCAGGGTGTGGGTGAAAACGGTAACCTGGATTTAACTCTGTTGATAATATTCCCCGGTGAGAATGACAATGGAAATTATGTGCCTGATAGCCATCCTTTCGAGAACTTCGCAGAAATCGGACGCAAAATTATAATAACAAACAAAGAAGAGTACCTATCTGCGCTGGATATGTTTTATCAACGCAGTGGTTTTAGAACAATGTCACTCATTTTGGGCCAATACATCGGTAGTAGAATCAGAGATAGAGGAGTAGATATGCCTTCACCGGACGACCTTTATTATTATTCAGCATTAGGAGTGGAGTTGCCAAATGAATGGTGCGAAGGTATTCAAGAGATAGAGAATGGTAGATACTTTACATTTAGATTTCAGTCACGGTTCGACGCTGAAGCCATGTTAACAGATCTTACACTGAAAAGAATAACAGGACACAAAATTCTTAATAATAACATCTGGATTAATTATGTAGGAGAATGTGAAGGCTTCCCTGATGCA
>CAZXHT010000111.1:0-18063 GCA_964640665.1 uncultured Myxococcales bacterium
TTGATATCGACTTCTTCCTGCGGCACGCCTACTTGCTAGTGCCGGCCGGGCCGCTTGAGCAATTTCAGCGGGTGCTCGGTAAGCTGATCTCGGTGCCCGTTCCGCAGGCTCTGGACTCCTGGGACGAGGCCTTCGGCCGCCTCGATCATTGGCTGGATGAGCCCCCGGCCCTTTCGGGCGTGGATGTCGATCTCAAGACCGCCGATGCCAGTATGCGCATGATCATCTTCGCCCTGGATGAGTGGCTGCGCTGGATCGATTCGCCCACGCTTCCCGAGGGCATCGACTGGCAACGGCTGGTGGCCAGTCACGGCGGGGCGCAGCTCGCGGCCGGCAAGGGCTACTTCACCTCGCACGACGGCAAGATGTTCTTCCTGTTCGTGCACCCTAAAGAGATTTCAGAAGAGTTCAAGGTGGTAAAGCCGTTGATCGCCGGGGTGCGTAAGACGGCCGAAGATCTACGCCGCGAGTACCAAAAGCGCGGCGGCGAGGCTCCCCGGGTTCACCTGACCGGTCTTCCCGCCGTGACCTGCGAGGAGTTCGACGCCATCCAGCGGGACATCGTTTTCACGGTTACTACGGCCGCCGTGCTGATCATCCTGCTGATCGGAGTCTGGCTACGCTCGCTGACATGGGCACTGGTCGTCTTCGTGCCCATGGGCCTGGGGGTGCTTTGGAATATCGGCCTGACCTACCTTACCGTCGGTCACCTGACGATGATCACCTCGGCCTTCACCGCCGTCCTCTTCGGCCTGGGGGTCGATTACGGCATCTTCATGAGCACCCGCATCATGGAGGAGCGGGCCCGGGTGGACGATCTCAAGCAGGCCATCGGACGCGGCGTGGCCGCCTCCGCCCGGGCCTTGCTGACCGCCGGCGGCGCGACTGTTCTGATCTTTCTCTCCCTGACAACGGTTCCCTTCTCGGGCTTCGCCGACATGGGACTGGTCGCGGCCAGCGGCGTCTTGCTGGTGCTGATTAGCACTTTCTGCGTGCAGCCGGCGTTGTTTGCCCTGTTGCCTCCATCGCGCAAGCTGTCCGTGCGGCCAGCCGACGAGGCGCGGCAAGCCGAGCCGGGCCGGGAATTGAAGATATACCGCCCGGTCAACGTCCTTCTGATCGTAGTCGCCCTGGCCGGGATGATCGGAGGAGTAGTGGCCGGCACGAAGATACCTTTCAACTACGACGTGCTGTCGCTGCTACCCTCGGGGAGCGAGGCCGCCCACTACCAGCGCGAGATGGTCAAGAAAAGCGATTACCAGGCCGAGGCGATCATCTTCACGGCCGACTCGATGGACGAAGCGCGTATAATCAGCGACAAGGCGTCCAAACTGAAAACCATCTCACAGGTCCAGTCGGTAACCATGCTGTTCCCCCCCGATGCGGAAGCCCGCGTGAAGCAGGCCCGCGGCATCGGCGCTACCGTGGTCGGCTCGGCCTACCTGCGCAAGATCCTCGATTTAGGAGAGATCAATATCGGCGATGAGACATTGGCCCGAATACGCTCGTCCGTCGCCAAGGTAGAGCCATTGATAGAGGACGCTCAGGAGATGGCCTTCTCGGCCAATCACAAGAAACTGGTCGAGAAACTGGAGAAAATCATCGCTCGCATCGACAGCCTGAGCAACAAGCTCGAAGCCGATCCGGGGCGGGCCCGCGAGCGCACCGAGAAGTTCGCCCGGGCGCTCTGGAGCGCGGCCAAACGTTCATATGATGTGATCTCGGGCTGGCGGGATGCCAGGCCGCTCGATCCATCGGGCCTGCCGGTTTCACTCAAGAGCCGCTTCATCGCCAACGACGGAAGCATTGCGGTTTACGCCTTTCCGGCCCGCTCGGTTTACAATCCCGTCAACCTTTCCCTCTTGCTGAAAGACGTCTACGGCGTCTCTCCGCGGGCCACCGGCTTTCCAACCACTCACCAGGTTTTCTCGCACATGGCGGTCGACAGCTTTCGCCAGGGCACCATCGTCGCCGTCTGCGTGGCCGTCTTGTGGATCCTGCTGATATTGCGAAGGCTGCGCGGATTCATCATCGCGCTGCTGCCGCTTTTGATAGGCGGCGGCTGGATGATCGGCATCATCGCCGCGATCGGCATGGAGTTTTCGTATGCCAATATCATTGCCCTGCCGCTGGTGATGGGACTGGCCATCGATTACGGGGTGTGGTATGCCCACAGGCGGCGGGAGCGGCCCGACCTGGCCCCCTGGCAGGTGGCCGGGCTGGCCGGACGCGCCATCCTGCTGGCGGCGGGAACCACCCTGGCGGGCCTGGGCGCAATCAGCATGGCCAGCTACAAGGGCGTGGCCAATATGGGCATATCGGTCACCATCGGCCTGCTGTGCTGTGTGCTGGCCGCCTTGCTGGTGTCACCAGCCATCAGCGAAGTTTTTTTTGGGAGACGAAAATGAAAAACATGCTTGCATGTATTTTGGCGGGTCTGGCGGCCCTGCTGATTATTTATACGCCCGCCGGCGCGCGGGCAGCCGGCACGATCGATATTCTGGTCTGTTACCCGGGTGGTTCGGTGCGTGCCAGGGACGCCGAGCCGGCCTTGAAGAACATGGTCGGGGTGATCGAGTCAATCGGCGGCTGGCCGGCCGGCACGATCAAGGCAAGCTTCACGACCAAGGTTGCTGACTGCCGAAAACTGCTCAACGAAAAGAAGCCCGAGTTCGCCATCATCTCGCTGGGACTGTTTCTGGAAAATCGCGTAAAACATAACCTGGTCCCTCTGGCCCGACCCAAGATCTCCGGCCGCGACACCGACAGATATCGCATCCTGGTGCGCAAGGGAAGCTACGCGAACATCGAGGCCCTCAAGGGCAAGACCCTGGGCGGACAGTGGCTTACCGAGCCGGAGTTCTTGCGGCGGATCGTCTTCAGGGGAAAACTCGATCCGGCACGCTACTTCAAGCTCTCGCCATCACGCCGCGCGCTCAGGTCCTTGCGCAAGCTGGCCCGCGGCAAGTTGGACGCGGTCATCGTCAACGAGCTGCAGTATGGCGGCTTGTCCGCCCTGCCGTTCGGTAAGGATCTGGCGGTGGCCTTCGCCTCCGAAGAACTGCCCCAGATGGGTGTCGTGGCCGACGAGAAGAAAGCCGGCGCCGCCGATCGGGCCAGGCTGAGAAAAGCCCTGGACGCCATGTGCGACAACGTGGAAGGCAAGAAGCTGTGCGACCTGTTCGGTATCGACGCCTTCGTTCCCTCGAGCGGCAAGACCTACCAGGCGGTAATCGACCTCTACCAGGGCGGAAAGTGACCATCGCCGCCCGACTGAAAAAGATCGCCCTGTGGTGCTGGGCTGCCGCGTTTTTTTCGGGTTGTCCCTTCTCCTTGACTTTGCCCCGCGACATCGTGCGCTTTGAAGACAACCTGAAATGTCCCAAGTGGGACACCGACACGCTGGCCGCCGCGGAAGGCAAGTTCGACCAGAACTGCGACACGCGTCTTCTGAAATGCACACTGGTCATCCTGCGCGACGCCCTGCCGGCCCCGGTCCACCGCGGCGATCTGCCCGCCCGGATCTGCTTTCTGCTTGCCGACCGGGAGAAAAATCGCAAGCGCCGGGAGAACCTGGCAGCAGAAGGTGTTCGCTGGGCGGAAATCGCCGTCTCGCAGGGAGCCGGCCTGAACGGGGCGGTGCATTACTACCTGGCCATGAACCTGGGCCTGGCGGTCTACGAACACACGGCCCTGGCCGTGAAGAACCTCAAGCGCATTTCGGCCGAGCTTCAAAAGGCCGTCCAGCTATCCCCGAACGTCGACAGCGGCGGGCCGTATAGGGTGCTGGGCATGCTCTACCTGCTCGCGCCGCCCTGGCCTCAGGGAGTGGGAGACGGCGACAAGGCGCTCAGGTTGCTGAAAAGAGTGGCCAAGTACCACACCGCCCACCCCCTGAATCACGTCTTTCTCGCCCGCGCCCTGTGGGAGATAGAAGAAGAGGACGCCCTCGATCAGGTTCGCGCTCGGCTCGAGCTTGCCCTGAAGCTGATTCAGCAGGAGCGATTCAAGGGTCCGCGCCGGCGCTGGCTGAAAGAGGTGAGAGAAGTGGCCGAGGATGCCGAACTCGAGGCGATTGTAAAACAGGCTCAGAAGCTGTAACGGGCGCGGGTCCAGATCAGCGACCCGCCGGCGGACGGGTCGCCGAATTTGGTGTAGCGATTACCCAGTTGTAAAAGAGCACCGCAGCCCAGCTCGAAGCCGTTCTTGAAGTTGTAGTTGAACTCGGGAAACAGGATCATCGAAAAGCCACCGTCGAATAGACTCATGTATTTCCTGACCCGCTTCCCGGCGGCTTCATCGTAGTAGCTCTCGTAGTAACCGCTCACGTCCCAGATGGCAAACAGGCGCAGCAAGGCACGGTCGTCTCCGAACTTGAAATCGACACCCATCACCGCGTAGTCGCCGATGCGCGGGCGCAGGACCTCCTTGACGTAACGCTGGCCGCATACAGACGCGGCCGTGGCGGCGGCGCTTTCGGGATCGGGATCGAAGATATCGAAGTTGTCGAAGAAACAACCTCTGGGATCATCGGTGGTCACCTGCGATTGGCGAACGACGTAGCCCTGGTTCAAAAAGTCACCGGCGCCGAATTCGTCGGGCATCCCGTGTACCCACATCAGGTTGAGCATGACGTGTGGGCCGAAGGTGTAGTCCAGGCCAAGCACCCACTTGGCAAAAGGGGTGTCATCCACGATCAGCGGCCTGCGCCCGCCCAGACGATAGTCGTACTCACCGCCCGGTTGTATCAAATTTGGGTCGCCGAAGAGATCGATATCGCCCTTGGTGATCGTGTAGTCGGTTTTCTCGGGGAAGTAGACACCCAGCTCGATCCGGTAGCCGAGCCCCAGAAGTGAATTCGAAATCCAGTCGAGCGGGATCTCCCCGGCCATGTTGAAGCCGATCACCTTCATTTTGGGGTAGATCAGATCGACGTTGGTTTCCAATACGCCGTCGATGCAGTTCTTGTCGGGACTGGAGGCCGGGTCGCACATTTCCTCTTCAAAGATTGTCTGGCCGACGTGGTTTCTGGTGGGAAGCGGAAAGTCGTGCCGCCCCTGGTAGACAGACAGGGCCAGGTCCTGGCCGAACAAGTTGCCGGCAATACGCACGGCGAAGGGCATGTTTTCGAAGTTGCGTTCGGGCATGTTGGAGTTAACCCGCGAGACGACGGTAGGATACTTGAAAGTCTGTGATATGGCGTTTTCGAAGTCGCTTCTCAGGCGCAGGCTCTGCTCCATGAAGGGCGTGCGGTCGACGAGCGCCAGGCCGAGGCCGGCCGAGTGGGGAAGCTGGGCCGGCTTGAAGACCGGAACCAGAACGCCCGAGATGCTCCATTGCTCGACGCTGTAGTCGAGACGCAACATGAAGTTGGCGATCTGCTCGCCGAACATCAAGACATCTTCGACGTCGTTGGAGTTGAGATTGTTGGTCGGGTTGAACTGGTCGCCGACGCCCCAGAGCACCAGTTGTTGGCCGATCCTGAGGTCCAATCCCTCTATAAACAGGTCGCTGGCCTGGATGTAGGCCGCGTGGGTCTGCAGGTAGTAGGGATCGACCCGGGCCCGGTCGGCAAGCTCGCCTACTTCGATTATCTGTTCGGGGTAGCCCAGCCAGACGAAGTCGATGTCGACCACCGCGGACACGTCGCCGTAGACGGCATCCAGCTTGAGCTTGACGATGTTCTCGTTGCGCGCCACGCCGGGCTGCCACTCGAGGCGCTTGTAATAGGAACCGACGCTCTTGTCATCCGGCCTGAAGCGCAAGTCGCTTTGTATCATGCCTCCGAATGTGTACTCGAGTTCGTCGGCTCGTGATTCCGACGCAAGACCGGTGAGCAACACGATGCCGCTGATAACAATCTTAGACAGGTTGTTCATGCACAGGCCTCCCGTAAGGTATATTCCAGGCTGTTGGTCGTTCTATTTCTGCAGCGAGCGCACGGTAAAGAAGTTGTCCTTGACTCCGGTGTTCTCTTTCCACTTCTTGCAGGTCATGGTCGTATAGATGCCGCCGCGGGTGTGATCCACGAGCTTCATCTCCAGTGGGTTGCAGATAGAGTTGTCCTCGTTGCACTCGTATTTCGTGCGGTAGTCGGTCTTGAGCTTGACACCCTTCTCGTTGAAAAAGCGGATCTGGTCGGGCCGATGGTTATCCTTGAGGATGTCCATCTCCATGACCGGAAAGTGGAACTTCTTGCCCGGCTTACGCTTGCACTTGAGTTTGTAGTGAGTTTCGGTCTCGGAGGCCAGGTCGCAGTCGAAGACGTCGCCGTACTTGACGATGGCCATCTCGTCGTAGGAGTAGGCCGAACCCATGAATCCCTGGTCGCGCACGTGGCTGGCGATCCGGCGCACGCGCCGGTAGGCCGGCAGGTAGATGTACATCTGGGACAACGAGCGCACCAGCATGCGCGTGCCCTTGATGTCGCCCGGGGACAAGAAACGCACCAGGCGGAACCTGGTGCCCTTGATGGTAACTTCGAAGATCATGGTGCTGGGGTCCTTGCCCTTCTCGTGGGTGGTCATATCGAAGACGAAATACTGGTCGGAAGGTCCCGTGGCCAGTTTGTCGAGCTTGCCGAGTATTTGCTGGCCGCGGCTGTCGGCTCGGGCAGGTGTTGAAAACAACACCGCGGCCTGGGTGAGAAAAAAGGTCGTCAATAGAAAAAACGTTTTTTTCATGGAGTCTCCTTGAATGTGCGCTAACGGGATGCCTTGCCTAGAACTTTTTTGACCACCTTCGTATCCGTGGTCTCACTGGCGCTGTCTCGCTGCCGATAGCAGCGTCTGCGGGCCATGATGGGAATCGCCAGGAAGGTAGCCAGGGCGGCCACGATCATGGCCGCCGCCGTCAGCCCGCCCACGTTCTTCAGCGGCTTGGCCTCCCCCAGCGTCAGGACGAAGAAGCCCAGCGCAACTGTTATGGCGTTGGTCCAGATCGAGGGGCCCGATCTCTCCGCCGCCCGGGAGGCGGCCTCGCGTAACGGGGCCTCGGCCGGGGCCTCCCAGCTCGAGACAAGATGCACGGCGTAGTCCACCCCGGCCCCGAGGATCAAACTGGCCAACATGGCGGTGCCGATATCCAGCCTGACGCCGATCAGGCCCATGCCGCCGTAGATCACCAGCAGGGTGAGCATGGTAGGCGAAGCCACGAGAAGGCCGCCGAGGAACGAACGGCTGTAGAAAGTCATGATCAGGATGACCAACATCAGGGCGAGGATCAGAGACTTTACCTGGTTCGAAGTTGCGCTGGCCGAAAGGCCGCGGTGCATGACCGGCAGGCCGGTCACATGCGCGGTGAGAGTGCTTGCCTTTGGGCCGGCGGCGGCCGGGAGCATGATCGTGGGACTGTCGAGGTCCAGCATGCTCATTTGCACGGCGCTAATGAAACGATCGCCTTCGGCGCCGGACGGTAGCCGCAGCCCGGCTTTAGCTACCAGGCTCTTGGCCCGCTCTGCGGCGGCCTCTTCTTTCCAGTAGCCGCGCAGCGGGACGGAGATCGACAGCGACAGATCGTCGGACAGCTCGGCGTTCTCGCCCTGGGCCACACCCATAAGGACGGGCCGCAGCGCAGCCAGGATGCGCTCATCTGAAGGTGCTGGACCCAGACTAACGAGCGCTGAGGCGACCTTGGGCACCAGTGACTCATCCAGCGTCACCAGGTCGACGGCGCACTCGTCAGAGCGCAATAGACGCTCGAGGCGCAGGCGCACAAGTGCGGCGTCGGCCTTGACGCCGGCCCGCTTGAGCAGCGACTGCAGGCGCTCGACGCCGGCTGCCGGCATGCGCACGTGAAATTCCCCGGCCAGTGCCCGGATGCGCAGGCTAATCAGGTCGAGCCTACGCGCATCGGCCTGGCCCGAGTGTTCCAAGGCCGCGACGATAGAGTAGCGAGTGATGAACTTGTCGGCTACGATCTGTTCGATGTTCGCAAGCAATCCCTCGAGATCCTCGGCCCGGTCGGTGTCGACCTTGATCTGCACCAGCGCCTGGCGGCGGTCGCGGGTGACGAGTTGCTCGACGGCGGGGTCGGCAAACAGCAAGCGGTGCAGCAGGGCCACCTGGGCGCGCATGTCGGGTATCCGCTCGCGGCCGACGAAAGCCTGGTTGGCCTGGGCGATGGCGGTGCCGATATGAGTGACATCGGACACGTGGGGCATGAGCGAGATGCGATCGCCCAGGCGGCGGATTTCTCGCAAGACGGCGGGGTCCTGCATGTCTCCCTGGACGTGGATCTGGATGAAATGCGATCCGCCGAAACGTCGCCCCAAAAACTTCTCGGCCAGGTCCGGCGGGCTGCCTTCGCAGAAGAAAGAGGCGCTATCCATGGTGGTGCGCACCTGTCCGACCATGGTGGCAGAGAAGAGGCCCACGACCAGCAGCGCGACTCCGACCGGCAGGCGATGCGTCTGGGCGTAGACGCACATGAGTCGTGTCGGCTCGCGCAGGAAACGCGATGCGGCGGCCTTGCGTTTCATGCGTCCTAGGCAAATCACGGCCGGGATGAAAGTCAGCGACAGACCCAGAGTGGCCAGGATGCCGATGGCGGTGAAGAGGCCGAAGGTTCTCAGCGGCTCGATGTCCATGCTCAAGAACGACAGAAGTCCGGCCGCAGTCGTCAGGCCGGCGGCCAGCACCACCGGCCCGATGCCGCCGATGGTCCTGGTGAGGGCCGTCGTCAGGTCGTAGTTCTTGGCCAGCCTATAGTAACGCGTAAGGACATGGATGCCGTAGGCGCTGCCGACGGCGAAGAGGATGACCGGCATCGATCCCAGGACGATGTTGAAACGCACCCCGCAGAAGGCCATCAAGCCCAGCGAGAGCAAGGTGCCCAAGGCGGTGGACAGCAGCACCAGTCCCACGCCGATTATGTCGCGAAAGGCCAAGGTCATGATGATGATGATCGCCAACACCGCCCAGGGAGTCAGGCGGCGGATATCGCGCTGGGTGGCATCGTAGATATAGGTCGAGACGAACGGCCCCCCGCCCCAGTACTTTCGCTGTTCGGGAAATGCGTCGTTGACGACTCTGGATATCGCCCCGGCCATCTCGCGCGGGTCGCTGCCGTAGGCCAAGAAACAATATAGCAGCACCGCCTTGCCGTCCGATGAGACCAGGTGTCCCACCAGGTGATCTCGGGACATGACCTTTTCTCGCAGGGCCACAAGCTGTTCTGTCGTCTCGGGTACGCTTGGAATGAGGGGGGTGGTGACAACTCCGCCGTGCTCGGTGTCGGGCGTGAAGTCGACCACGTTGGACAGGGTCAGGACGTGGTTGATGCCGCGGGTCTCTTTCAAATCCTTCGTCACCCGGCGCAACCTGGAGATGAAGTCGGGATTGAAGATATCATCGGTCTCGATGCCGACCAGCGCCAGATCGAGGCTGCCGAAGAGCCTGTTGGCCCGGTTGAAGGCTTCGACGTCAGGATTGTCCTGGGGCAAGAAGGCCAGGATATTGTCGTCGTGTTCGATCTTGCCGACCTGCAGGCCGGCAAGCGCGGCCAGTATGGCCACCCCGATCACCACCATCCAGGCATTGCTGCGGTTGGTCATCCAGCGGGCCAGCGTTTTCAAAAGTACTCTCCGTGTTCCGGTCGGCGAACGGGCTCTCGGGGCCGTTTATGGTTAAACAATGATTAATAAGCAAGTTTCGGGCCAAGAAACTTCTCAATCAGCGCTGCTGTCTTCAGTTGAAAGACCTTGATCTGATGGCGATTGTTCAGCGGGTCAAGATTGCGAGCGCGTCGCCTGGTGTTCGATTTCGCACGTCCGTTCGCATCTGCACGCCCGCGTCTGTCTGTGTGCTACTCAGAATGATCTTTCTTGCCGAGGCCGTGGCGCTCCATGCGGCGCATGAGCTGGAAGCGGCTGATACCCAGCAGGCGGGCCGCCTCCGACTTTACGTTGTTGGCCTGCCGTAATGCGTGGGTGATCATGCGCTTTTCAAGGTCTTCCAGGGTGTCGATGCCGGGCCGGAAATCGAGGGGCACCGAGGCCGTCAGCGTAGCGTTGTCGCCTTGCCCGGCCAGCACCCGCTGCGGCAGGTGGCGCAGTTCGATGCGCCCGGACTCGGTCATGATCACCGCCCGCTCGATGATGTTCTTCAACTCGCGCACGTTACCCGGGTAGGAGTAAGCCAGAAGATACTGCGTGACGTCCTCGTCGAGCTGCTTGATTTCCTTTTCGAGCTTGCCGGCAAAGAAGTCGATGAAGTGGTTGGCAAGCAACAATATATCGTCGCCGCGCTCTTTCAGCGGCGGGATGTGGATCGGAAAGACGCACAGGCGTTGGTACAGATCCTGGCGGAACGAGCCTTGTTCGACTTTTGCCTGCAGGTCCTGATTAGTCGCCGCCACCACCCGGGCGCGCAGCGGGATCTCGCGCGTCGAGCCCACCCGGTGGAATGAACGGCTCTCGAGTACGCGCAACAGCTTGCTCTGCATCTGTCCCATGTCGCCGATCTCGTCGAGCAGCAGCGTGCCCTCGGCGGCTTCCTCACAAGCCCCGGCCCGGGTCTGGTCGGCGCCTGTGAAGGAGCCCTTCTCGTGCCCGAAGAGAATGCTCTCGGCCAGATTGCCGGGCAGCGCGGCGCAGTCGACCGCGATGAAGGGGCTGTTCGCCGGGCGCGAGATGTGGTGCAGGTAGCGGGCGGCCACTTCCTTGCCCACGCCGGTCTCCCCGCTGAGAAGCAGCGTCGTGTCAGGGGACTTGGTGATTTTTTCCAGTTGCTCGATCACCAGGACGATGCCCGCCGAGTGCCCGGCCAGACCCGCGTGCAAGTGCTCGTGCCAGCCGTTGGCCGCGGTCCGGGCCTCCGCGCGGCGCTTGATCTCCAGCACCCGGTCGACGATCGGCTGGATGCTGGGCTCCTTGACGATGTAGTCCTCGGCGCCCCGGCGGATGGCCTGCACGGCGTTGGGGATGGTGTGATAGGCGGTCATCATGACCACCGCGGCCTCGGGCTGGCGCGACAGCAGGCGCGGAATTATCTGGATGCCGTCCGCGTCCGGGAGCCGGTGATCGAGCAGGATGGCCTGGTATGCGGATTTCTCGACGCGCGCCAGGGCCTCCGCTCCTGAAAAAGCCAGGTCCGAAGCGATTTCGAGACGAGCAAGCTCGTCGCCGATCGCCTGGCAATACAGTTCCTCATCATCCACCAGGAGAACGCGGAAACCCGTGTCCTGCGTTTTTTGCCCGAAATCCATTTAATGGCCCAATTATCAGCGCACCTGCCGGCTGTCAACCACACGGCAAAGCCAGCGTAGCCCGGCAGCCGCCGTCCTCGCGGTCGCACAGACTCACGGCGCCGCCGTGGGCTTTGGCGATTTTGCGACAGACGGGCAGGCCCAACCCGGTGCCGTTCTTCTTGACGGTGAAGAACGGCTGGAAACACTTCTGGGAACTGGCGGCCAGCCCGGGCCCGCGATCGTCTACGAAGATCGATGCGCGTCCGCCGGCGATTCGAGATCGACAGATCACCTCGCCCCCGGCCGGCGATGCCTCCAGGGCGTTTAGCATCAGGTTGAAAAAGACGTGTTTCAAAGCGTCATAGTCTCCACGGACTGTAAGCCCGGGATCGATCTCCACGCCGATCTTCTTGCCGGCCAGTTTACGGGCGCCCGACAGCAGGCGCCGCACGTCCTCGACCAGTTCGCGCACGCGGACGGGCGCCAGCGCCATGTTCTCGCGGGGCGAGAGATATTTTTTCAAGATCATATCCATGCGGGTGATCTCGCGGACCGCGGATGTTAACAGCTGCACATGGCGCTGGTCTTTCATTTCGTGGCCGAGGCCCTCGAGCGTGGCGCCTATTGCCACTAAGGGGTTGCGGATCTCGTGAGCCAGTTGTGCTGCCATCTCGCCCATGGTCGCCAGGCGCTCTTGCTGGATCATGCGTTCCGGCGAAAGGTTCCGTCCTTGATCGACGGCTTTAATGAGCATTAGAAAGCCCAGCACGTTCTTCTGGTTATCGGCCAGCAGCAGAGCATCCACCGATGCTGCGGACAGAGATCCGTCGCCAAGCGAGATGAATGCCTCGGCTTCGTGCAGGGGGGTGCCGGGGTAAATCAACTGTTGGTTAAGTATACGGGCCACCGGCGCCGGATCGTGAAACAGCTCGCCGACCGCGAGGCCGGCCAACGATTCGGCTTTTCGACCGGTCAATTTTTCGAAGGCCTCGTTGCAGGATGTGATCTCGAAATCGCGATCGATGTAGACGGCCGGTGAAGGTTCACCCAATGTGAGCTGTAGCAACTGTAGTTCGAACGAGGATTCACCGGCGTCCTGCTGCCCGAAGATATCCATCTGAGGACGGCCGCGCAGATCGTTTTCGATGATGTCACCGATGCGCCGGGCGTAACGCAACAGCACTTCGCGCTGCTGGCGGCTGAAAGGCTGCTGGCCGCCCTTTTCGAAAAGCAGCACGCCGAAGTTACGGCCGGCTCCGGCGGCCGGCACCATTATGTAACGGTGTTCTCCGATCATGCCCTCGAATTTCTCGACCACTCCCCGGTTGATGGCGTTTCCGACAACTTCGGCCAGGCAGGAGGTTTCCAACATGACGCCCTGGCGCCAGACGCGGTAGAGCAGGCTGTCTGCGGCCAAATCCAGGGGCACCGATAACCCGCTGAAACTCACGCCCAGGAGTTGTTCCAACTGGGCCAGTATTGGGTAGTCAACTTCGGTGACGCCCACCCGCACCTGGACGCTGCGCGTCTTTTCGTTGAAGACGATCAGGTTGGTGGAGTTACAGCCAAGGATCTTGGCTGCCCCGCGAAGAACGTTGGCCAGAAACTCATCCAGGTTGGCGAACCTGCCGGGCATTGTGCCTCGGTCAGCGCCCGGCGTAAATCGCCATCAGGTGTTTCAGCACCTCGACGGCCATGGTCAGGCCCTTGACCGGGATCCATTCTTTCTTCGAGTGAAAATTGTATCCGCCGGCCGAGAGGTTGGGAGTCGGAAGTCCCTCGAAGGAGAGGCGAGCGCCGTCGGTGCCGCCGCGAATGGCCAAGCGCTTGGGCTCGAGCCCGGCGCGCCGCACGGCTTCCTCGCCGCGGAGCACCACCTGCGGATGTTTGTCCAGCACGTACTTCATGTTGCGGTAGGATTCCTTGATGTCGATGTCTATCTGCGCCCGGGGCTCTTTTTCGAGCACCTCGCCGCGCACCCGCTGCAGGGTGTCCTTCATCTTGGCCAGGCCGTCCTCGCTGAAGGAGCGCATCAGCACGGTCATCTCCACCTTGGAGACGTTGCCGCCGAGCTGATAGGCGTGCAGGTAGTCCTGTCGCCCGTCGGTGGTTTCGGGCAAGGCTTTGGTGGGCAGCCTGTCTACGAACATGGCCGCCAGGCGCACCGCGTTGACCATCTTGTTCTTGGCGTAGCCGGGGTGCACGTCGATTCCGGAAAGCGTGACGACGGCCGAGTCGGCGCAGAAGGTTTCGTCCTCGACCTCGCCCATGCCGCTGCCGTCCATGGTGTAGGCCAGGTCGGCTCCGAATGCCTTGACGTCGAAGTACTTCGTCCCGTTGCCGACCTCCTCGTCCGGAGTGAATGCCACCCTGATGCGCGGGTGAGGCAGCGAATCGTCGGCCCGGCACAAGGCCACTAAAGTCATAATCTCGGCCACGCCCGCCTTGTCGTCTGCGCCCAGCAGGGTCGAGCCGTCCGAGGTGACGATGTCCTCGCCCTTGTATGCGGCCAGGTCCGGGTTGTCCGCGGCCCGGATAGGATCGCCGGCCAGGGCCGGAAGCTCGAGATCGCCGCCCTGGTAGTTTTCGTGTATCACCGGCTTGACGTCCTTGCCGCTCACCTCGGGATAGGTGTCCACGTGTGCCAGCAGGCCCACCACCGGGATCTTTTCCGCCCGGGAGGCACCCGCGGGAATGTTCTCGGGCAGCGTGGCGGTCACGTATCCATGCTTGTCGATCTCGACATCGTCGAGCCCGAGCTGCTTGAGCTCATCGACAAGCAAGCGGCTCAGGTCGAGCTGTTTCTCGGTGGAAGGGTAGCGGTCTTCAACTCCCTCTTGTGATTGGGTGTCGATCTTCACGTATCTCAGAAAGCGATCCAGAACTTCCGTACGAATATCCATCGCCGCACCTCCGTTATTCATCTATTCATCCAAAAGCAGGCTCACACTAGCACCAAAAAAATCAAGAGACAACCGGAATGAAAAGGTCAATAAATCTTCTTCATTCGGAAGCGGGTATAAACGCCTGACATTCCCAGGGGAGTCTCCTCGCCTTCTTCTATCTTTATCTTCAGCACATTGCCGACGTCGTCGCGGAGTACCTTGACTGGAATCCAACTCTTTTTGATCTTCAATTCAGGCACGCCCTTCTTGATGCGGAAGGCGCCTTTCAGCGTGACCGCTTGCTCCATTGGATCGCTCGGCACGTAGGCGAAAGTGTAGGTCTTCCTGACGCCAAGGACTAGTTCGCGATTCTTTCCGTATTCCGGGCCGGAGACCCATGTGTCCAGGAAATCGAAGAAGGTGTTGCTTTTCTTGATGAATGGTCTCAGCTTCTTGCCGTTCAAAGCCCGCTTGCCGCTGTAAAACACGATGTCCGATATGCAGCTATGACGCTTGCCCTTGCCCCTGAAACCCTCCAGCATCTCGATCACCAGGCGTCGCGTGCTGATAGGCGGGTCGAAGTCGAGAGGCTGGGGGCCGAGCTTGTCGGCAAGCTGTACCGAGTGGGTCATGTCGGATTCCCTGAGTTGCATCTCGCGCACCCGGCTGAAGTCTGCATAGCTTTTCTTGCTGGCCTGGTTTCCGGTGAAGACGACCATGCGGTCGATATCGACTTTCTCCGAGAAGACGATTTCGATCCTGGCTCCCTCGCCGGTTCCCGCGCTGCACCAGACCGTGCCGTGATTGTCGTCGAGGATGTTCAGCGCGCCGTATCGGCCTGGTTTCTTGTCGTCTTCGAAAGAGCCGTTGGAACGTGCATAGAATACCTCGGCGGCGCCGGCCGTGCCAGCCAGGCTCAGGATCGCAATGACGACAAAAAGGACTCGTCTCGATTTCAAAGCCTCGCCTCCTTATTACAAGTCTACACCAACCCGGCGATTAGGCAAGATCGCAAAGTGGTTTGACGCCTGCCCAGGGTGAGGTTATTCTCCCATGAACACTAAATGTCGAACGGGAGACACTCATGCAGCGCTTGTTCGCTCTTTTTGTGATTACTCTCTTTGTGTGCTTGCCCAACCGGGCCGGATCACAGGATCTGGGTGGTTTCGAGGTGCCGGATGATTTCAAAGGGGATCTCGGTGCCAAGAAATGTCCACCGGGAACGACAATGGACGACAAGGGAGAGTGTCGGAAGGTGGAGACTGCTCCTGTCTCCGCGCCAGCCGATAAACCGGCCGAAGTTCCTGCCTCCGCTGAAGCTACAGCAGGCAGGCCTGTTGGTGAGCCGGCTCCTACAACTGTCTCCAGGCCTCCTCTCAAGGCGCCCTCCGCCGAAGAAAAGAAGGAAGAAAAGAAGGAAGAAAAGAACAACGAAACAGAAAAAGTAAAAGAAGAAACTAAAGAAGCAGAAAAAGAAGAGACTAAAGAAAAGACTAAAGAAGAGATTAAAGAAGAGACTAAAGAAGAAGCTGCTGATCCGGAAGGTGGTCATTTCGTCAAGGGTGAGTTGGCTGACTTCATTGGCAGTAATAAACTGGTGACCAAGAACAACCGTATCGGGGTGCGCCTGGGATACCGTAAGGTCAACCTGGCGCACTACGCCACCATTAACCCCGAGGCCGATTTTCGTATCTGGAAGTTCCAGTTCGGCTTGGGGGTGCCGCTGGCCCTTGAGATCTTCGACGGGGCCTGGGACGACAATAAGAACGAGCCGGTGGGATTCGACGACGCCGGCGATTTCAGGAAGGAAGACTGGAACGAACCCAGCGAGTACGTCCGCTTCATCCGCTACCTGCGCTTCGGCCACAAGGAAGATCGCCTCTTTTTCAACCTGAGTCAGTACTCCTCGACTACCATCGGCCACGGACCCTTGATGCGCCGCTATAATGTCAACGTCGAGCCCAACTCGACGCGCCTGTCCGTCGAACTGGACATGTATAACGACTACGCCGGGTTCGAGTTAGTGGGCAACGACGTGGTCAATTGGGATCTCTTCGGCGCCATCGCCTTCATCAAGCCCTTGAGCCTTTTCATGGACAATCCCACCGCTCGCAGCCTGTCGCTGGGGGTGACCTATATCGCCGATCGCCACGCCCCGGTCACACTCAAGACGCTCAACGATCCGTCTCCCAACAGTTACTACCTGACGGGCACCGATCGCCCCGAGATCGATTCCAGCGCCTTTCTGCACGCTCTCGGCGTCGATATGGAGATCAAGGTGCTCAAGACCGCCAGCGTTGATCTGAAACCCTTCGTCGACTACTCCTGGTTCATGCCGGCTTCTCCCGACGGGGCCAACCCTCCCGATCCCGAGGGTGGCGGGGGATTCACCGCCGGCATCCTGGGGCGTTTCAACTTCGGCAGCGATCCTGTGAACGCTATCCGGGCGATACTCGAATTCCGCTCCTTCTCGTCCAACTACCTGCCGGGATACTTCGACACCTTCTACGAGGTTCAAAAGTTCGTAGACTCGTCACGTTACAAGAAGTACGCCAGCGAGCAGGGCCGCCTGCCTCCCACCAAATTCGAGGACGTCTTCATCGATCGCAAGGGAGGCGATCGCCACCTGGGCTTCTACGCCGAATTCACTTACTCGCTGGTGCACTACCTGGCCCTGACACTGGCCATGGAGGGTTCGGACGCCGACGGGGGCAACAACTTCTTGGCGCACCTAGAGGTGCCGGCGCTCTCGTGGCTGCAGTTCTTCGCCTCTTATCACCACCGGGCCATGGACAGCCTGGGTGACTTGTTTTCATCCGAGGGCGGCAACCGTATAGTCTTCGCCGCCGCCCGCATGCGTGTCTTGCCCTTTTTGTTCATAAACTTCCATTACCACTACACCTCCCAGCTACGCGAGGATTTCGCCGACCTGACGGGAGACGGACTCGAGCAGCGCTACCGTTTCTACGAGGCGATGCACGGTTGGCTGGCCGATCTCGAACTGGGTTGGGAGTTCTGAGCGCAACCCCTTACTGTTAATCCATCGGGCCAGTCGGCTGTGGATGCCTGGCCGGCAGGGGCACCAGAGTTTCCTTGACCGTTTGGCCCCGATGTCGTCAAATCAGGTGATGCTGCCAACAGTGTATCTTACAAGGAGATGGACATGACTACCGCCAAGGATGCGCTTTCGATCATCAACAGTCTGCAAGACCGTAAGTTGCACCAGGCGCTCAACTGGGAAGGCGGCTTCGCGGATTACCTTGATATAGTGCGTGACAACCCGATGGTCCTGCGAACCGCCTATCAGCGCCTGTACGATATGATCCTCTCCTATGGCACAGAGGAGTACGTCGATTCCAAGAAGAAGATCATCCGCTACAACTTCTTCTCGGATGCCACAGAGAACGGGGCCGACGCCATCTTCGGCCTCGATATCCCGCTCATGCGCTTGGTAAACGTCTTCAAGAGTGCCGCCAAGTTCTACGGTACCGAACGCCGGGTCTTGCTGCTGCACGGCCCGGTGGGCTCGTCCAAGAGCACCATCGCCCGCCTGCTCAAGCACGGCCTTGAGCGCTACAGCCGCACCGACGCGGGCGCCCTGTACACCTACGGCTGGAACGTCAACTGGAATGGCGACGATTCCAAGGCCGAGTTCGTCCCTTGCCCGATGAACGAAGAGCCATTCAAGCTGGTGCCTCCCGAGTTCCGCGCCAAGATGCTCGAGACCCTCGAACTGGACAAGCACGACATGGATCACCCCATTTCCGACTTCGGCGACGTCTGTCCCGTGTGCCGTTACACCTTCAACAACCTGATGAAGCGCTACGACGGCGATTGGCAGAAGGTGATGGACCACGTGCGGGTGCGCCGATTGGTACTCAGCGAAAAAGACCGGGTGGGCATCGGCACCTTCCAGCCCAAGGACGAGAAGAACCAGGACTCGACCGAGCTGACCGGCGACATCAACTACCGCAAGATCGCCGAGTACGGC
>CAZXHT010000112.1:0-17912 GCA_964640665.1 uncultured Myxococcales bacterium
CATCCACGAAACGCAGCGTGGGCAGGTCCATCGCCCGGTAACGCTCCATCAACTTTTGCACTCGCTCGTCGTCTGCCGATCCTGTGCAGTCAACCTTGACGGCTATAAAGCGCTTTATCTCGTCCGCCACCCGGGAATCGGAAAACGTCTGTTTGTCGAGTTTGAGACAAGCCGGGCACCAGGTGGCCCAGAAATCCAGCATCACCGGCTTGTGCATGCGCCGGCCGTCCAGAAGCGCCCGATCGACATCCTTGACCCAACTCACACTGGCCGTCCCCAGGAAGAATGAAGTTGCCAGCAGGAACACCCCGGCGGAGCCCAGCACCAGGCCGGTCAACTTGCGAATTCGCTGCCGCGAGGCGCTATCGGGAAACGACAGGTGAAACCCGCCAACCAGCGCCGACAGGACGAGCGTTCCCAGCCCGATCCAGCCCGGGACGGGAACGGAAGCCGCAACATGGTGCAGGCCGGGCCACATCCCGCGCAAAAAGAAAAAGGCCATGCCGATCATAACCATGGCGAACGTGCTGCGCACACTCTCCATCCACGAACCGCTGCGAGGCAGGCAGGCAGCTAACCCTGAGAAGGTGCCGATGACCAGGAAGAGCACGCCGGTGCCCAGACTGAGGCTCAGAAGCAACCAGAAACCCAGGAAGAAACTCTGCGACCTGGCAATGTAGACCAGCACCACACTCAGAACAGGGCCGGTGCAGGGGGCCATTACCAGGCCGGACACCAGCCCGGCCAGGAAGGCGCCTGCCACTCCCTTGCCGCCGAGCCTGTTCAGGCGCCCCTCGATCGCCGCAGGCAACCGAAGTTCGAAGACACCGGCCATGGCCACGCCCATCATCACGAAGAAGACAACGATGACGCCCATCACCCAGGGACTCGCCATCCACGAACCGAAGGCCTTGCCCAGACCCGCGAAGACCAGGCCCATGACGGTATAGAGCAGGCACATTCCTCCCACGTAGACCGCCGAAAGCCCCAGGGCGCCCAGCCGGCTCTTGGTCTCGCGGGTGCCGATAACCGCCATGACGACCGGGATCAACGGGTAAACGCAACCCATCAGGCTGGTCAGTAAGCCGGCTAGGAAGGCAATCAGCAGCGCCCAGATGGTGGAGCCGCTCTTGAGCGCGGCCAGCATACGCGTCTTGAGGCGCTGGGCCAGTGGTGCCTCGTCACTTATGGCGGCCGTCGCACCGGCCGCGCCGGGGGAAAGGCTGACCTTGTCGGCAGCAAGGGCGCCGCCGGGAGTAAGAAATGTGATCATGAATGCGGCCAACGACAACAAGACGGCTGTGACAATCAAGGTTTTCATGGACGCGAATTGTAACCGTGCCCGTGCCTGTTGACAAGTCATCCCTTCGAATGGATACTCCATCCGACAGGAGGGGTTCTGTGAACGATCAGAAGGTTCAAGATTTCGACTCTCTGCCGGCCGGTGTCGAGGTGCCGGCGGCCAGCCTTCCTAAATCCGACCTGATCATGGGCATCGACCTGGGCACCACCTACTCGTGCGTGGCCATCGTCCAGGAGGATTTTCCCAAGGTCATTCCCTCCAGCAAGGGTTTACGGACGATGCCGTCCATCGTCGCGGTGGATGACAAGGGCCGCCTGCTGGTCGGTGAGGACGCCAAGAAGCAGCTGCTGATCAACCCGACCAACACCATCTACGGCGCCAAACGCTTCATCGGGCGCAATTTCTACTCCGACGAGGTCGAGATCCTCTCCAAGCACTTCAGCTACACGGTGGTTCAACTGGACGAAATGTCCATTGGCGCGAAAATCGGCGAGCGGGTCTTCAGCCTGCCGGAGGTCTCGGCATTAATCCTCAACGAGATGCGCAAGAACGTCTGCGCCTATCTCAAGCAAAACGTCTATCAGGCGGTGGTCAGCGTGCCGGCCTATTACACCGAGAACCAGCGCGAGGCGGTCAGGGAGGCCGGCCATATCGCCGGCATCGACATCGTGCGTATCATCAACGAACCCACCGCTGCCGCCCTGGCCTACGGGCTGAACAAGGATTTCGACAAGAAGATCCTGGTATACGACCTGGGCGGCGGAACCTTCGACGCCTCGCTGCTCGAGGTGTACGAGAACGTCTTCAAGGTATTGGCGACCGGCGGCGACACCTTTCTTGGCGGAGTCGACTTCGACGATCGGCTGATGGAGTTCATCCTCAGCGAGTACGAGAGCTCGGAAGGCGAGATCCTGCAGTGCGACAGCGTCATCACCCAGCGCCTGAAAGACGCGTCCGAGAAGGCCAAGATCGACCTGTCCGAGAAAAACGCAACCAGGATCGACCTGCCCTACATCACCATTTCAAAGGGCAAATTCAAGGACTACAGTCTCGATATTTCCCGCGAACAGTTCGAAACCCTGACCGAAGACTTGATCGACCGCACCGTCGAGGTGTGCATGGAAGTTCTGGACACGGCCGGTTGCATGCCCGAGGACGTCGATTCGGTTATCCTGGTCGGCGGCCAGACGCGCACTCCGCTGGTTGCCAGCCAGGTCTCGAAGTTCTTCGGCAAGGCCCCCACCAAGGGTGTCCATCCCGACGAGGTCGTCGCCTGCGGGGCGGCCTTGATGGCCCACTCGCTCGGCTCGGACTCGTCCGTCAGGCTGATCGACGTGCTGCCGATGAGCATCGGCGGCCGGCAGCCGGACGGGCGATTCAAGAAGCTCTTCGAGGCCAACACCACCTTGCCGTCAAGCCGTGAGGTGGGAGTGGCCACAACTCACGACGGCCAGCAGGCGATCGAGATATTCCTCTACCAGGGGGAGTCGAGCCAGGCCGTAGAAAACGAGTTCCTGGGCGCCTTCGTAATCACCGGATTTCCCAAGGCTCCCAAGGGCCAAGTGCGCCTGGCCGTCAACATGAGTCTCAACCAGGAGTCGATCCTCGATGTTTCGGCCAAGAGCCTTTCCACCGGCGAGCCGATGCACGTGCAGATGGTGGCCCGGGCGCCGGTTTCGATCGAAGAAGTGGCCCTGGAGCGGGTGCTGCCGGACGAGCCCGTCAGCGGGGGCGTCATGCCCGGCCTGCCGGTCGCCCCGATCGAGCCTGGGCCCGCGACGGCGGGCTCTGCCCGCGAGCGGCGCTTCTCGGGCCTGCGCAGCTTCATTCGTAAAATAGCAACTTGAGAGATCACGTTCTTGCCGATACATCTCCCGGCGGTTCAGCTTCTGCGCCGCCTGGTGATCATGTACGGTAAGAGTAACAGCAGCGGGAAGATGTTCCCCGTAGAAGTCGAGGAGCAACCCGCGCATCCGCCCGAGACGGCGATCTCTTCGTCGGTGTCGGCCTGGGCACCCTGGTCTGCGTCAGTGATGTTGCCGTCCGCGCCGTCGGTTTCGCCGCTGTCGGCATCTGCTTGCGGGCCGGCGTCCTCGTCGGCCTGTTGGCCTCCGTCGGCATCGATTTGCTGGCCTCCGTCAGCATCGGCCTGCAGGCCTCCGTCTCCATCCCCTTGGCTGCCGTCGTATGTCCCATAGGTGACGATCAGATAGGGCGACCGGCAAGTCGCGGCTCCGCCCTCGCGGCTGAGGTAATGGGCGCCATCGGGGCCGTTGGGAACAAGTGCCAGACCGAGTGTGCTGCCGGCCGAGGCCGCGGCGGTGATGTCGAAGCTGTACCATTGACCCCGCTCCACCATGCCCAGGGAGTCGAGCGGGACTGGATCCCAGGGCGGCCGAGTGTCCCAGGTAAGCACACCTTCTTGCCAAGAAGTGTCCGCCACTCGATGGACTGCGCCACCCGAGCCGCCTGCGGCCTGAGGCGCGGAATGGCTGTCGCAATATACGTGAAGCGTTGCCAACTCGACCGGATTGTCCGAGGCCGGGAGGTCGAACTTCAAGTAGGAGACCGCCTCGATCGACCCGTCCAAGGCGAATTCCACGTCGAGGGTGCTCTCGTCCGGAAAGGGCTGTGTCGGCCAGAGAATGGAGACCGTCTGGTCCGCCGAGGCGAAGATAGCACCCTCGGGGAGCGAGCAGGTGCTGACGCAGGCCCCCTGGCGGCAGACGGTGTTTTCCGTGAGCGGATCCTGGTCGTCGCAGGGCGTTCCGTCCTCGACGGGCTGGCCGATGCAGAGACCTTGCTGGCAGGCGTCCCCGTGGGTGCAAGGGTTGCCGTCGTCGCAGGGATCGCTGCAGGACGGTTGCCCAGCGAAGCTCACGTCGGCATACACCGAGCCGTCCACGCTGTCTATCGCGTTCTCCACCCAGGGGTTGAGCGGCAGGTAGATGTGCCGAAACAGCACGGGGCAGTCGTACTCGATGGCCTGGCCCAGTTGGGCTCCGTCGAAGCGCATCACGGCTCGGCCTTCTCCAAACTCGATCTCGATGTGGTGCCACAAATCTATCTGCCACTGAGCCGGGTCGAATCCGCCTAGGTTCACTTCTCCCCCACAGTCTTCAGAACCCAGGAAGAACTTTACCTTGCCTCTCCAGTTCGGGTCACTCAGGAGGCCAAAGACCCGCACCCCGCCCAGGGACGTCCAATGATCGGAAGCGCTGTGGCCTCCATGATCGAACATTTCGACCAGGTGGTGGTTGTCGTTGTTGAGAGACGTGTCGGACAACTCGATCCCCCGGACCCAAAAGCTCAGGATGCCCGCGCTCACCAAGGTGCCAAGATCGTAATGGATCCGGTTGCCGAACGCTGAAGTTTTCCAACCGCGTTCGGACTGATTGCCTGAGACGATGAAGGTACCACCCACTACCGTGCCGTTATGAGAACTCCCGTCTTCGAGCGGGTCGCAGAGGTAAACCTGTCCGGCAACCTGCGGCAGGCATTCGCCCGGCCCGGCCCAGACCGGTACCGGAGCGGCCTGAAGTAACAGTGCCAGGCCCATGATGGTCTTCCAATAGACTGACAAGTCAAGCCCGAAACGGTACTGCATGGCAATCTCCTCGGCTCGAGGCCTATAGGGATCCTCCACGCCCTTGAAGTATAGAGGGATCTGTTGAAAATGTAAAGTGGGAAAATGGAATCCGTCGACCTGCGAAAGGGCCGAGCGCAGTTGAGAATCTCGAAGGATCCAGGCAGGCCAAGGACAGGCTGCGGGTGATACTGGAGACGGTCACCGGGGAGCGGGGCGTGGACGAGGCCTGCGAAAAGCTTGGAATCGGCAGGAGCGCATTTTACGAGCTGCGCGCGAGAGAGCTGCAGGCTACGCTTTCGGATCTAGAGCCCAAGCTCGTGGGTCGGCCCCGGCAGGATATCTCGGCGGAGCAGGTCGAGATCGAGAGACTGAAGAGAATGAACGAGAAGCTTCTGGCCAAGCTCGAGATCGCGCATGTTCGTGAGGAGCTGATGTTGGCGATGCCCGAGGTGTTCGAGCCGGCATCTGAAAAAAAAACGATGGGCGGCCGGGGAAGGCAGAAGACGGAGCAGAGGAAAAAGAAGAAGAAGCGCAGGGAGATGAAGAAGAAGTCGAAAAGGAAGTGACCCTCGATGATCTGGAAGCGAGTCACATGGAGATGCTGGTGTGCATCATGATGGTGAAGGCGTCTGAAAAGAAGCGGAAAAACCGCCGTGGCTACGAGGTGCAGCGGGAAAGGCGACGGATGGAGCGGGTCATGAGAATCAGGGCTGTGGCCCTGGCCGGAAAGCTGAAGAGAGCCGGCTATCCGCGCCGCTGGGTGGCCGGGCAACTTGGGGTATCCCCGGGAACTCTGGCCGACTGGCGCAGGCGCTGGGAGACCGACCGCTTGCGGGCCAAGGCCCGGGGCCGGCCGATCGAGTGCCTGGACCGGGAGACGAGGGAGCAGATCGAGGAGGTCTTGCACATTCTGGGGCCTTTCGAGGGCGTGCCCGTTTTGCGGAGCATATTCCCAGACGTGCCCCGGGCGGAACTCGAGCATCGGTTGCGACTGTATCGAGATGAGTTCATCGGCGAGAACCACGTGGATGTGATGGCCTTGAAATGGCTGCGAAGCGGATCGGTCTGGGCGATGGACTTCAACGATCCTCCTCAGCCAATAGACGGGATCTTCGAGCACATCTTCAAGCTGCGCGACCTTGGCAGCGCCAACTCGCTGGCCTGGCTGCCCACGTACGACGAGAAAGCGCATGGCGTATGTCAGACGCTGGAGGTTCTGTTCCGTTGTTGTGGAGCTCCGCTGGTTCTCAAAGAGGACAACACCACTGAACAACGGGTGCCACACACACCGTGGCGGGAGTGCGTTTAGGTCCGGCGAACTTAAAGCCCTGCTGGAAAAGTGGGGCGTGGAATTTTTAATGTCACCGCCGTACTATCCGGAGTATAATGGTTCTGCTGAAGCCGGGATCGGAACGTTGAAAACATACGCTCACACCTTGAAGGCAGGTGCTGCTTGACTGCGCTGTCACGAGGCGGCCCGCAACGACCGGCCTGGGGAGTGGACATGTGATGACGTCGAGGCAGCCAGACTCAGAGCCAACGAGCTATCGCGGCCGCATGGTCTGCGCGGTCCCACCCCGAACGAGCTGTGGGACAGCCGGGTCCCAATCACACCTACCGAGCGTTCCACCTTCAGAGAACTTGCCAGAAGCCGCTACAAAGAAAATCTTCTGGAACTGCGAAAGGAAAAAGAAGGCGAACCGAACCGGTCCGAAAAAGCCGCTGCCTGGCGCCGAGCAGTCACCTGGGCACTGGTCGAGTCAAACATTTTATCAATCCGGAGGAGGCGAATTAGTCCACCAATTAAATCGAAATTTTGGTCAAGGATTAAGCGATGACTACATTTACCGTAACGTTCTTGATTTGTCTGTTTCTCGATAGCGTCGTGTTTATTGGGTGCGGTGGATCCAAGTTTTCACCGAATGCGTGCGACATGCTAACGTGTGATACTCCACCTGCTTCTGAATGCCTCGATTCCGTGACGTTGCGAACCTATGACGAAAGCGGAACCTGCGAGCAGGGTGAGTGCGTCTATTTATACGCAAAGACGTCGTGTGAAAACGGATGTGAGGATGGAGCCTGTCTCGCCAATTGCGCGAATGTGTCATGTGGAGACGGGTGCTGTGGAGAAACAGAGAGCGCGTGCGCGTGCCCGCAAGACTGCGCGGCTGAATGTGGAGATGGGTGTTGTACAGGAGAAGAGACAACGCAGAGCTGCGAGGCAGATTGTTATGCGTGCCCGAACGGTATGTGCGACGAAGGTGAAACCGCGTGTACGTGTGCGGCCGACTGCCCTGCCGTGTGCTCGGACGGGTGTTGCAGCGCGGGGGGAGAGGACTCCTGTTCATGTCCGAGTGATTGTGGTGTCGGATCGTGTAGTGACGGGTTGTGTTGCGCAAGCGCTGGAGAGACCACCTGTACCTGCATTGAAGATTGTGGCACGGAGTGCGGGGATGGGTGCTGCAACGGCGAGGAGACGAGCGGAACCTGTCTGGAGGATTGCATTGCAGAGTGTGGGAACGAATTCTGTGATGTGGGGGAGAACGCGTGCACCTGTCCTGCAGATTGCAGCACGGAGTGCGGGGATGGGTGTTGTAGCGGTGCGGAGGATGTCTGTTCGTGTCCTGGTGATTGCGGTGCGGCGACCTGCAAAGACACCGATCCTTGTACTTGGGACACTTGCGAAAATGGGCACTGCGTCCACTTACCTCTTGGGCACCCTGTTTTCTTTGATACCACTGGCTACGATCTCAGCGACACCGACAGGAACAACGTCTTTGGCACCTCGCCTAGTGATGAATGGGCCTCGATTCTCGGGTCCGCCAACCGCTATCTGAACAGCACGCACATCGAATACCTCAACTATTATGTTTTCTACCCGTATCTGCAGCCGTTCCCGCACGGTGCCGGTGCGAAGTACCCCTCGCTGCGTATCGGCGACAGTACCTCCGCCTTAGCGGATGCGCGGCGGCCGATTGGCGTCATCTTGCCTAACGACTACCTCATTGAGTTCGAATACCTCTACGAAGAACCCGCGGACCAATACAGCTTCAATGTGTTTTATGCCTGGGACGGCATTGAAGCTGATGACGTGTGGTTGTACCAGGCCGATAGCCGGCTTTTCACCCACGATCAAGGCCGCGTAGCCGACCTCGACCCGAATGTATGGCATCACATCGCCATTTTTGTACGGGCCGACGAGAGCTACGACCTCTATGTGGACGGCGACTACGTGGTGACGGGAACGCAGACTGGCACAGGCCCGCTCCAGGCGATTGGCTACCTGGGTGACTGCTCCGCGGGCGGTCCCAGGGGCTGGGGTTTCTTCGACAACTTCCGCATCTCCAGCGGGCCTGAGGTTCTCTTCGAGGACCTCCTCAACGAAAACCTGAACGCTTGGACCACAAACGGACCGGTCGTTCTCGACGCCTCAAATCCGCCGCATGGAGATAGTGCATACTGGAGTGGGATTTCGTCCTACCTCGAGTATCGGCTCTTCGACGTCTCATTTGCCTATCGTGTCAGTCAGGATCCAACCTATGCCGCTTGGGTCGAGCCGGTGCTTCGGTCCCTGTGTTCCTGGGCGGCTTGGGGTGATCCGGACTACCGAGACGGCGTGATGAGGCTCGATGGCCCGCGTTTAACCAAGAGTTTTGCCTTCGCCCTGGACAACATTGCCACTGCTCTCACGACCACAGAGATTGAGACGTACGAGGAGTGCTTGCTGCAAAAAGGCGTAGAAGAGCTCAACAAGATCCTCCCATCTCCAGGTCTCGTAAGCTACCCAAACGGAGACGCACTACAGACAGCGGCTATGGGTATTGGCGCATTGGCTCTCAGTTGCAACCACGATATGGAGAGTTACCTCAACAGAACGCGAGGGTTGCTCGATGAACTCTACGATCTCCAGGATATCGATGGCGGCTGGAGTGAAGGGATGAACTACGGAGGCATATCAAACGATTCCATTATGCGTTTCAAATATCTGGATCAGAAGATATCAGGAGTAGCTGCCTTTGCTCACCCCTATGTACACGAGATAGGGCGCTTTCTGTACCATGTCCAGGTACCAGATGGCTCAACCTACCTCAATTTCGCGGACTGCGACGTGGGTTGGTGGTACTATAGGGGTGCTCTGCCCATCCTGTATGCGGAGCTTGACGATCCGTACGCGCTCGCGCTACTGAGTCGCGGTGGGTTGAACGCAGGTCCCTGGAACCTAGAGTTGTTTGAGCCGCTAACGGAAGCCGATCTGCCGGATCTATCCACTGAAATCCCGGGTCGCAACTTTCGTACCATTGGCTGGAGCACGATGCGTACGAGCTGGGATCCGGACGCCCTCTTTGTTGCGTTTCACAGTGGCCCTAAAGTAGGCCACAGCCAACTAGACGAGGCCAACTTCGTCATTTCCAAACAGGGCCAATGGTTGGCGCGGGATCCTGGGTACAGACAGGGCAGCCATGGCACATCGCTTTACGACTTCACCTACGGTTCCCTCGGCCACAACGTCTTGTTAGTCCACAGGCCGGGTGAACCGCTGGGACAGAGCCCATCTGGCGGCAGGTTAAAGCACTTTTATGCGTCCTCCCAAGGCAACGGCTTTGTGCGCGGCGAGGCGGCCGACGCATATTGGAATCTGGCAGCCTATGAACGGCTCGTGGCTCTGTTCCCGGATCCAGAGTGCGTGCTGGTTGTGGATGATTTTGTGGTGGAGACGGAGTTGCAAATTGGTGGCCCCGTTGCCACCGTCGATTTTCTGATGCATACTCAGAGGCTTTCTGTGACGCAGCGAGACCAGGGGTTTGACCTGACGCACGACGGCTTCAACGACGGCTTCAACTCCCGGCTCGACTTTCTTGCACCCTCGTCCCTTGCTCTTTCCACGAGCCTCGACACCTTCTATGACGCAGGCGACACCTCGACCCTGCGCGCGTCAGCATCTTATCCTGCTTCCACTGCCGGTTTATTCGTGGCCGCGCTCTGCACCGAGGATGTAGCCTGGCAGTCGTTTGACGCTGGTTCCGATGTCGGGTTGATCGCCGCCGTGACCGGTACGCCCCGCCGAATTCTGAGTATTCATGGTGCTTCACCTGGGGTGGGCTTCGAGGATCTCTCGGTGGCGCATTGGTGCGACGTTGGGACGTCTGGAGACCAGGACGCCGCAATCCATTCTCCAGGCATCAGTCTCTATCCGGCAGAGTGGAACGCGCCGAGCGTCGTTGATGGCCTGACCGTGAGGACGGCCCCGGCAAACGCCAACTTTTATCTCAATATACCACCAGAAGCCGCGGCAGCAGGAGAGGTCTGGAAGGTGGGGATTCTTTACCGCACGGGCGAAGACGGTGACGTGGCCCAATACTTCGGAACGACTAATGTGTATAGGAACGTTGCCCCTCTCGTTGGGGATAACTCGTGGCGGATCGCATTTTTATATACGCGTCCCCCTTACTATTTTTACAATGGTATTGGGCCATTGTTTGATCTCTCGGTTCCGATCACGGTAGCCGATCTCTGGGTGGATACGACTTCCACCGGTGATCTATGCGACGTCGGAGTCGTGGGAGACGATGAGATCGATCCTCATACACCGGGTGTCAGTCTTTTTCCCAACGGTGATTGGGACAGCTCTGCTCCTTACCCGGGCGCCTCACGGAGCTACTCGGCACGGCACGCAGGATCTAATGCGAATTTCTATTTGAACATTTCAGACAGTGAGCGGTTTTACGAGCTCGATATTCTCTACGCTGCCCCATCCGATGTAGCGCTGCAGCAATGGCATGGCACAGCGTCCGATTGTTGTACCAGCCACACGATCGCCATTCTGCCCGGTGACGGCAAGGTTCGGCGGGTTCGTGTAGCTGTGGAGCGCGACTACTACGACTACAACTTCGGTGGATTTGGGAATTCGGCAACGAACGTGATTTTTAATTTTGATACCGAGATATATCTTATCGAAATTGTAGCGCGTGGGTGGAAATGAGAAAGCAGAAATGAGTTGGGTGCGGCTCCTTTGAGCGACGCCGGTCTCGAGAACGAAATTCGACATTGAAGTTGAGCAATTGTTGACCGGCACTATAACCCGAAACGAAGCCGCGCAGAGTGTTGTCACCGCCTAATACCAGCAGGGATCGATTTACACTGTGTGGAGATTTCGGGAGCCGATGGCGCGGAGCTGACGATTCGCCTCTCTGTAGGCAAGGTCCTGGACGTGACGGGTTTGGCCACTGCCTTCTGGAGCCGGCGGTCAAGACAACACCCTGGGGATCAGTTGGCCCTCAATCATCAGGTCGGCCAGCACGATCGCCGTCACGGCCTCCAGGATCACGGGCAGGCGCAGGGCGATGCAGGCGTCGTGCCGGCCGCGTACCGATAGTCGCGCCGGATGACCGGTGCGGGTGTCTATGGTCGCCTGTTGCCTGGATATGCTCGAAGTCGGCTTCACGGCTACCCTGAAAACTATCTCGTTGCCGTTTGTCAGGCCGACCGTCAGCCGCCCGGAAAAATGCCCCCGCCGCGGTAGTCCGCGAAGCCCCCGAACCTCTTCAGGGCGATAAAGTCCGCGTGACCCGGTCTCGGGGTATGGCGAATCGACTCGTATGCATCCGGATCCGCTCGCAGGTTATCGAAAGCCAGGAGAATTGGAGTCCCGCAAGTCCTGCCTTCGAACACACCGCTGAGGATCCTTGGAACATCTGATTCTTGCCTGGGAGTCGTGCCCTGGCCTCCTCCACGCCGGCGCTCCAGATCCTCCGAGAAAGATCCCGGATCGATCGCCAGGCCGGCCGGACATCCATCGATTAAAACACCCACGGACGCCCCGTGGGACTCGCCGAAGATCTGGAGTCTGAACGAGTGGCCGAAGCGGTTCATGACGACTCAACTCCAATCGCTGCAAGATCCTCGAAGAAATCGGGATATGATTTCGAGACGCATTCAGGCCCAAGGATCTTCACTCCGTTTCTCGATCGCAGTGCCCCGATCGCGCAGGCCATGGCTATCCTGTGATCATCGTGCGAATCCACCGTGCCAGCCGAACAGAAAGGCCAAGAATTTGATCGGAGCGTTAACACCCTGGGAACGTGCCCTGGAAACGCAACCAATTGTATTAACTAAGTTTAATCAAATATTGCCCCGCTTCTAGCGGGTTCGGCGGTCGGGCGGCGAAGCGTGGGACGGCGGGAACCCAATGCAGCGCGCTCCGCCGCGTGCGACTTCACATCAAGAAGCGACCTGCGTTCACCAGCGCACGTGCAGAAAATGTGAAGGGTGCGGCGCTAGCGATACACATCTTTTCTGTGTCTGACTCTGACAACACATATGACAAGCCGTTTATCCAGGATCTCATAGAGAACCCGATAGACTCCGCAGCGCAGGCGGTATTTTTCTTGGCCCGAGAGTTTCACAGATTGCGGGGGACGAGGATCGCGCGCCAGTTCCCGAATTGCCCCAAGGATTCGCCTGACGTCTTTTTTCGGAATCTTGCCGAGGTCCTTTGAAACCGACTTCCTGAAGACGATCTCATATTGTGCCATTGCGCTTCAGTTCTTTCAGGAAGTCCTCGAAAGCGAGCAGGGGTTCTTTCTTACGCGCATCGAATACGGCGAGGTCGTCCGCATCTTCCGCCAGTTCGTCACGTACCGCATCATTAATCAGCTCCGACATGGAGCGAGACGTCTCGATGGATTTCAGGCGCAATGCCCTGTGCAACTCGGGCTCGAGGTACACCGTCGCCCGTTTGGTCAAGTTGCTCATGATCCACCTCCATTCGATGACAGTATAACGTTATAACGCTATACCGTCAAGGGAACCTTCTTGCCGGCCTGCATCAGGCAAATGCCCTCTATCTACGCGCGCACCTTCTCGGCTATGGCCCGCGCCTGAACCAGGCCGCACTCGGGAAGAACCAGCACCATCAGTGCGGATCTTTTTTCACCACGACGGTTCCGTTATCCAGCCGGGTCGTGATCTTGTCCCACAAGTCTGCGTCGTCGTGGATCTTGCGGAAATCCAAGTACACGTAGATTTGCGAGTCTTTTTCCACCCCGAAGGCGACGTTGGCTCCATCCTCGCTGAAGAGCGGAGAATACAAGACCGACGGGTCAGGTACTATCCGTCCTCCTTCTCGATCGATACCATAATTAGCTAGAGTGTTGATTCTTGTCCCTGCTTCACCTACCATCAGGAAACTCCACCCTGCAGTTTGTACCGGCTGGGCTTGTGTTCTTTCAAGACTGCCTTGAAGGAGGTTTGTATGAATGTCACGCTTTGGGACCTTTGGCAAGAGGTGATTCAGGCTTTCGAACAAGGTCAGTGGGATCGGGGGTTGAAGCGTTGTATCGTCATTTTGCAAGGAGCTCCGGCTTGCTTCGAGGCCCGCATGAAAATCGGCGACATTTTGCTAAAGCAGGGCAGGGTTGCCGAGGCTCAGGACGTTTACAAAACAATTGCATGGCATTTTACCAAGGCCGGCTTTCCGCTATTGGCAATCACCGCGATCAAGATGATGACTTCTCTTGACGACCGCCACGCCGATGTCATGGACATTCTGGCCGGTCTTTATTCGTCCGAATCCGATCGGGTAAGTGCCGAAGCGCCGCATCCACAGCTGCCGAAACTTTCTGCCGTTGAAGTCAGTCAAGCCGGTCAGAACGTCGACATTGTCATCAACCTGGCTGGACAAGAACTATGCGATCTGGCGGCTAAATTGGCGAGCGACGAAAAGGGCTTGCAAGACTACCCCGAGAAACTGCCCGCCATCCCCTTGTTTTCTGATTTACCCGAAGAGGCTTTTCAAAAGCTTTTAGGATATTTGAAACTGAAGCGCCTGGGTCGGGGCGGAATGATTTTGCGTGAGGGGGAAATGGGCGACTCGTTTTTCATTCAGGCCCGCGGTCAAGTCGAAATAAGCAAGCTAGTCGGGGGTGAGCAGCTAATCCTGGCGAAACTGGGCGACAACGCGGTCTTCGGGGAAATGGCCTTGGTTTCCAATGCGCCGCGCTCGGCCAGTGTAAGAGCAGTCAGCCACGTTGATTTACTCGAACTGACCCGCCAGGATCTCGAGCGCGAAGCCGAGCAATACGTTTCTATCTCAAAAGCACTCAAGAAATTCACGCGCTCGCGCTTGCTCAGCAATCTGATGGCTTTGTCGAGTGTATTTCGGGTTCTGCCACACGACGAGCGGCATGCCGTGCTGGACAGATTTATCTCGATGGAAGTCAAAAAAGGGCAAGTCATCATCGAGGAAGGCAGAAAAGGTATTGGCCTGTTCGTTATTCTGAGAGGCGAAGCCGAAGTCAAGAAACGAGATGGCGACACGTTGGTGCCCCTGGCGCTGCTGCGAGAAGCGGATGTTTTCGGTGAAATCGCCCTGATCAAGGATGTGCCGACCACAGCCACGGTCATTGCCGGTTCGGACGGGGAATTTCTATTTCTGTCGCGCAAGGAGTTTGAAGACTGCATCCGGGCCAACCCGGACTTGTGGAGGACTCTGGGAGAGATCTCGGAAGATCGCCTGATAGAAACCGCCCGCCTGATGACCGAGACAGATTTCTTAGGTGATGACGAATTCGTGCTGATTTGATGTTCTGAGCGGATACTCAAACCCAAGAACAGACTTGAAACTAAGACCCAAAATCGCCAGGTTGTTGATCGTGTTGCTTTTCGCCGCCTGTAGCGAGAACAGCGCGAATGAACCGCCCGACGGGACGTCAAGATCCTCGAACACATGGGCCTGCCCCAGCGCAGTTTGCGGCGTATTTTGCCGTCCTGGTCTGTAGGGCTGCACTCGATCCAACGGCTCGACGTGTCAGTTCTACCGGTTTTCAAACCTGCCCGCGGGCCGGCCTTCGAGGCCAAGTCGGGCATCGTGGTTCTGGCGCGGCGGAGCGGATCTCCCATCGTGCCCATCACCGCCGCGTTCGGACGCTCCCTCGAGTTGAAAAAGGCCTGGGATCGCTTCCGGATTCCGTTTCCGTTTGCGAGAGCCACGGTGACTTACGGTGAGCCCATTCTGGTTTCCAAAAAGGCCACCTCCCAGCAGATGCGCGAAACCACCGACCGGCTGACCGAGAGCCTGCGTGCGCTGACCGTGGAGGTGGACGTCCACGGCCCGCAGCGCTAGGATACCCACCCATGTTTCTCGTATATGCGGTTCTCGTTTTGGAGATGCAAGACCGAACCGGATAAGGCGGCCACAGGCGACAGGAGGTAACCCGTGAGATCGAGACAGCCAATCGTTGCAGCCACGGCAATGACCATACTGATTGGGTTTTGCCACTATGCTCAGGCCCAGGAGAAAAGGCCCCCAGAGAAGATATTGCTGAAGCCTTCTTTCAAAAGTGCGGTTGAGGTGCCCAAGCTGCTGGACGAACTGACCTTGTCTTTCGAGCGCGCCAAGGGCAAGATTCGCCCGGTTCGCTTGAAAAAGGGTCTGGCCAATGCAGTCAACCGGCGTAAGTTTCGCTGGCTGCCGCGGGCGGCCCGCCGTCACCTGCGCCGGCATGGTTTTACGGTAGTACGCCAGCTGTTTCCTCCGGCCGAGTTTCACAGTCTTTATATCGCCAACCAGTACGACGGGATACCGTCTTTCGTGACGACAGACTCTGCTTTGCATCTGACTCATCTGCTGTTCGATCATGCTTTGCAGAAAGTTGAAGAAGAGTTGATGATTCCGGCCCTGGCCCAGCTGTTGGCAAGCCTTCACCAGCAGGCGATCCTGCTGGAAAAAGAAGTGCCTCGGCAGCTCTCAAAAGAACTTGACAGTTTGTTTCTCAAGCTGGAGATTGCTCGTCGGCTGCTCGAAGGTGAAAAAGTAAATGTATCGTCCAGTCGCCGCTCGCAAGTCGAACAGGAAGTCGCTAGAATTACTGAAGCCAGCGGCCCGGACAAAAATCCGCTTAAGCTGGCCTATGAACATTTCCTGGTTCGCGGTCATTACACAAAAAACGAACAGCTCAAGCGTTATTTTCGGGCTCATCTTTTCATAACTCAAGCAGGAACAGGGGATCCTCAAGAAGCGGCCTTGTTACTCGCCCTAGCCACCGGCGATCCGAAAAGCCGGCGTATATTGGCCTGGCTTGAAGCTTTTGAACGGGCCTTGATTGGACCATCCTCGAGCCGGTCGGTCTTGTCCCTGCAGGCTAAAGCCAGACAGGCTTTCGGAGACAGCCCGGCCTGGAAAGATCTGGCCGGGCATGAAAACTGGCTGGGCGCCTGTCCGAAAAAAGAAGCCAATCCTTTAGCTTGTTCGATTACTCTACTAAGCAGATGTTGGACGGCAGACAACGACTTATTGGTCAAGACGACCGACGATCGTTTCCGCTGGATGCCGGACCCGCTCGACCTGTTGTCGGCGCTCGGTTCCAAACGGGCATACGAGTTGCTGGGGCCGGCAGTCGAGAAGTGGCCGGAGTTGGCAGATCGTCTGAGCCAGGCAATTGCCGCCGTTAAGCACGGAGACATTGGTGACAATCACTCGGTAGGGGGGCGTTGGTTGCTGTCCCTGCGCTGGCTATTGTTGCCTTACGGAAAAGGTTATGCTTCTTTTCAGCTAAGTGATGCTTGGGCAAATCATGGACTGGTTTCAGCGGCGGCCTCCTGGGCCGAACTGCGCCGCGACACGGTTCTGTATGTTCAGCCGCCTGTCCGGGTTGTCTGGGCCGAGGGTGGTGACGACGAGCAGCTGCCGCCCGAGGAAGCCGGCTATGTCGAGCCGGTGCCAGAACTGTACCGGGAGCTGGCCGGCGTACTCAAAAGTTTCGAGCAATCATTGCTGGCTTTCTCAAAAGAAGGACTGGTTGACAAGGCCATGGCAATCGAAAACCCGCGGGCGATTCTGCTCCTGCGCGACGGCGAGAACCTTCTAAAGTTTCTCGAGAAAATGGCCAGCAAGGAGCTTTCCGGAAAGCGCCTGACCCGCGAAGAATACCGCAGCCTGGGGACCATCGGCAGCTGGTTTGAAAGAATTGTGGCCGCTGGCGACATTCTCATGTTGGACCCGGTTCCGGTCATTGCCGACGTCTATCACTGTGTAGTTCGGTATCCCGGTTCAGAAGAAACCGAGAAAAAAGTCCTACTGGCAGCCACCGGACCGCTTGACGTCATAGTCGTCGCTTTTCGTTTAGGCAAGCGGATTGTCCTGGCGCGTGGAGCGGTTTCTTCTTTCTATCATTTCGAAGGAGCGACTCCGCTGACCGATCAGGAGTGGCGCAAGCTCCTGAAAGAAAAAAAGGCTCCGGCTCAACCCGATTGGGCCAAACCAATTATACAACCCGGACCACGCCACCGACGAACTGGGGACTAGGTTGGTAAAATAGGGAAAAATGGGGACGGGGGATGCGTGATACCACCGCCCGGCTGACTAGGAGTCTGCGTACGCTGACCGTGGAGGTGGACGTCCATGGCCCGCGGCGCTAGGATACCCACCCATGTTTCTCGTATATGCACTCCTGGTTCACGTGGCCTTCGTGATCCTACTCCCGGTGCTGCTGGTTCATCCCAAGCTGCGTGAGGGATTCCTGTGCAGGTTGGGATTCTACCTGCCCCGGTGGCCGGGTACGGCCAAGCGGCGTGCCTCCGGGCACGTGTTCTGGTTTCACGGGGCTTCGGCGGGGGATCTGGCCGGCCTTGATCCGCGGCGTCAAGCGTTCGGGCGCCCGCATCGCCATCATCAATGGCCGCTTCCACGAGCGGGCGCCGCCGCGCTACCGCTGGTTCTACCGGCTCATCGGCAACCCCTTCAAGAACGTCGATCTTCCCGGCATGACGCTTGAGAATCCGAGTGTGCACGGATACCGTACACGGTGTACGGTATCCATGCACACGGTCGTCTGAATCAAGGTCGTGAATCGATGACCAAGTCACTGAATACAGCCGGGAAGTCGGCTGGGTTCCCGTCGCGCAGTTTGCGGCGTATTTTGCCGTCCTGGTCTGTAGGGCTGCACTCGAGCCAACGGCTCGACGTGTCAGTTCTACCGGTTTTCAAACCTGCCCGCGGGCCTCCGATACAACCAGAAGAGAAGC
>CAZXHT010000113.1:0-17044 GCA_964640665.1 uncultured Myxococcales bacterium
CCAGGGTATGGACGAAGGACTGCGAGTACGACACGCCCCGGTGGGTGTAGCGGTAGGCCGCGGCCACAACCAGCGACAGAACGAAACTCAGAGACAAGACCAGGGCGATGTCCAACAGTGAGAACGCCCCGGTCACGTCTCCGAATCTTTCCAGTTCCTTTAAAAACTCATCCATTCCCGAGTCCCTCCATGCCGGCAACCGGGCTGATGTCCAGGGGCATGACCTTGAGCCCCCGCGCCAAAGCCAGGCCGGCGCAGTATTTGCTTACTCTTCGAAGCTGGCAGTTGTGGCGCGCCAGCAGTGACGTCACCCAGCTGGGTACCGTATCGTTCACCTTGACTTCCATGATGCTCCAGTCGGGCGGCAAGAACAGGTGGTTTTGGACGTTCTGATTCACCTTCAGCCCGTGCACCCGGCAGCCCAGGTCGACGTCGAAGGTAATCCGCAGGCCCGCGTCGTAGAGCCCGCCGACGAAGGCCCGGCGCCGGTAGGCGGTGATGCAGGTGGGCGCCAGATGCATGGCTTGTACTATGTACTGCACCTCGGAGGCAACCTGCCGGTCCAGCGGGTCCAGGTCATCCCTTTCCAGCGACCCGGCACAGAGCTGCTCGGCCTCGTTCAGGGGAAGCTTGAGACGCCTTTTTTGCACCGTCCGGTTGATGCGTTGCTTGATTTCCACCATGCCTTCTTCGACGGCTTCGATGTCCTTGCCCGGGTAGATGCGAATGCGCACCTTGCGGCGGAACTTGATCCCTTCGATCTTGTCCCAGAAGAAATCCAGATCGGGGCTGTCGTAATAGAGACTGACGACCCGGTAGCCATCAGGCCCCCCGTGGTCGTCCGGCTCGGTCAGGCTTTCCAGGTCGGCGATGATCCGGTCGACCTCGTCGATTCTCACGATGTATTTCAGCTCGTAGCGGTTGAATCGCCGGATCATGGTTTTTCCTCGAATCTCACCCGGATGCCCAGAACCGAAGGGTCCGGCTCGAAGAAACGCCCCTTCATGCGCACTTCGATCACCTCGGGTGCCACCGGAGTATCGGGCAGGTCGACTTTCAGCACTCCCTGTTTGGTCACCTCGAGGCGTTCAACCCATCCCCGCCCCCGGACGACAATGTGGTACGGCAGCAAGTCCTTGGGCGTCTGAATATCGAGGCCCAGCGCCCGGTAGCGTCCCGCCTTCTCCGTGCGCAGGATGGTGGCCGTGGGGGTGGCGATCCAGCCGTCGCTGTGGGCGCTGACCAGCCCGATCTGCTTGCCGTCCAGCAGGGCCCGTGCCAGACGGGGATAGCGGGCCATGCAGTCTTCCAGCAGGGCCCGGTCGCCGGCCTTCAGCCTTTTGAGCTTTCCGATCTTCAGCTCGTGGTGCAGCGTCCACACCCGATCCAGGTACGGCGTCGAAAAACCCCAGACGAAAAAGGCCGCCACCAGGAAATAGGTCGCGCACACCGCCACGAAGCCCAGGCTGGGCCATCTGCCCGCGGAAACCTTCACCGGGCCGCTCCCTTCATGATCGAGTCCACCCAGGCGGGCAAGCCTTCCCAACTTTTCAGGGCCAGCACGTCCTTGGCCAGGTGTTCGAGAACGCCCGCCTGCGGCAAGCGCCTCTGGATCCTGCCGAGATCGAGGGAGTCGCGCGACCGGTCGTCCCGCTTTATCCCCTTCTGGCTGTCCACCACGAACAGAACGTCGGAGCTTACCTTGCTTTCCCCCTGGAAGCGTACATCCCGCCGGTAAACCTGGATGCCGATCTTGTTTTTGTAGAGCAGGCTGCCGGACATCTCCACCACCGACGCGTTTTTCGCCAACGCACCCACCTTTGATACGGCCACCAGGGTGTCCCGGACCCGCAGATGACTCTCCTCCCCGGCGGAGATCCCGTTTCCCGAGCAGCCCACCAGCACGCCGTCCACCAGCTCCACCCGGGAACCCATCAGGTCCAGCCCCTCGTCCCCGGCTCTCAATACCTTCACGCGTCTCAACACCCCGGTGACGAATTCCAGGTCGAACGCGTCCGATGCCGCGTCCTTCACCAGCGTGTCCTCCACGGTCAGATCCTCCACGTAGGCCGCGTGAAAAACATCTTCCGTGCCAATGTCCCGGCCGAACCGGCAATTCTTCACCACGATGTTTTCCGTGTCGTGGATGTTCACCATGGCGGGATAAGGCACCGTCCCGGAGCGCGGCTGCGTTCCCCCGGAAACCTGCACGTGTGAGAAGACGGATCCGGCGGTGGCGGGCCCCTGTACGGCGATGCCGCCCCAGGGCGCTTTGGACGACGATTGGATGACTATGGGCTCCCGGGCGGTGCCCTGAAAGGCAACCGGACCGAAAAAGATCAGGGAGGCGTCCTTTCCCATCCGCAGGGACGTCCCCGGAGCGACGAATACCGTCTGGTGCGGCCCGAAGACACGGGTTTCCTCGACCTCGACGGTGCCCGGACCGATACGGACGGACTCCGGCGCCGGCGGCTGCAGAAGCCAGGGATGGGCGGCCACTTCGCCGGGGATCAACAGGGGCACGTCGTCCGGCTTCAACGTGCGTTCGGGCAGCCGCTTTTGCACTTCGGGGACAACCGGCCGCGACCGGATCCGGGAACCCGTGGCCAGGTGTATCCCCTCCGCCTCGAGCTTTTCTGGAAAACACCCGGACTGGAGCAGGAAAGGATAGGACAAGGGCACCATTGTCGCGCGCACTTCTCCCCGACCACGTCCGGGATTCTCTCTCTGTATGAGCTTTACGCCGGAGCGCAGTTTCAAAAGCCCGCTCACTTCGGCGTACTCGCCCGTGGATGCCTTGGTGATCGCCAACCCCTCCTTCAGCACCTGCCAGGTCGCCCCCCGGCACCGGGCCGGCCAGACCGCGCGGAAACCCACCAACTGAACCCCCGCCCGCCCGTCCACCAACAAGTACACGGCGGTGGCCGACTCCCCCTTGTCTCCCAGAAGCAGCCAGAGGGGGTTCTTCTGCAGCTCTCCGACCAGGTAGGCGTGCCTCCGGGAGAAGGTGGTCATCTCGGACTCGAAGACCAGCGCCAGCCGGCGCAGGTTCATGGGCCGCATCATCCGGCGGTGGAAGCGATCGACCCGGGGAAGCAGCTTGTAGGCCTCCCAGTACGGATCGGCGGCCAGCTCCGGCGCCAGCTTCCTCAAGATTTTCATTCCCCGGTTCCGGACGGCGGACATGCTGCAGTCGGACACCAGCAAATCGTAGAGAACGCGGTTGCGCAGGGAGAGGTACTCGGGAACCATCTTCAGGCGGAGCAGTAACGGGTTATCCACCAGGTTGAACAGGGGATCGTGCCTGAACCCCCTAAAATCCCAGGCCACCGGTTCCCAGCGTCCCTTGTACGGGTCGTAGTAGAGCTTGTGGTTCTGCCGGAAGTCGTGCTCTTCCACGCCGAAGATCACGTCCAGGGCGTCGAAGGTGGCGAAGGCCCGCAGGTCGATCTCCCGCCGGGCGAACTCCACGAAATCGCGCACGCTGGCGGAACGGATGTGGCGAAGCAAGCGCTTCAGCCCGCTGCGGTTCTTCTCCTCTTGTTTATTGCGCCAGGCCACCTTCTTCCATCGTCTGGTATCGCTCCAGAGCTCCTCGGTCTTCGCCGACGGCGGCAGGTTGCCCGAGTACATGCTCCCGGGCATGCGCCGGTTCAGGCGCAGCACGCTCTCGTCCGGCTGGGCCTCGTAGTGAAACACGCCCAGGTCCGCTCCGTTCATCTTGACCCGGGCGAATGAATACTGCGGCGTGAGAACCCCCCCCTCCCGGGACAGGTCCAGTATTATCTGTTCGCCCACCATCATCGGGTCGGGGCTGCTGAGCAGGTTGAACACCCGCTGACCGTCGAGCAGCGCGCCCTTGGGCAGCCTGACCTTGAGAGACTTCTTCTCGCCCAGAAGGTGCCAGTGTTGCCGGCCGCGCAAGCGCAGCTCCAGATCCTGCATCACGGCGTTGCGCTTCAGCTTGGCGGAGACATAGGGCCGCTTGGACTCGAGCTTCGCCCCGGCCTGAAGGGCGTCCAGCTCGGCGGAGCTCATGTGGAAAGTGAACCGCTCGATCTTCGGCTTGTCCGGCGGAGACGACATCAGCAGCCGGCGGAGATCCCGGCGCAGCACGTCGAAGAGCTGGATATGAAAGTCTTCCAGTGTAAGGGATATCTCTTCCCCGGCGCTCCGGCGGTAGCGATCGAAGGAGGCGTAGGCGTTCCAGGCGTACCACAGGCACAGCAGTGCCCCCGGCAAGCAGAGCAACAGTGCCGACAAGGGCCGAATCCGGTAGAAGCGCCTGAAAACCGCCAAACTAATACCTTCCCGTATTTCGAATAGATATCAGAAGTCATCCTGACACAGGGGGTCAGGTTCCTCCCAGCCGCGCGCGTATGATTCGATCGCGCTCCTCGACGAAGGGCTGCAACCCGGGCACTCGCACCGGGTTGTCGCCGGCCGGCACGTCCTCGACAAACGAGGTCTCGAAGTCTTCGGCCGAGAACTCCGTCTGGATGTCCTGGTGAGCATGATCGGTAACAACTGCCCGCATTCGTTCCATCTCAATCAGAACCGCGTCCGGACGTAAAGCGCCGTCGATGATCTCCTGGAATATCTCGTGGTAGCGTTGTCTCCAGCCGTCTATTGCCAACACACGGTCAACCAGGGGTCTCGGGCTCCCGCAGGTGGGCGCATCGGGGTCCAGGGCGATCGAGTCATCGGTTGTCAAGGCGCACGATGCGCCGTGGTAGTTGCCGAAGGCCCGGTTGAGATCCCAGGGGATGGCCCGGAAGCGTCCGGAGGAATCATGGTAGAGATACAGGTTGTCGGCGGTGCCCTGGTAGGAGTCCATGTTGGCCAACCAGGTGTTGACCGCGAGCAGTCGCAGGAACCCATCGACATCGAGGATTGCCGTGATGGATTCTGCGGCCGATTCACCTTGTGACTCGGCGAGAGTCTTCATGAGTTGGATGAGATCTCCCACATCGGGGTCGAGTTCGTTTGTCTTGCGCTCGTAGCGCGATGCGAAGGACGCAAACGCACCGCCGGCGTAGTCCCGCGGGTCGTCCCCCCGGTACAAGAGGTTTCCACCACGCTCGATCCGGTACAGGTTGCCTCGGTTCTCTCCGAAGCAGCGCAGCAAGAACTTCCGATCCACCTGCTCGACCATGGTATACAGTCCCCCGAGGCCGCCGTTTATACTTACCCAGGCGAATCCGAAGCGGGGCGCTGGAATCTTTGCGCCGTCCATGAGTGACAGAGACAAGGCCTCGCGCAGCATGGACGGATCCCCGGAGTTGTCACGAATATTGATCCTCTTGATTCCATGAAAGCGCTGGCCGGGTACGAAGGCATTGAAGCGGATGCGTAAGTTCCGTTTTCGGCCGTGTCCGGAACCCAACAGGCGTATACCCACGCTCTCGTAGCGGGCAGCGTCTATCTCCACGTCCGCCGGAACGTAATGCACGACACACATGCCTGCCCCCCGGTCGTCTGGTTCGCAGCGGCAGGTCGCCGGGCATTCGGTGTCGCCGCTGCAATCCGGACCCAGGTTGCCTTCTTGGCAGGGAAGGCTGTGCGGATCGACAATGAGCCGGAGCCAGTCTTCGGGCTCGACCGAGATACTCCATTTGCTTACACGGTCGCGGGGGAAGATGGCGTCGTAATCCGGAGGACCTTGCCAGGGAGGATCGCAGGCGACGAACAAGAGAATGACCGTCAACCAACCCGCTGAATATGTCAGCCTTGTCATCATTCCGGTAAGCGCACCTATTCGAAAAAGATGTTCACCTGTACGAGAACCCGCGTAGCCGGCCGCTCGGAGATGAAGCCGCCGCCCTCGTCCTTGTCGTAGGCAAGTAGCCGACCCCAGCTTTTATCCGCGAACAAGGTGAAACGGCAGATGTCGCCTATGTCCAGGTTGACGGCTCCGGCCAAACGCACTACCATATCCGCACCTTCCCGATTGGAAGGGTCGAACAGCTCAATCATCAGCGCCGGGACAAGGGCCAGGTCTTCGCGCAGCGAGAATGAGTATGCCGTGGTGGCGTGGAAACCCCAGAGAGTGTTTCCGGGCCCCAGATCGACATTGTCGCCGATGGCGCCTTCGAGCAGCAGGGTGAAGCGCGCGATCTTGAGGCGCGCATCCGCGCCGAACAGGTTGGTCGTGTACTTTACCCCCCGCGCCAACGGATCGTCGGTCAGGGTGGCGCCTTCCTTGAAATGATACAACTTGTGACTCGCGTCGATGGCCACCCGCAGTCCCTTGAAGGGGCGCACCTGGATCCTGGCCACGAAGTCCTTGCTGGACTCCTCGATTTCGTCGATGAAGCGCGGACCGCTGAACATCCCCAGCCAGTAGCGCAGGCGGAGCCATTTCTTTACTCGTCCCGACACCATGGCGCCCACGGCCCGGCCCCCGAACCCCCCGTGGCGGGTGTGGCCGACTGCCACCTTGTTGAGTAGTCCGCGCGATGGGAGCAGGAGATCGAAAGCAGACGTCATCTTCAGCCGCGAGAAGGGTTTCTTGAACTGACCCAGCTGAAATACCAGCGCGGGAAAAACCCTGAAGCGGCCATAGGCGTCCTTCAGATCGATGGTGGACAGAGTGGAATCAGCGAGATCGAGCGTCGCGGCTCCCTCGATTTCCAGCACCAGACTGGCCCAGTCGGTCGGATCCCAGCGTCCGTCCACCCGGGCGCGCCGGAGGCGAAAGCGGCTGGTCCAGCTCTCGGTTTGGTCTCCGTTTTCAACCCGTTCCTTTACCTCGAAACGAGTCTGGAGCCGACCGCGCAGGCGCAGCTTGCCGTGATCGCTCGCGCCGGCTGCCGGCAAATACAAGAGTTGCGACGCCACCAACAATATCTCCAAGAGCCATGTTTTCATTTCGTTGCCCGTATCATCTCATTGCCTTTAAATTTCATGTTCACTGCTCGATGCATGAGCCGTCGGCGCAGCCGTTGGCGCATGCCTCGTCGGTACTGTCGTAACGGCACTCGCCGGTCTGGGTGTCACATCTGCCGTAGAAGTTGAAATGGACGAGGGTGCCGGCATCCCGGCAGAAGTCGTCGGGCGGCTCGCGGCATTCGACGTGCCTGCACTTGTCCAGGAAGGGTCGGATCTGCTTGATCTTGAGCACTCCCTCGCGGTCGATCTTGAACTCCAAATCCAGAAGCACCTGGTCGCGCCGGTAGGAGCCGGTATCGAGAGGATAATTCCGATTGATGTCGAACAACAGTGCGCCTAAGTCGGCCAGCCGCGCGTCATCCAGCACGTATGTTCCCGGCTCGGCCAGCACAGATGAGCGATCACGGTGGATCTCTTCCAGTACTCCCGCAGCGGAAAAAGCCAGCAGGTCCCTCTCTGGAACCAGTAGCGGATCGCATCCCACCACCGGCACGTCTCCTGCCTGGGCGTTGAGCAGGAAACGGTCGTCGTCGCTCCGGGAAGGGTTGCCGGTGAAGGCCACTCCGTTGGCGATCTCGCCGGAGAATGCCTTCGATACCAGGATGGCCATGGCGGCCTGGTCGTGGGGCACCTGGTACCACTCGCGCTCCTCCCACGCCTTGTAGTTATACAGGCTGGCCCATACTCTCGTAAGCCCGCGTTCGATGGTGCGTTCCTCGTCCTTCTCCGCATCGCAAAGACTCGGCCCGTCCATGTCGCCGTCCAGGCTGTCGGCCGCACACACCGAGGTGGAAGAGTACAGCCCGGCCCCGCTGAACTCCAGGGCATCCTCGACGTTGGAGGATGACCGGAAGCGGACCTTGACGAGCGGATCGCCGAACACCTGCTCGATACGTTCGGCCAGCGCCGCCGGCAGCTTAGGATCCACTCGGCCGCTGGTTCTCATTCTGGTTCGCAGGTCCCACAGGATAAGCCGGCGGTAGGGGGCGTCGCTGTGGAATCGTTCGTCAACGCTCAGCCTGCGGACGTACTCGCGATAGGTAACCACCTCGGGCGTGTCTCCCCTGGCGTCGGTCAGGGCGTTGTCCTCCATGAAATCCAAGAAGTACTTGAAGGGCACCGCGAAGGCGGGCACTTGCCGTGCGGGCGGCAGGAAGGAATACAGCTTGGCCAGGTTGGCCGCCTTTCCTCCCACGCGCTCGATCAACGGAACCGGATCGTCGTCCGTGTTCATGTCGAGCAGGTTGTCCAAGGCTGTGTAACTCTCGTCGATTGGAGGAGCCGAGCCCAGGTTCGGCCGGTGAGCCGACCACCATGCTTCGGCTTCATCCTGGGTTGCCTCGGTCACGTTGTAGCGATCGTTCTCAGAACTGAAAGCGCTGCGGATTGCCTCCAGTCGCACGAGCCTGCCGTCGAGGTCGGCGAACTTAGACAGGGCGTCCTTGGCGAAGAGATTCGGCGTACCCCGCCGGGCCATGCGAACGTTGACGTGACTCAACTCCCACTGCCGGCCGCCGGTTACCACCCCGGCCACCACCGACTCGATGTCGAAGGGTACCCGATCGACCACCACGACGTCCCGCCAACCCAGGTTTCCCCGGCGCATGGCGGCATCGAGTTCTTCCAGGGTGTAACATCGCACTTGCCCGTAACAGGCGCCGGCCGTGTAAACCTCGGTAGTCACCGTGTCCTGCCAGCCAAGATACAAGGGAAAATCCGGCGCCACCCAACTCCTGGCCTTCTGGATAGCCGGCAGGTCGGTGGGCAGGTACACCAGTTTCTCGGGCAGAAAGACCGCATGGATGCGATCGTAGATCTTGCGGATCTCCGGCATTTCGAGTTGCTCTGACGGATCGGACAGATCGACCCAAACGTTGAACCCGTACATCCTGCCCGCGCCGGTATCGTCGCGGCGCTGGACGACACCAGAGAAGTAGGTGCGGTTGTCGCGGTTGTAAATCATTTTCAAGTATTGCGACGTGGTCAGGTCGCCGAAGAGGTCGGGAAACGCCGCGCGCAGGAACTCGATGTGCAGATCCCAGCGGCGAATGTTCTGGAACACGAGCGGCAGGAGCGAGGAATCGTTTATAGCGGGCAGCATGTACTTGGTGGAAGCTGTCTTCTCGCCCACCAGGGCGATCCGCTCGAAGTCCGCGTCTGTCTCAATGGCCTGAAGGCAAGTCGGTCCATTCGGATCGCCGTCGTTTTTGCAGACAGTTCCGTCAGTCTCGGCCACCAGGCCGCATCCCACCACGGCCCAGGCAAACATCAACCAACCGGTCCAGACGACTGTTTGTATGTATGCTTTCATCATTGATCTGTTTTAAATGTGGAAATCATCTTTCACGCAGCCTCGCTGAGCAACCCATCGTAGAATCTCGCGGGTGCTTGATAGTTTAGCGCTATATGAGGGCGTTTGCCATTAGAAACGCAGACTCCGTGCCACCCGGGTCGACCTGATGGCGTGGACATCAGGGTTGAGAAATATGGCTGGATCAACTAGGCTATTCAGGTGAATGTTCAATAACCACGATGAAGAGGGAGGATTGCAATGAGGCGGATGAATTATCTGCTTGTGATGATCGTGGTATTGGCCTTTGCCGCCTGCGGGACCAGCGAGCCAGTCGCCGAATGCAACAGCAGCAACGATTGCTCCGGCGATCCCGGCGATGGGTGCCACTGGATGTGCAAGGACCACAAATGCAAGGAAGTCTGTACTGAGGAATGCGAGACCGCCGACGACTGCAATGACCTGCCCTGGGAGAGTCAGTGCATCGGTCACTGGGAGTGCAGCGAAAAGGTATGTAAACCGGTGTGTGACCCGGTCGTCTGTACCAATGTGGCGGACTGCCTCGATCTGGAGCCGCCGGAGGACTGCGAGGGTCACTGGGAGTGTTTGAAGGCTGAGTGCACTTGGGTTTGCGACAAGTATCCCTGCGAAACGGCGCCGGACTGCGCCGACGTTCCCTGGCCGCTGCGTTGCCTGGGCTACTGGGAGTGCAACGACGGGTACTGCGACCCGATCTGCGGCTCCCCGACATGCGAGTCGGCCAAGGACTGCGAGGGCCTGCAACTTCCTTGCGCGGAAGGATATTGGGTGTGCAGTGACAGTCAGTGCCTGCCCGTCTGCGAGTCGACATGCCAATCCGTCGCGGATTGCCTGCACAATCCCTGGGACGTCAAGTGCATGGGCCACTGGGCCTGCGAGGATGACAAGTGTGTCGAGGTCTGCGACTTCGAAAACTGCGGGGACGGAACTTGCGACCACCAGGGCGGTGAGAGCCCCGCTTCCTGTCCGATCGACTGCGCCGCGGCCTGCGTCGAGGAGGGCCTGCCCACCGGAGTACCTCCCGCCTGCTGCCCGGGGCTGGATGCTCTCAGCGACTGCGTTCCCGACCAGCCCTGCCCGGGTTCTCTCTTCTTCTGTGTGAATTGCGGCAGCCAGTCCTGCGATCCCCATGAGAACCCATACAACTGCCTGGACGATTGCCCCGAAGGCTGCCCGGTCGGGGAGGAGCGCAGCTTCACGTGCCCCGGCGGCGGCGATGTGCCCTGGTGTGTCTGCCGGCCACCGAAATGCCGCCCGGTGTGCATGTACGTGGGCAGCTATTCCGAGGGCTGGTACGACTCGTGCTCCGGGTCGCTCATCGACTGGGCAATGTGTGATGGACACGAGACGGAATGTTTCTTTATCGGCACCGAGTCGGAAGGCTGGTACGATATCGAAGACAACAGCACGTTGATCAGTTGGGCCTACTGCGCGCCGCTTTGGGATTGCCTGATCGACCCCAAGGTGCAGTGCTTCTAAAAAAAGAAAAAGAAAAAAGGGGTGACCCCTTTTTCCCGGAGTTAACGAACCACAATCCGGCCCGATCCTTCCCGGACGAATCTGCCGATGACCACGCCGGATTCGACGCCGGCGTCGTGTAATGCCCGGACCGCGCCGCCCGCCTCTCCACTCGCAACCGCTACCAACAGACCGCCCGATGTCTGGGCGTCGCAAGCCAGAATCTTGTCTGTTTCTGAGACTCCGACGCACCAACTCACGTGGGGCTCAACGTACGATTTGTTGTTCAGCGTTCCGCCGGGGACCGTTCCGCCGGTGGCGAGGTCCGCGGCACCGTCGATGATCGGCAAAGCACAGTGGTCAATCTCGACGTCCACACCGCTGCCTGCCGACATCCCGCGGAGATGGCCTAGCAGCCCGAATCCGGTCACGTCCGTGCAGGCGTGGACTTCGAAGTTGCGCAGAACGTCGGCAGCCGTCTTGTTCAGCGTCATCATGATGTTCTGAATCCGCTCCAGGCCGGGTTCATCGAGCAGGCCTGCCTTGAGTGCGGTCGTCATGATGCCCAGCCCCAGCGGCTTGGTGAGGATGATCGCGTCGCCGGGCCGGGCTCCGACATTGGTCCACATCTTGTCAGGGTGAACCACGCCGGTCACAACCAAACCGAACTTGGGCTCGGGGTCATCCACCGTGTGACCGCCGAGAATGGGGATCCCGGCCCGATCCGCAATCTCACGGCCGCCGCGCAGGATTTCCTCCAGCACGCTCAATGGCAGGCGATTGGATGGGAAACCCACGATGCTGAGGGCAAAGAGGGGTTCGGCCCCCATCGCATAAATGTCGCTCAGCGAGTTCGCTGCGGAAATAGCGCCGAAGTTGAACGGGTCGTCAACGACCGATGACTTCTGCGCCTTCCGGCCTGAGCCTGGCAACCACGTCGGTGACCGCCTCGATGGCCCGGTCCACCTCCGCTTTGGTGAGCAGCATGCCGGTGGAAAACCGAACGGTGCCCATCGCGTAGTCCAGCGGAACGTTCATGGCCTTGAGCGTGTCCGACATCACCACCTCGTCGGCGTGGCAGGCCGCGCCGGCCGAGGCGGCGACTTCGGTCAATTCCGAGAGGATGGCATTCGCCTCGATGCCGCGGAAACACAAGCTCAGCGTGTTGGGCAGGCGTAGCTCGGAGTGGCCGTTCAGGCGGACGTCGGGGATCCGGTCTGCGATCCCATTGTGCAGCCTGTCGCGCAATTTCTTCATGTGCTCCGCGCGTTGATCGAGGTGCTCATCCACCAGCTCGCAGGCCTTTCCCAACCCCACGACTTCCAGCACGTTTTCCGTGCCGGCGCGCCAACCCCGCTCGTGGTCGGCACCGAAGATGAGCTTCTCGGGTTTGACGCCGGTGCGTATGTAAAGCGCTCCGACGCCTTTGGGAGCATAAAGCTTGTGGCCGGCCACGGAGAGCAAATCGACGCCAAGCTCATCGACTTTCACACGGATTTTGCCGACGGACTGGGCGGAATCCGTGTGCACCAGGACTCCGTTTCGATGGGCGATGTCGACGATCTCCCGGATGGGCTGGATCGTGCCGACCTCGTTGTTGGCGTGCATGACACTGATGAGGATCGTAGCCGGCGTAAGAACCCTTTCAACGTCGGCGGGATCCACGAGGCCGGTCTCATCCACCGGCACGATGGAGATGCGAAAGCCCTGAGCTTCCAGATACCGGCAGACCTCGATCACGGCCGGGTGCTCGACAGCCGACGTGATAATATGATTGCCTTTGTCGCGCAGGGCCTGGGCGACGCCGCGGATGGCAAGGTTGTTTGACTCAGAGCCGCCGCTCGTGAATACGATTTCATCAGGACGTGCCCCCAACATTTCTGCGACCTGCCGTCTGGCGGCTTCGACCGCCTTCTTGGTCCGCGCGCCATAAACGTGGCTGCTCGACGGATTGCCGAAGTGGGCATCCAGACAGGGACGCATGACCTGGACGACGGCCGGATCCGTCGGTGTCGTCGCGTTGTAATCCAGGTAAATCGCTTCCATCAGCAAGACCTTCTTCAAAGACACCGAACGTGTCCGGTGCAATGCTTCTTTAAAAACGGTACTCCATCTCGAGACGCAGCCAGTGGGCCGGGTTGGGATCGCGCTCGGAAGTCGATGCGCGATCGTCTAGCCATGAATACAACTCGTAGCGCAGCTTGACCCTGAAGTCCTTGGCGTAGCGATAGGCGGCCTTCAGCTAAAACCAGATCGATAGACTCATGAAACGCCGTCCAGGACCGCTCGCTAAATTTTCTAGCGTCAGCAACTGCCGAACTAGACAGGGACGGCGTTACGTTGGTAGAAATGGGGGTTAGATGGAGGTATTGTGTCGGATCCGGAACCGTACCAACTGCAAGAGAAACGCCAGATCAAGGAGCGAGTGAAGGAACTCGGTTGCCTTTACCACATTTCCCGTTTGATTTCGCGGCGGGATGCAACTCTTTTCGAGATTCTCGACGAAGTTGTTCAAGTGATTCCGTCGGCCTGGCAATTTCCAGAGTTGGCCGGGGCCAGGATAGAGGTCGATGGGCACTCCCATTGCTCGGCAGGATTTGTGGCCTCCCACTGGCTACAGCAATGCGTACTGATTGCCGGAGGCCGCACGGTTGGTACGCTAACCGTAATTTACTCAGAGGAATGCCCGGAACAAGACGAGGGGCCTTTTTTATTTGAGGAGCGCAATCTGCTCAACACCATTGCCCAGCAATTGGGCGAAGTCATCGAACGTATCAAGGCCGAGGAGCAGGTGCGGATTTATCAAAACAAGATGCGCGCCCTAGCAGCCGAACTGGCGGTGAGCGAACAGCGCGAACGCCGCACCATAGCCGAGGGCCTGCACGATCGGATCGGTCAATCCATGGCCATGCTGAATCTGAGGCTAGGCGCGGCATTTCAGATGCTTCCAGACGGGGAATCCCGGGACATCTTGTCGTATGCGCGCGGCCTGGTTGGAGAAATCATATCCGACATCCGCAGTCTCACCTTTGAACTGTGCCCCCCTATCCTCTACGAACTTGGGTTCGGAGCTGCAGTTAGTTGGCTGGTAGAACAAACTCGGCAGCGCTACGGGTTAGAGGCGTCACTACGGGAAAATGGCAACCAGGTGAATTTGGTCGAGGAGGTGCTGGTAACGCTGTTCCAAGGCGTGAGGGAGGTGCTGGCCAACGTGGCCAAGCACGCGCACGCCAGACGGGTGGAGGTGGAGGTGTGCTGGCAATCCGACGAGTTGCGCACCGTCGTCGAGGACGACGGTGTGGGCTTCAATACCGAGGAGGTTCGCAAGTGCAGGATGAAAGAGGGCGGGTTCGGGCTGTTCAACTTGCAGGAGCGGCTCGAATATCTGGGCGGCAGGCTTGATATCTTTTCCGAGCGCGGCAGTGGCACCCGGGTGATCATGGTGGCGCCGCTGCACTCCCTGAACCTCAAGAGATAGTCATGATCAGGGTATTAATCGCAGACGACCACACTATCCTGGCAGAAGGCCTGCGCAACCTGTTGCATCAGAAGTCCGGTATCGAAGTAGTCGGAACGGCCGCCGACGGCCCCGAGGCTGTCCGGTTAGCCTGCGAGTGCCTACCCGACGTGGTAATCATGGACGTGGGTCTTCCGATCCTAAACGGTATGGAAGCTACCCGCCAGATTATGGAGGCCTGCCCGGAGGTCCGGGTAATTGCGTTGTCCATGCACGCTGATCGGCGGTTCGTAAACGGCATGATCAAGGCGGGGGCCCGTGGCTACCTTCTGAAAGATTGCGCATTCGAAGAGCTAAGAAGGGCGGTAGAAACCGTATCAGGCAACCGGGTGTACTTGAGTCCGGCCATCGCCGGTGTTGTGGTAGATGAGCTGCAGAGTTTTTCGATTGCCGAACAACCGGCTGGCGTCCTCAGCAAACGCGAGCGCGAAGTGCTGCAGTCGCTGGCCGAGGGACAAAGTATGCGGGTCATCGCACGCCGTCTACACTTGAGCATAAAAACTGTAGAAACCCACCGGCGAAACATTATGGAGAAGCTCGACCTGTTCAGCCTTGCTGAGTTGACCAAGTACGCAGTGCGTGAAGGCCTGACCTCACTGGATGATTGAGAGCCGCAGGCCCCTGGCCAGTGCTGTCCTCCAATGCCTGGCAGGCCCTCCTCCGTTTCCTGATGTTCCTCGGGGTTTGACTGACTCAGAATCCACTTCCTCCCGATTGTGCCGTCACGCAAGGATGAATAACATGGATAACCGGAAGACGGTGATCGACGCCGCAACGTACTACGCGACGCGTGGACGTCCATGTGCAAGGAGTTCGAGGATGAAAAAGGATTTGTTTGGAAATCTGCGGGACTGGAGCGAGGTGTTGGAGACGCTAGAGCGTTTACGACGTGAAAGATTGCTCGACGAGCACCAGGGCGAATTATCGCGCCTGCTCCGCTACCAGGGCAACTGGAGGCTGCGACAGCAGGCATTATACTGTGCACTGGAGATCACTCAGGCCAACGACGTATTGATCGCCGAAGTACTCCACGTGCTGGTCGAGCCTGACAGCGGGTTGGAGATGCGTCAATTGGCCGCCAGAGTTGTGGGCCGATTGCTGATCCGGAGACAAAAGCAGAAATCCTCGTTTTTTGACCCAACCAAGGTTCGCCAGACTTTGGAGGACATGTTGAACCAACCTGAAGCCCCGGTCCTTCACGAGGCTATACGAGACGCTTTACGAGAAGCGGACGGAAAGTGACGAGGTGAAACCATGCTGGTCGGTATTCCCAAGGAAATCCTGCCAAACGAGCGCCGGGTGGCGGCCACGCCAGAAAACGTGGAGCAATTGGTTGGAATGGGCTTCGAAGTCACGGTGGAAAAGGACGCCGGCGGCGGAATTTTTGCTACCGATGCACTCTATAGTCAGGCAGGCGCCGAAATCTGCACAGACGCGGAGGAACTATTCTCCCGCGCTGACATGGTACTGAAAGTCAAGCAACCCATATTCAATGAACGACTGCGGCGCACTGAGGTCGAAATGCTCCGCCCGGAATCGGTGCTTATTACCTTCCTGCACCCGGCCGCGCCCGGCAGCCATGAAATGATAAGGGACTTGGCTGCGCGGCGGATCACCTCTTTCACCATGGACAGTGTCCCGCGCACATCGCGTGCGCAGAAGATGGATGCGCTGACATCCATGAGTACCATTACCGGCTACCGGGCGGTACTCATGGCGGCGAACATCATGCCCCGGTTCATGCCCATGATGACGACGGCCATAGGAATGATCAAGCCGGCCCGGGTCCTGGTAATCGGCACCGGTGTGGTGGGGCTGCAAGCGGTTGCCACCGCAAAGCGGTTGGGCGGAGTTGTAAACTGCGTGGATATCCGCCCGGAGGCCTGCGAGGAGGCCAAGAGCCTCGGTGCCAAAATAGCTGGATTCGATATGCCGCCGGAGCTGGCCAAGGGACCGGGCGGTTACGCGCTAGCGCTTTCAGATGACTGGTTGAACAAGGAACGTGAGCTCATCACTTCCCTGCTGAGTGACATCGACATCGTCGTGCTCAGCGCCCTTGTGCCCGGAGAACAGGCGCCGGTGTTGCTTTCACGCGAGATGGTCGAGTGCATGAAGGCCGGCGCGGTGATCGTTGACGTATCAGTCGACCAGGGCGGCAACTGCGCGCTCACCGAGCCGGGTTCAATAATCGAGCACAACTATGTGACTATTGTCGGCGTGCAGAACATTCCCGGTTCCATGGCCCAGCACGCCTCGTGGTTGTATTCAAACAATCTGCTACATTTCGTGGAGAACATGTTCAAGCAGAATCCTGGTCAAATAGACTTCGACGACGAGATCGTGCGGACCACTTTGGTCACTCGAGGGGGAGAGATTGTTCACGCCGGTGCGCGCAAGGCAATGGGCTTGTGTTGAGCGCGTCTAGGAGCCATACATGACCGAATTGCTGGTGATGGTCAGCGTATTCGCCGGTGCGCTGCTGGTCGGTTTCCTGCTCATCAGACAGGTGCCGCAGTTACTTCACACCCCGCTTATGTCGATGACCAACGCAATCTCGGCGGTGACCCTTCTGGGCGGGTTGCTGCTGCTGGCGGGCAAGCCCGGTAAACTGGAAATCGTCCTAGGAACGTTGGCCCTGGTGGCTGCCACCTTCAACCTTTTAGGAGGGCTGGCCATCACCGATAGGATGCTCGGCTTCTTCAGGAAAGAGTGAGACCGTGGAGTCTTTCGCCCGTATCGCTCCAGAGAGCATTGTCGTGATACTGTTGTTTTCTGGCGTAACCCTGTTCAGATCTCCGCGTACAGCCCGAGTGGGCAACTGGCTCGCTGCCACAGCGCTTGTGGCCGCT
>CAZXHT010000114.1:0-1594 GCA_964640665.1 uncultured Myxococcales bacterium
CGTCATTTTCTCGATCGCCGACTGCCTTGGCGACTTTCTGCCGGATTCATTCGAAGTCTTCTACAGCGATGGACATCTGACCTGCTTCGAACGAAAATAATGTAAATATAGATGGTTAGATTGCCTGGCAAGCCTGGTTACCAGAATCAGACTTGGTCCGATATCAATGTAACTCTTTTACCTGACAGGATAATATATCTTCAAGGGCAGCACTGTCATAAATGACTTGTGTGACAGAATGGCTCTATTATTTCCGAATCAAGCTCTGAGCATGTTCAACTACAGGTATCACAAGGAGTTTTTTGCTGATTGGCTTGTGTCCGGTGGCATGGAACTTGCGGAAACTAAGGCCGTGACACCTAAAGCTAAAAACATCGTTCTTGTTGTTCTGCTGCTGGCCGGTCTGGCCGTCGCGCTTTTGGTTCTGAGAGACAGCCCCAGCCCCGGGTCCGCTGCGGAAGAAGCCGGCCGGCAATCCGCAGATAAAGAAGATGCGCAGCCCGGGCTGACGGCAGTTGCTTCCGCGGATAAAACCGCGAGCGAACCGGCGACAAGTCCGGCACGGCAGGAATCCAAGCGCATGGAAGTCGTACGCCGCTTCGAGTGGGGCGACGGACCCGGCCAGCTTGGCCACAAGATTCCGGAGGACGGCGCGCCCGAGGGGCCGATGAGCTTTATCGTCGACGACTCGGGCCGCGTGGTGGTTCTCGATCAGGTCAACTCGCGGGTACAGATTTTCGATGCCGACATGAAGCCTGCCGAGATCGACTTGCCCGCAGACACCTACCAGGACATCGCCACGGATGCAGACGGCAACCCGGTCTTGCTCGATCGCCTGGCGCGGCGTTCGGTCGAGATATACTCGCCCGATGGAAAGTTGCTTCAAAAAACCGCCCTCGTGGGCCCGGGAGTGCCAGAGGGCGGAGGCGTCACCGGCCTGTTCCATCGGCCCGATGGGATCTGGGTCGAGGTGGAGCACACCCGACTGGTGCGCATTGCCGATGCACAGGGCCGGCCGGATACCGAACGCCCGGTGATGCCCGGCCGCTTCTCAAAAGACGGCCGCTTGATCTTGACAGCCGCCCGCTCCGGCCAAAAGAGCGCCGACCTAATGTCCTGGCCGATGGCCGACCATGGCTCGGCGCCGGTTCTCCTGGCCAGGCTGCAGTTCGACACGCGCCTGGCCGCCATCAACGCCCTGGAATCCGATACAAACGGCCGCATCTTCATCGGAGCGCTTCTGGTGAACGAACGACCCGGCCCGCCCCACGACGTCGTCTCGGCTAACGAAGAGATCGTCATGCTGGCAGCGGACGGAAGGCTGATAGACCGCTTGCGCTTGCCTGTAAACAACGGACCCGAAGAGCAGTTCCGCCCCATACGCCTCGGCCGGGACGGCAAGCTGTATCGCCTGCGCTGCACGGGGGACGGAGCAATACTGGAAAGGTGGACACCATGAGGAAAGTACTGATCATTATCGCCGGCTTGTGTACCCTGTGCACGACAACGACGGCCCTGGCCGCTGCTGAGCCCATGAGCCGTGATGATATCATCAACCTGGCCAAGAGCGGCGTGATCTACTCTTACTACTGGG
>CAZXHT010000114.1:1604-16979 GCA_964640665.1 uncultured Myxococcales bacterium
CGCGGATCCTGGCGCACGGACGGCACCCAGCACGGCTCGTGCTCGGGCTCGTGCCCTGATTGCACCCATTCGGGCTCCTACGGCGCCGACTGCTCGGGCTTCGTGGCCAAGGTCTGGCAGGTACCCAGCCCCTCGCCGGTTAGCACCAACTCACATCCCTACTCGACTTACAACTTTCGCTACGAGAGCCAGCACTGGTCGCAAGTTTCGCGATCCGACGCCGTTCGCGGCGACGCCATGGTCTACCGCAATTCCGGCAACACCGGCGGTCATGTCATGATCTATGAGAGCGGCGACCCCTGGGGCCAGGCTTGGACCTACGAGGCCCGCGGCTGTTCATCCGGTATCGTTCACAACCTGCGCAGCATCGGTTCGACCTATGTGGCAATCCGCCGCGACAGTATTTCCGAAGCCCCGGCAAAGGGCACTTTGATCGGCTCGGTCTTCGTCAATACCGGTGGCGACGACATGTCCCTGCGTATTCCAGGCGCTTCCGTCAGCGTAGCCGGAACCAACGTCACGGCCCGGGACGGCGACGCCATCTGGTCGTTCGAGCTTCAACCCGGAGACTACACGATTTCGGCAAGCGCTGCGGGTTTCGATAGCAACACGCGCACTTGCAGCGTCAGCGCGGGAAACACCAGTTGGTGCTCGATTGGCCTGCGCGAGGTTTGTATACCAGACTGTAACGGCCGTAACTGCGGAGCGGACGGTTGCGGCGGTTCCTGCGGCGCATGCGCCGCCTCCGAAGCATGCTCGGATGCAGGAGTGTGCATCTGTCAACCCGAGTGCGCAGGGTTACAGTGCGGCCCCGATCCGGTTTGCGGACAGAGTTGCGGCCAGTGCCAGGGCGAGCAGGGATGCGTCTCCGGTCAGTGCAAAGAGACTGTCTGCCAGCCGAATTGCACAGGCAGGCAGTGCGGACCCGATCCGGTCTGTGGGCAAATCTGCGGCCAATGTCCCGAAGGCCAGGCCTGCGAAGCCGGCGGCGTCTGCTCCGACTCGGGCTGCCTGCCCGACTGCGGCGGGAGTTCCTGCGGCCCAGATATCCGCTGCGGTCTGAGTTGCGGCGTATGCCAGGTCGAGCGCCTGTGCGACATGTCCGGCGGCTGCCAGGCGATCGACTCGTCCCAGGGCAAGCTGTTCGGTGTTGTGCGCGAGTACTCGGCCGACGCTAACGAACCCGGCCCCGTCATACCCATGGCGAGTCTCAAGCTGGACAACGATCTTCAAGCTCAGGCCGATGAGAACGGCTACTGGGAGATGGCCACCCAGCCTGGAGAATACACAGTCGAGGCCGAGGCCCCCGGGTTCGCCCCCGGCCGGGCCGTCTGCCCCGTAGAGGCCGGCTCTTTCTTCGAATGCAAGCTGACGTTGAAGCCCGACGGACAGGAGCGCAATATCGACGACGACGAGATCGTGGTCAGAGGCGGCTGTCAGACGACCAGCGGCCGTGCGGGTCTGTTATTGCCGTTGTTTTTACTGATGATGCTCGTTTTCCGTAATCGCCGGACTTACGGGCCGTGAAAAAGCTTGCAAAGTTTCCTATTAAGTGCTATTTTCCCGAACAGGAAAATGAGCATTATCAGGAAAGCTACGACAGAAAGAAAGATGATCGAAGCCCTCAAAACAGGAGAGGTTTCGCTGCCCCCACTCTCTTTTCGCTTTTTGGAAAACGAGCCTAAGATATGCGAAAATCGCCGCCTCAATGCACTGGTTGAAATCTCATGGCGTGGAAATGCAGTAAAGTTCGCCGTAGAATGCAAGGCCCTTTGGACACCCAAGGCGTTTCGTGATGGGCTCAACCTGCTGAGATCGTTGTCACCTCCAAAGGGCTATCGACCCATCCTGTTCCTGCCCTTCCTGAGTGAAAATCAATTACGGGAGTTGGAACGGGAAGGGATCAGCGGCTTTGATATGTGCGGTAACGGTGTGGTGGTTGTGCCGGGGATGTTTGCCGTATTCCGCAGTGGTGTAAGGAACCGTTTTTCCTCATCTGCTCCAATCAAGAACATCTATAAAAAAGGCAGTTCGATGGTTGGAAGGGTTTTTCTTGTCAGTCCAGTCTTCAATGCCGTCAAGGCAGTTCATTCAGGGATCAACCAGCGAAATATGCTGGTGAACCGTCAGGACAAGAAGCCCATGAGCCTCTCGACTGTATCGAAAGCCTTGAAGACCTTGGAGCAGGATTTGATCGTTGAACGCAAGGATACAATTCGACTGCTGCAGCCTGATAAGCTTTTAGAAAAACTGAGTGAGAGCTATGCCGCCTTGAACATTACGAAGCGGCTGCGCCTGAAGGTTCCGGAAGTTAGTGAAAAGATCCGGGAATTACTGTTGGAATCGTCGCGAGCGGAGGATTTTCCCATTGTAGCCACGGGTATTTCCTCGGTTGGGCGTTATGCCGTGATGCAGCGAGGAGATGTGTTGTCCGTTTACAGCCCGCGCTTGGAGAAGTTGATGAAGCGGCTGCCCGGAAATCAAACGGATAGATTTCCAAACCTCGAACTAGTCGAGACGGAAGATGAAACGGTCTACTTTGATGCCCGGCTAGAGGAAGGTTTCTGGTGGGCATCCCCTGTCCAAGTGTATCTGGAGCTGATGGCCGGAGACAAACGCGATCGGGAAACCGCCGAACAGGTAAAATCGTTTATTCTGAAAGACATTGAGCGAGTACAGGAATGATCACGACACCCGACCTGCAAACAGCGTTGCTCGATCTGCTTTATAGAGTGCAGAACACGGAAATCAAGCTTATAATCGGCGGGGGCTTTGGTATCTACCTGAAGACCTTCCACGTACACAGACTTGGCGTGAGAAGCCTTTTACAGAAATGGCCAGAACCACGATCCACAAATGACATCGATTTATTTCTGCGGCCTGAATTGCTCATCGAACCAGCGCAATTGAAACCCCTTGCAGAAGCACTTGGCCAACTAGGTTATCAGGTTGTTCCCGGGGCAGAGAAATACCAGTTTGTGAAACCTGGTCCAGGTGGTACCAAGGCGGGCAGTATCAAGATAGACATGCTTACCGGCCCGCAAAGCCGTTTTGAAGGCACACCGGTGAGGGTGGACGACCGCCGTGCCCGACCCAGACCCTCCGTCGGCATTCATGCCCATCCTGTAGACGAAGCGCCGACCTTGGAAAAGGGGCTGCTGCCAATACAACTTAATGGAAAACTTAGCTCAGGCGAGTCATGGCAAGATGGAGTATTCCTGCCACATCCGTACACTTTTTTAATGATGAAACTCTACGCATTCAGTGATCGACTCGATGATGACGCCAAGGAATTCGGCCGTTACCATGCCCTGGATATGTACGCCGTCTTGGCCACCACAATGGAGAATGAATGGAATAAGGCCATCCAATTCCGCGATCAATATGCAGACGAACCATACGTTATCAAGGCGGGTAGCTTGATATCGAGGTACTTTTCCGCCCTCGACCGTCTGGGCATGATCCGGTTGCGGGAAAGCCATTATTATCGTCCCGAATTGCAGCTCAATGAATTTATGTCAGCCTTGCAGGAAATATTTCCAGCAAATCCGAGCGTAGTTGATTCAACTGCAAAGATGTTGCCGTCTCAAGCGCTCTAGCCGCAACCGCCGGACTTGCGGGCCTTGTGACCCTCATCTTGCCGCCGCCGCCGTTGAAGTGACACCAACCGCAGTTGTCGCGCCGCGGACGGCCGACGCTATTGGCCGAGGCCAGCAGATCGACGCCCTCGGCCGGCATCCCAGCCAGGCCCTTGGCGTATGTTCCCGAGTTATCATGACACACCAGGCAGTCGACGTTTTCCCGCCGGCCGAAATCGAAGTCGGCTCGTCATCTCCTGCGTTGCGACTCCAGGCAGTCTTCAAGGCAAGCGAGCATCTGTATCAGGTGCGGTTCCGCGAGATGGTAGACCGAGAAAGCGCCTTGCCTGGCAACCGAGACCAGGTTGCGCATGCGCAGCAGGCGCAGTTGCTGCGAGACGACCGCCTGGTTCACTTGCAGTCTCTCGGCCAGGCGGCTCACGTTTTCGTCGCCGTTTACCAGGATGGCGACAATTCGCAGTCGTAAAGGATGAGCGATTGCCTTGAGTAGTTCCGTGGCATCGTTACAACCTCTGATATTTGCGGATAGATTCATTTGCCTGCCGCATCGCCGTAGCCATTACGGCGTCAATAGTGTTAATCATATATATTGATATCTATATATTATCAAGAGTAATCGAGAGTTCGTTTTTACTGGCACTTTTTTTCTTTGGATCGTATTCTCGCGCACCGAGGTTTGGAAAATAAGCTGTTTTTTAGGCCGGGAAGCTTCCGGAGTGCAGGTGGTCATGTTCAAGCGTGGAATTCAGTTGTGTGCATTTTTGGAAAACAAGTCGGGCAGGTTCACCGAGTTCTGCGAGCGACTCTACGAACGAAGTGTCAGCATAAAAGCGATGAACCTGCATTCCGACAACGAAGTCGGCATCTTGCGCATGGTGGTGGACGATACACCCTCCGCGATTGCCGTCCTCACGGATGAGCGGATTCCCTTCTTGCAAACCGAGGTTCTGGTGGTCGAGGTACCCAATCAGCATGGCATGGCCGCCGGTGTCGGACATCGCCTGACCGAAGCCAACGTCGAGATCGAGTACACCTACTTCTCGTCCGGCCAGTCCGAATCACTCGCTTTAATGGTCTTCAAGGTTTCCGACCTCGATGCGGCCCTGACCCGGCTGAAAAAGTCTTCACGCGGCTACAACTAACACTCAGGCCGGTTGACAAGCGCCTCATTCCTTGGGCCGCCTTGCCAACAGGTAGAACATCACCAGGCCGTAGACGACGAGAACTGCCAGTACGATCCACTGAAACAGGTCCAGGTCATGCCAGTTCCCCTCCCCTGACACCCTCCAGAAGACATAGCCGACCAGCGCCGCCAGGCAGGCCAACAGGATCCCGGTAACGTCCCAGTTCACGTGCCCGCGCCGAGGCCGCTCGGTGGGAGCAGGGGCAGCGGGGGCAGCGGGAGCATCAAGGGCCTGCTTTGCAAGTTCCTCTTCCGTAATGCCCACGGTCATGGGCATTCGCTCGGCCAGGATCTTGCGCGCATCGTCCTTTTGTGAATCCGGCACTCGCACCTCTCCCCAGCCCTTCTGCATCTGGTAGAGACCATCCATGGCCGAATCATGATATGGCACGAGCCAACTCTCGATAGAGGCCTGATCGAGAATCGCCTCGACTCTCTGAGCCTCGAAAAGACTTTGGGGAACCCTGATGCGTGTGAAATCGTCTCTGTTCTCGCTCATCTTGCCTCCACTGGCCGAAGATCATCTCAGCAGACCTGCCGTCCGCCGATCATAGCACATTGACCGCCCTGAAAAAGCATATAAACATTGAGGATCCCCATTTTCGCTTGATTGCCACCCGGCGATGAGGTAGCTTTCATCCCAGGTGGTTTCGCCTCGGGAGAGTATTCATGTGTAGAATGCTTGGTGTGATGTGCAACGATGAGGATTTGCTCAAATGCGCCGTTCACGAGGTCAAGGACTCGCTGCGCTGCGTGGGTGGAGACAAGCATGAGGGCATCGGTGTCGGCTACTACAGCCAGGACGATCCCCTGCTGATCAAGAAGCCGGCCGCCAGGCTGGACGATATCGACTACGACGAGTTGCTCAAGGGCATCAACTCGAACGTGCTGCTGACACACATCCGCAAGGCCACCGTCGGAACCTGGAAGGACGTCAACACTCACCCTTTCAGGTTTCGAAAATGGCTATTTGCCCACGTCGGTCATCTGCCGGCCCTGGAGAAACGACGGGACGAGATCATCGCCGGACTACCGCCTTTTCTGGCGCGTAACATCCGCGGAGACACCGACAGTGAGTTGGTCTTTCATCTTTTACTGCATGCTCTCTTCCGGGATGGCAAGCTCAACGACCTGGGTATCGGTGTTGATCTCCTGGGCTCCTACTTGACGGCCGGCGTTGAAGAGATTAACCAGATGCACTCGGGTCCCTTGCGTCCCGAGATGACCATCATGGTAACCAACGGGCAAATAATGGGCGCCGTCTGCCAGGGTATCACGCTGCACTACTCTCACCGAGAGGGGATAGTGGAGTGCCCGCTGCACGATAACAGCGAGCAGCAGCAGCATGTCCACGGCCGCTTCAGGGGCATAATGCTGGGAGCGCTTATGTCCAATCCCGGCCATCAGTGGCGAGAGGTGGCGGACGGAAGCCTGGTGCATATTTCAAAGAGCCTGGAGCTGAAAGTCCAGCACCTGTAAAAGTGTGTCCTAGCGAGGTGGCCATGACCGCGCTGAAGGTGCTGGTCATCGACGACAGCCCGACAATTCACAAAGTGGTCGCCCACGCCTTGAAGCACCTCGACTTCGAGGTCATTTCGATCACCGATGGCGAGAAAGGTATCGCCAAGGCGATCGATATCAAACCCGACCTGGTATTGCTCGATTTCATGATGCCCGGTATGAACGGCTACCAGGTCTGCAAGAGCATGGGTCGACAAGCTGTGTTGGAAGACGTGCCCATCCTGCTCATGTCGGCCAAGGGCGAAATGATCGGCGAGAAACTGGTCGAGACGATGGGCATCGTCGATTACATCACCAAGCCCTTCTCGCCGGAGGCGCTCACCACCCTGGTTCAGCACGCGGTAGAGAAGTACTGCCGGGCCGACGGCACAAAGACCGAGGAACGCAAGACCATCATGAACGTCGGCGCGCGCACCCCCGAAGATCTGCCAACCTCGGAAGACCTGTCCGACCCACGCGGGCGGGCCGCGATCCGCGGCGAGCTGGGCATGATTCCCGCCGGCGAGGTGTTCCAGTTGCTGAAGTTCCAGTCCCATACCGGGATCCTGCACCTGGCCCGCGGCAAGGCTCACCTGGAGGTCTTTCTGCGCGAGGGCCGCATCGCCTTCGCCAGGGCAAGGAACGTGGACGAGGAGTTCTTGCTGGGACGTTTTTTAATCGAAGTGGGAGCCATCAACGCCCGCGATCTCGAACTTTTCTTGCAGAGCCGAGGCAAGAGCAACAAACTGCTCGGGGAACAACTCGTCAAGATCGGGCACATCACACCCGACGATCTCGGCCAAGCCTTGCGGGCCCAGGTCGAGGCGCTGGTGTACGAAGTGCTGCGCTGGGGTGACGGCGAATTCGCTTTCTACCTGAGCGAAAAGCTTCCCATCCAGGCGCGTGAAGCGGGGATGGATCTTTCCATAGACAGCGTCTTGATGGAAGGCTTTCGACGCGTGGACGAGTGGGGCACGATCGAAAAGGAGATCCGCGACTTCGACATGGTCTTGGCGCCCAGTCGCGACAGCACCGGAGTGATCAAGCTGATCCGGCTCAAGCCCGATGAAGAGCGCATGGTGGCCCTGGTCGACGGCAGGCGCAGCGTCAAGGAAATCATACGCTTGAGCAGACGCAGTTCATTCGACGTCTGTAAGCTGCTCTATCGCTTACTGGCCAGCCGCATCATCCGCAAGCGTTCTCCGCGCGTTGCCAGGTAATATATGGGACAATTATCGGAATTCTTGATATGAGTGACGTAGATTTTCCAGACCAGCAGCAACCCGCCCCGGAGCCACGGGCCCGGCCCGGACTCAAGGGAATGACGCTAAAGACCCTGTTTATCTTTCTGGCCGTGGGCTTGGTCCCGGTGCTGGTGGCCATGGTTATCTTTTGGCCGCTGCCCGACCATTCCCGCGACGTCGTCGGGAACGCCGGGAAAGCATACGCCGGGCTCGACAAACAGGCCGCTTCCCTGCGAAGCGAAGTCGACAGGCTGCGCAAAGCGCAGGGAGACCAACAGGCGAGACTCGCGCTCGCCGAACGTGAACTGACGCTGCGCCGTGGTCGCGAGAAACTGATAGCCGGTCTGCTTCCGCTCGTCAGGGGCAAGACTGGCGAAGATATTTCCGGAAACGCCAAGCTGCAGAAAACCATGGCCGAGACGGCGGGTCCTTTCGACAGTGTCGCACTTTTGGATTCCGGGTCAGGCGCTGTTCTCATCAGCACGCAAAAGACGACCGCCAAACTAGCGGAAGCGTACAAGGCCGAGAAAAAACCCTCATTGACCGCCCAGGGATGGCATATCGAGCCCATCGGCGCCACGGGCTTTTTGGCCGCCTTCAGCCTGAGCGCGGCTGAAGAACCGGGCGCTCCAGCAAAGCCTACGACATTCGTCCCGCAGGAAAAACCAGCCAGCGGCGAGCTTGAAGAACTCGATCGGGATATATCCAGGCGGGTCACGGTTCTCGCAATCGGGTTGCCCGTCGTGGCGCTGTGCCTGGGTCTGTTTTTCTTTTTCTATTTGCGCAGGAAGCTGCTTGCGCCATTTGCGGACATGACCTGGCTGGCGCGTAAGACGCTCGAAAATCCAGCCGGAGCGGACGAGGAAGCATGCCGAGTCGGCCTGCTCGAAGACCTTTTCCACAGCCTCGGGCGCCTGAAAGAACGCATGTTGCGCCTTTCAGAACTGGACGAGAAGAGCGAACGGGGAAGGACGGAAATCGCACTGCTCAGTCGAGTAGTAGATCGGGCCGGACGCGGCGATCTGGACATAAGGGCGGACAACTCCGCGGGAGAGTTGACGGAACTGGCGGTCTTGGTGAACCGCCTGCTCGATCGTTCGGCGGAACGCATCGAGGCCCTGCGTCGGGCAGCGGCGCAGCTCAACGATTCATCGACCCGACTCGTCAAACTTGGCGATAAACTGTCCTCGTCACTGAACGAGGAGAATCCCCGGCCGCCGACAGACGATGGAGTCATCGCCGACATCCTCGGGGCGGACTTCGACGCACTGAACAGGATGGCCTCTGTGATCGCCAGGTCGACAAGCAGCGCCGTGTCGGATTCTCCCGACCCCCGGGAGCGCCTGGCTGTGCGAGAACAGCTGCAAGCTGCGGCGACGGGCCTGCAGATGTTGCTGCAGAGAACCAATCGCAGCCTCGAGACGCTAAAGGAGATCGAGTCGTTGCGCCAGGAGGCCGAGGTAATCTCAACGAACATGGCCATCGCGGCGGAGATTCGCTCGTGGAGCAATCTTCAGAAGCTGGCAGGCTCGACACGATCGCTATCGACGTCCATCGTCGAGATCCACCGGAAACTCGCGCAAGAGCTCGATCAAACAAACTCGGCCGGTGGCAAACTAGATACGTCCCTGCAGCAAGCCAACGAAAGCACCGTCCGCCTGCTGGATTCGCTGGAAGGCTGGGACGACGTGCGCGACGATCTCCGCCGTCAGGGTGAGAGTCTCCTGGACCGCCTCGGGCAAATGCGCCCGGCCACGGGCAGCTTGGGTTCCTCGGTCCGTTCCATGAGCGACCAGCTATCAGGCTGCCGTCGGGTGCTGACATCGAGAGTGGATGCCCTGCGCGGCCTGGTGGAAAGTGCCGCCGCGGTGTGCCGGGTGTCCGAGGGAATAAGGGGGCTGATAGAACAGTCATCACCACAGCAGCCGGTGCCAAGCGGTGTAACCAGGAACCTGTCTTTAACGCAAAAGGCGCTCGAACAATCGATGAGCGAACTCACCGAGCTTGCCGCGGGAGAAGGAATCGAAGCGTTTTCTTCCGATGCCGGCGCCATCCTCGACAAGATCCGCGAATATGCCGGTCTTGCCAGGCAAAGGATCGCGGCCACGGCAAAGCCAGACGAAGCCGCTGCCGGACCCGAAGAGGAGCACGGGGCATGAACCCAGGCCCCTCCCCTCCCCTGGAATTCGTTGCGTCGCTTGCCGAGGAGATCAACCAGGCTATCGACTGGTTGCAGGACCCGCCGGAGAACCTGACAAAACAAGAGCTGCATCTGCGAATTCAAACGCTGCGGGAAGCCGCCAGGGTCACCGGCATGAACGCGGTGGAATCCGTGCTGGACGGCGCCGAGCGCGAACTCGATCCGGGCGATCCTGGCAAGGAACCCGCGATGTTCGATTCCCTGATCGAGAGGCTGTGCGGTTTGGCGAACTCGCTGGCCGAGACGCTGCAAGAAAATGAACGCAGCTGGTTCGAGCGCATTCGCACAACGGGCGAGGGTCTGGGCAAGATTGCCAGGGGCATTCAGGCAAGTACGGAACGCCTGAATGCGTCCGCCTGTCTGGTGGAAAAGCTGGCACTCGAGCCGCGGCCCGCCCAACGAACCCGGCTGGCCGGTGTGCTCGGCCGGGAAATTGCCGAACTGACAGCCGAACAACGCAGCAGCTTGAAAGGACTCCAGCAGACGCTACCCGAACTGCAAGACATCATGCACGACCTGTCCCGCGAAATTTCCTTCATGCACAACGCATCGATCACCCCCGTGCTGGCGCGACTACGCCAACGCGTCCGCGCATACAGCCGCCAGCACGGCAAACCCGTCTCGTTCGTGGCACACTGCACCGGCGTGCGCGTCGCCGCTTTTCAGATCAAACCGCTGGAAAAGGTTTTAGAACACCTGGTGGACGACATCCTGAGCGCCGGCTTCGAAAGCACCGGGGAGCGCAGGCAAACGGGAAAGGCAACCGTCGGATCTCTGAACATCAGCGGCAACCTGGAAAAGGCGCTGACGTCCGTGTTGCTCAAGGACGATGGCAGCAGTCAGCGCCCGCCGGCGGTTATTTCCGCGGAGATCCGGGAGCAACTCGGTTCTTTGCGTGCCCGGCTGCTGGTGATCCCGTCTTCGGCCGAAGGACGACAGCTTTTGCTGCAAATGCCGAGCTGGCACGAAATCCTCGACGTACTTCCGGTCAGGACGGCCGTCGGCGAAGTGCTCGTACCGCTTGATGTGATCGCCGAGGTCTTCAGCGCGGCAGCGAAGCCGGCCGAAGATCTGCCGGTTGTTTCACTCGCGCGCAGGTCAAACGATGAAGAAGAGAATCAGGCGGGGCTGATCTTCGATATCGACGGATGGAGAGCCGTGATGTACGCTGACGTTCTGGGAACGCATTTCAGCGCTCTCCAGTCGCCGCCGCAAGCGGGTGATCCCGCCTGGACGACAGGAAGAATTTGCGAGGAAGGCCGAAATTTGCCAATATTACACCCGTTGTCATTCATGGACGTCGAGGAGGGAGATCTGTGTCTGTATCCAGTCGCTTCGTCATGATACCGTTAGTCTGCTTGCTCATGTTTTGTCAGGCAAGCGTCACAGGGGCCGATAACGATCGCATCGCATGGATGGCCTCTCGCCTTTTGAGCGGCAAGGGCATACTCGACTACGAGCTTGCGGCCGGGCGTTTCGTGGCCTTCTCCGATCCGCGTGTCTTGCCGACGCTTATTAAGATGACTCAAGGCGAAAACGACACTCCGCGTGCCGCTGCCGCCGGTGTTCTCTGGCGTTACAACAACGACGAGTCCCGCAAGCGGCTTCTGGATCTTATCCAGGACGCTTCGCCACCAGTGCGCATCGAAGCCGCCAAATCCTTGTGCCTGATGAAATATACCGCCAACTTGCCGATTGTCAGCAAGGAGTTGCAGGCCAAGGACCACCAGGTACGCGCCCGGGCGCTGCGTGCTTTAACCGAAGTCGGAACGGAGGCAGCCCGCTCGGCAATCGAATCTTTCAAGACTCCGGCCTCTCCCCTCGATCAAATCTGGGTGGCCTACGCGCGCTACCGACTGGGAATCGACCCGCAAGGCCAACTTGGCGTGCTTACGAAGCGCCTGCTGGCGGTACCCGAGACGGCCTGGTTGCTAAACAGGCAGGATCCCGTCTCCGCCGACCTCGAGTGGGCGGCTAAGCAAGGCAAGAAGGGAGCAGCCATACGCCTGGAGGCGGCCGCGGCCCTCTCCCGAATCGGGGATGAAAAATCACTGGCCCCGCTGGTAGACGCCACCGGCGACCTGGCCTTGGCCGCGAACCCCACAGGACCACGCAAGTTGCTCAGGCGCCACGGTGATCAGGCCGTATTGGCGCTGGCCCGGGGCCTGGGCAGCCCCAAGGTCCTGGTGCGCCTGGGAAGCTCGATAGTGGCCAGGCACATGAGACTGCGGGCAACCGCTGCCCGCGAGGCACTGGGCCGTGGTCTGCGGAAATGCCTGGTTGACGAGTCGCGCCTGGTTCGCCTGGCCGCCATGCGAGCGATCCCAGCGCTCGGCTTGCGCGACCATATCGATGTGCTTGTCAAGAATCTCGGCCACTCGGACGACCCAACCCGCAGCGCGGCGGCTCGAGCTCTCGGGCAACTCGCAGATTCGCGGGCCGTCCAGCCGCTGATCGTCCGTCTGGGAGAAGAAAAGAATCCTTCGGTGCTGCGCGATATCTATCGCTCTCTCGAGGGTATCGGATCCTCCTCGGCCGTCGATCCTCTCATGAAAAGGCTTTCTCGGCTTTACGAAGACAGCCGATTGAACGAGCAGGCCGCCGACGAGATGCGTCCCTGTATACAGGCCATAGCCGCGGGCGGCGACTACGCCGCTAAGAAGGCGCTCGCGTTACTGGATCGCACCAAGGGTGAGCGCCGACACCTGCTTACCGAAGTACTGGCCAACTCGGGCAGCACACAGGGGCTGGATTTCTTCCTCGACCGTCTGCGCGAGAACCCACCCGACCCCGATGGCCCGGAGGTTCGTTTCTTCGACAGCCTTGACGCCGGCATGGCTCCCAAGCTCGAACAAATGATCACCGACGAGAGTGCGATGTGGATCCGCGTCATTCTGGCGCGCGCGCTGGTAAAGATGGGTAAACAGGAGTACGCCCGCGGGATCATCTGGGGCTTGAGAAACGAAGATGCTTACATGAAGATGCTGGCGGCCGCGCTCTCGGCCGGAATCAAGATCCCCGGAAGTGTCGAACCGCTAATCCGGCTTCTTACCGACAAGCCGCGCACGGCTCGTTTCGCTGCCCGGGCGCTGCTCGAAGACGGATCGGCCAAGGCCGTCTCGGGAGTCTTGAATGGTCTTTCCAATAGCAGTTTTCGCCGCAGAACCCCGCTGCCGTTGACCCCTTTCTGGGAGGGTCACCGTTCGGCTACTCACCTGTTTGCGAAAGAGGTGGACAACGAAAGGGTCTGGGTCTTGTTCGCCGAAAATCGCATCGGCCGCAACATGGATCTTTTCATTACCTGGTCGGTCGACGGAAGGATATGGAAAGAGCCGGCTTTCACCGGCCTGACCAGCTTCTCGGACAAGGGATTGGGCGTTGCTCCCCCCACTTTTTCCCTCAAGGTTCGCGGTCGCGATATAACCATCGCCTTGACGCGTACCTTCGCCCAATCGGCGAGTTTCGAGCATCCGCGTTTCAAGACTCTCCAGCGAGTGCATCGTTTCAAGCTGCAGGATTTCTTTCGCGACCACGACTCCGATGGCCTGGCCGATTTGGAGGAAAAAGCTTTCTTCACCAACCCGCAAAACAGAGACACTGATCGGGACGGTATTCCCGACGGCCAGGACAAGAACCCGCTGGCCCCGCCCGCGGACGTGAATAAGGATCAGGATGTCCTGAAAGCCCTGGCCTTCAGCCACGCTTACCTGACCAAGGACTTGTTTCCGCGCCAGTCGCACCTGTTGATCGTCAGGCAGATTCCCGGCCGCAGAAACACTCCCGAACTGGCTGTCTTTCCCGGTCTGGTGCTGCACCTGAACAAGGAACAGATCCGCGGCATCTGGAAATCGACCGGCTGCGGGTTCCCCCAGATCCAGTTCGAACCGGCGCTGATCCGTAATGATTCGGCCACCCAGGTCTTCACCGTTTTCAAGGGAATCAACGACGAGGAACGCTACGAGGCGGTCTTCGAGAAGACTGACGGCCAGTGGATCCTCTTGAGATTCGAGGACTGATTCGGAGGCACCGCCTGAAAACCCTGGTAATTGTAAATCCGAACAGCGCTAACGGCCGCACCGGAAAAGAGTGGCCCGATATACGTGCCGCACTGCTCTACTCAATCGGCAAGTTCGACCAGGCCGCCACCACGGGCCAGGGACACGCCACGGAGTTGGTGCGCAATGGCCTGCGTAACGGCACAGAACGTGTCATCTCGATTGGCGGCGACGGAACCACCAACGAGGTCGTCAACGGATTTTTCGAAGGCACCACGCCCGTCAACCCGCGGGCCTGCCTGGGATTCGTTCCGCGGGGCACCGGCGGCGACCTGCGCAAGACCCTGGGTATCGGGCGCGATTCAGCAAGCTGGCAGGCGGTGCTTACCGCCGGAAAGACGCGCCCGGCCGATCTGGGCCTTTGTGAGTACGTCGATCAGGCGGGCAAACCGGACCGGCGCCTTTTTGTCAACATCACCAGTTTCGGTATCGGCGGACTGGTGGACGCCAAGGTGAATCAATCGACCAAGGCCTTCGGAGGCAAGGCCTCGTTCATGATCGGCATGCTGCGGGCCCTGGCCGTCTACCGCAACCGTGAGATACATCTGACCGTCAAGAACGCGGACGGGTCAACCGTGTTGGACGAATCCATGCGGATAAACAACGTGGCCGTGGCCAACGGCCAGTATTTCGGCGGCGGCATGTGGGTAGCCCCCAAAGCCGAGATCGACGACGGCCTGTTCGACGTTATTATCATGGGAAACCTGAGCAAATTCGACACGATCTTCAAGGCCGGCCGCATATACAAGGGCAGGCACCTGGAACTGCCAGAGGTCAGCAGCTACCGCGGAAGCCAGGTAGAAGCCACCTCGCATGAAGAGGTGCTGATCGACATGGACGGCGAGCAACCGGGACGACTACCGATATCCCTGAAAGTGCTTCCCGGGGCAATCAGGCTGATTGCGCCTTAAGTGATGAGGGCTTTCGCAGCCTCTAGGCCACGCGGCGCAGTTCCTCCAGCGCATTTTGCCAGGCGCGGTCGAACCAGGCGCGAGCCCGTTTCCAATCTGCGCCATCTCCCCAGCCATGGTGGGTCACCTCTAGCCGCGTGCCTTCAAGCGTGGGGAACAACTCCACCTTGACCTGCGTTTGCGGCGCACCCTCGATATTCATGACATCAGCCACCTCGTCCGCGCCTCGCCAGCTGAACTCGAGCAAGCGCGGGTGGTCCACCGACAGCACGCGGCATCCCAGGGTCGAGTCGCTCTCTGGCTTGGTCTCGTCCGGGTTCCAAAACAACTCGAAGGGCCCGCCGACTACGGGTTCGACGTTGGCGCGTCGGCACAGCCATGAGGTCAGCCCGGCAGGTGTGGTCCACAAGGCCCAGATCCTGTCGCGGGGGTGGACCAGGTTCATCCTGTAGATTAGCTGCTCCATACGGATATCTCCTGCCTCGATCAGACGGAACCTAGCATGATCGGTTTGGCTGGCACAACCCCAGGGCACAACCCCAGGAAAAGTGCCAGCAAGGCCCAGGAAAAGTGGCAGATGTGCGACGAGCGGATTCTGGGCAACGGGCAGTTCGTGTAAGCCGTGCCCTGGCCCCTAAATGCAATTAACGCAACTCCGTCCCCCATGTCCCACGCAGACCTGA
>CAZXHT010000115.1:0-1108 GCA_964640665.1 uncultured Myxococcales bacterium
AGAGCATACCTTCCAGGCGCACGAAAATTCCACGGCGACCTGTTCCGAGATCCGGCAGACCCAGCAGCGGGTCGGGTAGATCCGAGAAGCTGTAGCCGACCCCGAGACGCAAGGCGCCGATATCGGGGCCTTCCAGCAGGTAGAATATCTCCGCGCCGTAGCCCATTTCGAAGCCCTCCTTCAACGGAGGCATGGCATCCAGATCGCGCTCCACCCAACCCAGCCGTATCTCGCCCGAAAGACCCAGCCCCCAGGCAATCTCGGAACCCAGCCGCACCATGCCCAAAACGCCCGTCTCGGTCGACTTGCCGGGCGCCTGACTCGTGCTTTTCGATTCCTTGTACCAGGGTGCTACCACCAGTGTCGGCTGGAGGTACTTGATGGGCCGCATCATGATCGCCGCCGAGCCCGTGTACCAGGTTACTAGCTGTATCGGAATCGCCGAAGTGCCATAGACCTCGGGCCGGTCATCGCGCCCGGCCGCGGCCCTCAGCAGGATGCGCAGCCGGTCGATGCCCGGCGGCCTGTAGGCCAAGCCCAAAGACGCCTCGAGCATGCCTCCTTCCGGCACGCCCGGCCCGCTCGACCCGTTGGCGGAGCCGAAAGTCTCGGCCCAGGCCGCACGACCGCCCAGCGCCAGCCCTTCGGCCAGGTTATAGCGCCCGGCCAGCGTCAGAACGGTCTGACGGTGAGTAGTCGGATCGGCGCCTCCGAGATCCTCTGCACCCGCAAGTTCAAGCTGCTGGTCGACGCGGTATTCGCCGCTGGCCGACAAGGCCAGTCGCTTTTTTATGAAAGACAGCCTGCTGAAAAGAGCGTTGCGCCTGCCTGGGCCGGTCAGGTTCCACAGTCCACGGTCGAAGAAAGGATTGTAGAGGCTGTCGCGCTTGAACTCCTGGTTGCCCCCCTGCGCAAGCTCGGCTCGCTCGTAGGCCAAATGCAGATGCCAGGCCGTGCCGATTGGAACTTCCAGCCCGACTCTTTGGCCGCGCGCCGCTCGCTCGCGGTCCAGGCCGAAGGTCTGGCTGGTGCTCAGGATCAAACCCTGGCCGGCCCGGGCGGTCTGACCGGTAGTCAAACCGCCGGCCCGGACGGCGCCGTGATCGAC
>CAZXHT010000115.1:1208-16927 GCA_964640665.1 uncultured Myxococcales bacterium
AAAGCGCGCCACCCGGTATCTCGCGCGGACGCCTGCCAGCGCCCGGTACCCCTCTTGGAAGCCTCCGTCCCCGTAGTCGACCGCTCCCTGGACGGAAAGCCTGAGATCGTCGAAAACGCGATAGCTGACTCCCAGCATCCCGTCGTATAGATGCCCGCGCTCGCCCCCAATTAGTTGCTCCGTCCCCGAAAAACGTCCCTGGATTTCCAGTGACCTCAGGGGAGAAACCTCGAGCAGCAGGAGTCCCTGTGAGAGATCCTGGCCGGCGAGCAGGCTGGTGTCGGCATAGCCGGAAAGAACACGGCGCCAGAGTGCCCGTGCCCGAAGCCACGAGAGAGATAACCTGGCGCCTGCCTCGTAGGCCTCGCCCGAGTCGCGCCCCTGCCCCGGCGGCGGGGCGGAAGCGAAGCTCAGTCCGCCGTCGACCGAGTAGGCCGGTCTGGTCATCAGGCCCCGGCTGCGGCTGTAGCCGGCCCATATCTCCCCCGCCCGGCCGAAAGCGGCCCGGGCCTTGCCGCTGTAGAGGCGGTATGTCGAGTTGTCGAATCCCTGGGCCACACCGGTGAAAGCGCCTGTGATGGCCACACCGCCGCCCGGACGCACTGTCAGCGTCGAACTGCCTCCCGCCAGGTTGTAGTCGACGCCGTCGGCCGGCAGGTCGAGATATTCGTAGTCGACCGTCAGGATATTATTACTCGCCCCGGTCGCAACCAGCCGGACGGCCTGGCTGGAAAAACCGTGATCGACAGGCCGGGTAAGCAGCACCCTGCCGGCGATCCAGTCGACCTGGTAGTCGATACCCTGGCGCAATGTCCTTCTTTCCAGGCTGAGGCCGGTTCGGGCATCACGCAAGACGACTTCGATACGGGCGCTTCCCTCGACGACCCACTGGTGACCCAGGAAGTACAGGCTGCCGCCGGTGGCTAAAAACTCCTCGTGGGATGGGAGGCTTGCCAGTTCACCGGCTTGCGGTGGGCCGAGAGAAGCAATCGTCTCCGAGCGCGCGCGCTGCGGTTGGGCGAAAAAACCATCGAGGGCCATGTCGAAAGCCGGCTCGGATCCCGTAAACAGGTCCTGAAACGGCTTGATAGACATGTGAGCGCCAACGAGAGAACGAGTAAAGGCACCCGTCTCGCTCCGACCCCCGGCACCCGTCCGGAAAGTGCCCCAGCCAATATGAGAACTCTTCCTGCCGAGGCGCAGCGAGTAACGCCCGGAGGCCGGACTCGAATCAGTAACAAGCGACTGATCGCCGGTCACAGGAAAGCTCGTCTCGGGATCTGGGCTGCGATCGAAAATCCACGGATTCCATGCCGGGCCAATGAGGTCTAAGGCAGAAAAGTCATTATTATCTGATAGTTCCAGACCACCTGTAAGAGTCAACTTCAGATCTGCGGGAAGGTCAGCCCGCATCTGGCCACTCAATCGGCTGCCAATAAAACTTACTCCGTCCCCATATGAAAAGATTACGTTGCCCATGAGCGCGCCGCTCAGGCGCACATATCCCACCTGCCAGTCTATCGAGCCGTGTAGCCTGGTTATTCCCTGACCGGGATATGAGATCTCGACCGGAAATTCGTTTGGTCCGGGTTCGACGGGCAACAGGAATGTGTGGGCCCCGGCCAGGCCTTGGTTCGCTCCTATCCTGAGATTGACGTTTTTTTCCGGCTCGCAGGTTAAAGCGACCGACGCCGAGCGCGCCACACCGCTCCCCGGGGGGCCACTGCAGGAGGCCAGCAGGCGCGGCCTGGCCGGCAAGATGAGATCTCCCCCCGCCCGGCGACGCACCCAGTGTACCTCGGCCACGAGCATCTGCAACCGTCCGTCGTCGCATTGCAAGATGACCAGGTGGGGGTTGACGCCCGGTTGCACGGTTACCCTGAACTGGTACATCCCCGAAGGATCTGTCGCGACCGGCGCGCCGTCCACATTCACCCGGCAGCCTTTTGGAACCATCCCGCTAAGGTTGGTGGTAAGCGCCCCGCGCCCCGGCATGAGTAGTGCGGGGGCCCGGCGACCGGCCGGCTCGACCGCGGGACCCGTCTCGGGTAGCTCTTTTTTCTGCCGGACCGCGAAATCGACCCGTTCGACCAGAGCCGGTGTGAGATGAACCAGTCGCCTGCTCGATGGAAAAACGCCGACGCCGGCCGGCAGCGTCGACATATCCACCTTCAACACGCGCCCGCCTTTTACGTCATAGCCGGACTCGAGAAGCAACAGGTGATAGCGTCCATCTCTATCAGTGAGCGCCTCTTCGCCGCTGTCAGCAAGCACCCGGATACCGGCTAAACCGACATCGCCGGAAGACCAACGACCGTCGGCATCGAGATCCAGAAACACCCTTCCCAGCACTGCTCCCTGCCCGAGTGTGGAAGTACCGGCAGCCATCACCGGAGACAGCGGCAGCGCTGCGACCAGGCAAAGCAGGCAAACTGTCGCTCGCGCTTTCAAGGCCCCTGCCCGCCTTCGACTATCTCGCGCACGGCCCCGATGTGACTTTCGGCCTCGGTGGCGGTAACGAAGATGCTACGCCATCCGCTTCGACCCGGATCCAGCGTGGTCTCGAAGAGCGCCGGCGAGATCTTGCGTACCTTTGTGAGCGTGCCTGCCGAGGCTGCGAAAACTACCTGCGCCCCGCTGTCTTTGGCAGCCGCTTCGGGAACCAGGCGTGCCGAGATTACCCACAGCCTGCCTTGCTGCTTTGCCTCCAGCCGCAACTCGAGCGGCGCCGGCGGGTAGATCTGCAACTCGGCCTGGCTGCTATACGGCTTGTCGGGCAACAAAGCGGCGTCGAGGCCGACCGGCAATAACTTTGCACCGTTCGGTCCGGGAACGAGGTAAACCGTTCGGCTTATACGACCTCCCGCGGCCTCGATCCTGAGCGGTATCGGTCCCTCGCCTGGCGGGGCGCCTCCCAGCGAGAATCTCAGCAGTCCGAAATCGTCGCTTTTTTCGGCTAGCTCGGTTTCTAGTCCACAAAGACGAACGGATTGACCGACCACCGGCCTTCCCGGGCCATCGACCAGGGCCGCTCGCAGAACGAGACCTTCGAGGCTATCCGGGGCAACCAGCAGACGGGCCGGCTCGCCGCCAGGCGTCTCGCGCACCTCTACCTGCAGCCGGTCGGTCCACGCCCGCGGGCCCGGCGGCACCGTTATCGTTGCCCGGTGTAATCCGGGCGCACCCTCGACCACGGTCGAAATCTTTGCTATCTCCGCCTGGATGGTTACGGCCTTTCCCGCCACCGGGTTTCCGCGCGCATCTCGAACCTTGACCATTACCTCGCCCGTTGTTTTGCCGTCGGCCGGCATGGAACGAGGCGCCTCCAGCGACACCCCGGCAAGCTGTCCCGGCAGCAAGCTGATCTCGACAGCGGCTGTGCTCTTGTGGCCTCCGGTGGGAAAGTGAACCCCGACAAGATCCTTACCGTTGCCGACTTCGGTAGGCGCCGTGTAAAACGCCTCGTAAAGGCCCTTAGCTATCTTTTCGATCTTGCTCAGCCTGCCGTGTTCGGCCAGAATCCGCACGCCGCCGATGCTGGTCGGCGCCCCGTAGGGATCGATCGTGGTCACCAGCAGCCGGGCCCGCGAGCGGCCGTCCGAGGGCAGCTTGCGCGGGTAGGCCCACAGGCCGAGTTGGTTCGTCTCGGGTAGATAAAGACTCACCCGGCGACTGCGGCGGTTACCGACCCTGTCCACCGACATGGCCCGGCCCTTGCCGTAGCCCGGCGGAACCAGAATCGGAATCTTGAAGTTTCCCTTTTCGTCGGCCAGGGCGGGGCCGAACCTGCGCCCGGCTACCGTCATCTCCATCCTGGTGCCCGGAGCCGTCTTGCCCGGAAGCTCGATGCGGGCCGTTATCGGAATTACGGCCCGCGCGACCGCGACGCGGTCTAGGCGAGCGCTTACCGGGTTTGCAACCATGATGATCGCAACCTGGGGATAGGGATCGCCTGGCGGCAGGAAGACCGCCTCGTAGTTACCATCGCCGAGATCGGAAAAGTTCTTGACTCGGCCGACGTTTGTCGTGATCTCGAGCGGCAGCCCGGAGACTGGTTTTTCCGTCGAGTCGTTCACCCGCATGTGCAGGAATGCCTGCTGCCCCTCCCCGGCAAGTAACTTCTCGGGCTTGGCCCGCACCTCCACCTTGCCCACGGGCATGGGGCAAAGTTGAACCTCGCGTGTCCCGACGATAGTGCGACTGGTAGCTTCGCTACCCGTCGCTTTCCACATAGCCCGCAGGACGGTCTTTGAAGAACTTGCGAGCTTAGCTGGGTTATACACAGATCTGAAGAGGCCGCCCCCAATCTTGTGGACCTTCCCGAACGACCCGTGCTCGGACTTCAGGGCAAGCTCGCCCCGGCCCGATCTTCCCCAGACGTAGATGTAGACATTGAACGCCGGCCCGCCGTCCGCCGGAATGCAGCCCGGCGGCGGCAGGATGCTCAGCCCTTGCCCTGCCCGTGCCGTCTGACAAAGCGCGAGGCCGGCCAGGGTGAAAAATAGTATCAGGCTTTCCCGACGAAGAGCCCGCATGCGGGGCACTCCTCCGCGTTCTCGGGGATCTTGGTGCCGCAGGCGGGACAAGAGTCGTATTTGAGCTCACCCGCGAGGTCCTGCCCTTCTTCGGCGACCATCTGTTGAAATTTATCGCCGAGAACCCTTGCCGCGGCCTCGACGTCGTCCTTGCTCACCGCCAGCATGACCCGCGGCGGCGCGCCGGGAGGCAGCTTGGTCTCCTCGTCATCGACAACTACAGAGGCGATCCTCCGCGACGACAAGAGGTCGCGCGTTTCCTTGATGACTTCCAACTCACCGCGCGTAACGAGCACCAGTTCCTTACCCTCCAGGGCCGCACGGATGTTCTCTTCGCTGAGTTCCATCTCCTGATCGAGATGGTCGACCAACTCGACGTCGCAGTTGTTGCAGCGGGTGAACCCCTCTCTGAACTCGCAAAGGCAAACTGGACAAAAAGGCATCTGTTCGTCTCCTAAAGATTGTCGGCCAGGGTCACTTCGAGTTCGTCGCGCTGTCCGTGAAAGACGAGCTTCCATTGCCGGCCGTCTGACCCCTTGAAGCCCGCCTCTCTTGCAAAACTCGTCTTGGCCTCGGTGATCAGGAATTTCAAGAAATCCTTGCGCTCTTCCTTGATCCGCTTGAGTTCGACCAAGCCTTCCGGGTCACCAGCCAGATTCATCAATCCTCCCCGTATCGGTGTCAACGCGCTAAAATGCTAACCTGCCACACGTTCATGGTCAAGAACAACACGTGGGTTGTCTGGTAAACCTGAGAATGTTTTGATAAGCTGCATCCGTGAAGCTCAAAGGCACAGCCATCGGCGTCCTGGTTGTCCTCGTCGCCGCATCTTGCCGGTCAAACCAGCCTTGCCAAGAAGAGCAATTATTGCAGAAACTGCTTGCTTCCATCCCCGACAAGCCCGAACTTGCCCTGACTGTCAAGCAAGCCTCTGGGTTCGCGGCGCTTTCCTTGTCCTGCCTGGATAAGGAGTATCCCAACAAGCCGGGCAACATCCTGGATGGAATCGACACTCTTCAACCACCCGGGCTTCTTACCCCGGCCTTCTACGGATGCTTCGACTGGCACTCCGCCGTGCATGGTCACTGGGCCCTGTTGCGTCTGCTGAAGACATTTCCAGATCTGCCGGAAGCAGGCACGATCCGTAAGAAGTTGGACAAGCATCTCAACGAGGAAACGCTCACTGCAGAGCTTGCCTACTTCAAGGCGGAACGCAACAAGACCTTCGAGCGCCCATATGGCTGGGGTTGGCTGCTGAGATTGTCCGCCGAACTTGCCACTTTCGACGACGATGACGCCGGGCGCTGGCGAGCAGCGCTCAAGCCGCTTGCAGATCTGCTCTCGAAACGCAGTATCGATTACCTGCACACCCTCAGCGTTCCCATTCGCGCGGGAACTCACCCCAACACTGCCTTTGCCATGGTGCACATGCTGGACTATGCCCGAAGCGTGGGTGATACCGAGTTGGAAAAAACGATCACTGTACGGGCCAAGGATTTTTTCCTGCTCGACCGGAACTGTCCCACGGACTACGAGCCTTCCGGCGAGGATTTCATCTCCCCATGCCTGGCCGAGGCAGACCTCATGCGGAGAGTGCTTCCCACAAGCGAGTTCGTATCATGGCTGGGAAAGTTCCTGCCTCCGCTGGCGTCCGAGAAATTCAAATCATTGCTCGAACCCGCCGAGGTCCGCGATCTCAACGATCCCAAGATCGTTCACCTGATCGGCCTGGCCCTCCAGCGGGCCTGGTGTTTCCAGGGCATAGCCCGCTCCCTTCCCGCGCAGGATCCTCGTAAACCAATCTTGCTCAAGCTTGCCCGCCTGCATCGCCACGCCGCCGTGCGGCAGATGTTCGATTCCGACTACGGCGGCAAGCACTGGCTGGCCTCGTTCGCCATCTACCTGCTGACCGGCGCGGATTCGCCGGCAAGCTAATTGTGGGTGACTTCTCAGTAAATCCTGGGACGACCGCTACAGATTGGCCCGGACCCTTCCATGCCTGCGGGCTAACAGAACCGGAACCAGAAGGAGCAACATGAAGATCGGCAACGTCGGCCCGCCGGTGAGCGGATCGGCCGACGAGCAGGTGATGATTACGGCGTCTTCGGGCGGCGGGACCAGCACAACGCGCAGCGTGAAGTTGCTGCCCGGCTTGCCGCGTAGCTGCACGCCGATGGTGTTGGCATTCCTGACGCCGACCGGGATCTCGAGCGATTCGACGTTCTGGCCGAAGGCGTCAGGTCCGGCCAGAAGCTGCCCGTTCATGGCCACTACGGCGCTGGTGACACGCGGGTCTCCGTTCGAGATGCACACGTAGCCGGCGCCGGCGATTCCCAGCCCGGCGAAGGCATGCAGCACGAGCTGCGGCTTGCCGTGTCCGCGCGTGTAAACCATCGGCCCGAAGGCGGTCAGCGCCGCGGGATCGTCACAGCCCTCGCCCCCGGCCGGCGGATCGTCGAAGATGAAATCGAACAGGTAGATGTCCAGGTTGCCGTTGCGGTTGTCGGTGTACACCAGCCGGTTGCCGGAGAGATCGTGAAGGTACTGTTCGGAGGGATCGATGGTGGCCTGCTCGCTTATGCCGAGCGAGATGCTGTAGAGCCAGATGTCGGCGTCTCCCCCGGCGTAGCTCTCGTAGGCCACGTAGCCGCCCGAGACCGCCGGGTTGCGCTCGTAGTCGGCATCGGCGGTGACGGCCGTGAGGCTGCCCGTTGAAATCTGGTAGACGAAGACGTCTCCCACGCTCGATCGATTGGAGTCGAAGGCAATCACATCGCCGTCCACGTCCGGGTTGCGATCCTGGCCGGGGTCGGATGTCACCTGGGTCTCTATGCCGCTTGCGAGATCGATCATGTAAACATCCGGCATGCCGTTGCGGGAATCCTCCCAGACGACGATCGAACCGCTGACGGCCGGGTTGCGCTGTGTGGCCGGGTCGTCGGTGATGCGCGTCTCGACTCCCGTGGAGACGTCGGTCATGTAGATATCCCAGTCTCCGTTGCGGTCGTCCTCGTACACCACGCGGTCGCCGCTGATGGCCGGGTTGCGCTGGTTGGCCGGATCGTCGGTGACCTGCAGCGTCCCGCCAGTCGAGATATCGTACAGGAAGATCTCGGCGTTGCCCGTACCGTAGTCGGTGTAGACGATTTTGTCGCCCGAGATGTCGTTGAAGTACTGGTCGCCGCCGCCCGAGGTGATCTGGGTCTCAAGCCCGGCCTCGATGTCGAACATGTAGATATCGGCGTCCGCCCCGCGCCTGTCGGTGTAGACGGTCATGGCCCCGGAGATCGAAGGGTCGAACTGATCTTTAGGATCGGTGGTAAGCTGCGACTCCGTTCCCTCGAAGCGATACGCCTGGGCGGGAAAAGCCAGGAAAGCGGCCAGCACCACGAGCCCGCACACGACCAAGATTTTCCTGTTCATGATCCGAATCTCCTTTCCATGCCCCGCGCTAAAAAAAGCGAATCGCCACCTCAACTGGGCGATCCGCCGGGTCCTCTTTCTCGTCTTCTCGTGGCCATCTTCGGCAACCCTTCTTTCCGTGCTTCGGATCAGGGTTTTGCGCTCCAGGAATCTCCTGGATTGCCATTATCGGATGGCTCATCCGATTTATTTATCCTACGCAATAAACTATACTGTATTTTCTACCGATCTGTCAAGGGGAAAAAAAGTTCCCGCTCTTGATCAACCTTGACCAAGGTGATATCATTGGTCAAGGTTGACCAATGGAGACTTACGATGCCGGAACATGTATATAATCTGTATGAAGCGAAGACGTCTCTGTCGAAGCTCGTGTATCGGGCGGCGGCGGGCGAGGAGATCGTGATCTGCAAGGCGGGAGTCCCGATGGCCAAACTGGTCGGGCTGTCCAAGCCAAAGAAGCGACGCCAGCCCGGGGGGTGGGAAGGAAAAATATACATCGCGGACGATTTCGACGATCCGCTCCCGGACGAGATCCAGGCGGCGTTCGGGGGACGCTCCAATGAGGACTAGTAAGCTGCTCCTGGACACCCACGTGTTCCTCTGGTGGCGGGCGAAAGACCCGAGGCTCGGGAAACCCGCCCGGAAGGCTGTCTCCGAGGCGGACATGGTGTTTGTAAGTGCGGCCACGGCCTGGGAGGCCGGGATCAAGGCGGCCTTGGGAAAGCTGCGCCTGCCGGACACTGTCGAGGCCGGGGTTACCGAAAGCGGATTCGAAAAGCTTCCCATCACCCTACGCCACGCCGAGGCGGCGGCCGGGCTGCCTCCCTATCATCACGATCCTTTCGACCGCATGCTGGTGGCCCAGGCGCGGGACGAGGATCTCGTCCTGGTCACCCACGATCGCAGGCTGGAGCACTACGACGTGCCCATCCTGTGGACATAGGTATCGCAAGGCCGTTGCGTCTCAGGCCATCAGTACTGTATTTCCTGCTGCCGGATGCCGGAACATCGATTTCGGCGACGACTTGTCAACGTGGAAAAGATTTCTTCTTCTTGTCTTTCCACATCTCGGGCGATGTGCGGATGTGGAATGCGTCGGGTCGCGTGTCGACCACGATACCCGGCGATTTGCTCCTGGTCAGGTTTCCTCCCACGTCGTAGGCCTCTACCTGGAGCCGGTTCGATCCTTCCTTGAGGGCGACTACCTGGCGGAACCTGCCCTTGGAGTCTACCCGGATTATCGCGCCGCCAACCCTGACGCGGGCGCCGGGCGTTGTCTTGCCGGTGACTAGCAGACTGCGGTTCGCTAGCTCGGTTTTCTGGGGCCAGCGAACCTTCAGAAACAGGTTGTGCGGTACCTTGATCGGATCTTGCGGGGAACTGCCTTTTGAAATTCTGGTCAGGTAGCCGGCCGGGACCTTTATCACTTTACCCTCCGCCTCCACCTCTACTTCGCCCCGGCTGGTGCCCAGCGCCACCCGGCCGCGCCTGTCGACACCCATCTTAAACGCGCCGCCGCTGGTCCTGGCCACCGATTCCACGGCCTGCACCTCGAAGCGCTTCTCGGGATTCTTGATCACGTCGGCGGACAACATGCCCTCTTGCAGCAAGAAACGCGACACTCCCTCGGTCAGGCTCTTGACCTCGAACTCCGAGGCCGAGTCCAGTTCCACCGAGAACACCCCCGGCTTCGAAAGCACCGCCCGGGCCCGGACGTCCGTCCTGATGCGATCCAGAGGTGCCAGCACCATGCCCACCTCGGCCGACTTCCACAGTTTTCCGCGCCGGCCGATCTCAACTTTTCCTCGCGCCTCTGTCAGCGACAAGGCCATTGGAATCGACGGGGGTTCGCTCGCTGTCTCGGTCGGCGCGACTTTCAGGTCGCCAGGCGCCCGGGGAGGGTTCTCGACCGGCCCTGATACGGAAAGGCCGCGTTCGAACAACAGGTAGTACACCAGCGGCACCAGCGCTACGAAGGCCAGCACGGCCAGAATGAAAAACAGGCGCTCCTTCACGCGTTTTCTCCCGCCGCCGGCAGGAAAACACTGAAAGTGCTCCCCCGGCCCGGTTCACTCTTTACCTCGATGCGACCGCCGTGATCGGCGATGACCCGGTAGGCCACCGACAGCCCCAGCCCGGTGTTCATCCATACGTCCTTGGTCGTGAAAAACGGCTCGAAGATCCGCTCGAGCTGTTCGGGCGGAATACCCTTGCCCGTGTCCGCGACCACCACCTTTACCTCTCCGGGGGAAACTTTGCTGGAGCGAACGATCAGTACTCCACCCTTCTCCCTCATGGCCGTCTTGGCGTTTGAGAAAAGGCTCAGAAACACGCGCATCAACTGGCGGTGGTCACCAGTCACCTTGCCCTCGGGCATCACGTCCCAACTCGTCGTGATATTCTGTTCGCGGAGCTGCTGCTCGGTCAACGAAAATGCGTCTTTCAGAACCCGGCCCAGATCCACCTCGACGTGCTCGGGATCTTCTTCCTGTTCCGAGAAGCGCAACAGGTTTTGCGTAACCTCCCGGCAGCGCTTAGCGGCCGACTCGATTTTCTTCAACATCTCAAGCTCTCTCGGAGAGCTTTCGAGCTTCTTTATAATCAACTGCACGTTGCCCAGAATGCCGACAAGCGGGTTGTTGATCTCGTGCGCCACCCCGGCGCCCAGCTGCCCGATGGCGGCTAGTTTGCCTGTCTCGAGCAGGCGCCGATGGGCCAGCTCGAGTTCGCGGGTCCTCTCTTCGACCCGCCTGGCCAACTCGCGGTTCCAGGCCTCGATCTCTTCCCTGGAGGCCGCCAGCTCCTCACCCATGTGATTGAAAGTGCGGGCCAGTATACCCACCTCGTCGCGCGAGGCAACGGCCACCCGCGCGGACAGGTTGCCCCGTGAGAACTCATCGGCGCCGACAACGAGCAACCTGAGATTCTTCGTAATCCTGCCCGTGAAAAGCCATCCCAGAAACACCAGGGCCAGGATCGAAATGCCTGTCCAGGCCAGCGTTACCCGCCGCGCGCGGCGAATCTCGGCCAAGGCCTCAGAGCGCGGCTGGTCGACGATCACGCCCCAACCCAACTCCGGCACACGGGCAAATGCCGCCAGTGAATCCTTCAGGAAGAATGAGCCTCGTTCCCTCCTGCCGAGAGCGGCGACCGCGGGATGGCCGGACATGTCGCGCAGCCCGCTAGCGGCTTTCCGGTCGGGATGCGCGATCACCCGGCCCCTGTCATCAACCATCCAGGCAACCCGGCCCCGAGTATCTCCGGCCTCGACGACACGGCGCGCGATCCGCTCGAGCGACATTTCCAACGCCACCAACCAGCGCTTCCGGCCATCGGGGAGCAGCAGCGGAACGACGAACGAGATGCGCAGGCCGTCTACGACGAAACGCGCTTCCCCGAGAACAAGGCTGTCCGCTGAAACTCCGGCTGCCTTCTTGCGCGGCAAACCGGCCAGGAAAAGCGTATGCTCAGCCAGGCTGATGCCTTTGCGGCCGGCGTACTCCGGGTAGCGTTCGGGGTGATCGAGGTAGACACCGGGAACGATCTCGCCGCCGTCTTTGTTCAGCAGCGCCACCTGAGTGATGTCCTCGCTCTGCTTGTAGAGGATGCCCAGCCAGCCTGCCAGCTCCTCCGGGGACATGTCCTCGACCGACAGGTAGCCCATGGCCCTCCTGATACGCCCGAAGATTTCCTTCATCTCCCGCTCGACCACCCCGGCCAGGACGACGGCGGAATCCCGGCGCGAAGACCGCAGGCGGTCTTCGAGCTGGCGCTCGTTGGCGTGCAGAATGAACATGCTCACCACCAGCGGGATGGCAGTCGCGGCCAGGACGAAGATGATCAGTTGCTGGTACAACTTCATGGGCTTGCGGGCTCTGCAGCCTCTTTAGAACTGTTGACCAGAACACTCTTGGCTATCGACTTGGCTTTCTTCTTCAACTCGGCCGCCTTCTCGGCTATCTCGGCGTGCGACCTGTACTGGCCGGGCTCGACGTGAACGGCCGCCAGTGAAATGGTCATGATTCCGAAACGACGCATCTCGCCGAACCTGTCCTCGGCCTCGATGTAGCCGCGCGCCTGGTCGGCGGGGTGATAGTAGAGCGGAATGAGCCTGTCGAAGTTGGCGATGATCTCGTTGCCTATCGACTGTATCCTTTCGGGCGCGCTTACCAGCACGAAGTCGTCTCCGGCGATGTGTCCCACGAAATCCGACGGATCGCCCAACTTCTCGACCGCCTTGCGAATCAAGTCGCCCGTCTGGTGGATGACGCCGTCCGCCTTGGCGTAGCCGTAGTAATCGTTGAAGGACTTGAGGTTGTCCAGGTCGAGATAGCACAGCGAGAATGTCTCGTCCGAAACCAGCCGTCGGTTCAGCTCTCTCTCGAGGGCGACGCCGCCCGGCAGCTTGGTGGTCGGGCTGGAGTCGATCTCGCGCTCCTTGCGCTTGATGACGGACTCGACCCGCGCCCCCAACTCCAATGCATCGAAGGGCTTGACCATGTAATCGTCGGCACCCATCTTTAAAGCGTGGACTTTGTCAAATGTTCTTCCGCGCGCGCTGATGAAAATGATGGGTATGTCGGCCGTGCTGCGCTGGGAACGCACCTTCTCGGTAACCTGGAAACCGTCGAAGTCCGGCAGCATCAGGTCGAGCAAGATCGCATCCACGTTGCTCTTGGCCAGCATTGCAAGCGCCGCGCGCCCCGATTCGGCCTCCAGGACGGCATAGCCCTGCTCCTCGAGCACGTCCTTGCATACCGAGCGGATGGCCGGGTCGTCGTCGACCACCAGGACGGTGAACATGCGCTTTGCCAGACCGCCCGAGGTCACCAGTTGTTTCACCGACGCAACCAGTTTATCGAGCGCCACCGGCTTAGCCAGGTAGGCAGAGGCCCCGGCCCGGTAGGCGTCTTCCTGCGACTCGAGGACAGACAGTACCAGCACCGGTATCTCACGGGTCTCCGGGTCGTGCTGAAGAATATCGGTGACCTCGAGACCGCCCAGGTTTGGCATGCGGATATCCATGATGATCAGGTCGGGGTGCCTCTCCCTGGCCAACAACAGGGCGTCGTTTCCGTTGTGGGCCACATTGACGTTGAACCCCTGCGACATCAGCAGCCCCTTGATTACGTAAGTCGTGCCGCGATCATCGTCCACCACGAGGATGCTTGGCGGCGACTTGAAGCGCAACGTGGGTGATTGCAACTTACTCAGCGGGGGAATCTCTTCTATGCTGGGCTCGATTTCCCCGACCACACGCGGAAGCGTAAAGATAAAGCTGGTGCCCGTTCCCCTGCCGGATTCCACCCAGATGCGCCCTCCGTGGGCCTGGATGATGCTCTTGGAGATGCTGAGCCCCAGGCCCGAACCGGACACCGCTCCCGCCCGGCTGCGCGAGGCCTGTTCGAACTTGTCGAAGATTCGCTCGTGGTCTTCTTCCTCAATCTCCACGCCGTCGTTGGAGACGCTGACTCCGAACATGTCGGGCATCGCCGCCGACTGGAAAAGTCTGGCTTTAATACGACCGCCCTGCCGGGTGAACTTGAGCGCATTGGAGAGCAAGTTGTTCAGCACCTGGTGCAGCCTGTTCCGGTCTGCGCGCACATTCATGGTCTGGCCGCCGACCTCCAACTCCAGCGACACCCCCCCCTCCTCCGCGGCCGCCATGTAGTTCTCGGACGCATCCCTTACCAGGTGAACCAGGTCGACCTGGCGCATCTCCATCTTCATGCGGCCCTGCTCCAGGCGCCGCAAGTCGAGAAGTTCGTCGATGATGATGTTCAGCTTGTCGCAGCTTCCCTTTGCCAGGCTCAAGTACCTCTCCTGCTTGGCATTGAGATCTCCGGCAAAGTGGTTGAGCAGCAGGTCCAAGGCACCACCGATACTGGTCAAGGGCGTGCGCAGTTCGTGTGAGACTATCGAGACGAACTCCTCCTTACGTTCTTCGAGCTTCTTCTCCTCGGTGATATCGCGCAGCACGACGGCCACTCCGACAAGCCGTGTGTCCTGGACGACCGGCGAAACTATCGAGTGCAGCACGCGATCGAAAACGTGAATCTCCTCCTTGATTATCGCCCTCTCGGTGGCCTGCCAGCCGCGCACCAGATCGAAGGGGTAGAACCCCAACGTCTCCTTGAGGTAGCGGGTGCTGACCGGCGTGTCCGGCGGAAGATGCAAGAGCCTGCGGGCGGCCGGGTTGATGACGAACACCTGGTCGTGCTCGTCCGCCATGATCACACCGTCGGCCAGGCTCTGAACCATGAGATCCAGGCGCTGGCGTTCGGTCGCAAGGTGCAGTTTCATCCCGCGGATGATGTCAGCGGTCTGGTTGGCAAGAATGTCGAGCAGCTGGCGCGTGTCCTCCCTGAAGATGTCGGGCTTGGTCGAGCAGAGCATTATTAATCCGCTGGGCTCACCCGCGATCCTGAGTGGTACGCTCAGGCTGGAGTTTATTGTCTGCTGTGAGTCCCCGGCAACTGCCGGCTCCCCGGTGATACGGATCATGACGTCCGTCTCGTCGATTTGCCTGCCGCTGCTCTCACGGTAAGCGACGATGACATTCTCGCGCAGCTTAAAGAGCAGATCTTTTTCCAGCGACCTTCGGCAGTGAATGTTCAAAAGAACCTTTGAACTTCCCTCTTCCTCGATCAGCGAAACGCAGGCGTCGAACTCGACTATGTAGGGCAGGTACTTGACCACCGCCTGGACGATCTCTTCATAAGAGCGCACCCGCGAGGCCTCCTTGCTCAGATCGAGAAAGACGGTCATGGCGTTCAGGCGCAACTCGAGATCATGGAGCAGGCGCTCGGCATCCTTGCGAAGCTGGTAGTTCTCGAGGCCATGCCGAATGGTCAGCAGAAGGTCGTTCAAGTCCCAGGGTTTGACGATGTAGCGATAGACCTCGCCCCGGTTGATTGCGTCGATCAGATCTTCGGGCTCCGTGTAACCGGTTAAAATTATCCTGACCATGGAGGGATTGATCTGCCTGGTCTTTTCAAGCAGCTTGGTGCCGGACATCTGCGGCATGCGCTGATCGGTAATCAACATGTCGACCGGCTGGTTCCGGAGGATCTCAAGTGCCTCTTCACCGCTGCTTGCGATCAGAACCACGTATTCATCTTCGAGTGCTCGCCCAAGCACGTCGAGGACGTCTTCGTCATCGTCGACGGCCAGGATCTTGTAGCGTTTCTCACTCATCGTATTGCTCCGGCTCGATGGTATCACACCGGCGCCGGAGCGCAACTCTGGCGATCAGAAAGTATAGAGAATCGAGAAAAGCCCCGAGATGGCGGGGATGCCGCTGGGGAGTACGTAAAAAAAGTCACATTCCAGGCCAACGGTGAAGTGCTTGAGCAGCGTGTAGTACTCGAAGCGAATGCCTCCGAACACGTCGCCGTCCACCGGTGACTGGTCGGGTTCGGCCGAGGGATTGATCAGCACGATCCCTCCTCCCAGCCTGCCTTCAAGCGCCCAGCGGCGGCCCGAAAGCACGTCGTAGTCGACCGACAGGTTGAAGAAGGTCATGCCGAAATCGAGATGATAGTCGCTGCAGTTGGTCCCGGTGCAGTTCTCGGGGTACTCGAGCGGGTTGGATGCCTGGTAGCCGTTGAGGTAGGAGAACTGGATCGACAGAGCGTCGGTGATATCGTAGCCGGCCTCGAACCCGAAGCTCGGCTGGCCGTTCGAATAACCCCGGGCACCGGCCAGCGTGAAAAAGATCCCGCCGCGGCCCTCGAAATACCATCCTGTCACCCGCTCGAA
>CAZXHT010000116.1:0-16873 GCA_964640665.1 uncultured Myxococcales bacterium
GCGAGGTATCGCAGCCGGCCACCCCGTCACCCATCCACGTCACGAAGCCATCCCACGGTGGACCGGCCACAAAACTACCCGCGGCCTGGCTGGAGAAATACTCGATCTCCACATCGTCGATGGTCCAGCCCGGCGCAGTCACCGTCGTGTTATCGAGGTACAGCGACCAGAACAGGTCCACGGTGCCACACTCCCACCTGGACAGGTCGAAAGAGACCCGGCGCCAGCCTCCGGACTGGCCGGCGTACCCGTCCACTCCGTTCAGATCGCCATTGTAGGCGGACGCACCATCGGCCGCCGGCGGAAACTCTCCCGTCAGAGAGTCGCCCAGGGAGAGGTAACCAACCGCGTTGGGCCCGATATCGTGGTACTCCCAGAACCGCAGGTACACCGGCAGCCCGCCCGTGCAGGGCAATCCGATATTTCGGGTCAGATAACGGACGTCCCAGTCGTCCTCGGCAGTGTAATCGCCGCCGAGCGCGGTACCCCAGACGCGGTTGCCGGAGTGGGCCGTGTCCGGGTTCGCAGGGGTGAGCCCGTACTGCCACTGGATGGTGTCGTACGGAAGACTGTTCAGCGAGTTGGACGAGAAGCCGCCGTCCCCGGACTCGAAGTCGAACGATGCGGCCCGGGAGAAACCCCCGGTCACGGTGACGTTTCCGATCACGTTCGTGAGCCAGATGTCCACCGTCTCGGCCGTCTGATCGTAAAGCTGGAAGCTGGCCACGCCGCCGCTGGTGTTCTGGACGGAAAGGGTCTTCACCCCACCCGAAGCGCACAGATCATTGAAGCAGGCTCCGTTACCCGGGCCGGTGTTGATGTTGAAGGTGATCTCATCCCCGCTGGTCTGGTTGCCGCAGCGATCGGTCACCCGAACTTCCACGCTCATAGGAACCGGGGTCCCGACCGCATCGTGCACCGGTACGTTTCGCTGCGGGACGATCGTCGCCATAAACGTCGAGCCCGCCAATACGTTTACGGAGAACACCGCGGCGTCGGGGTCGCCCTTTATCGCAGCGGTGAAGCTGGCCGGCTCGGTCGAGCTGCAGCCAAGCGACACCATCGCATCTACCTTCCCGTTTGCGTTGGAGGCGCCAGAGATCCAGTCCATCCATCCATTGACTGAAGACCAGTTCAGGACGATGCCAGCGAACGGAATACCGCACGGGGTCTCCACCCGGACCGAAAGCACCCCGGGGTATGACTCGCCCGCATTGCCGTCCGGTGCGGGCACCGGGCTCAGCGCAACGACATTTCCGGGCAGCCCGGCGGTGAGTGCCAACGTCTGGGTGGCCGTCCCTCCCCGGCCGTCGCTGACCGTCACGCGGGCCACGTATTGCCCCTCGACATCGGGCACGAAAGTAGGATTGCTCACGGCGGGATTGTTGAAGCTGGCAGTGGAACCAGCCGGAACCGAGTCGAAGCTCCACTGGTAGGTGAGCGCATCCGGCGGGGTGTTCTGATCGACGGCGTTCACCACTAGCTGCAACATGGTTTGACCCACCGCGGCGCAGGCCTGGTTCGTGCCGCCCCAGCCGTTGGAACTCGTCAAGTCGTTGATTACCGGCGGCAGGTTCGGGTTGGTGGCCTGGATCTGCACAGATCCCTGACCTGTCTGGCTGAAGCTGTCGGTGACAATACAGGTGGAAAGGTAGTCCCCGATGCCGGTATAGGTGTGAGTCGGGTTGGCCGTGTCCGCGCTGGTGCCGTCACCGAAATTCCAGTGATATGTATATGGAGTATTGCCACCGCTGGCCGAGCAAGTGAAGTTCACCAGCAGAGGCGCCGGTCCGGTCTGCGGGTTGGCGGAGGCATTGACGGCTGGAGTCGTGGCGTCGCCCACCGAGATGGTGATGGTGTCCGAGGCCGTGTCGTTGTCCGAGTCGGTCACCATCAGGGTTGCGTGCCAGGTGCCTACTCCACTGTATATATAGGTGGGATTGGCGTCTACGAAGTTCGTCCCGCCGTCGCCGAAGTCCCAGGAAAAAGAAAAGGGTGGGTTGCCGGACGTAACCGTGGAGGTGAACACAACGCTGAGAGGTGCCAGGCCCGAAGATGGCTCGGCCGAGATGGACACACCTGGTTCCAGGTCGGCGATGACCTGGATGTTGGCCGTGCCGGACACCTGATCTCCGTCGGCGTCGGTCACCGTGCAGGTAGACACGAAGTCGCCCGCCTGGGTGTAAGTGTAGTACGGTGATTGCAGGCTGGAACCCTGGCCGTCACCGAAATTCCACTGGAAGGTGTAGGGAAGGTTACCGCCGGTTGCCGCGCAGTCGAATTGCACCCCCAGAGGCAGCAGACCACTTGCGCTTGCCGGTGTGACTGTCACCTGAGGAACGCTGTCCGCCTCCACGAGAATGTCGATGCTGTCGCTGTCGGAATCCCCGTCCGCATCCTGTACAAGCACCGAAACGGTATGAGTTCCCGCTGAAAACACCCGGATCGGGTTGGGTAGCTCCGAGTCGGTCACACTGTCACCGTCGAAGTCCCAGGCGTAGGTGATGGGCGGGTTGCCTCCAGCCACGTTCGCCGCAAAGCGCACCGTCAGCGGTTCGACGCCGCCGTTGGGATCGGCCGAGATCTCCACCACTGGCAACTCGTTGGTGGTCACGCCGATGTCCACGCTGTCGGTTGCCTCGTCGCCGTCGGAATCCGTGACAACCAGGATGACCGTATAGGTCCCAGCATTGGCGAAGGTATGGGTGGGATTCTGGGTGCCGTCCGTGCCAGTGTCGCCGAAGTTCCAGGCGAATGTGAACGGGGCGTCTCCACCGACCACGTTGGCAGTGAAGTCCACCGCCAGGGGAGCGGTACCCACCAGGGGATCCGCCTGGATCTCGACGGACGGCACCAGGTCCGCCATGACATCGACCGTCGCTGTACCAGAGGCCACGTCCCCGTCGGAATCGGTTGCCGTACAGGTGGCCACGTAGTTGCCTGCCTGGGTGTAGGTATAGGATGGGTTCTGCAGGCTTGATGTCTGACCATTGCCGAAGTCCCAGCGATAAGCGTACGGCAGGTTCACACCGGTGGCAGTGCAGTTGAATTGCACAGCCAGCGGTACCATGCCGGCCGTCGGGTTGGCCTCGGCCGTAACCTCCGGCATGGTGTCTACATCCACCTGGATCTCGATGGTGTCAGAGGCGGTGTCGCCGTCGGCGTCGGTGATTACGAGTGAGACGGCGTATGTGCCGGCCACGAAGGTATTTCCGGGATTGGAGATGATGGAGTCGATGTTGGCGTCCCCGTCGAAGTCCCAGGCATAGGTGATGGGCGCATTGCCGCCCGCAACGTTGGCCGTGAATTGCACGTTCAAGGGCTCGATGCCCATGGTGGGCTCCGCCGCGATCTCCACGACCGGCACTTCGTTGGAAGCGACTTGTATATCCACCGAGTCGGTTCCCTTGTCCCCGTCGGCGTCTGTGACGACCAGCACGACGCTGTAGGTTCCCGGATCCGCGAAGGTATGGATCACATTCTGCGTGTCGGCTGTCTCGCCGTCGCCGAAGCTCCATTCATAGCCGATAGGCGCATCTCCACCCACGGCGCTGCCCTGGAAGGAAACTTCCAGCGGAGCCACACCCACGGTGGGGTTAGCGGTGATTGAGGCCACCGGCAATTGATCGTCGCGAACGGCGACGGTCACCAGGCCCTGACCGGTGTCGCCCCAGTCGTCGGTGACGGTCAGGGTCACGTCGAAGGTGCCCGCGATCTGGTAGAGATGATTCGCGGTCGGGGTGTCGGCCGTTCCGCCGTCTCCGAAGTCCCAGGCGTATGACAGCGTCTCATGCCCCCCGGTTACCGTGGATGAGAAGGCGACCAGTTGAGGAGAGACACCCTCGGTTGGGTCTGCCCCCACAAGGACTTCGATGGGGTTCACCACCGTCATGAGAATGCTAGCGGTTGAGGTTTTGCCCTTGTCGTCCGTGGCAGTTAGGGTGACGGTGAACTCACCGCCGCCTGTAAAGACGTGAACGGGATTCTGCTCCGTGGACACGGCGCTGTCGCCGAAGTCCCAGGAGAAGCTGAAAGGCTTCCTGCCCCCGATGGTGGTGGCTGTAAATTCCACGTCGAGGGGCGCCACACCCTCGGTCACCGAGGCGCCGATGCTGACCGAGGGCGCCACAACGGTGTCTCCGCCGCAAGACAATGGGCCCATCGACAGCAAGGCCGCCGCCAGGACAACAACTACCAGCCCGAAATGCTGTTTAAGATGTTTTTTATCCTTTTCCATATCTCATCTCCTTTACTTGTTCTTGAAAAAAACTAATCGTGAACCTATTTGACAGAGCGACTTTTCTATTACATTGCGACAAGGGAATCAAGGGTTTTCGGGCCATGGCGGAGAACATGTGATCGCTGTCACAATCCCTTGATCTAATAAAGTTTTTCTCTTTGCAACAATCGAATTGATTGGCCTTCTCGGCTGGCTGGGTGCCGGCTGCGGGCCGCTTGACGACATCTCCTCTGGAAAAGCCTTCTTGCAGGCGTTTCCCTCTGAGGACACTTTAATTCTTCAAACCGGAGGCCTCGACCAGCACGAGTCGGGTCTGAGGAGTATGAGCCGGGCCTTGGTGGGCGAGCGGGCCGACCGCAGGGCACAGACGATGGCGCCTGGATAGCATTTGTCTACGGGGGCGCCAAGCCATTGTCCGGCTCTAACGGCGAGTTGACCCGCCAGGGAATCGTCGAGGTCGACTGCGACGCCATCAGGCTCCTGGATCCCTCCGAGGCCATTCGCGACCTGTTCAGCCAGGATTTCTAAAAACGGCCCAACAGTTTTATCACTGTTCACTTGACATACGCGGGCCGAGACATTAGAAATTCAAGCATGACATGCCCCTGTAGCTCAGCTGGATAGAGCGTCCGCCTCCTAAGCGGAAGGCCACCTGTTCGAATCAGGTCAGGGGCGTACACTCATCGAACAGGAGCTTGTGCGTCACATGGAAATGAAATCGTTCATCTCGGTAACTCCCGATGTCCTGGAATCCCTCGACCAGATATTCGAGACCGGCGCCCGGGGAACACACCTGTTGTTTTCGAACGCCATGATCCGCAAGGCTTTCAGTCGCAAGCAGTCTGTGGAACTTCTGGCAGACTCGAATGTCAGCGAGCATGTCCAGCAGGCACTGACAGATTTGCTCGACGTCGACAACCTCGACGAACGCCAGGAGGTCATCGAGGCGCTCGATCCCGACACTCGCGACGTTCTCGTCCACATCTACTTCGGCTTCCTGGACAAATATGTGTTCGGTGAGTCAGTCGACGAGGCGTCCCCGGAGGTTCTCCACTGAAGTCGGTCGTGAACTGCCTCGGGGACAAGGTTCCCTCCGCGGTCAAGCGTGTCGTTCAGAAATTGCAAGCGGCCGGGTTCGAGGCCTACCCTGTCGGCGGAGCCGTCCGCGACTTGTTGCTGGGCCGCAAGGTGGGTGACTGGGACATCACCACAAACGCCAGGCCGGAACGAGTGGCGGCCCTTTTCGAGCGGGTCATACCAACCGGGATCGCCCATGGAACGGTAACCGTGCTGTCCGGACGGCGTTCGCTTGAAGTTACCACTTTTCGCGGCGACATAGGTTACAGCGACGGGCGCCATCCCGACCGGGTTGTTTTCCTGCGCTCGTTGCGCGAGGATCTGGGGCGCCGGGATTTCACGATCAACGCGATGGCCTACGACCTCGAGAGGAAGAAACTCGTCGACCCGCATGGGGGCCGCCGGGATCTGGCTCGGCGCCTGGTTCGAGCCGTCGGTGATCCCGGCCGGAGATTCTCGGAAGACGGCTTGCGACCGCTCAGGGCGGTGAGGTTTGCTTGTGTCCTGGATTTCGACATCGATGGCCGCACATACCGTGCGATTCGCGGGGCGCTTTCCGTTTTTCGCAATATTGCGCCGGAAAGGGTGCGCGACGAGCTTTTGAAGATGCTGGCCTCCAGGCACGCCTCCCGGGGCATCGAACTGTTGCAAGAATGTGGATTGCTCGATGGGATACTGCCCGAGTTGCAAGCTACAATCGGCTTCGCCCAGAACCGCTTTCACCGGCACGACGTCTACCGACATTCTCTCGAATGCCTCAGGCGTTCGCGGGGTGACGCCGTTTTGAAGCTTTCGGTGCTGCTTCACGACATCGGGAAGCCGGAGACAGCCGCGGGACCGGTGGGAGAGCGTACGTTCTACGGTCACGAAGCGGCTTCCGCGCGCATGGCCGGGCGTATCATGCGGCGCCTGAAGTTCTCAAACGCTCAGATCCGGCGCGTACAAGCGGTCATCGGCGGGCACATGTTCCACTACGAGGAAGGATGGACAGACGGTGCGGTGCGAAGGCTGGTGAGCCGGGCAGGTCCTTTGAGCCTTCCCGATCTATGGGAGATGCGCCGGGCTGACGCCTGGGGGAGGGGAATGGGAGTACGAGCTACTTTAGCCAACCTGCGGGCCCTGAAGGCGAGGGTCGAGAAGGTCATGCGGGTCGATGCCGCTTTCAAGGTAACCGACCTGGCAATAGGCGGACAAGAAGTGATGAAAATCCTTGGTTGCCGCTCCGGCCCGCTTGTCGGCCGGATGCTCGATCAACTTCTCGAAAGGGTGCTTGACGATCCCGCGCTCAACAACAAAAAGGCCCTCGAATCCCAAATCCGCTCGATTGCCGGCCAGTCTCTTGCCTGAGAAGCGCTATCACTGATTAGGCCAGCATAACGTGGCACTAACGAATCAAAAAACGATTCGTAAATGCCACTATCAGGAGTTATCAACAAGTTTTCCACAGTCTAGAAGGACAGCCGACAACCACATTGATATGCCTGGCAACTAGGTTTCAAAAGCAAAACAAAACGATTAGCTGTTACCTGTAACACCCTGTAATAACAGCGTTACGTAATTAATCACGGGGTTGAAGTCAGTTCTATACCCATCCCTTGCGCGACCCTCGCTAACGGGTCATTTCGAATGCAATTGTGGAGAAGATGTGGAAAACATGGGTGCCGTCAGCGCACTACCCTGCGGCCCATTTTCTTGTTGAGAATGATTCTTTCGAAGCTGTTCGACACATCGCCCACCAGCAGGTGAATCGGACTGAGATCCTTCGCGAATCCCGGTTCTTGGGCGCAGTCACCGTAGAGGATGCATATCGGCTTGTGCCGCACCGTGACAGGCACCAACAGGACGCGGCGGGGTCGCACATCCCCGAGGGCGGATATGAAGATATCGTTGACCGTGGTTCTCGGTAACGAGCCGAAGTAGTCGGTTCCCGTTTCGCGAACGGTGCGGAACACGGAAGGGGAATTCATCGGGATCATGATGCCTTTTACGAGGTTTGGGTAGATGCCCTCGCCGCCACCCATCCAGCCCACGAGGATATCCTTCTTGACGATGAACAGCGCCGCCCGCGGCAGGTAGGCCAGAGCGAAGCGAACCAGTCCACGCGCCACCTCGTCACGATCTTTCGCCCGCGAGATGATACTCCTGGCCTCATCAGCACTGAAAAGGGGTTTCATGACGCCGATCGGCCCGGCCTGCGCCGGCTCTTCGCTGTGCCCGACGTCGGCATCCACGATGCCTTCCTCGGTCGTTTCGGCCGGCGGGGAGCCCAATCCTTCGGTTTGGCCGAGGACGGCGCCGGTGATCGTGCTGGCCACGGAGCCTGCGTTGGTGTCCTTGACGCGGGTCAGGTGAATTACCTCCCTGTCTTCGCGACCAAGTCCGAAGAACAATTCCTCGAGATCGGAAGATCCGTTATCCACGACTTGCAAATCCCCGGCGGTCGGGGGAGATTCTGGCGGCTGTTCGGGCGAGACATGAGGCTCGATCGGATCGCTTAGAGCGGCATTGGATCGAGACCAAGGACCTTTTTCGAAAGCTCCTGCCCGCTCATCCAGCCGATCGGCATCCTCTGGTGGCTCGACGTGCTCCGTCTTGCCAGCCTGCGAGAGCAGGGTATCCGGACACGGCAGTTTCTCGTCCTCGGGCGGAATCCCGTAGTACCTGGCCATTGCATTTTCGATCAGTTGGTAAGAAGCGATGACCGGCGAGACCTGATATCCGGTGGCGAAGGCGATTTCCTCCAGGCCTGCCCGGTCTGTGGGGTCGGCCATGGCGACGTGCAACACGCCCTTGTGCAGCATAATGGGCACTGCGCGATGAGCAAGCACCAGGTCCGCCGAGATCATCCTGGTGAGGAATGCCGGCAGGTTTTCGAACTGCCCCGCCTCGGCCATGGGTACCTTGAGCCTGTCCGCCAGGAAAACCGCCAGTTCGTCATCCGCAAGCAGTCCCAGGCGCACGATATTCTGGACGACGGTTCCGCCGTACTGAACCACGGAGCCAAGGACGATCTGCAGCTGATCCTCGGTGATCCTCGCGCCTTCGACCAGTAAAGATCCCGCTTCAGAGTTCATTCCCTGTGACCATCCTTAAGTGCTGATCCAGGTTATTTTCCAGAGGGTTGCTTGTCAAGTCATGCAGGAACCCATTTGGCCCTTCTTGCCGCCCAGTGCATAAAGTAGTAAAAGCGCCTGGTGGTTGATCCGTTCAAAATCCATTTCCGATCTCTGGGCTGTAAGGTCAACCTGGCTGACCTGGCACAACTGGTCGCCCGCTTGCCCGCAGGGCAATTTCATCTCGTGCGGGAGATCCGCGGGGCCGACATGGTGCTCCTCAACACATGCACCGTGACCCACAAGGCGGATCGAGATTCCCGCAAGATACTTGGTGCCCTGCGGAGGGATCACCCCGAGTTGCCGGTCCTGGTCACGGGTTGCGGCGCGGTCAGCATGCCCGCTGCCCTGGCGAAGTTCGAAAATGTGCGCATGGTCATTCCACCCGGAGAACCCGGCAAGCTTGCGGCCGAGATACTCGCCCTGGCGGGAACGTCGCGGTCGCCTGGTACGAGCGGAGCCGCGATGGGGGAGGCGAGCCCCTTTCTGCGCCTCGGACGGCGGCGCGCGGTAGTCAAGGTTCAGGACGGCTGCAACGCGGGCTGCGCCTACTGTGTGCTGCCGCGGGTCAGGGGTCGCGAGCGTTCCGTACCGCCGGAGCGTGTCATCGAAGACGTGAAACGCAGCAGCGGGTGCGGTCACCGAGAGATTGTCCTCAGTGGTATTCACCTGGGTCGCTACGGCCGCGGGCTCGGCCGCGGTACCAACCTGGCCGCGCTGATCGAGAAACTCGGCCCGCTCTACGCGCGACTTGGGCCCGGCTACCGGCTGCGGCTCAGTTCGATCGAGCCCCTCGAATGGACAAAAGATCTGCTTGCGGTTTTAAGCGTCTCTCCCTTCGTCTGCAGGCACTTTCATATCCCCCTGCAAAGCGGCGACGACGACGTTCTGGCCCGGATGAGACGTCCCTATCGCAGCGAGCAGTTTCAGGATCTGATCGAGAAACTCAGGCGCCGGATCCCGACCGCATCAATCGGCAGCGATGTTATTTCAGGCTTCCCGGGAGAGAGCGATACCGAGGCCGAACACACGCAGGAGTTTCTGGGAAAATTGCAACTCGACTACCTGCACGTCTTCACCTTTTCGGCCCGGCCCGGCACGGCGGCCGAGAGCCTGCCCGGCAGGGTTCCTGCGGAAATTGTGGCCAGCCGGGCATCCGCCTTGCGCAACATGGGACACGCGAGCTGGCGGCGATTTATGAGCCGCGCCATCGGGAAGCGACTGCGCGTATTGCTGGAAGACGCGAAAGATGGCTGGCTCAGAGGTCATAGCGACGCCTACCGCCCGGTCAAGGTGCCGGCCGGGGAGGCTGCGCCCGGTGAGATGATCGAGCTAGTGGCCAAAAACCTGGATGAAGATCGTCTGGTTGGGGTATCCTGTAAGCCAGACATGCAAACCAATCAGTACGAGCGAGAACGATGACGATCAACGAGCATGAGCTTGTCGCGGCCGCGGCAGAACGCCTGGGATACCGCTTCGTAAAGTCCGATTTGCTGCTCGAGGCCGTCACACACAAGTCATACGCCAATGAGGCTGCGCCGGCTGACGAGGTCAGACATAACGAGCGCCTCGAGTTCCTCGGTGACGCTGTGCTGGGCCTGGTGGTAGGAGATCGCCTGATGAGTTCCCATCCGGGCGTAGATGAAGGCGAACTGACGCGCATGCGGGCTGCGCTGGTCAACGAGCAGTCCCTTTTCCAGGTGGCTGAGCGAACGGCGATCGGTGAATGGCTGCGGCTTGGCAAGGGAGAGGAGCGCTCGGGGGGCAGGGACAAGCCTTCGCTGCTGGCCGACCTGTTCGAGGCAATCCTTGGGGCGGTCTACCTGGATGGCGGGCTCGATGCGGCCAGGGCTGTCATCGAGCGCGGATTGGGTAAGCAGATCTACACGGCCCCGGCCGAGAGCTCGGGATTCGATCCCAAGAGCCGCCTGCAAGTGCTGCTGGCACAGGAGGGGCATGAACCGCCTGAGTACCGGCTCGACCACTCCGAGGGCCCGGTGCATCGACAGGTCTTTTTCGTCTCCGTCTGGACGAACGGCCGGGAGATCGGTGGCGGGCGTGGAAACAGCAAGAAGGAGGCGGAACAGGCGGCCGCCCGCTCCGCCTTGGAAAAACAGTCTTTTGGTAACTGGCTGGTGGGGGATTTGGAGACGCGACCAGAATGACGACCACTTCACGTTCGGAAGCGGCCGGGGATCCTCCCGGCCATCGATCCGGGTTTGTCGCCCTGGTTGGCCGGCCTAACGTTGGCAAGTCCACGCTGCTCAACCGCATGGTGGGCAACGTGGTGTCGATAGCCACCAGCACGCCGCAGACAACCCGCAACCGTGTCCGCGGAATCGTCAGTCGTGACGACTGCCAGATGGTATTCCTGGACACCCCGGGACTGCACCCCGCGGCGAGCCGCAAGGCCATCAACCGTTTCATGCTGTCCGAGGCCACCTCGGCGCTCGCCGAAGTCGACCTGGTCGTAGTCGTCGTCGAGGCCCGCAGGAGGGGAGACCTTCCCGACGGCCATCCGCAGGATCGCCTGGTGCTGGATGCGGTCCACGAGGCGGGCCGCCCCGCCTTGCTGGCCATAAACAAGATCGATCTTGTCGGGCAAAAAGAAACCCTTTTACCGCAACTTTCGGCCTACGCCGCAGGTGGGTTTTTCGAAGAGCTCATTCCGATTGCTGCCATCAACGGGGAGGGCGTCGAGATCCTCCTTTCGGCCATCATCAGGCGCCTGCCCGAAGGACCGCGTTACTTCCCCGGTGACATGATCACCGATCAGCCCGAGCGCTTGCTGGCAGCCGAGTTCATCCGTGAACAAGTCATCCGTCACACCGGCCAGGAAGTTCCTCAGGCCGTGGCGGTTGTCGTCGATGCGTTCGAGGAGCAGACGGACAGAAAGCTAACAGTCATTCACGCCACCATTTATGTCGAGCGCAGCAGTCAAAAGGGCATCCTGATCGGCGCCGGCGGCAAGAGACTGAAATCGATCGGCACCCGTTCCCGCAGATCGATCGAACGCCTGCTGGCGTGCAGGGTGTTTCTCGATCTCAGGGTCAAGCACCAGGCGAACTGGTCGCGTTCGTCCTCCGGGCTGAAAAGCATGGGGTACCAGGCGGAGCCGGAATCATGAGACCGGTGATCGCCATTGTGGGCCGGCCCAACGTGGGCAAGTCCACCCTGCTGAACCGTCTGGCCCGGCGCCGGGCGGCGCTGGTCGCGGACACGCCCGGTGTCACCCGCGATCGTCTTTTCGTCGATGCCAACATGGGCTCTAGAGGCGTGATCCTCGTGGACACCGGAGGATTTGATACCCATCCCGGCGACGAACTGTCCCGGATGGTGGTCGAACAGGCACAAGCCGCAATCGACGAGGCGGATCTGGTTTTGTTCCTCTGCGACTCGCGCGACGGTCTGCATCCCGTCGACCAGGAGGTGGCCGATGTTCTTCGTCGCAGCGGCAAGCCTGTATTGTGCCTGGTAAACAAGTGTGATCCCGGCTCCAACGAGGCAAACCGGCACGAGTTTCATCGTCTCGGTCTCGATTTCTTGCCCATATCGGCCGCCCATGGGACGGGGATGGATGAGTTGGAAGACCTGGTTCTGGCCGGCATCGGAGAACCTCAGGGGGAGGAACGGGCGGCGGCTGATGCCGACCTGAAGATGTGCCTGCTGGGAAGACCGAACGTGGGCAAGAGCTCGCTGGCCAACAGCCTGTCCGGCGGACAACGCCAGATCGTCAGCCCGATCCCGGGCACGACCAGGGACGCCGTTGACATCGCCCTGGAACAAGACGGCATCGGCTGCCTACTGGTCGATACGCCCGGGGTACGTCGTCGGGCGCGAATTTCGGTCAGACTCGAACAGTACAGCGTGCTGGCCGCCCTGCGAAGCCTCGAGCGAGCCGATGTGGCGGTCGTTGTGATCGATGGAGCGGAGACATTTTCGGACCAGGACGCCCGCCTGCTGAGTATAGTAAATGACCGCGGCAGGGGTCTGGTGATCGCCGTGAATAAAACCGACCTGCTCGATGAACCGGGAGCCATGAAGCAATACTTCGAAAAGCTCGAGCACGGCGCGCGCTTTGTCTCATACGCTCCCATCGTGCGCTTGTCGGCAAAGACCGGCCGCGGGGTAGGGCGCCTGCTTCCGGAGTGCAACAAGGTGGCCAGGAATCTCTCCCAGCGCGTCTCAACAGGAGATCTCAATCGCCTAGTTGCCGAATCGCTGCAGAAACACCAGCCACCGCTGGTCAGGGGTAAGAGAGCCAAGATCTACTACATCACGCAGGCCGAAGTGAAACCTCCGACCTTCGTGGCATCGGTCAACGATCCCTCCCGGTTACCGCAACACTACCGCCGCTACCTGGAAAACCAGCTCAGGGCGAGGTTCGCGTTCATTGGCGTACCTCTGCGCTGGCGTTTCAGAAAACGAGGGGAAAGTGGCGGCAAGAACAGTGCCCGTGGATCGAAAAGGAGAAAAAGGTGAATCTCCTGAAGGCGGGTTGGCGGCGCATGCGGGCAGGAGTGCAACGTGCAGGCTCGTGGATCTACCGCTTGCCCGTCTTGAACCCTGTCCTTTCCACGTCGGGCAAGACAGCCAAGGGATTCTACCGGGACGACTGCCACATCATGGCCGCGGCCATTGCCTTTTACGCGATTCTCAGCCTGCTCCCGTTCCTGCTGCTGCTGCTTTCGATCGCGGGTTTCGTGCTCAACGACGTCGCCCATCAATACGCCTCGCAGCAAGATCTCTTTTCTCATATCTCCTCTTATATACAGGCGGTCGTTCCGTTCCTTGGCGACGACGTCATGCAGCGCATGGCCGGAGCAGTCTCCAATCGCGGGACATATGGAGTCACCGGCCTGGTTATTCTGTTTATCACCGCCGGGCTTGTTTTCCGTACGCTGGAACTTGCCTTCGCCAGGGTGTTCAAGACAAAGCAGCATCGATCCATGGTGGTCTCCCAGTTGCTGATTGTCGTTTTCGTGTTGGCGCTGGGGCTGTTGTTCCTGGGCGTGCACTATTTCGGCGTGCTCAGTTCGACCTTCTATTCGGCACGCGACGCAAGCTTCAGCCAGCGCTGGGATGAGTTTCTCTCCGCACACATGGTGCTACGCTTCATCGTAACCATGGTAACGGCAACCACCGTATTCGTGATCTTGTTAAAATATTTTTCCAAAGAACGTGTCGGCACAAGGTTTGCCTTGGCTGGTGGCCTGCTTTTCTCGCTCTTGTGGATGCTGGCAATAAACGTGTTCGGCTATTACCTGACCCACGTGGCCCGCTTCAGCCTGTTATACGGGTCGCTTGCGACCTTGGCGATAATAATCGTCTGGATCTTCTACTCGGCCTGCATCTTGTTGCTGTGCGCCGAGTTCACGAAGGTCTTGCAATTCAGTAAGGCAACCGGAAACCGACCCGGGTCGTGAAGGCGGCATAGGCGGGAAAGCCGACCAAGTCACTGAGCATGCCGCGGTACTCTGCGGCGAAGCCCACACTGAAACTCTCCGTCACCAGGTAGTCGAAGCCGACAGTCACACACAGGCCAAGTCCGTTACTGGCCGATTCGTCCTCGAAACTTGTTAGCAACCAACCCAGCCTGAGCGCCGCGAAGGGAACCACAACAAGCGTATCGATCTTGTAACCAATGCCGACTCCGGCTCCGGTAAGAGAATAGGCTCGGCCGCCGCCGACGAAGTGCGCGGCATAAGCACCGCCGAACGTCAAGGACAGGGTTTCGGTAAGCCCCAGATCTGCGTATACAGAAATACCCAGCCCGTCTTTCTGATCCTGCCGGAAGGTTGATCCGTAGTAAGCGCCGCCACCCGCCGCGAAATCCCAGGCCTCGCAGTTTCCGGGTCGGGGCGCCAGACAGAAGTACAACGCCATGATAAGCAAAAACCCTCGCATGCCACCGTATGGTACCCGCAATGAGACATGGGAATCAACCTGCAAGCAGGTTAGTTACAATATTCGATTGACATACCAATCACCATGATCTAGTGTACTGCCTTGATTTTACTGGTGGCATTATTGGCATGCCGATAAATTGGGAGGCCTCTTTTGGCGAAAAAGATATCCAGGAAGGATCTCAAAGAACCGGATGAGTTTATAAGTATCACCACCCGGGCCATTGGTTGGGTCTCCGAGCAGAAAATCGCCTTGATAATCGGCGCATCGGCTCTAGCGCTGGTCGTACTTGGCGCATACGGCTTCCGTTGGTACAGCCAATCGAAGGAAGAAAAGGCTTCGGTCGACTTTATCAGTGCCAAGAAGATCCTTGATGCCCGGGTCGCGGGCGAATTAGCAAATCCCGGATCCCCACGGGAAGAAGGATCATACGCCTCGAACGAAGTCAAGTACAAGGCGGCGCTCGAGGCTTTCGAGCAGGTGCGCAAGATGCACCCTTCGGCCCGGACGGCCAGCCTGACCGTCTATTTCATCGGTGAAATTCATAGCCAATTGGGCGAGTATGACAAGGCCGGAAAGAACTTCAAGGAGTACCTAACCGCTGAAGGAGAGTCGGGTGAGCTTTCGGTGTTCGCCCTGGAAGGCATAGCTGCCTCGCTGGAGGCTCAGGGCAAGGACGCGGACGCGATCGAGCAGTATCGCCGGCTCACCAAGCCGCCCTTCGACATGCAGCCCGATCGCGGCCTGTATCACGTCGCCCGCATGGAGCAAAAAACGGGCAAGACGACCGAGGCTGTCGGGCATTTCAAGGAGATCCTCGACAAGTACCCCCAGACTTCCTTCAGGCGCGAGATCCAACAACGTCTCGACAACCTGCACGACACTCCGGAAAAAGCCAGGCCGGTTCCGCCCGGCGGGCCGGGAAGCGAGAAGGCCAAGGGAGCAAAGTGAACCACGTCATTTCATCGGCGGCGATCCTGGCGGTAATTTGCGCTTCGGGGTGTTCGAATCAAGTGGTCAAGCCGGCCGTAAAGGGCGAGATGACCACCTACAGGGAAAGCGCCTCTCGACACCGGATACTGACGGTTATATGGAGGGTGGCGCTGATCGACGCGGGCACGTTCTCCAAGGACTATCACCACTTCGGAACGCCGGCAGTCGCCGATGACGGGAGCAGGGTGTTTGCCGGGGCTGTCGACGGCAGCGTCTTCTGCCTGCGCTCGACCGATGGCAAGGTGTTGTGGCGCAAGCAGACCGACGGTCCCGTCGGGGGACAACCGCTGGTAGCCGAGGGCGTGTTGTACGTGGGATCGATCGACGGAAAACTTTACGCCTTCAGGATGTCAGACGGTGAGCTTCTGTGGAACTATCGCATGCCGGGCGCGGTGGTCGGGCGACCGGTTCTGACAGGCGACAAGATTTTGGCGATGACCGACGTCAACAGCTTGACGTGCCTGGAGGCACAGACCGGCAAGTGGTTGTGGAGCTACCGCAGACCTGTTCCTGCGGGTCGCTTCCAGGTGCGCGGAGTAGCGGACCCGCTGGTTGTGGGGAAAACCGTATATGCCGGGTTTTCTGACGGATTCCTGGTGATGCTATCACTCGCGGATGGCAGCCTTATGAACACATTGGAGCTTTCGGGCGATAACGACCAGTTCGGAGACGTGGACACCACGCCGATCATGGAGGCGGGAAGTCTGGTGACGGGTTCGTTCGGGCAGGGTGTCGTGGCCCTCGATCCGCAGAGCCTGACCGAGCGCTGGAAATACAAGGCGGAAGGGCCATCCGCGATCGAGGCCACAGACGGGATGTTGTATTTCAGCACGGCCGACGGCAAGGTCGCGGCAGTCAGGGCCACGGACGGAAAACTCATCTGGAGGTTCTCGTCCAAGAAAGGCCAGCTCAGCCGCCCGGTTGCCGCCGGTAACTGGCTGCTGGTCTCGTCCGAGGAATACTCGCTTTTGGCCCTCGATCGCAGGAGTGGCAAGCTCGTCCAGATATTCAATCCGGGAAAGGGCGCCAGCGCAGCCCCGGTCGTCGCAGGTTCCCGGGTCTACTGGACGTCCAACGGCGAAACCCTCTATGCCATGTCTCTTTCCAGATGACCAGTGAATCGAAACGAACAATAAGGGTGGTCGCCGGGCTCATTCGTGACTCGCATGGTAGGGCTTTGATCACCCAGCGTAGGCCCCAGGCTTTCATGCCTTTAAAGTGGGAGTTTCCCGGTGGAAAGGTAGAGGCCGGCGAATCGGACCAAGAGGCACTAAGCAGAGAACTAAAAGAAGAGTTGGATATCGATGTGCAAGTAGGTGAAAATTTCATGGGGCTCATACATTCCTATCCGGATTTCGACGTGGATTTCCAGGTATACAACTGCAAGATAGTATCTGGAAAACCCGGGAAGATCGCAGTGAACGACTTCAAGTGGATTCCCATCTCTGAGCTTTGCAACGACGAGTTCCCTACGGCCGACCAGCCGTCCATCTCCAAGCTGCTGGAGTAGTTTGTTACCATAATCAGACTTAAGTAAACTAAT
>CAZXHT010000117.1:0-6048 GCA_964640665.1 uncultured Myxococcales bacterium
TTGTCGAACCCAGCCCGCCGGCCGCGGCGTTGGCCGAGACCGTCATGCGCCAGGTCGTTATCGAATCGGCCAACGGTACCTTCAAAGAGGCCGTGCCGCCGGCATCGGTGATCAGGCGGGGTTCGAACAGCAAGGTTTCCGGGAAGAAGTTGCGCACGCGTACATTGCGCTTCTTGGGCGCGGCCGGCCCGGCCTCCCCGCCTTTCTTGTAGTCGGCGGGCTTGACTTGGCGCGGAGGCATCGACTTGGCCATGGCCGTGCGATGCATGACCCCTCCGCCGCGTGTTCCCATTCCGCCGATGCCTCCGAAGCCGGCCATCGGTGCGGCTTCTTCCATTACCGCCCCGTCCATGATCATGTCGCCTCTTCCCCCTCCTGCGCCCAGCACCGCCAGTAATCCCCGTCCACCGGCCACCTGCTCGAAGCCCACAGCCTTGGCGATGGCCTGGTATCCGCCGTCGCCGACCGGATAGGAGTAGTCGAGATCATCACGTGTGCCGGCCCGGCCGTCGGGCCCTGTCGAGTACACCAGGTAGAAGCGCAGGCGGTTGTCGTAGTAGACGCGCTTACGGGCCTTTTTGAGTTTCTTGAGTTTGAAAGGCCGCCCCCAGATGTCGCGGGTTTCGTTCTTTCCCAGATAGCCGCGCCGAACAATAGTCTTGAGAGCATTCTTGGGAAGCACATATGTGTTGGTTTTCTTGTCCAACACTCCGACACGATACCAGCGGCTGCCCTGGCTGCCGTAGCGACTCAGGGCGGCGTAGATGCGCTGGGCGCGATAAGTGTGTATCTGCGCCAGCAGATCCTCGACCCTGAACCCCGGTAGCGTGCGCAGATCGGCTAACCCGTAAGGCTTGCCGGTGATGTCGGTCTTGTAATAAGCCTGTTTCAGGGCTGCCTGCAAAGACGTGGGAACTATTTCGGCAAGGGTTTTCTTGCCCAGCTTGGTAAACCCCGAGGTTTTTTGGCTTAGGATGCTGTAAAACTGAGAGCGTAGGTTCCACAGGCGGTTCAGCTCCTGGCCTGCCAAAAAGCTCTTCGCCGAAAGCTCCGGCCACAGGTCGACCGCACGCTTTATTGTGTACGGCGCGCCCAGGGGATCGGCCGCTTGCTCCTTGGTGAGCGCCTTGCCGCCTACCATCTCCTTGATGATCTTGGGCCGATAGTGAAGCTTGCCCTTCTTGGCGCGGATCGCTAAAGGATGTTTCTGGCCCCAGCCGTTGAGCGCGTTCCTGATGATGTAGCGGTCGTTCTGAGCCTTTTGCAGCCTGGCGGTCACCGGGTTGGACCACAAGGAAAGGTTTGCCGCAGGCTCGGCCTTGGCCAGCAGAACCTTGGCGACCTGTTGTTTCTTGGCTTGTATATCGCGGGCCTTGACCAGCGAGGCCAGGTTCTCGGCCGGGCCGAACTCGATCTGGTATTTCGGTTTTGAAAGCTCGTGCTCCAGCGTGAAGTAGACCTTCTCGAGACCGGGCTTGATCTCCTGCAGGGCGTAAACCGCCTCGTCCACGACGATGACTCCCAGGGCCGCGGAGGCGGGTTTGCCCTTATTGTCCATTACCTTGAATTTTATCAGCGCACCGTCGCCCGGCCGGTAGATCGACTTGTCTTGCGATATGGTTACGGAAAGATCCCGGGGCGGCTGCGCGTAGAGCACTCGCGCGTCGCGCATGATCTCTCCCTTGGCGAGGATCTGGTAGGCGTGCAACTCGAGGGTGCCGAACGCGTCGGCTCCAAGCGGAATCGCGAAAGATCCCTTGCCGGCTTCGAGCGTCACCGCCCGGGTCAGCAGCGTCTGGCGGTTCTTTATCAGATCCAGAAAAACGGATCCCTTCCCGGCCGTGGTCAGAACGTTGCCGCGAATGGTGTCGCCCCCCTTGTAGATCGCCTTGTCTGTGCGCAGCAGCACCCGGTCTCCCTCGGGATCGGTTGAAAAAGACTCCTTGGCAGTGCACTGGGCGCCCTTCTGGTCGCCGGCCTCGAAGGCCAGATCGAGGATCTTGGCATGCACGTAAGGACGCGGCTGGTTGAAGATGGTGTGCTCGCGACCGAAGCTGCCCCGGGGAACCGAGCCTCCGTCACGCATTTCCTTCTCCAGGGGAGTGACGACGAACAACCCCAGGCCGGTCTCATCGGTGCTGGTCTTGCCAATCTCTTTTCCCTTGTGCTTCATGACCACCCGGGCCTCGGCCGGGCTGCCGTCGGGATAGCTGGCCACCACGTAGATGCGGTTTGGCACTCCGGCGACGATCCGGCCGCCCTCGGGCACGGCCGCCAGACGCATCGGCGCTGCTGCAACCGGAACGGTCTTAATGCTCTTCTCTGTGTGCTTGGCGGTGTCTGTAACCTTGACGTCGAGCTTGACCACGGCGTCGCCCTTTTGCAGCGGCTGGCCGACGAAGTAGTCGGGAAGCTTCAGCTCGAACTTCCATGAACCATCTTTGCCCGTGCGTCCGTTGAGCGTTGCAAACTCCTTGAACTTGACGTCGAAGGTCGAGGCGCGCACCTCCACCTTGGCGCCGGACAGAGGTTTGCCGAAAAAGTAGTCGGACTGGATCTTGCCCTTGATGGTCTGGCGCGGCAGGTAGTAATCCTTGTCGGTCGAAATCGATGACTTGAACTTGGGCAGCACGTATTTCTTGACTACCAGGGTTTTCTGGGCCGTCTCGGCCAAGCTTCTGTTTTCGCAGGCCACGCTGACCTGGTAGTTGCCAAGGTTGATCTCCGAGGCCAGCTGGAAGTCGGCGCTGGCCACGCCGTAGGCACCCGTTTTCAGGCGTTTCTTGAAAACCTTGTTGCCCTTTGGGTCCTGCACCTCGAAGAGCGAGTCGATATTGGCAAGCGGCCTTAGGCTGTTCGAATCAAGCAATAGGGCTCGCATGTGGACGAGTTGGCCCGGTTGGTAGATGGGCTTGTCGGTAACCAGCAGGATCTTGCCGATGTGCTTCAAGGTCACCGAACGCTCGACCTTGCCCTCGCCAAAAGGCGTTTTAGCCCGGACGATCATCTCGTAAGAGCCATCGAGCCAGGCGGGGACATCGAAATTGGCGTCGCTGATACCCAGCATATCGCTTCGGCCGCGAAAGATGATCTTTTCCGGGTGCTTGTTGCCCTTGATGGCCAGGCTCACCTGGGCCAGGGGAATCGGCTGCGAGGATGTCAGCCCGGTCACTCCCATGGTCATTACCCTTAGAGATGCCCGCGAGCCGGGAATGAACAGTGGCGCGCCGTCTCCGAACACGTAGGTATCCACACCAAACACTTTGGAAACCTGCTTCGGGCTTGACGCCGGAGTCGCAACGCCGCTGGCCAAGGCGAGCGGGATCGCGAGCGCGAGTAATGAAAAGAAACGCCTCATGTCACCCTCCTTAATAAGTACCTGCTGCAGCCGACTAGGCAACTACGTTCGAGCAAATTAAAAGTTGCTATCAACTCATCGTATGCGCTTGACGATCTGAAACTGTCCCGTGGCCTCGAAGACGCCGGAGATCTCGCCCGGCGCGAGGGAAAAGGCGACCCGCTCGACCGGGAAGGGAATCTCGGCCCGCCCGAAGGGCGGAACAAGTCCGCCTTTTTCGTTGCCGACACCCTCCGAGAACTTGGAGGCCAGGGCGGCGAAGTCGTCCTTGTTTTCCACCAGGCGCTTGTGAAGATTGTCGGCCAATGCCCGTGCCTCAATACGAGATCTGCCGGCGTCATCATCGACAGACTCATTCTCTCGGTAGCCGATGGAAATCACCCGGACCTGAATTCGTCTGACTGGTCGTCTGCCTACGATGTGAAACCCGGTGCCTGTCTCAATCACATCAGACAGCCCCTCGACGGGAAGGTTCCAGACGATGTCTTCGAGCTTCGGGTTGCGGGTGCCCTTGCTGAATATCGGATAGAAGCCGCCCTGCGAGTGGTTCGGCAGATCGGAGTACTCGGCGGCCAGATCGGCGAAGGCTTTCCCGGCCTCAAGGAAAGCGCGGATCTTCCGGCTGAGCGCCGCGGCCTCGTCTCGCGTGCGCGGCGTGCGCGGGGTGTAGCGCCTGGCGCCCGTGTAGCCGATGACGATCTCCGAGGCCTGCGCCTCGTCCGGCTCATGCCGCATGACGAGCTGAAAGCCCCGTGGAGTCTCGACCACGTCCGCGACCTGGCCCAGTCCGAGCCCGAAGGCCGCCCGTTCGAGATCCGGGTGCAGTTCGCCGCGGCCGACAACACCCAGGCTGCCGCCCTTGTCCGATGTCTGGGCGTCGTTGGAGAAGCGCCGGGCCAACTCGGTGAAATCCTGATCTCGCGCCCGAGCCAGCTTCAGAAGCCGTCCGGCACGCAGGCGGGCCTGCTCATGAGTGAGCTTGATCTTCGTCCAGGCATCAACCGCGCCGCGGTAAGAGACCAAAATGTGGCTTATTGCCACTGTCTCGGGCTCTTTTGCCGGCCGCTGTGGCAGGCGAGCCGGATCTTCCGTGAGCCCCTCGCCCGCCGGCAGGCCCTCGAAGGGATCCGCTGGTGGCGGGCTGCAGCAGGGAGAGGACAGGGCGGCCGCAAGCAGCAAAGACAGAAACCCCGTTCGCATAGGAAAGCTCCTTTCGAGTGTTGAAACATACTCCGGCCGGCCCTTCGCGGGCAAGAGTTTGAGGAGGGGTTTTCACGGGAGCGATTTTCTGTATAATGTCGGAAAGATCTTCTGAAAAAAGGAGCCTAATGAAAACAATCAAGGATTTCATCTCGGTAGTCGACTTGCAGACACTGATCGTCTCGATATTGGCGGTGGGGTCGACCTTCGCCTGCTTGCATTTCGGCCTGCTGGCCGAGATTCCCACGGGACTGATCGGCTTGGCCGTTGTGTTTCCGATCGTCTTTTCGATCAACGCGGCTTACAAGCGCCGCGAGGAAGCGCTGAAATACTTCGGCGGGCTGAAGGCGCATGCCGTGGCGCTGTACTACGCTCACCGCGATTGGGTCCCGGGGGACGACGGCCGCGAATCCGAGCATTGTGGGCGAGTGCGGCGGATGATCGCCGATCTCCTGCGGGCCATTAGCGAGGACCTGGGAGAGAAAGGGCGGACGAGAAAATCCCTGGCGGCGGTCTTCGCCGTTTTCTCGCGCTTCTCTGGTTCCAACGAGGTGCTGCGCAAGGCCAAGGTGCCGGCCAACGAGATCTCCCGAGCCAACCAGTTCGTCAGCAAGATGATGATCGACTATGAGCGCATGCGCAACATCGCCAGCTACCGCACCCCGGTATCCCTGAGAGCCTACAGCAGCGTGTTTTTGAATCTGTTTCCGGTGGCCTTCGGGCCGTACTTCGCCATGTTGTGCGTCAAGTCCGAATCTTTTCCGCAGGTCGGTTACATGGTGGCCGTGCTTTACAGCCTGGTGCTGGTGACCCTGGACAACCTCCAGGAAGATCTCGAGGATCCCTTCGACGGCATTGGCACCGACGACGTCAAGCTGGACGTCATCGAAGACTACCAGGCGGTTCTCGCCAAGGGCGCGGCCGACTCGTAAGCGTGCTCATCAACTCATGAAACACCGGCCGGCGCGATTAATTAGGGGGAGTTCACGCCCGGGTTGTTTTCGGTGTAGTATCGACAAGATCTTCAAGACAAAGGGAGGATTTTTCATGAAGAAGGAACTTGGAATCGGAATAGTTTTGATCGCGCTGTTGTCGTTCGCCTGCTCGAGCGACCGGCCGAACTACATCTGCACAGACAACGACGGCGATCACTACGGGCTCGGTCTTGGCTGCGAGGGAATCGATTGCAACGACTCGGACGCGGCATGCTTTGAAGGCTCGTGCTGCCTCGACTGCACCGATCTCGACGGCGACGGGTACGGGGACGGCGATCAGTGTACGGGACCGGATTGTAACGACAGCGATCCGGCCTGTCATGCAGGCAACTGTTGTGTAGACTGCCTGGACTTCGATCGCGACGGCTACGGGACGGGAGCGGACTGCGCGGGCGCCGACTGCAACGACAGCGACTTCACCTGCCATGAAGGCGACTGCTGCCAGAATTGTATCGACAATGACGGAGACGGTCACGGCCAGGGGGATGACTGCCT
>CAZXHT010000117.1:6058-16837 GCA_964640665.1 uncultured Myxococcales bacterium
CCTGGGTGCGGACTGCGACGACATGGACTCCGGCTGTTACGAGGGCGACTGTTGCACGGCCTGCACCGACCTCGACGGCGACGGCTATGGCGTGGGCGGCGGCTGCGCCGGGATCGACTGTGACGACACGGTGGCGAGCTGCAATACCGACTGTACAACCGACCTGGATTCCGACAGTCTGCGCGACTGTGATGACCCGTGCGTGGACGTCGATGGTGACGGCTATGGGACGGGACCGGCCTGCACGGGAGCCGACTGTGACGACGCGGTGGCGAGTTGCAACACGGATTGCACGACCGACAGCGACGCCGATTCTCTGCGCGACTGCGACGATCCCTGCTTGGACGCGGATGGTGACAACTACGGGACCGGCCCGGGTTGCACGGGCGCCGACTGTGACGACGCGGCAGCGTCCTGCAACACCGACTGTACGACCGACAGCGACTCCGACAGCCTGCGCGACTGTGACGACCCGTGCGTGGACGTCGATTCCGACGGTTACGGGACGGGACCGTCATGCACCGGTGCCGACTGTGACGACAGCGTAGCGAGTTGCAATACCGATTGTACCACCGACAGTGACGGTGACTCTCTGCGCGACTGCGACGACCCGTGTGTCGACGCCGATTCCGACGGCTACGGGAGCGGCCCGGCTTGTCCGGGAGCCGACTGCGACGACTCTGACGGCAACGTGCATCCCGGTGTAGCCGAAGATTGCATCGACTCCATTGACAACAACTGCGACGGGCTGACCGATCTAGAAGACGTTGTCAGCTGCCCGCCGATCGATGTGACGATTTCCAGCTGGGCCGATTCCCGCGAGGTGAGCCACGGGCACAACGACTGGATCTGGGCATCCATCACGCCGAACGATCCCAACGCCGTGGCCCCGTTCGCCTGGCCCCGTGTATGGTCGGTGATCGACGCCCAACCGTCGGCCGCCTGCAACGTCGCCGACGTCGTCCTCTCGAACCAGAACGACGCACAAGCTTCCACTCAGACCGAAGCCACAATGCCGGATGTACTCGCCAAGAAAGACTGTGTCTATACCTTGCAGATCGCGGTCAACCAGTACGCCACAGACATTGTCGGCTTGAAGATGGTCAACCGCGTGCCGCAGATCCAGAGTGTCAGTAACGCCATCTTCGACGGCTCGGCCTGGCGCCTGCACGTGGCCGCCGGCACAGCGCTTTCCTTTACCGCCCAGGCCTGGGACATGGACAACGACAGCCCGATCAATTTCGACTGGGAAGGACCCGATGTAGGGCGGCTTTCATGCGCTGCGACTTCTTGTCAGTCGTCCGACGGAAGCAGCCCGTACCAGACCACCGTCAACTGGGCCGTGCCCACGACACCGGGCACCTACTACCTGACGGTAAAGAGCTGGGACGATTTCGAACCGGCTGCTTTTGACTCGGCCGATGTGGTGGTCGAGGTTGAAAACTGCGTTTGGGTTGAGCAGGGAGGCTCGGGAACGGGGACCTTGGCCAATCCGCTTGGATCGATTGCCGCTGGTCTGACACAGGCCGGCCTTAGCCCGGCCACAAATGTCTGTGTCATTGGGGCCGGAACTTTCCCGGAAAACCTGGTTTTGCCGGTGGCTCCCAATATGCCGGATCTGTTAGGTGGTTTCGACGCCGCCGGCAGCCCGTCGGTGGATCGGCCGACGATCATTTCGTCGGTGACCCAGGGGCTCACGTTCGTGGCCGGCCACACCGGGCGGATACATCATTTCAACCTGCAACAGTCGAGCGCCGACGCGACCACGGTCACCGTCGAAGATGCTTCGCCCGAGATTTCCGACTGCCGGATCGCCAGCGGTGGAGGCGCTTCGCCCATTGGAGTCTACGTCAATGCACAAGCGGCGGCCCTTGTGGCCACAGCGCCGACCATCGTGGCCAGCCAAGTTCAGGTGAGCTCATCCAGCACCGTGCAGAATGCGACGGCCATAAAGGTCGAGGAGCAGTCCGGCGCCGACGCGCAGCCGCACATCATCGCCAACCAGCAGATCACGGTCTGGTCGTGCAGCGGTACCTGCCGCGGCATTCACCTGCTGCCGGGCACCTGGGCCGAGATCCGCGGCAACCAGGGCATCAGGGCCAACTCCGATGACGTCGCCATCGGCATCGATCTCGAGGGCAGCAACGCCCAGCGAGTGACGGCCGTTATCGACGGCAACCAGGATATCGGCGCCGACACACAAGGCGCACGGTCGATAGCCATAAACCTGTGGCACACGACGCAAACGGAGATCACCAACAACATCAATATCGGAGCGCCCTGGACATCTGCCGGAAGAGAGCTGGGACTGGGCATCGCCGACGGCTACCTGCTGCGTGACGGCAGCGTGGTGGCGGGTAACTCCAACCATCTGACCATCGGCGGTAACATGATGATCTCCGGCGGCGCGAGCTGGTGGGCTCAACAGTGTGCCAACCCGGGCGACACCGGTGAGGGCGCCGACGTCACCGGCGGTATACTGCTGGTCGGCAGCCAGGACGTCACAATTACTGACAACGGCAGGCCGAACGATCAAATGGCCGGCATCTTCGGGGGCAGCTCGACGATTCACTGGGATCCAATAACGCGCCGTCTGCCGCCAAGTTCGGTCGGCCTGTGGCTTGTCGACACCAACCGGGTCTTGGTAATCGGCAACGAGGTTCGCGCCGGCACCTATGCCAATTTCGCGCCCCAGTGTCTCATTCCGGACTTGCCCGATCCTTCGCCCGAGATCCCGGTAGCCACCGCCTACCGCGACGGGGTGCCGCCCAACGACGACATGGGCGCCGGGTTCCCCGGCGTGCTGCCTTCCCGCAACACGCTTTTCTTGAAGAACGGCGCTTCCTGTGCCGAGCCGCCCGAGAACGGGGCCATGGGCGCCGGGATCGTAACCTGGTGCACCGTCGTCGAGTTGAACGTGCCTCAGGATCCGACGGCGCCGCTTCTTGTCAACAATCACTTGGCCGCCACCAAGGGCAACTTCCTGATTGCGCTTTGGCAGCGCGGCGGCAACGGAGTGATGGCCGTCAACAATACCATGGACTCGGATCTGATCCTGAAGCCATGGGATCCGTTGCCAACCACCAACAGTATCCGCAAGTGGCCGATCTACGCCGACAACATCGATGTGGACGGACTGGATCTCGTAAATAACATTATCTACACCCACGAGGACGATCCCTACGACAGGATCAGCCAGCGGCTGTGCATGAAGGAGGCCGTGCCCAGCGGCACAAGCTCCAACATTGCCACATTGGATCACAACCTGTTCTACATCGAGGGCGACGATTTATCGGATCCCACCATTCCCGCCTATGTGCAGGTGACCGACTTCATGTCATTGGCCGGATATCCCCCGGACTCGCTGAACGCCATCGTGGGAATCAGCGCCATAGGCGGCAACTTCGCCGCCCTGCCGGGCATGCTAGAGTACAGCAAGGACTGGCAGAAGTCGCTGGCCAGGCTGGCCGCGGGCTCTGCGGCAATCAATGCCGGTGTCACGGGCGGCGCGGTCCCGCCCGACGACATCGACGGCCAGTCGCGCCCAGACCCGGGCGGTTCGGTCGACATCGGGCACGACGAGTTCTATCCCTGACGGTTGATCACTTGGCCCGCGAGTGGTTTATTTTTTTGGGGTTCACGCCTGGGCCATTTTCGGTGTAATACTGGCAAGATCTTCAAGACAAAGGGAGGTTGTTTCATGAAAAGGGAACTTGGAATCGGAATATTTCTGATTGCGCTGTTGTCGTTTGCCTGCTCGAGCGACCGGCCTAATTACATTTGCACAGACAACGACGGCGATCACTACGGGCTCGGTCTCGGCTGCGAAGGGCTCGATTGCAACGACTCAGACGCGTCGTGTTTCGAAGGCTCATGTTGCCTCGATTGCACCGATCTGGACGGCGACGGGTATGGAAGCGGCGATCAATGCGATGGGCCGGACTGCAACGACAGCGATTCGACCTGTCATGAGGGCGACTGTTGTGTCGACTGCCTGGACTTCGATCGCGACGGTTATGGAACGGGAGCGGACTGTGCCGGCGCCGACTGCAACGACAGCGACTTCACCTGCCATGAGGGCGACTGCTGCCAGAATTGTCTCGATAATGACGGGGACGGTTACGGCGTGGGTGATGACTGCCGGGGGCCGGACTGCGACGACACGGACTCCGGTTGCCACGAGGGTGCCTGCTGCACTGCCTGCACCGACCTGGATGGCGACGGATACGGTGTGGGCGATGATTGCCTGGGGGCCGACTGTGATGACAACGATGGCGAATGTCACGAAGGAGCTTGCTGTCTCGATTGCAACGACCTCGATGGCGACGGTTACGGCACGGGCGACGATTGCCTGGGGGCCGATTGCAACGAAAGCGATCCCGCCTGCCACGAAGGAGCCTGCTGTCTCGATTGCACCGATCTCGACGGCGACGGCTACGGCGTGGGAGACGACTGCGCAGGCGCCGACTGCGACGATAGCGTGGCGAGCTGCAACACCGATTGCACGACCGACAGCGACGGCGATTCTCTGCGCGACTGTGACGATCCTTGTCTCGACGCCGACGGCGACGGCTATGGCGTGGGCGACGGCTGTGCCGGGATCGACTGCGACGACACGGTGGCAAGCTGCAACACCGACTGTGTGACCGATGTCGACAACGATTCCCTGCGCGACTGTGACGACGGGTGCCTGGACGTCGACGGCGATGGCTATGGGACAGGCCCCGACTGCACCGGGCCGGATTGCAATAACAGTGATCCCACTTGCCACGAGGGTGCCTGTTGTCTCGATTGCACCGACCTGGACGGCGACGGATACGGCGAGGGCGATGATTGCACCGGAGCCGATTGCGACGACACTGTGGCGAGCTGCAATGTCGATTGTACGACCGACAGCGACGGCGATTCTCTGCGCGACTGTGACGATCCCTGTCTGGATGCCGATGGTGACAACTACGGCAGCGGCCCGGGTTGCACGGGCGCCGACTGCGACGACACGGTGGCAAGCTGCAACACCGACTGTGCGACCGACCTGGATTCGGACAGCCTGCGCGACTGCGACGACCCGTGCGTGGACGTCGATGGCGACAATTACGGGACGGGGCCGTCGTGCACAGGCGCCGACTGCGACGACAGTGTGGCGAGTTGCAACACGGATTGTGCGACCGACCTGGATTCGGACAGCCTGCGAGACTGTGACGATCCGTGTGTGGACGTCGACGGTGACGGCTACGGGACGGGGCCATTGTGCACCGGAGCCGACTGTGACGACGCGGTGGCGGGCTGCAATGTCGATTGTACAACCGACAGCGACGGCGATTCTCTGCGCGATTGCGACGATCCCTGCCTCGACGCAGACGGTGACAACTACGGGACCGGCCCGGGTTGCACCGGTGCCGACTGTGACGACGCGGTAGCGAGCTGTAATACCGACTGTACGACCGACAGCGACGGCGATTCTCTGCGTGACTGCGACGATCCCTGCGTAGACGTCGACGGTGACGGCTACGGGACGGGGCCGTCTTGCACCGGGGCTGACTGCGACGATGCGGTGGCGAGTTGCAATGTCGATTGTACCACCGACAGCGACGGCGATTCTCTGCGAGACTGTGACGACCCGTGTGTCGACGCCGACTCCGACGGCTACGGGACGGGTCCGGCCTGCCTGGGGGCCGACTGCGACGACGGTGACGGCAACGTGCATCCCGGTGTGGCCGAAGATTGTGTCGACTCCATTGACAATAACTGCGACGGACTGACCGATCTCGAGGATGTCATAAGCTGCCCGCCAATCGATGTCACGATTTCCACCTGGGCCGATCCCCGCGAGGTCAGCCACGGGCACAACGACTGGATCTGGGCATCCATTACCCCGGACGATCCCAACGCCGCGGCCCCGTTCGCCTGGCCCCGTGTCTGGTCGGTGATCGACGCCCAACCGGCGGCCGCCTGCAACGTCGCCGACGTCGTGCTTTCGAACCAGGGTGACTGGCAGAACGGAACCCAGATCCAGGCCACCATGCCCGACGTGCTCGCCAAGAAAGACTGCATCTACACCTTGCAGATCGCGGTCAACCAGTACGCCACCGACATTGTCGGCCTGAAGATGGTCAACCGCGCGCCGCAGATCCAGAGTGTCAGTAACGCCGTCTTCGACGGTTCGGCCTGGCGCCTGCACGTGGCCGCCGGCAGCGCGCTCTCTATCACCGCCCAGGCCTGGGACCAGGACAACGACAGCCCGCTCAACTTCGACTGGGAAGGCCCCGACGTCGGACAACTTTCATGCGCGGCGACTTCTTGTCAGTCGTCAGATGGAAGCAGCCCGTTCCAGACCACTGTCAACTGGGCCGCGCCCACGATACCCGGCACCTACTACCTGACGGTCAAGACCTGGGACGACTTCGAACCGACGGCCTTCGACTCGGCCGACGTTGTGGTCGAGGTGGAGAACTGCGTCTGGGTGGTTCAGGGCGGCTCGGGAACGGGAACCCTGGCCAATCCGCTGGGCTCGATCGCTTCCGGCCTGACGCAGGCCAGTCTCAGCCCGGCAACCAGTACCTGCGTCATCGGGGCAGGCACCTTCACGGAAAACCTGGTGCTGCCGGTGGCGCCAAACATGCCCGATATGCTGGGCGGCTTCGACGCCGCCGGCAACCTGTCGGCCGATCGGCCGGCCATCGTTTCATCGGTGGCCCAGGGACTCACATTCGCGGTCGGCCACAGCGGGCGGATACATCATTTCAACCTGCAACAGACGAGCAACGACGCGACCACGGTCACTATAGAGGACGCCTCGCCCGAGATCTCCGATTGCTGGATCAGAAGCGGTGCAGGCGCCTCTGTGATTGGAGTCTACATTCATGCACAGGGGGCGGCGCTGACGGCCACCGCTCCTACCATTCTGGGCAGCCAGGTGCAGGTGGGCTCATCCGGCAACGTGCAGGATGCGACGGCCATAAAAGTCGAAGAGCAGGCCGGCGCCGACGCGCGGCCGCACATCGTTGCCAATCAGCAGATCACGGTCTGGTCGTGCAGCGGCACCTGTCGGGGCATTCACCTGCTGCGGGGCACCTGGGCCGAGATCCGCGGCAACCAGGGTGTCCAGGCCGGCTCCGATGACGTTGCCATCGGCATCGATCTTGATGGCCGTAACGCCCGGCCCGTGACCGCCGTAATCGACGGCAACCAGAATATCAGCGCCGATAGTCAGGGAGCGCGGGCGATAGCCATAAACCTGTGGCGCACGACGCAAACGGAGATCACCAATAACATGAATGTCGGGGTGCCCTGGACATCGGCCGGAAGAGAGCTGGGCCTGGGCATCGCCGACGGTTACTTGCTTAGGGACGGCAGCCTGGTGGCGGGCAACTCCGATCAGCTAACCATAAGCGGCAACCGGATGATCTCCGGGGGCGCGAGCTGGTGGGCCCAGCCGTGTTCCAACCCGGGCGACACCGGCGAGGGCGCCGACGTCACCGCCGGCATCCTGCTGGTCGGCAGCCAGGATGTTACCATTACTGACAACGGCAGGCCGAATGACCAGATGGCCGGCATCTTCGGGGGCAGCTCGACGATTCACTGGGATCCGATGACGCGCCGCCTGCCGCCCAGTTCGATTGGCTTGTGGCTGATCGACACGCAGAATGTCGTGGTGATCTCGAACGAGATTCGTTCCGGCTCGTACGCCAGCTTCACGCCTCAATGCCCCAATCCGGACATCCCCTCCGACCCGTCGCCCGAGATTCCGGTGGCCACCGCCTACCGCGACGGGTTGCCGCCCAACGACGACATGGGCGCCGGGTTCCCCGGCGAGTTGCCCTCGCGCAACACGCTTTTCTTGAAGAACGGCGCTTCCTGCGCCGAGCCGCCCGAAAACGGGGCCATGGGCGCCGGGATCGTTACCTGGTGCACGGTGGTCGAGATGAACGTACCCCAGAATCCAACGGCCCCGCTTCTTACCAACAATCACCTGGCCGCCACCAAGGGCAACTTCTTGATTGCCCTCTGGCAACGCGGCGGCAACGGGGTCGTGGCCGCGAACAACACGTTCGATTCGGATCTGATACTCAAGCCGTGGGATCCGCTGCCCCCCGCCAACAGCATTCGCAAGTGGGCCGTTTATGCCGACAATATCGACGCGGACGGACTCGATCTGGTGAACAACATTTTTTACACTCACGAAGACAATCCCTACGACATAGTCAACCAGCGCCTGTGTATGATGGAGACAGTGCCGAGCGGCGTAAGTTCCAACATCACCACATTGGATCACAACCTGTTCTACATCGAGGGCGACGATTTATCGGATCCCACCACTCCCGCTTACGTGCGGGTGACCGACTTCATGTCACTGGCAGGCTACGCTCCCGACGGGCTGAACGCCATCGTGGGCATCGGCAACATCGGCGGCAACTTTGCGGCCCTGCCGGGCATGCTTGAGTACAGCCAGGATTGGCAGAAGTCGATGGCCAAGCTGGCCGCGGGCTCAGCGGCGATCGATGCCGGCACATCGGGCGGCGCGGTTCCGCCCGACGATATTGACGGCGAGGCTCGTCCCGACTCGATCGGTCTCGTAGACATCGGGCACGACGAGTTCTATCCCTGACGATTGATCACTCGGTCACGAAGACTTTCTGTTCAGGATCCCATGCGAGCTTCCCTTTCGTCTCCCTGAGCCACGCGCTCCACCGACCATAGGCCGCTTTCCCGACCGGTTCCCACAACGCTTCCGGAGTCGCCGAGTATGCATCGATTATTTTTTCTTCTCGACGGGTAAAAGTGACGATCAAGAGCGGTAGGATCAGCTACTCGTTTCTCGTGAGCAAGAGCGGCGCCATCTCTGACAACTAACCGTTTTTCAAAGCCAATATCCGCCACAGAACCCGCGCGGAGACGCCCTCCGTCCATCTTTCTTTTCGTACTCCGTCCCCATATCTTTCTCTATCACTTGTGCGCAGCCATCGTTACAGCTACAATGGAATGAATTGCCAAGCGGGAGATCTTGCCATGCGGACAGTGACTTGGATCCTTCTTATAATTGGCGCCGCACTCTTTCTTCTTGTTGGGTTAGAATCTTGCTCGGCTAGTTCGACCTCTTCGGATGCCGGGAACAACGACGGCATGGACGCCGGCGGAGACGGACAAGAGCTGACGTATCCCGTCAAGATCCTGTTCGTCATCGACGATTCGGGCAGCATGCAAGAGCTCGACTCGGATAATCGACGCGTGGAAGCGGTCCGGTCCGTTGTACAGGAATACACCGACGATGCCGGCTATACCTTCGGCGCGATAGGCTTCAGCACTTTGATATCCGGGCTCACCAACGGCTTCGTCGACCTGGATGGAACCGAATCGAATGTCTTTGGTCCTCTGGGTGCGGCCGATGGTATGACGGATATGGATGCTGCCCTGGGCACCGCCCTCCAGATGCTCGAAAACGACATGCTGGCCACCGATGCCGCGGAACTTGCCCGGACGAAATACGTCGTGTTGTTTTTCTCCGACGGCACGCCAGATCCCATCTGTCACGGCTGTGTTACAGATCCGCCCAGCGACCCGGACTATTCGCCCGATTGTCACCCAGATAAACTGGTTGTGTGCAGGGCGGGAGCGGATCCGGACTTCCTGGGAGAGTGCCCCGATGCAATATGCGGTACGCCCGACAAGGGCACTCTCCTCGATCTCGATCAGCTTCAAGATGGCATGCTGTCGATGATGAAACCGGGCGAGGACTACAACGACTACCCCCAGATTATCGCCCTAGCCGATGCCATCAGTGCATTGAAGGCGGAACACCAAGTCGGTGATGTTGTCCTCGACGCGGGCTACTTGAATTGCTACGATGCCAGCGGCAATCCCGGGACGGCCCGGTGTGATGAGGCGATGCAGGCTTACAAGTTAATCCCGGCTTTCGCGCGCAAGGTAATGACCGACATGGTCGCGCATGGAAACGGTAGCTACCACGAATTCGTCGTCGGTCAGGGAATCGACTTACTGCAATTCGATTTTTCGCCACTGGGACCTTAAGGTGACGGTCAAAAGCGGCCGGATCAGCTACTCGTTCTTCGTGAGCAAAAGCGGCGCCATCTCAGACAACTAACCGTTTTTCAAAACAAATATCAGCTGCTGAGCCCGCTCGGGGATCCACTCCGTCCCCTTCGTGGCATGGAGGCGCTACGTTGACACGAAGAAGCTACGCCTGCAGCCAGAAGCCGTCAGGAATCGGAGAACGAGGAGCAGAAGCCCGAAATGCATCCCTGACGGTTGATCACTCGGTCACGGTGATGGTCTCGGGTTGCTGCACTCCGCGCGAGGAGGGGGTGTAGTACTCGTAGGCGATGCTCTTGGGGGTCTTGGCCTTGATCGGGAAGCGCGCCTTCAGTTTGTAGCTAAAATTCAGGGGAGTCTCTTTGCGCATCTCGCCAAGGTACAGCGTTATTTGCCTGCCGGTGAGAGAGTAGCGCTTGATCTTGCCCTGGCTTACCAATGATGCGAAGTCGTCCGGGATGACACTGAAGCCCGGCGGGATGCCCAGATCGACTATTACCATGAAAGTCGTCCGATCCTGGTTGTAGCTGACATTGACCTTGGCTGTCAGCAGATCGTCGACCTTGAGTTGGCGGCGGTCGTACTCGACCTTGACCGTCAGCGGCTCGGCCTTGCCGCCCACCTCTTTCCAGGGACGATAATAACGCCCGACCACCTGGTACATCACGTTGGCCTTGCCGTGAGACTTTATCTCGACCTTGTGCGATCCTGCCCCGACCGCCCCGGCGTCGA
>CAZXHT010000118.1:0-16571 GCA_964640665.1 uncultured Myxococcales bacterium
ATAGAAGAAGTCGAAGTAGGCCCTCTGGATCAGGCCGCCGTTGGGAGTGCTCCAGATGCCCGAGTATGACGTCCCGGACGAGTACGGCCCGGAGAGCGTCAGCGTGGCCGAGGGATCGACGATGGTTTCCGTGGTTCCGGCGACGACCGAGTTGCCGTAGATGTTGTTGTAGTTGATGGCCGGGTGCGGGTGAGTTCCGGCGCTCTCCGCCCTGATGCCCACGTCGTCGTTGTAGGTGATCTCGGAGTGTGTCAGCGTGCCGTCCGAGCCGCCCTGGTATTTTATGCCCATGCCGCGGTTGTCGGTCACCGTGCAGTCCGTGATGTCGATGTCGGAGTTCAACAGGTCAATGCCGTTCGCGCCGTTTTGCGAGATGCTGCAGATGGCCAGGCTGCCGCCGTTGCTGCCCGAGAGACTCAAGCCGGTCGAGCCGTTGCCCTGCGATGTGATATCGTTCATGGCGACGCTGTCGCTGTTGGAGATGACGATCCCCTGGCCGTCGTTTTGGGTGGCCTGGATGTCTGAAAGAGAGGCTCCGTCGGCGCCGTTGAGGTACAAGCCGTAGGTCTTGTTGGAGCGGAAGATCGAGCTGGTTACGGTCGAATCATTCTGGATTTCGAGCCCGATATCCGCGTACTCGACGATGGCGTAGTCGAAGCTCGATGGAGTCGAGCCGTCGACCAGGATGCCCTGCCAGGCACCGGGCGTCTTGTGAGCCGAGCCGTAGACGGTAAACAGCACGGGCTCCTCGCTGTTGCCGTTGACGTGCACCTCGCCGTCGATGGTGATGCCGAAATCTCCGATCCCGTCGACGTCCTGGTCGAGAAACATGACCAGGATCTGGGTATTGGGATTGATGGTCAATACCTCGCCGGCCGGGACGGTGACCGAGCCGGTGACGATGATCGTTCCGTACCAGGTAGTGGTGGTCACCGTGCCGCCGACCGTCTGTTGGCTGGCCAGATCAACCGTACGGAAGGTCGAGTCGGTCTGCAGGACGCTGTCGCGCACCTCCATGGTGATGGTGTACTGCCCATCGACCGGGAATGTGTGGGCCAGCACCTTGGTGGTGTCCCAGCTGGTGTCCCATGTCCCGTCGCTCTCCCAGTCCCAGCGAACCTCGAGATCGGCCATGGCCGTCTCGACATCCGAGCACGAGGTGGCGTCGACGGTCACCTCGAGGGCGTCGGAGATGGTGGCGGTGAAGTCGGCAACCGGCGAGTAGTTCTTGACCTCCAAAAAGACCGGCTGCGACTGGCCCATCCCGATCGGGTTGTTGTTGTCGTAGGCCCTGGCCTGCAGCGTGATGGTCGAGCCGGTCGCCGCGCCGGCCGGGACGGTGTAGTCGAACTCGTAAGGCGCCGTCGTATCCTCGCCCTGTTCCACGCCGTCGGCCAGCAGCACCACACGCGTGACGCTGTAGCCGCCCTGTCCGTTGGCGTCTACTAAGACGCTGTGATACTGCCCCTGGGTCGTGTCGATCGTGCCCTGGGGCCGAATGATGCGCACATCGGGAATGTCGCTGGAGCCGATAGCCACCTGGCAGGTGGTGCTGGCCGGTGCGCCGTCGTCGTCGGTCACCGTCAGGCTCACGGTAAAGGTGTTCTCGGTGGTGAACGAGTGCGAGATGGAGGGATTGGCGCCGTTGTCGTAGTTGCCGCTGCCGTCGCCGAAGTTGAAGGTGTAGTTGACGATCGTGCCGTCATCATCGTACGAGGACGAGGCGTCGAAGCCGAGTGCCTCGCCGATCTGTCCCGAGCCGGGGCAGAACAGCACGGCGTGGGGCTGATTGTTGGGATTGTCCGTGACCATGACCTGCAGGCTGTCCGAGCCGCTGCCGCCCTGGTTGTCGGTGACGGTCAGGACTACGGTGTAGGTGTTGGCCGCGGTGAATGTGTGAATGATGTCCGGATTGGCGCCGTTGTCGATGTCTCCCGTGCCGTCGCCGAAGTTGTAGCTGTAGTTTGTGACCGTGCCGTCGGGATCGTAAGAACCCGAGCCCGAGTACGAGGCCGCGACGTTGATCGTGGCGGTGACGTCGCCGGCCAGCACCGCCACCGGCTGCTGGTTGATTGGAGCGCTTACGGTGATTGTGACCGGGCTGCTGTCGATGCCCTGATAAGAGGCCGTTATCTGAGCTTGGCCCTCGCCGCTGCCGGTGGCCTGACCCTTGTTGCCCGGGGCGTTGGAGACGATCGCCTTGGTGGTGTCCGTTGATGCCCAGTAGGCCAGTTCGGTTATGTTACGATCGACGGCGTCCGAGTAGTGGCCCATGGCCGTGTACTGCACGGCCTCGCCGACCGAGATCGAGGCGTCTACCGGCGTTACAACGATGCTCTCCAGGCTGGGGGCGATGACCTCGAGCCGGACGGAGTTGCTGTCGATCGCGTCCTTCGAGGCGCTGATGTAAGTGATCCCTACTGCCAGAGTCGTGGCCACGCCCTTGGAGCCGGCCGTGTTCGAGATGCCGGCAACGCCCGAGTCGGTTGAATCCCAGCTGACGTCATCGGTGATGGTCAGATTGCTGCCGTCGGTGTAGTGCCCGGTGGCTGTGAAGTTCACCTGAGAACCGAGGACCACCGACTGGTTGTCGGGCGCCACTGTGATCGAACTGAGGCTTGCCGATGTGACCGAAAGCTGAACCGGGCTGGAGGCCACGCCATTGCCTGAAGTGCACCAGACGGTGGTGCTGCCCACACCGATGGCGGTGGCCTGGCCGTGATCGCCGGCCGCGTTGCCGATGTCGGCCACCAGCGTGCTGCCGACGTGCCAGGTGACGATGTTGGTTACCTCGGCCTGCGAGCTGTCGTTAAAGGTTCCCGTTGCGGTGTACTGCAGGTGCTCGCCCACAGGCAACGAGGCGTTGTTGGGCGTGACGATGATCGAGACGATCTCGATGTCTCGCACCCTGAGAGTTTGTGTGCCGCTGATCCCGGAAAGCGTGGCCGAGATGGTCGTCGTCCCGTCCGCCAAGCCTGTGGCCAGGCCCCTGCTGGCATCGGCGTTGGAGACAATGGCGATTGCCTTGTCGCTCGAATCCCATGTGGCGCTTGCTGTGATGTCGACCATGCTGGAGTCGCTGTAGTGCCCGAAAGCGGTGAACTGCAACTGTTGCCCGATCGGCAGGCTGGGGGCGACCGGAGAAAGCTCGATCGACTCGATGGTTGCGGAGCTGACCGTCAGCGTGACGTGAGGGCTCGAGATCGCGCCCAGTTCGGCCCAGATCTCCGCGCTGCCAACCGCCAGTGCATTGGCCTGGCCGGCGTGCTGGACGTCGAAGGTTGCCGTTGCTTCGTTACCCGAGTGCCAAGTGACCATGTCTGTGATCGTCAGTATCTGGCCGTCGGAATAGTGGCCGGTGGCCGAAAACTGTAGCTGGGTGCCCACCGGCACGTTGGGGGCCGCTGGTTCCAAGGAGATTGTTTGCAGGCTGGCCGAGGTGACCGTCAGGGTGACCGGGCTGCTGATGGTGCTGCCGCTGATGGCGGTAATCGAGGTCGTGCCTTCGGCCAGGGCGGTGCAGAAGCCTTCTTCTCCGGCCTCGGCCGAGAAATCGGCCACCACCTTGTTGGAGCTCATCCAGGTGGCCACCTTGGTCAGGTCGGCAGTCGAGTCGTCCGAGTAGGTTCCGGTGGCCTTGAACTGCTGGATTGTCCCCAGCGGCAGGGTCGGGCCGAGGGGCGAGACGGCGATCGACACCAGGGCGACTTCGGTGACGGTGACCGCGGCCGGGTCGCTTGTCAGATCGTCCGCCCGGGCGGTGATGTCGCTGTTGCCGGACGCTAAGCCGATGGCCACGCCCTTGGAGCCCGGGTTATTCGAGATTGCCACGATGGTCGGGTTCGAGCTTTCCCAGATTACCTCGTCGGTGATCTCGTGGCTCGATCCGTTCATGAAGCTGCCCATGGCGACGAAACTCAAAGAGGCCCCAAGCTGAAGCTGGGCCGTTGCCGGTTCGAGGGTGATCGACATCAGGCGGTTCTCTTCGCCCACCACCTCGAGCACGGCCGCCGGATCGCTGGTGATGTTCCCGGCCGTGGCCGTAATCAGCGTGGTGCCGCCCTGGCTTATGCCCTTGGCCAGGCCGTTTGTGTCGATTGTGGCCACCGATGCGTTGGTAGAATGCCAGACCACCTCGGGGCTGATATTGCGGGTGGAGCCGTCGTCGAACTGGCCGATGGCGGTAAACTGCTTTGTCTCGTTGACGGTGATCTTGGCCGACTCGGGTTGCACCGAGATGCCCAGCAAGCGGGCGTTCTGCGTAGTGCCCGAGGTACAACCGGCAAGCAAGATGCCGGTTGCGAATAGCGCGGTCAGGATAGCCAAAGCCCATCGATTCAGCTTCATTTCGTCCTCCTGGTCATACATTGATTTCGAACAGTTTTCGCATTCTCACCGGGAAGCGATCCGCCTGTCAAGGCCCCGCTACAATGGTCGATAAAAATGCCTGCGCTTTGGCAGACGGATGAGAAATCAGAATTCCGGCATGGTCTGCCGGCGCCGGGTGTTGCATTCGGGGTTGGCTCGTAGACATAATCCGGCGGAGGTGAATCATGGTAGTTTTGGAATTCAGCATGTATCCTTTGGACAAGGGCGAGAGCCTGAGCAGCTACGTGGCCCGCAGCCTGGAGATCATCGACAGCAGCGGCCTGGACTACGAACTGCACGCCATGGGGACCCTTGTGGAAGGCGAGTTCGACGAGGCCATGGGCGTGGTTCGCGACTGCTACCAGGCAATGTCCGAAGACTGCGAGCGGATCGCCTGCAACATCAAGCTCGACTACCGCAAGGGGCGCCAGGGCCGCCTGAAATCGAAGATCGCCAGTGTGGAGCAGAAAGTGGGGCGGGAACTCAAAAAGGCAGACAAGACTCGGTAACGACCGGAGTTCAGTCCATCATGCGCCCAGCGCGTTCCAGCAACGTTCCGATTGACTGGCGGTAGTTGTCACGGATGCGAAGAAAGATCTCCTGGGCAATCTCGGCCCGGTAGGTATGCACGGTATTGTTACGGTCGCCAAGCATGCCCAACCAATGTTCTTCATCTTCACTGGTTATCAGGCCGAGTTGAAAAGCCGCCTTGAGCGCCTGGCGCGGGCTGGCCGCCTGGAGGCCTTCGGCCCAGGCCATCTTTTGCAGGAACTTCCAGCACAGTTCGAAGGTGTACTCGAAGGCCTGGATGACACCGGCCCGGTCGCGATCGCTTTTGACTTCCTCGTCAAGGAAAGACTCCAGGCTGGCAAATGCCTTTGCCAGGTTGGAAAGAGCCATCTCCAGTGATTCAGGCTTGTTCGTTCCTGTCATAGAGCAGGGTTCCTTCCTGCAGGATACTCCGGCGAAGTTCCGCCGGGATGACATCCATGCGTACCAGATCAAGGGAATGGAGCGTGGGAGCATTCTCCTCGATCACGGCGCAGAAAGCCGGCCAGCGACGGCGGTTTTGCACGGGGACGGAGAATGCCAGGTCGAAATCGGACACGGAACTGTTCTTGGCGCGGGCACGCGAACCAAAAAGCCAGACCCTCTCAACATCGAGACGTTCGACGGCCTGCTGGGTAATGTAGGTAAGAAAGCCGTGTAAGTTGCCTAAGCGGCTGGAGCGTGCGGCGTGTGCGGACTTTTCGCCATCAGGGGACATCTCGCAGAAAGTCTACCATGGCACTGCAGAGTAGTGGCAAGAAAACGACCACAATGTGCCGCCGGGGTATTTCGAGCACCCAGGGAAGACGGCTTCAGTCGGGCATGCAGACCGCGACGCTCGCTGCCGGTCAGAGGTGCCGGAGAAACCGGAAGAGTTTAGGCACGCGTGCGCTTTGATGGTGGGATCGGTGAACCAACGGCACCGACTGTCCGGTGCACTGTCGGAATGCCGCTACGATCCATGAGTTTGAGGGCATCTCACGGAAGGAACTCGCCTGGCTCTTCTGGCGGCAAACAGGTTTTCGCGGAGTACGGGGGATCTCTGAGGCGGCTAGATACAATTAACTACCTTGCCTGTCAAACCTCGGATCGTCACCTATCTCAGCTAGTCTGCTTGACTCTAATTTGGGCCCTCCTGAAATTCCAAGGTCTATCATTCCTTCCATTGATTCTCGCATTCGTTCGTATTATCGTTACCACCATCCACTTTGTTTTCACATGTATTGGATAACATTTTTTCCTTGCCTTTTGATGGCTCTGAGAGTTTAGTTCTAAAAATCACACTAGAGAAAATAAGTAATTCATCATATGATTTAATAGTCACCCCAGAATAAATACCACCATCGTTGTCCCCTTTTTGACACGATGTTAGTGTTCCCATTAACACCATAACTATCAGAACACTTTTAATAATATTACTTTTAACAAATGTATTCATATCAACCTCCCTCTAATCTTGTAATGCACCGTCTGAAAAGATCATGTATAGTTTTTGTTAATTACACAGCATCTTGTAAACATTTATAAACCCCCAACTAAAATAAAGTCACAAAAACTGCTCGGAATTCAAAAAACCTAATCCATGGCACCCTTCCCCGTCGCCTAGAGCTAAGCGAGGACGGGAACGGAAGCTCGGGATCGACGCAATGAGTTCGATTGACCGCGGGACGGGGCTCGGTTGACAAATCGGCCGGTTGGTTCATAATCACCGACATTGCGCCGGGATGGTGGAACTGGTAGACACAAGGGACTTAAAATCCCTTGGTACTTTGTGACCGTCCGGGTTCGAGTCCCGGTCCCGGCATCATGAGGCCCTGCAAGCAATTGCAGGGCCTCACTTGTTCAGGTGCTGCCGATGTTCTGCCGAGGTGCTGCCGAGGTGCTGCCGAGGTGCCGGTGACTTCGGGTAGCCTCGATCGAAAACCGGGACGTGCGTAAATTCAGTCGAGAAGCACGTCAATAATCGTGTGGAATACCCTTGATGTGCAGCATCAGGTGCTCCTGATCTTCGAGATCTTCCACCCAGCCGAGGTTGGCATCGTCCTTGCTGTCGAGGTCTTTTATGTAGGGCTTGATGTCCAGCAGGGGGGTGCCGTCGAAGACGTCCAGGCCCGAGGTATAAACCTTGTTTCCATCGACGCGCTCGAGCCGCACGACACTCAGGCCCAGCAGGTTCGGACGCACCGGCGAGCGGCTGGCAAAAACACCAACATCCGTCCCCGGGGCCCAGTAAGGCATAACCGACATGGAGACTTCCCTGGTTACCCGGTGGACCAGGTAGATGACGTAAATGTATCGAAACCGATCCAGGTCCCGCAGCCCCTCGACATAGGCAGGATCGACAAGAAGGCAAAACTCGCCCTCATCGCCGGTTACCGGCTGGTATGGCGCGTTGTCCACGTAAGGCGTCCTAATAACCCCGATCGGCTCTAGCCCGTATTCGGCGCGACTGTCATCCGGCCGAGCTTCACCCGTCCGTGTCTTTTGCGGTGGCCGGTCGGTTTTTACGGCGGATTCTGAAAAATGACCATCTTTCACCAGGTGGGACGCTCGTTCAATGTGCCGGTTGGCCTCATTCGACAGTTCCAAGGTTTTCTCGAGTTCCAAAGCCACCTGTTCAAGTCCGGCTGATTTTGCCCTGCCGATCCACTTCTCGTAGTTACTCGAGTGTTCGGAGTTGTGGCTCACCCAGTAGGGCAACAAATGCTTCAACTTCTCGATATCTTCCATGTCCTTCTGTTCGCTCATGTCGACCTCGTAGTCTCCCTTTTGGCCCTTTGCATATCATGCCCGCCTGCGTTTGTCGTTTCTTTTGCCATTTCGGCCTTGGGTGATGAGCTGCTTACAACACGTTGTTCTCGCCGTGCCCATGTGTTCTACTGAAACAGACAGCCGATTGAACGAGAACAGAGGTGAGCGATGGGCAAGCTCTATCCGAATTCAGGAGTGGAAGTACGGGGTTTTGTTGCCCGCTTCTACGATCAGATCATGGACGGCGCTTCACTGGGCTTCTATCCGCGATTCATCCGATCCGCCGTGGACAAGATGAACATCCGCCCCGGAGATCATATTCTCGACCTGGGTTGTGGCACGGGAAGAAACAGTTTGCTCATGCACAGTCGTCTCGGGGATCAAGGCCAGGTCGTCGGCGTGGATATCTCTCCCGTCATGGAGAAGCACTTCATGAAAAAAACCCGCGGTGTTCCCCGCGTGAGCTTTCTCCATCAACGAATCGACGTTCCGTTCGAGCTGGACTATCCATTCGACAAGGTCCTGATCAGCTTCGTGATCCATGGTTTCCCCCACGAGAGTCGCTTGCAAATTATCGAGAACATCCACCGCAACCTCAAGCCGGGCGGAAGCCTGTTCATCCTGGACTACGCTGAATTTTCACTCGCCGAGATGCCCGCCTCCCACCGGCTCGTATTCAAGTTCATCGAATGTAAATACGCATTCGATCACATCGAACGGGACTGGAAACGTGTTCTCCAGGATCACGGCTTCGGCGGATTCGAAGAGCATTTCTGGTTCAAGAACTATGTTCGTCTTCTCAAGGCATCCAAAAGCTTCTAGATCAAAATATGATTTTGTGATTCCTGGAAGCGGCCTTGGAGTTGAGATGTCGGATGAAGCACTGTCTTTTGCCTCGGCAGGCTGGTCATCTCTTGCGGTCGCCCGCGGCTTGTGCTCATATCCGCATGCAGTTGAGGTACTATGAAAGGAGCGCTCCATGCGTCGCTGCTGCTTTGTGATCGGTGTTGTTGCCTGTGGCGTCGTCGGGTTGGCCTCGTTACGGAAGGCTTCGGCGGGCACCGAGGACGACAAAAAACAGGTCGCTTTTATCAACCGGACGCTCGAGCAACGCCTGAAGACCGTCCGGCGGCAACTTGGGGAAAACAAGTTGGGGCTGGTCGAGAAGAACATCCGCGGGGCGACCGAATCGCTGCGCGAGTTGGCTCGCCTGACCAAGAGGATCCGGAAGAGCGAGCCGGAATACTCACCGGATCCGCCGATAGACTTCTCCAGCCGCCCGGCCACCTCGCGCCAGAAGGAGTACCAGAAAGCCAAGCACCTGGCCATCGAGGCCGGCAAGCAGATCAATCGTGACTACCAGACGGCCAACCGTGAGTTGCTCAAGGCCAAGAACCGCCAGATAGCCACCATCGCCATCTCCGCGCTTAAATTCACCATCGAGAACGCTCCCGGGCGGCAAGGCGGCAAGGTCTCCGACCTGGTGGTCGAGGGCGTCAAGAAGCTCAACGGGTACCTGATGGATACCTACGTCGCCCAGCCCATCGCCCGCACGTCGGAGGTTGAGCTGTTGAAGAAAAACTTCGTTTCCATCCGCGACGCCGCCAAGCTAATGCGCTTGCTCGATCAAAGCCGGAAAAAGGTGATCGAGGTGGCGAGACGGATGGATCGAAAAGCCGGGGAACTGAACAAGGCGGTGGCCGCAGAGAAGGCCTGGAAGCAGTACGCCTGGTTGAAACAAGCAGGAGCCGGGCAGTTGACGATCGAGGTCCTGGATTTCCGGGCCCGCGATATCGAGTTGCGCCTGGGCGGCAAGAAGATCGAAGCCGCGTCGAAGGGAAAAACCTTCAAGGTTGCCAACCCCCTGGTTCTCTCCGCGCGGGTGTATGGCAAGCGTCGCAAGTTCTGCATCGAGCGGCGGGAATACGCCAAGCGGACCAAGACGATCGTCATTCATGCCGGCCCCGGCGGCGATCCGTCCGACTCGTTGGTCTACTCTTCGAGCCGTCTCCCGGCGCGTTCGGCCTGGACCATCGAGAAGGAAGCCTTCAAGTGGAAGCCGTCTTTCAACTCCACGGTCGAGAGCGATCCCAGGGCGGTCAGCGGCGCTTACTGGAAACTGGAAAAGGGGCGCGTGCGCTGGAATCTCCAGGCAAAGCCGGGTGAACAGGCCAACATCAAGGTCGATGGCAAGATCGACTGGAAGTTCGAAGCCCAAAGGCATGGCAAGAAATTCAAGAAACGGGAATCCAACAATGGCTCGGCCACCCTCGTGCTGAAAATCGTCAACTAGAAGGGTCAAATATGGGCGGCGCAGCTGAACGCATGTTTTGTTTTTCATCCAATACGAGACGCTTGGTGCGGCCTGCTTTCATTTTGTCGCTTCTTTTCTTGCTTGCCGCCTGCGGCGGGGGCGCCGGCGACACTACGCTTCCCTTCCCGCCGGCGGGGCCTGGTAGTGCGCCCGATCCGATGTCTTTCGGGCCTTTTCCCGTGGGGGTCATCACCCTCGAGATGGAAGACCCGTCGCGCGAAGATCCCGAGACGGGCGGGCCGCGTTCCTTCAAGCTCGAAATATGGTACCCGGCGGTTCAGGGGACAAGAGACCTCTCCCCCTGGACTTACGAAACCTGGACCGATGCCTCCGAGGAATACCTGGGAGAGGACTACCAGAAACTGGTCGACGCCGCGCTGCCCGGCATGCAGAGCGAAGCCGTGCGCGACGCCGACATGGACACGGCCCACGCGCCCTATCCCCTGGTTCTCTTTTCCCACGGTTCGTACGGCATCCGCTGGCAGTCCGTTTTCTACACGGTGCACCTTGCCTCCCACGGCTACCTGGTGGCGGCGCCCGATCACAAGGGCAACACGGTGTGGGAACTTCTGCGCGACGGTTACGACGAAGGTACCACCATGGTCTCCAGCCAGCAGCGGCTGTTAGACATAGACTTCGTGCTCGACGAGCTGAAGGAGAGAAACGCCGACCAGGCGGATTTTCTCTTCGGCGCCGTCGACGAAGACAATATCGCGGCCGGCGGTCATTCCTTCGGGGGCTGGACGGCCTTCACCGCCGCCTGCAACAACCCGCACATCCTGGCCTCGGTGTCCCAGTCGCCAATCCTGGGCCTGGCCGAGATCTACGGCTGCGTTTTGGCCGAGTACCCCGTGCCCACCATGGTCATGGGCGGCACCCTGGACAACACGGTGCCTTTCAAGGACCAGTACTGCGACTACCGTGCGGTCACGGCGCCGGAGATGTACCTCTACCAGATCGAGGGCGGCGGGCATTACACCTTCTCGGACATCTGCGACCTCGACCTGGCCGCCCTGGCCAAGGATTTCGACTTCGGCCCGGCCGAAGAGGCCCTGCAGGACGGCTGTTCGCAGACCGAAAACGTACCCTGGCACGAGGCCCACAAGAGCATCAACCACTACTCGACGGCATTTTTTAACCTGCACCTGCGAGACTCGCCCGGCTGCCTCGACTACCTGGTCGAGTTCTCCGAGGCACCTTTCGACACGGTCACCTTCCACGCCGGTAACGTCCCCGACTGGCCCGAAGGCGGCTGCCCGGCCGGGGAGTGAAGCAACACAACGCGGGGGTCAGGCCCGATCGAGAGCGGTAACCGATCAATCGATGGGAATATACTCCCGGGGGATGAAGTCGCAGCTGTAGTCTTCAAGGCATAGGTCGTCTTCGATCAGGCCGTCCTGGAAGAAGCGACCCATCATGTTGATCATGAAGGAGTCGATGTCGAAGTCCTTGCTGGGGGAGGGGACGCGGAAGCCGTGGAGGCCCTCGGGGCGCAGGTAGGGGAAGCGGACGCCGGCCGTCGGGCGGTTTTGGTCGTCGTAACGGGTGGCGCGTAGCGGCTGGGCCGGGCCGGGGGCGTCGAAGCCGTCCCGGTTGCGGTCCAGGTCGTCGGGGTCGGCCAGGGTGCCGGGGTGATCGGGGAAGCGGTCCAGCTTTTCCAGTCCCTCGGGAACGTACCAGTCGAAGAGGACCCGGTGCTGGTCGGAGTCGAGCAGGCCGGCGGCGCGGGCCATGGTTATGCCGGTGTTGATCGGGACGTTCATGTCACCGATGGTGAAGATCATCAGGTAGTGCCCGGAGGCGCGCCGGACCCAGTTGGCCGGGTCGGCGGGGTCGAGCATCATCTGGGAGAGCTGTAACATGCGGCGCAGGTCCGGTGTGGCCCGCCGTAAGGCGAAACCCTCCACCAGGCTCTGCAGAGGATCACCGGCGGACAGCGGAGTGCCGTGCCAGAGGAGATCCTGGGTGAGCCGGTCTATGGTCCGCATAACCTCGCCGTCGGGATCCTGCAGTTCCAAAGACAGGCGATTGCCCCGGTCGGCGGGGACGGCGATGCGGAAGCGCCCGTGTGGGCCGGCGCTGACCGTCCGGGTCTCGCCGTTCTCCAGGTTGGTCAGGCGCACGCGCTGGCCCTCTTCCAAGTCGACCCGGTCGGCGATGGTCAGGCGCAGCTCCTTGTTGACGTTGTACAGGTCGTGCTCGATCCGCAGGGAGATCGGGCCGGGAGGAATCAGGCCCAGGGCCGGCTGCGGGATGGCGTCGTAGTCGATGACCAGGTCGCTGCCGGAGGGAGGGACCGACTGCAGGGTGACCTGGCGGTCCTTGACGATGATTCCCTGGCTGTAGTCGCGGCCCTGGCGGCCGGGATCGTCCGCCTCCCAGACGCCGCGGACCTGGTCTATGCGGTAGTTGGTGTGGAAGACCTTGCGGGTCTCGGGATCGTCGAAGACCACCGGCTCGGCTTCTACCGGTGCGTAGGGAACACCCACGATCAGCGGACCGAAGAGTTTCAAAAACACCGCCTCGACCACGCCGGGCTGCAGGCAGCGGACGGCGATGTCGGCCAGGCCCCCTCCGCCGGCGATGGGAGCGGCGCGCCGGATGGACGGCTCGGCGGCGGCGGCCAGTGAACTGACGATGCCGCCCAGGGAGACGCCGGTTGTCACGATCAGGTTGCCGGGGCCGCCCACGTCCACCACCCCGTCGCCGTCGAAGTCGCCGGCCAGATCGGGCAGGCCGTCGCAGTCGACGTCGCCCGAAAAGTGGATCAGCCCGTTCTTGTAAGTGCGACCGTCACAATTTTCCTGCTCCCCCCGCGTGCCGCGCTGGCCGTCGGAGCGCGGATCGTCGCGGGCCGCGAAGGTGCGCTCGCCGTCGAATGACTCGAGCATCCTGACCGCCTGCATGACGTCCAGGACGGTCTGGCGGATCACGTCGCGGGTGTGGAAGACGTCGGCGGACCAGAAGTCGCCGCCGGAGTCGACCCAGCCGTCGCCGTTGAGATCCCGGGCGCGGTCGGTCTTGATGGCCCGGTAGAGGCCCTTTAACTCCAGGCTGTTGAACACTTGCTCGACCAGTTGCTCCAGCTCGGGGGTGATCCGGTCGAAGGAAAGCCCGTGGCCCACCGCGTCCAGTCCCAGGACCGCGAAGCCATAGCGGCCCAGGGTGCCTGCCCAGCCCAGCGTCTCCAGGCGGGTGGAGGTCGAGCCGTGGATGTAGATCACCACCGGGAAGGGCGGCTTGTACTCGATCAGCGTGCCGTCTGTGAGCTGGTGCCGATGGGCCCGGGGAACCGACAGCCAGAAGGTCACCTCCTGCTCGCCGGCAACGAGTCTCCCGCTTTGCGGATCCAGGTCCCAGACCTCGTCGGGCGTGTCCAGCAGGTAGGGGGTCACAAACGATCCCGAGACGAAGTAATCCACGAAGTCGTAGCTCTCCAAAAGCGCGGGTAAGGAGTCTTTCCCGGCGGATATCAGCGGCAGGATGAACTCGCCGGCCACCTCCAGGATACTCTCAATCTCCTTGGCTTCAACGACGTAGAGGCGCTTTTCGATCTGGCTGGATGCGTCGCGCAGCTGGTGCGGATAGGGATCGGGTGGGTATTCCATTTCGAGGCGCGCAAACGGTCCCTGCCCGTGCAGGCCCGCGCGCAGCGCGTCCAGGTCCTGGTGGATGCTCATGGTGGTGAAGGACCAGGCGAAAGCCACTTCGGTAAGCGAACGGCCGTTTTTCGAAAGCGCTTCCCCGAGGGCCCGCAGATCGCCGGCCTGGTCGAGGTGGTGAACGTAAAGATAGGGCGAGCGCACCGGGTTGCCGTCGGTTCCCAAAAGATCGCGGGTCAGCACCACCGCGTAGCGGGTGCGCTCTTGCAGGGGCAGCACCGGGCGAATCAGCAGTGTGTGGGTCTCCATCTCGTAGAAGTCGACCAGGTCCAGGTAGGGGTCAGCGGCCGAGCCCGGGTAGCTGTTGCCCCGGTCCAGCACGCCGTCGGAGTCGGTGTCTTCTCCCGGATCCAGGATGCCGTTGTGGTTGCCGTCTTCGTCAACGGTATCGAAGACCAGGTTGGAACACTGCGCGCGGGGGTCCGAGGCGAAGTAGTTGTCGTTCAGATCCAAAGTGAGCGGGTAGTAACCGCGGCCCAGGTCCAAAGGAACGGCTTGTCCGAAGTCGGGGGAGTCGGGGTCGACCGCCACCACCAGGACCAGGTCGTCCGAGCGGTCGTCGTCGTCGTGGCGCACCGAGCTGAAGGCGTCAACGTCCAGGTCCTTGGTGAAGCGCACCGAGATGGGCATGAAGGTGCCGAAACCGTCCAGCCGGTCGAGCTTCTGGCGCACCGACTGCTCCAGCAGGGTAGGGGCCACAAGGCTCACGTTTATGCGCCTGCCGGTGGGCGAGCTGGCGTCCGGCCGGGTGGCCAGGTCGCAGGGAATGGGCATCTCCGGATACGGCCGGGCGTCCAGATCGAAGAACACCTCCGGCCCCGAGCCGGGCGGCGTCAGCATCAGTCCCTCGGGGGAAGAACAGCCCGCCAGCAAGACCAGGGATGCCAGCAGCAGGTTTTTCATAGCGCCTCTTGTGGGTACGACGTCAGGTACACGAGCTCTATCACGAGTGACATCAATAAGGGAACCTCTCGGGCTGATTCTGACATCTATAAAGACAATACTCTCAACGCTCGGCGCTCATGTGGCAATCCCCGGGCGTGCAATCGCTTTCCCAGGTATCGCCGTCGACTACACCCGTACAATTGGAGGCGTCGCCCGTGGCGTCGGAGACAAAGCTGGTATGCCCCTCGGCGTCGACCGTACCGGTCCAGTTTTCATCCTCCCAGGCCGATGAGATATCACAACCGTTCTGGGTCACGGGGGCGTTGGTGCCCGAGGCGCTGTTGGGGCAGTTGATGGTGAAAGCCCAGCTGCCGGTCATGTCCGGGCACTCGGCCGTCTGCCCGTCTCGGCCGGCGTCATCGGAGGAGCTGTCGCTCTTGCCGCAGGCGCCGAGCAACAGTGGCAGGGCCATGGCCAAAACGAACAAGCGGGCGGAAGCAAAAGAGCTCATGGGATCTCCCTAAAGATTGCATTCAATTGGTTCAAGCATACTTCAGATTGTTTGAAATTGCACCTTGCAGATAATTGCTTGTCAGGTAATTTATGGAGACAAATAAATATCCCGGGAATGATGAATTGCAAGAGAATTTGGAAAGGAAGGTGCAGGCATGAAGCGATCTGCCGCGTTACTGGCCGGACTCGTTTCGGCGGCGGCCGTGTGTGCCGGTTGCAGCCAGGGCCGGATAGGCGGCCCTGAAGACGCCGGGGTGGACGCCGCTGACGGCGCCGGTGTTGATGACGGCGGCGATAGCGGCCCGGACGCCGGTGCCGATCCGGGCGCGGACGCAGGCGGCGATCCTGGTGCCGACGGCGGCGGCGATAGCGGCGGCGACACCACCATCGAGGGCTGGTCGCCCGTGGGTCTGTCCGGCGGAGGGGGCATGTTCGCCCCGTCCATCAGCGCGGCCGATCCCGACCTGATGATGATCAACTGCGACATGTCCGGCTCATATGTCTCCGAGGACGGCGGTCACTGGTGGCGGCTGATTCACTTCAAGCAGCGGCAGAGCTACCTGCATTGCCCGGCGGCCTTCCATCCGCAGGACTCGAACGTGATCCTGGCTCCGCGCTGGGACCGGCTGAAGATATCCAACGACCGGGGCCGCAGCTGGGAAGACTGGTCGGACCTCGGCGCCAGCGCCTATGGACAGATAGTCTATGACCCGGACGTCGCGGGCAAGGTCTGGGGGGCGTTTTCCGAAGTGCACGACATTCCCAACGCCAACATCATCCACAACCGCCACTGGGGGGGAGATCCGGAAAGCGGCGGCGGCGCGACCTGGGCGCGGGTGGCGCGCTTCGGCCGGGAGCACTTCAGCGCCTACTTTCACCCGCAGCGTCCCGGCTGGGTGTACGCCACCATGTGCGAGGGCACCCCGGAATGGGCGCTGTGGCTGAGCACCGACGGGGGCGACAACTGGGAAGCGTTCGAGAGCTTCCCCTTCGCCAACACCCAGCGGGTACAGTTCGACCCCGCAGACCCCAACGTAATCTACGTAACCACCTTCGGCGCCAGCGTCCTCAAGGGCCCGGCCCGGCCGGGGGGCTGAAACATGGGAAGCCGGCAGTTGCAGGTGGGACGGGAACTCGACCATGGTGGGTTCCAAGACAGCTTCGCGCTGAATGGATTGATCCCGAGTTTGGTTTTATGATAAATAGAGAGATACCGAATTGTGCTCAGGAGGTAGAGACCATGCGTGTATCTTTTGCAGTTCTCGTGATCACCGCAGCAGCGATGGCCCTGCAAGTCGGAACGGGCGGCTGCTCAGGAGACACGAGCGAGAGTGATTGCTCGGGGGTGACCGAGTGCATCGACGGCGACGGTTGCTGCCCGAGCGGCTGCGCCTTCGATACCGACAACGACTGTACGGATCCCTGTTTGGGCGTTTCCGGGTGTATCGACGATGACGGCTGCTGCCCGAGCGGATGCGCCTTCGATACCGACAACGACTGTACGGATCCCTGTTTGGGCGTTTCCGGGT
>CAZXHT010000119.1:0-16563 GCA_964640665.1 uncultured Myxococcales bacterium
GTGGATGATAGCCTGCAGGAAAAGACCCTTGGAAAAAACTCGCGACTTCTGGTCGATGGCCGAAAGAAACGCCATCGCCTCACCGTACTTTTCCTGGCGATAGAGAAGCAAGCCAACATAGAAGTTTATCCGGCTGAGGATCATGGGATCCATCTTCGCGAATTCCTGGCTGTTGTAGTACTTGTTGATCTGGGAAGGTATCAGAGTGTCGTCATGCAGCGCCTGGGCGACGTTGACCAACCCTTCGGCGCCCTTGATGTAATACGGGTGTGCCGGACCGGCCACGAAGACAGCGTTGTAGAAGGCCAGCGCGCTCTGGTACATGCCCATCTTGAAGAGCGACTGCCCCAGGTAGTACTCCGCCTGGGCGCGGTTGCCGGCTTGCGGATCGTTCATCTTGACGTCGTAGAACAGCTTGGCCGCCTGTGCCAGGTTGTTCCCATTGTAGGCCTCAACAGCCTGGTTGAGCTGATCGGACTTATTGCCCTGGGCGAAAGCCAATGCACCCTGCAGAACGGCCAAGGCGAAAATAATCGAGACGATTTTTCTCACGGTTGAATCCTCCAAACGGCTCTTGGCCGTCAATACGGGCTCCATATCTGCACAGGTTCTTCACCGCCGAAAAGGAAACTGATTCCCAGCATGACGAACAGCGTGCTTCGGATCTTCGTCTCTGTAGTGGTTCCGGTGGCGCCGGCCTCGCCCTCGACCTTGGCGGCGAAAGTCAAATCGCGCATGTCGAGTCTGAGAGCAAACCAGCGCGCAAGGAAAATCCTGAAGCCCATTCCGAAAGAACCCATGAAGTAAAGACCCGTGTCCACCCAACTCTTGTCAGGCCGCATGTACTCGGTCGTTACCACACCGCCACCGGCGGTTACGTAGAAATCGGCCCGGGCCAGCCCCCAGTTAAAGAGGGAGAACTTGCCATAGATGGGACTGAACTCGACATTCAGCCCCCAGTAGTTGCCGATCATGGCCAGGTCGGCGTTCGAGGGGCTGAGTTGGGCATCGTTCTTGATGTTGTAGTAGGCGTCGGTATACGAGTGCCCCAGACGAATGTTGTTTCCGGTGTAGGCAGCGGGGTCATCGGAAACCTTGTCACCCATGTAGAACGGAACCTTGCACGACAGCCAGGTGAACTCGAGCGCAAATGCCTCGTCGATATGGTAGTCGAGCGTCAACACACCCGAGTAGTGCTGTGTGAAGATGTCGTCTACCGACATGGCGAAAAGCCCGCCGACCTCGATCTTGTTTTTGACCGAGTAGTCCCGCTTCTGCAGTACGTGCACGCGCTCATTGGGACTCTCGGCCATCGCACCTGCCGAAATCAGCATTAAAGACGCAAGTATGAGAAAAAACTTTTTCATGGTGTCTCTCCGCTCAGAACGTGTAACACACGCCCAGCCTCAGGAAGACGACATGGACAAAATCCTTGATGGTCTTCTGTTGCACGTTAATACCGGCCGGCTTCCAATCGGCTTCGTACTTGTCATAGAAGAACACGTCACGGATCTCGATCTTGATTCCCCAACTCTCGGCAACGTGGAAGCGCAGGCCGCCACCGAAATGGAAGGTGGGCTGAACCGCCGCGTCCGTAAGACCGCCGCTGTACGTCTTGGTCACTTTCTTGAACGTGCCGAACTCGGGATTGTCGGGATCGTCTTCCAACTCGGTGTACTGGTACTGGGCCACGCCGGCGCCGGCCACGAAATAGAGATGTATGCTGACCGCGAATTCGGAAGAAAAATCCAGCTTGCCGTAAAGAGGCGAGAACACCAGACCGAGGTTTGCGAACCAGGTCATGTGCTTGAGATCGGTAAGCGGCAACTTGTGAATTTTGTCCAGTGTCTGGGCTGTGCGCAAGATCTCGTTCAGCAGTTTGCGGTCACCGTTGATGTAGTTGTAGCCCGCGTCCAGCTCGAGTCCCAGGTAGTCGTTGAAAAAATAGTTGAACCCCAAGGAGAAGCCAAAATGCCTGGTATACTTGTCGACAATCGACATGGACACCGGGCTTAGAGCCACTTCAAACTTACCCCCCATGTCATAGAGTTGGTTGGCCACCACGGGCTCGCCGGCCCGCGCCGGAACCGACGATGCGCAAAGCGCCGTAACCACGAAAATCGTGCACAAACTCCTTCCGCTACGCATGATATTCCTCACTCGGTTGCGTGAATGTGAAAGGGCCAGATTTGCCATTGAATTGCGTTTATAACAGCACTATTGGGAAGGCAAGGATTTTCTCGATTAGTGATAGGATTCCCTACACTTCGCACCTGATACTACATCTGTCCAAAAATCCTCCTTGGGAAGGAGGGAAAGTTCGGAAGTGCCTGTCGATCAGGCCTTGGGGGAACGGGTCTTGATGGCCTTGCGCACCATCACCAGCCCGTTCGCGGCACCGGGAACGGCGCCGCGGATGAGAAGCAAGTTGCGTTCCTCGTCCACTTTGACCACCCTCAAATTGTGGGTGGTGACTCGCTTGTTGCCCATCTGACCGGGGAGCTTGGTGCCCTTGAGAATGTGACCGGGGAACTGGCACATGCCGATGCCGCCGGGATGCCGCCTGACCTCGTGAGTGCCGCGCGTCTTGGTGTTGCCCTTGAATCCGTAGCGCTTGACGACGCCCTGGTATCCACGGCCTTTCGAAGTTCCAGAAACGTCCACCTTGTCACCGCCGGAGAAGATCGACACGGTAATCTTGTCACCAACCTTGTATCCCTCGACCTCTTCCGGCGGGAGTCGTACCTCGCGCAGGAAACGCATCGGAGCCAGGTCGACGCTTTCAAACACTCCGCGGCGAGGCTTGGACAACTTGCGACCCGGAATCTCTTCGAAACCGATCTGGATGGCGCTGTAGGCATGCTTTACGGGATTGCGTTTCTGCACGACGATACACGGCCCTGCCTCAACCACCGTTACCGGTACACGGTTGCCGTTCTCATCGAAGATTTGAGTGGTACCTATTTTCTTGCCCAGGATTGCGGTAGACATCTTCTCATACTCCTTAGGTAATCTGGCATACTTACGAACAAGGGGGCGGAGTTTACCAACTTTTCAAGATAGATCAAGTGTTTTTTCATCCCCGCAATCGCGGGGTCAACCCGACCAAGCCTCGGCGAAGTCGGGTTACTCCCCCATTTCCCATACCTGCAGAAGCTCGGCCCGGGCCAGAAGATCTTCCATGTCCAATTCGTGCTTCACTCCCTGGGGCGTTGTGAAAAGCCATACCCTGGTCTTGTGACTGAAATACATATCCCGCCTGCGGCCACGCATGGCCCCCTTCAAGTACCAGGCATTGACGTCACCCACTTCGACCAGACTGACTCCCAGATCATAGCGCACCTGTCTCTTACTCTTCATCACTCTCTGCATGATCTCCTGGCGTGGTGCGACGAAGCCATCGTTGAACACTTGTTTCGCCTCGGACTCGGAACCAAGGTCGATCCAGTTGACCCGCCAGCGCTTTTCTCCCGAGGCAAAACCCGCGCCGGTGATCGTGCGCTCGGCGTTCCGCCTGGCCCAGTCACGCCGGCGTAGTTTCTTCGGGAGCCAGCGTCCGAAGCGCTGCGCGCCGAGAAAATCCAGGTGCTCATCCTCTACGGCAATCTCCGGCAACAAGGTCCAGGGCCTCAAGAACTCGGGCAGGAAAGCGATGCCATGCGGCTTACCAAGCCCGACCGGCTCAAACAAGCCCTTGATTGCGGGTTCGTCTTTAAACAAGGCCAGCCAGACGCCGTTCCCACTTGGCAGGCGGGCCAGCCAGGCGGTCCATACGACTGCGTCTTCCCGGTAGTTCTTCGAAGGTGCCAAGGTTACCCGGGTCATAGAAAATACCGGCGCATTTCCCCATGGCAGCAAGCTTTGCTGCGGTGCCGGCAACTCAATGACACCGGCGGAATCTTGTGCTTCGACGGTCGCCGGCGGCCGGCGTCGCCTGCGCCGGCGCCTATGTTTCGATCTTTTTCTCTCTTTCTTGGTCCTTTCCCATTCCTCGGGGCTAGGAGCCGCGTGGGCAAGCAAGAAGCCCCAGCTATCGCGAAGAAGATCTTGTTTCTCTTCGCCTTCCTTACCGGCGCGCCCCATACCGATGAACACGAGCACCTTTTCAGAACCGTTGGGACCAGAAATGCCGTAAGCGGCTTCGGCAATGGCCGAAAATCCCAACCGGCAAAATCCCTGCCTCCATTCGGAAGGCGCGATTGAACCGAAATCGACCGGCCGCGAACATTTGCCAGCGGCGTTTGGCACGAGTAGAAACGACTCGAGACTCTCGGCGCCCGGTGCCGGAAGCAGCGCCGCAAGGTTCTCGATGTCCTCGAGGCCTTCCGGAATACCTCCGAACTGCAGATCATCCTCGCCGGGGATCTGTATCTTGGAAAGATCCAGAAGCGGCAGATGCCGCGGAGTGGATCCCCTGAGTCGGCCGGCGAGTTTTACAGCCCGATCGCGAACCGCGAATCCCCGGCTGACTACAAGGTGGCGAATTACGCCGCGGTCCTTTACCGCCAGGGCCGCGGCACTCTCCATGTCTTCATTCTTTTTGTCCTCGAATGACGCAAGCAGCTTCTCGGCCATCTGCTGGGTTGCGGCTTCGTCGAGGATTACCACCCATGGACGCGATTTATCATATCGTTTGCTGCAACCGACCAGGCAGCAAACAACCAGGATCGCAAGCAGGATCTGACTTCGCACTCGCAACTTCACTTGCCTTCGCCCTGTAGTTCGTCGATAAACTTTGCGACCTTGTCGATATCCAAATAGAACTTTTCGAGTACGGGATGTTTCACCCTCTTGTCGAAGAGGTTCTCTCCGATGTCCGCCAGCGTATCGACGACCAACAACTCGGCGCGCTTGATCTCCTTCGATTTCATTTCATGCTGGCGTTTGAGATCCGCAAGCATTTCCTCGCTGGAGGCTTCGTCCATCTCCTCGAGTGAAAGATTTATCTGGGCGGCCCGCTCCGTGTCAGCGCTAATCTCTTTTTCAATATCCTTGATAGGTTTCTCGTGCTCGCGGATCTTACGCCGCAGATCATCCAGACTCTTCCTGCGCTTGAGGATGTCTATCTTCATCCGCTTGAGGTTGTTCTCATGGACCTTGGCCTTGTCGAAATCCTCGACCTTCTTGGCCTGCGCGAACTTGGCCTTTTCTTCCTCCATGCTCCTGTCGGCAAACTTGAAGTCGTATTCTTCGCCCACTATCTTCTTTTTCAGCGGGGCGGCCTTGCTCTTCTTGACCGACAGGATCTTCTTCTGCTGCTTGATAGATGCGTGCAGTTCGTCCCGCTCGTCCTCAATTTGCTGTCGGTCTTGTTTTTCGCTCTTTTCCATCCGTTCGATTTCGGATTCGATGAATTCGAGTTCCAGCTTGCGGTCGTCCAGCCCTTCTTGCGACTGGCGATGCGACTCGGTCAGCGCGCCATCGGCCTGATCGAACAGGTCGAGCATGCGGGCCTTTTCGGCCAGGTCGCACAAGAGCTTTTCGAACTCGTTCTGAGCTTTCTCGATTTTTGAGGACATCGTCTTCCTCCGGGTGATGTTTTTCCAGACAGAGCCTCACAGTCACTTGAAGCTGTCGGCGGTCCAATCCTTGAAGACCTGGATGCGCATCTTGTCACCCTGCTTCCAGTCCGAAGGCAGCAGGCGGCGTGACCAGGGTGGATATCCCCGCATGGTCAACACGATCTCGTATTCCTTCTGCGGATCTATCTTCCCGATGCGCATGTTCGTCGTGCCGACCTTGCGGTTATCGAAATAGACGGCGGCTCCCGTCGGACGCGATTTGATTATCAGGGTGCCCAACTTTTTCTGGGCCAGGCGTTCCGCCGACTCATCGACCACATCTCCGATCGTCGCGAAGATATGTGAGATCTGAGATCGAAAGACAATGCCGCAGATGACCAGGCCCGCGAGCAGTCCCCCGATTATGATCCACTTGAGCTTCCTGCCTGCGCCGCTGTAGCTGAAGCTCGTATCTAGATCGCCATCGAACGCGACCCCGGGGCCGACTTCCGCTCCGGCCGCCGGGCTGCCAGGCGCTTCAAACAGATCCGCCGGCGCCGGCGCGGGTTGGGCCGGAGCAGGGGGTGCGGGTTGAGCCAGGGGTATCTTCAGTCGGGGTTGGGAGGCGCGCTCTTTGAGTTCCGTGGCGAACAACTCCTTCATGTAGACAGACAAGGTCTTGGATGACGCCTCCTCTGGAAGCTTGTACAAAAAGCGCGAGATGGCCAGGCGCATCTCGCCCGCCGACTGGTAACGGTCGGCCGGGTTGCGGGCCAGCGCCTTGAAGACGATGGCGTCGAGCTGCGGTGGCAACTTGGGATTGGTGCGCGAGGGCGTGGGCACGTCTGCTCGCTTGACTCTTTCGAGGGTGACCACATCGGTGCCGCCGTGGAACAGTCTCTCCAGCGTCAGCATTTCGAAAAGCAGGATGCCGGCGGCAAAGACGTCGCTGCGCGCATCCACGTCCTTTCCGGTTGCCTGCTCCGGAGACATGTAGCCGAACTTGCCCTTGATCACCCCGGCCTCGGTGGCGTGCATCTTGTTGGCCGCCCGGGCGATGCCGAAGTCGACGATCTTCACCTCGCCATCGTACGAAACGAGGATGTTCTGGGGGGAGACGTCGCGGTGGACGATTCCCAGCGGGCTTCCCCGTTCGTCGCTCTTGCGGTGGGCGAAGTCGAGACCGGCAAGAATCTCCGAGGCGATGAACAGGGTGTGAGGCACCGAAAGCGGCTTGTTTTCGTCGAGGCCGGCGTCGAGCAACTCGCCCATGTTCTGGCCGTCGACGTGCTCCATCGATATGAAGTAGATTCCGTCGATCTCGCCCAGTTCGTAAACCGGAACGATGTTGCCGTGGGAAAGGTTGACGCAAATCTTGGCCTCGTCGATGAACATCTGGATGAACTCGCGGTGACGAGCGTACTGGGGCAGGATCTGCTTGACAACCATGTTCTTCTCGAAACCGTCCACACCATAAAGCTTGGCCTTGTAGATCTCGGCCATGCCACCGACGGCCAGCCGCTCGTAGAGATAATATTTTCCAAACTGCTGGGGCTGGAACATGTCCGCAAGTCCTCGGAATCACGTCAAACCGCGCTTCCAAACCAGTGCCCATTACGAAACCCAGCGAACACCACTAAAAACCCAATCTTTTCGTGGTGCCCGTCTTCGAAAAATGGGTATCAGGGACGGGCATAAAGCTAACAACTGCATGCGTCTGGTGTCAAGTCAGTGACAAAAGGGTTGTGACAACAGGGTCCACGTTCTTGCGTCTTGTGAACATTCCACAGTAAGATCCTGGGAGCGGGGACAACGCATGAGCAAACGGCCGGAAAACGATCCGCCCGAAGTGGAAGAGGACCAGGAGCCTACGCGCCTGCAGCCCAAGCCGCGCTTTGGCGACAGCGAGGAAAACCCGACCCGCAGGCTGTCGATTACTTCAACGCATACAAAGCCCCTGGGACCGGTCCGCGCCCATGACGCCTTCGAGGTTGACATCGACGTGGACGAAAGAGAGTTCAGGGTCGCCGACCTGTTCGACGACACGAATGCCGAGGATACCCGCGAGGTGCCGCCGCTCGAAATAAGTCCTTCCCCGATCGAGGACGTTATCGATCTGTCGCTGCCCGAATCGTCCGACCTGGAGGCGCTGCCCTTCTACGTGCCCGGTGGTCGCCGGACCCCGTCTCCGCTTCCCCCCGCCCGGGACAAGTCTCCTTCCCCGGCGGCGAAGGCGCCCCTGGGACCAAACTTCGATGCCCTCTTCGACGCGCCACTGGGAGACGAGGAACCAGCGGAAGCGCCTGCTGTACACCTCGCTCCAGAGCGCGAAAGATCGCCGGCGCCGGCCGCGGGCTTGCCGTTGTTCGTGCCCGGAGCACCGCGTGCGACCACTCCGGGCAGCGATTCGAAGCCTAAGCCCCGCTTCAAAAAGGGCCTGACCGCCGGCATGACGCCGCTGGACATGACCGATTTCGCCGCGGGCGGACCCCGGCGAAAAAAGAAAAGCCGCCAGGCTCACTCCCTGCTGCGTTCCGCCCCGGCACCCATGGCAGGTGCGAAGAAAGTCGTCCGGCGCCGGTTCGTTTTCACGGTGACCGTGCGAGACGTGATCCTCCTGCTTCTGGTGCTGGTGCTCGCGGCGGGTGTGTATATCGGCTGGAAGATCTTCGACGAGTACAGGCACGACAAAGAACTCCAACAACTCGACCTGAAGCAACAACTCATAGAAAAATCGAAAAACGACGCAATCAAGAAAAAGGAACCGGAGAAGGAACGAGACATCCCCTGAGATCCATCAACGAAGCTTTCAGAACCCCACTACCAGCGCTCCCCAGGCGGGTATATGATCGAGCAGATATCTTGAGCGTGTAACGGGAACTACAAGTTCGCGCCCGCTGAACAGATCCTCTCCCGCAAGCTCGCGCCCGGGCTGACCTACACTCGACAAATCGATGGTCGGCTTTTCCGGCTGCGAGGAGAAATTGAGTACCACCAGCACGGGATGATCCCCTTCCCCGCGCAGGTAGGCGTACGCGGCCCCGCGATCACTTACCAGACGCTTGCGGGCGGTCGATGTCAGCGCCGGCCATTCGCCCCTGATGCGAATCAGTTCGCGATACAGGGTAAGCAACGAGGCCGGATCACCTGCCTGCGAAGCGACGTCGATACCGTCCTCCCCGCCGGCGGGTGGGGTCCAGGGTGTACCGCTCGTGAAACCCGCACTCGATCCTGCGGTCCACTGCATGGGAGCCCGCTTGCAGATGTCGCCCGAGCAGCGGGATGCGTCGGCCTGGCCGATTTCCTGGCCGTAGTACAGAAACGGCGTGCCCGGCAGGGTGAGCAACAGGACGGCGGCAAGCCTCAGCGGTCCGCGCCTGCCGCCCAGGCTGGTTACCAACCTCGTGAAATCATGGTTTTCGAGAAACGGTGCGTCGAAGCCACGGCTTGAGAACGAGCGTTCTACGCGGGTGAGCACTTTTTCGATCTCTTCCGGATCCTCGGCCAACAGGCACTGCGGCAGCACCTCGGCCAGATCGAAATTGAAGGCCAGGTCGTACTCGTCGCGCCGCCCCTGGTAGGCCGCCACTATTTCGCTTTTAGCCCATGCCTCGGCCACCATGAGCGCGTCCGGGCGCTTCGTACGCAGGGCGCGTTTGAGATTCTTCGCTATCCGGTGCGTGTCCGCCGTGTCCGCCAATGTCCCGTCGGGATCCTCTGTGAAGTAGCGAGCGGCGTCGATCCTGAAGCCGTCCGCGCCCTGATCGAGCCAGAAGCGCATGCCGGCCTCGACTTGGTCGACGACCGCGCTATTTTGCAGGTTCAGATCGGGCATCTCCGCCGAGAAGATGCCGTAGTAGTAACTCCCTCCAAGCCGGTGCCAGACCGACCCGTGGTCTCCCCATGGGCGCCTCCAGCCCGGGTCGTCGGCCCGCCACAGGTACCAGTCGCGCCTGGGATCGTCTGTTCCCGAGGACGAGTCCGCGAACCAGGCGTGCAGGCGGGAGGTATGGTTAAACGGCAAATCGAGGATCACCCTCACGCCGCGTAGGTGCGCGGCCGCGGCAAGGTCACGAAAGTCTGCAAGCGATCCAAGTTCTGGATTGACGCTCAGGTAATCGCTCGCATCATAGCCGTGATACGAAGGCGAGGCGAAGATAGGCGTGAGCCACAATAAGTTCACACCCAGATCCGATCCGCCCGCTTTTCCGTCGTTCAGGTAATCGAGTTTTTGCAAGATCCCGGCAAGATCGCCGACACCATCAGCGTCCGAATCGAAAAAAGAGCGCACGAAAATCTCGTAGCCGACCGACGTGGCAACCCAGGCGGGCGCGTCCAGGTTGGGACTCGCCCCGGATCCTCCGCGACAGGTCGTCCCGCTCATCACGACGGCGACGCAGACGAACGCCAGGGCCGCCAGCAGCGCCTCGATCCGCGCGGTCAATCTATGACTTTTCAAGACAGGATCAGGTGACGTGGTCCCAGTCCTTGGCCATCTGTTTCAGGCTGGCCTTGGTGGGAGCCTTTTTCACGCGAGCCTGGGCGGCCTGCGACTTGGATGTCTTTCCACGGGATGCTCGGTGGGTGGTACGCTCGTTCTTGCGTGCCTTTGTTTGTGCCATTCAGAAAACCTCCTCCGAGTGTCAAACTCCCCCAACCCTGTGCAACAAAAGCGGACTGCCAGATATTTGTCCCGACAGCCCGCCTGAATGAAAAAAAGCATACAGCAAATGACGCCACCTGTCAAGTTCAGCACAGTTATTTCAAAGGGTTATGCCGAAAAAGGGGGGTGAAAATTATCTATTTATAAGCTTCAGGCGGCGGCGGCACTCTTCGGGCGTTGCCGCTTCACGGCCTTGGTCGCGGATCATGCGCGCGGCTTTTTCCACCAGTTCGCCGTTGGAGCCGGCCATGCGGCCGGGTTCCAGGTAGAAGTTGTCTTCCAACCCTACCCTGACGTTGCCGCCCATTGCTATGGCGCCGGCCACCAGGCGCCACTGGTCGCGCGAAATACCGATCAACTCCCACTCGCTTCTCTCCGGCACACATGACGACATATGCAGCAATGAGTCGATCGTGGGCGCTATCCCGCCAGTTACCCCTAATATCAGCGAGTACTGGAAGGGCGGCTTGAGTAAACCCATATCGACGAGCGGGTACGAGTTGGCCACCTGGCCGGCGTCGAAACATTCCATCTCCGGCTTCGAATTCACCTCGTTCATGGTCTCTATCAGTTTAACGATCTCGGAGAACGGATTCGCAAAAACGAACTCGAAAACGAAGCTCTTTTTCTTCTGGTGATACTTGGCGTAGTTCATCGAACCCATATTGAGCGCCGCTAAAGCCGGCCGGATCTCGCGCACCGGGGCGATTTTTTCCTCTGTGCTTATACCGACCGCCCCGGTCGAGAAGTTGATCACGATCGGACAGGCATTCACAATCGCGTCGCGTATTGCCCGGTAATGCTCGACCTTGTAGCTCGGCGAGCCGTCCGCGGGGTCGCGAGCGTGGATGTGCGCCACCGCGGCCCCGGCCTCGTAGGCCCTCCGGGCCTCCGCGGCATACTCCTCGGGGGTATAGGGAATGGCCGGGCACTGGTCGCGGTTGGCCACCACGCCGCTGAGCGCACAGGTGATTATACAGGCTCTTTCGGGATCGCGATGAGGGGCTACGGGCAAGATTGACATGGGCTCTCACCTTCCCTTCCAGATGGGCTTGCGCTTCTGTAAAAAGGCCTGAATACCTTCCATGGCATCCTCGCTGGCGATGACTTTCATGAGTTCTGCGATCAATTCCGGGACGGCCTGTTTGGCCGGCATGCCGCGTGTCCTGGCCAAAGCCTTGCGACCGATGCCGATGGCCGTGGGAGAGCCGGCCAGAATGTCCGCGGAAATTTCCTCTAGCGTGGCGTCCAACTCGGCGCGGGGCACCACCCGGTTTACGAACCCCATGCTCATGGCCTCGGTGGCCGGTACCTTTCGGCCGCAGAAAATCATCTCCATGGCGCGCTTGGATCCTGCGTGCCTGATGACCAGCGGTGCGATTGTCATCGGGAACATCCCGGCGCGCACTTCCGGCGTGCCGAAGACGGCCTCGTCGCAAGCAACGACCAGATCGCAGGCCAGCGCCAGTCCGAGCCCGCCGCCCAGGCAGACACCTGCCACTCGCGCTAAAAGAGGCGTTTGCATGGATTCCATGCAGAGCAACAGATCGCCGAACAACTCGAGCGTTTCCGCGGCGCCTCGTCCCACCGACATGTCTGAGGCCAGGTCACCGCCTGCGCAAAAGGCCTTTTGGCCCGCCCCGGTGATGCACACCAGGCGCACGTCGGGATCACCATCAGCCTCTCTCAGCGCCTCGATCAGGGCCGCGGTCACCTCGGCGTCGAGGGCGTTGCGGCGCTTTTCGCGGTTGAGTGTTAAAGTCACGACGTGGCCGTCGCGCGCGACGATAAGTTTCGGCTCATCCTTCGCCATCGCAATCCTCCTCGGGCACTAACTCGACCAGGACCTGTCCGGGTGAAACCTTGTCGCCCTCGGCAACGGTCACGGCCAGAACGACTCCGTCCCGGGGCGCGACCAGCGTGGTTTCCATCTTCATGGCCGAAACGATCACCAGTGCCTGTCCACGCTCGACATGCTGCCCGGGCTCAGAAAGTATCCTGACGACGACGGCCGGCATCGGCGGGGTAACATCTCCGGGCGGCCGGGCCGTGACCGGCCCGCCGGCCAGCGGTTCTATCAATGCCTGGCTTCCGGCGTAATAAGCCCAGGAGTCACGGCCGACCCTGGCGAGCCTGACCAGCGCCGTTCCGCCGGCGAACATCAAATGAAGGCGATCAGGGATCGGAGCGCGTACTCCGGCCTCGATCATCTCGCCGTCGATGCGCGCACGTAGCCTGGCGGGTTCTCCTGCCCGTCCGGGTGTGTATTCGAGCACCTCGATATCGTGCTCGGCGTCGTTCATCCTCACGCGTCTCATGGCACCCATTTTTATCCCCAGCTACGGAAACGGCCGAGTCTGCTCCACGGATCGTCCCGGTGCCCGCCTCCCGTCTCCAGACGGTCCCCACGAGGCTTCTCCGCCCGCTCTTCATCAGCCAGGCGGTCCGCCAGCCAGCCGAACAATGCCACCCGCGCGCGCTCTTCAGATGGCCTCCAATCCTTGAAGTATCGATCGAGGAATGTCGTGGACGTTTCCGCATTCATAAACTGTTTCGACTCGACAATATCGATCAACATCTCGACAGGCGTCTTCACCCCTAGGATACATGTCTCTCGCAGCGCCCGGGCCATTCGAGTCGCCGCCCGGTCACGATTGGCCGCGAAAGTAACCAGCTTTGCAAGAATCGGATCGTAGTGAACCGGGACGACGCTACCCGGCATGATGCCGCTATCGAAGCGCACACCGGGTCCTGAAGGAGCCTCCAGAGCACAAATTGTGCCGGGGCTGGGCATGAATCCCCGGGCCGGGTCCTCGGCATAAATGCGGCACTCGATGGCATGGCCGCGGCAAGAGATCTCTTGCTGTGCCATCATAAGCGTCTCGCCCGCGGCTATACGGATTTGCTGTTCGACCAGGTCGACTCCGGTTATCAATTCCGTGACCGGGTGCTCCACCTGCAAACGGGCGTTCACCTCCATGAAGCTGAAATTCCCCTGGTCATCGAGTAAGAACTCCACCGTGCCGGCGTTGGTATAGCCCGCTACCCGGGCTACGCTGATTGCCGCCCGGCACAACTTCTCGCGCAACTCGCCGTCGAGTGCCGCTGAAGGCGCCTCTTCGATTATTTTCTGGTGACGGCGTTGTATGGAGCACTCGCGCTCGAAAAGATGCACCAGGTTGCCATGCTCGTCTGCGAGGATCTGTATCTCGATGTGGCGAGCATTCTCGATGCAGCGCTCCAGAAAAAGCCTGCCGTCCCCGAAGGCGCTATTGGCCTCGCCGGCGGCAAGTTCAAGTGCTTCTGAGAGCGCCTCCGGACGTTCCACCCGGCGCATGCCCTTGCCGCCCCCGCCGGCCGCGGCCTTGATCATCACGGGATATCCCAGCTTTTCAACTTGGTTACGAAGAGCTTGGCGGTCGTCTGAGGGCAACTCCGTCCCCGCAGTCGGCGGCACACCCGCCTCTTTTGCAAGCTTGCGGGCTGCTATCTTGTCGCCCACCAGGGCCAGCACCTCTGATCGCGGCCCGATGAAGGTAAGATCGGCTCGTTCGCAGGCGGCGGCCATATCGGCGCTCTCGGCCAGAAAGCCGTAGCCCGGGTGCAGCGCCTCGGCACCCGTGTCCTTGGCCGCCCCGATTATCTTGTCGATCGCCAGGTAGCTGTCGACCGGCTCGTCGCCCCCCAGCGCAACAACCTGGTCGGCCTGCTGGACGTGCAGGGCGTCACTGTCGACGTCGGAACACACCCCCACCGTGGCAATGCCCATCTCGCGGCAGGTGCGAAAAATTCTGACGGCGATCTCACCGCGGTTGGCAACCAGGATCTTAGTGAACATAATGTTGCCTCACATCCTGAACAGCCCGTAGCCCAAGCGGCCTGATCTCAACGGGGCACACAACGAAGCCGAAAGCGAAAGGCCCAAGACATCCCGCGTCTTGGCCGGATCGAGAATGCCGTCATCCCACAGGTTGGCTGTCGAGTGGTAGGCGCCGCCCTGTTGCTCCCCTGCTTGCAAAATCGGCTGCTTGATGGCCTCGACGTCATCTTTTGAAAGCGGCGGCTGGCCCTCACGGATCAACTGCTCGTTCTTGACCGAGACAAGCACGCCGGCCGCCTGCTCGGGGCCCATCACCCCGATACGGGCGTTGGGCCACATCCACAAAAAGCGTGGGGAGTATGCCCGGCCGCACATGCCGTAGTTGCCTGCCCCGAATGATTGTCCGATCATGACGGTGAACTTGGGAACGGTGGCTGTTGCAACGGCACAGACCATCTTGTGCCCGTCCTTGGTGATCCCGCCGCGCTCGTATTCGCGCCCGATGATGTAGCCGGCGATGTTCTGCAAGAAGACCAGCGGCACCCCGTCGCGGTCGCAAAGTTGGATGAACTGAGTCGCCTTGAGAGCGCTTTGGGAAAACAGCACACCGTTGTTGGCCAGAATGCCGATTTGCATCCCGTGCAGAAAGGCAAAGCCGCACACCAATGTCGGGCCGTAACGCTTCTTGAACTCGTGGAAGCGGCTTCCGTCCACGATGCGGGCGATTACCTCGCGCACGTCGTAGGCTGTGGCCAGCGAGCGCGGGACGATGCCGTAGATCTCTTTTGGATCATAGAGCGGTTCTTCTGCGTCGCGCAGGCCCGGCCACTCTTTGCGAGCCGCAGGCAGCAGGGCGACGATGTCCCTTATGATATGCAAGGCATCCCTGTCGTCCTGGGCCAGATAGTCGGAGACACCGGATTCCGAGCAGTGCAGTTCGGCGCCGCCGAGTTCCTCGGCCGTGACCTCCTCGCCGGTAGCAGCAGCCACCAATGGCGGCCCGCCTAAAAAGATCGCGCCGGTGCCCTTGACGTGTACGACGTGATCCGACATGGCCGGAATATAGGCCGCCCCGGCGGTGCACAGACCCATGACGGCGGTTATCTGCGGGATGCCCATCTTGGACATGACAGCCTGGTTGTAAAAAACGCGCCCGCCGTCGTCGATATCGGGAAACAGCTCGCTCTGCAGCGGCAGAAAAGCGCCGCCCGAGTCAACCAGGTTGATCATCGGCAGGCGGTTCTCCATGGCGATGGTTTGGCAGCGCAGTGTCTTCTTGACGCCCATGGGGTAGATCGTACCGCCCTTGATGCGCGCGTCGTTGGCCGTCACCAGCACCTCGCGCCCCTGCACGCGCCCAATCCCGGCCGTGCTGCCCGCGCCGTGCACCCGCCCGTCGTACATGTCCATAGCGGCCAGGGGAGCGATTTCGAGAAAAGGAGAGTCGCGATCGAGCAAAAGCTCGATCCTCTCTTCGACCGGCAGCTTGCCCAATTCGGCGTGGCGCCTGCGGGCCCTCTCCGAACGATCCGTCCGCGCGCGGGCAAACTCTTTGTTCAAGTCGTCAACCAGGCCCTGCATCTGCTCCCGGTTGGCCCTAAACTCGTCTCCCTCGACGTCGACACGGCTTTCGATGACTTCCATGCCCGCCTCCATCCGTGTGGCTTGTACACGAGGCTAAAAGCTATTAGGACACGGGCGACAAGTCAACGCGTAATGGAATAATCATTTAGGGGGGTATTTCATGGTTGCAGGATTGTCAGCCCCTTGAACCAACGCCGGTAAAATCCCCGATCACGGGTGAGCAGGCGCTCGGCGCAGTCCTGCGCATGGGCCGCCACCAGAAAGTCGGGCACGAGGTGATCGCGTTTGCCCCCCTTGCGCCGGTAATGTAGCCAGGCTTCGCCGGCTTTCAGCGCCGCATTCCGGGAAGTGGGCAGGTACTCGACAGCGATGGTCTCAAGCGCCTTGACCAGCTTCTCGTCTCCCCGAAAGCACGGCCTGAGTTCCGCTAACACCACGTCGCAGATCACCAACTTCCCCTCCCGCATGGCCTTGCGCAGCATCTCACGTGAACCATTCATGTGCACGGGATCGGCGGCGAAGACGTCCAGCAGAACCGAGGTATCGACGGCGCTTATCATTCAACCGGTCCGCGTGTGGCCAGCAGGTATTCGTCAACCGCATCGTCCAGTTCGATGATGCCGGTAACCGCCCCCAGCGGATCTTTAGAGCCTGCGCCCTTGCGACCCAGCAGCACCCCGCCCTTCAACTCGAACTCGACTATGCTGCCGGCCTTCAGCCCCAGCCTGTCGCGCAGGGGCTTTGGGATGGTGACCTGTCCCTTCTCGGAAACGGCGGATTTTAGGCTCATGTCGACCTCCAGCCTTTCTTTACTTACATAATAGGAATTCCTACCTTAAATGTCAAGGGCAGAGGGGGACGTTGGTACATTAAGAACATTAATTCATCCAATCTGGGGGAAGAGAAGGGATCAGGACATGACCCCTTCCCTTTTTATATTTTAATGTTCTTAATGTACCAACGTCCGTGCGCCGGCACAAACCGGCAAGGTGTTG
>CAZXHT010000120.1:0-16395 GCA_964640665.1 uncultured Myxococcales bacterium
TCGAGGGCGTGCAAAAATTGACCGACTTCATGCGGGACTTCGCTGCGAAAAACGGTTAGCCGCCCGGCGGGTTTTTCTTCGTTACTGCGAACATCACCCTCTGACCCCCTGATCTCTTCAGGGGTTCCAGCAGTTCTCCCGGGTCCCGCACCAGTCCACGCACTGGTAGTAGCCCTCGCCTTCGTTCCTCTCGATGCACCTTCCGGCGGCGCAGGAGCCCCATGTTTCGTTTCCGCAGGACATGCACGGAGCCTGATCGCCCTTGCCCTCCAGCAGGTTCGGAGGCCAGCATGCGCGGTACCAGGAGGGCGGAGGGTAAATGACCCGCTCGCAACCGTAGCCCCGGCAGGTCTTGTGGCACAGGGTGCCCTCGGGGCAGCCCGGGCGCTCGCGGCAGACGCCGTCCTCTGGATCGGTGACGCCCTGATCGCAATAGGGGAAGCCCGGGTCGGGCCAGCTGGGCACACAGACGACCGAGTCGTAGGACGCCCCGCCGATCTGCTGTCCGGCAACGATGCAAGTCCCGTCGCAGCGAACCGGGTAACCCTGCACGGACATGTCCTGCCAGCAGGGCGGGTAGCAGGTCTTGGTCACCGGGCTGCAGACCCCCATGTCCTCGTAGGGATCGTCGTATACGGGCTCCAGCAGGAAGACGCAATCCTCGTGCACGCGGCAGCCGGTGCGGCAGATGCGGGCGCCCTCCATTCCTTCCGGCTCGCAGATCTCGTCTTGAAGACAGGTGCTGTCGTCGCAGCAATCCTCGCACGACAAGCTGTCGCTGCAGCAGAGCTTGCCGCCCGAACAGGTCAGCGAGCCGGGCCGGCAGCCCACCCGGCAGCCGCCGTTCTCGCAGATCTGGCCGGCGGGGCACTTGGCGTCGGTGTCGCAGCCGGTGGTGCAGTGGGTGTTGGCGCAGATTTCGCCGACCGGGCAATCGCTGTTCGTCCGGCAACCGGGCTCGCAGTTGGTGCCGCGGCATACTTGCCCGGAGGGGCAGTCGGTGTGCACCCGGCAGCCGGGCCGGCACTGGAGGTTGTCGCAGATCTGTCCGACAGGACAGGCGCCGTCCTGCCGGCAGCCCTCGATGCACACCTGGCCCAGGCAGATCTCCGCCGTTGAGCAGCCGGTGTCGTCACGGCATCCCAGGACGCAGGCGCGGTTCTCGCAGATGTAGCCGAAGACGCAGCCGGAGTCGTCCAGGCAGCCGGGGACGCACTTATTCTGGTTCAGGTCGCAGTAGCTGCCCAGAGGGCAGCCCTGAGCGGGGCAGGTTGCCGGAAGATCCTCGCAGGTGCCGCCGTTGCAGACCTGCTCCGGCCCGCAGGGCCGGCCGCATCCGCCGCAGTGGTCCAGGTCGGAGTTGGTGTCCACGCAGTCGTCTCCGCAGCGGGAGAAACCCGCCGGGCAGTCGCCCTGGATGCACTGCCCGTCCGGCGTGCAGGTCATTCCGGCGAGACAGGGGCCGCAAGTGATGTTCGTGCCGCAGCCGTTGTCCCAGCTCCCGCACTGTTTTAAAAGGTTGGCACAGGTCTGTGGATTGCAGCTGCCTTCGCACAAGCAGGTCTGCTGGTTGCAGGTCTGCGCGGTCTTCTGGCAGGTGTCCGGGCAGGTGCCCTGGCAGCCGTCGGAGCCGCAGCATTTGCCGGCACATTGTGGACTGCAATCGCAGGGGCTCCGGCACCCGGACTGATCGGCCTGGCAACCGCACTGGCACTGCTCAAGCAACTCGTCGAAGTTACCGCAGCTGTCCATCCAGTAAGTGGCGCCGTCCTGGCAGTAAAGGCCGTGGTGGGGCGTGCACTCCTCCGAGGAGGAGCAACCACACAGCAACACAATCAATCCCATCAAGAACCTTGCAGCCCTCATCGCGCCTCCCGAAATGAAGATCTTTTCATATTAACGGAAAAGTTTGTAAAACCCAAGCCGCTTGACAACGCCGGTCGCTTTATCGATGGCATCGCTCATATCTTTGCCTTTCTCAGCCGCAGCGCGTTCGAAATCACCGACACCGAGCTGAAGCTCATGGCCGCCGCGGCGATTATCGGGCTGAGCAACAGCCCGAACAGCGGATACAACACGCCGGCCGCTATAGGTATCCCGATCGAGTTGTAGATCAAGGCGAAGAAAAGGTTCTGCTTGATGTTGCGCACGGTCAGCTCGGAAAGCCGCCGGGCGCGAACGATGCCTCCCAGGTTGCCCTTTACCAGGGTAACGCCCGCGCTTTCCATTGCCACGTCGGTGCCGGTGCCCATGGCGATGCCCACGTCGGCAAGCGCCAGCGCCGGCGCGTCGTTGATGCCGTCACCGGCCATGGCCACGACGTGACCCTGGTCCATAAGCCGCCGCACTTCTTCGGCCTTTTGCTCCGGTAAAACCCCGGCCACCACCCGGTCGATGCCCAGTTGGCCGGCTACCGCCTCGGCGGTTGCGCGGCTGTCCCCGGTCAGCATGACCACCGAAAGCCCCAGCCTGTGCAGCTTTGTGATAGCCTCGGGAGTGCTTGCCTTGATCGGATCGGCCACCGCTATAAGGCCGGCTGGTTTTCCGTCCGTTGCAGCGAACATCACCGTCTGTCCCTCGGCCCGTAACTCGGCAGCCCGCCCGGCGAGCTCGACCGGCTGCGCGCCGATCTCCTGCATCAGCTTGTCGTTTCCAAGCGCCAGCTCGTGCCCATTCACCTTGCCGCGTACGCCCTTGCCGGCAATGGCGATGAAGTCTGTCACCTGCCCCTGCGACTGGATGCCCCTTTCCGCGGCCCCTTCCACGATCCGGGAAAGCAGCGTCTCCGCTCCCACGCGCTCGGCCCGCATCACCAGCGTGCCGCGCCCGTTTATGGTAGCGCCGACGAGTTTATCGCCCGGGCCCTTGTGGGCCGGCATCGGCTCGCCGGTGACCATCGACTCGTCAACCGTGCTTGAGCCTTCAACTACCTCGCCGTCTACCGGCACCTTTTCTCCGGGCCGTACCCGCAGCATGTCTCCGGCCTGGACGTCTTCCAGCGGCAGATCGTGCTCGCCGCCGTCCGGATCGATGCGCCGGGCGGTCTTGGGGGCCAGGTCGAGCAGCTTTCTGATGGCCGAGTTGGTGCTGGCCCTAGCGCGCAGCTCAAGCACTTGCCCGAGCAGGATCAGCGCCACGATCACGGCCGATGCCTCGAAGTAGACCGCCACCAGCCCGTCCCGGCGGAAGGAGGCCGGGAAGATGCCGGGAAACAACGCCGCCACCAGGCTGTAGACATAGGCCACGCTCACCCCCATGCCGATCAGGGTGAACATGTTCAAACTGCGATTGCGCACCGATTGAATCGCCCGCACGTAAAACGGCCAGGCGGCCCACAACACCACCGGCGTGGCCAGCCCAAGCTCGATAAAGGTTCGCAGTCGGGCGGAAAGCAGCCGCGATACCGGCTCGCCCGGCAGCATGTCGCCCATGGTGATCAACAAGAGCGGAATCCCCAGCGCCACCGAGAACCAGAAACGCCGGGTCATGTCGATAAGCTCGGGGTTTTCTTCATCGCCGCCGGCGTAGCCTGCGGGTTCGAGGGCCATACCGCACTTGGGACAGCTTGCCGGCCCGTCGGTAACAACCTCCGGGTGCATGGGACAGGTCCACTTGGCCCCGAGCGCCTGATGGTGGACATGGGAAGCAGTCGCCATGCCCGCACCCGGCTGTTTGGTCAGATAGGCTTGCGGGTCCGCCTCGAACTTGGTCAGGCAGTGATCGCAGCAGAAAAAGTACTTTTGGCCCCTGTAGTCGGTTTTATGAACGCTAGTATTCTCGACGCTCATGCCGCAAACCGGGTCGATGTACTTGTCTTGTCCTGCATCGATTTTTAGGTCGCCCTGGTGACGATGATGTTGATCAGCATCTTTCATTTCTACCTCCCCGAATTTACAGAATCGGCGCCTTTCCGCTGGTGGTCGTCATGTCTATTCGGCAATATGGCTTGAACTCCTAGTCAGTCAGATGTCCATGATCGCCAGGACGACCATGAAAAGGCCAATGGCGGTCACGGCCCATGCGGAAAACCATGGCAGCAACGAGCCCAGCCGGCGCGCGCGGCTATTTTTAGACCAGCGCTCGAACAGGCGCCGGCCGCGCACTACCAGGATCCCGAGTACGATTAATGTAGCGGCTAGGCCAAGGCTGAAGGCGGCTATTAGCAGCAGGCCGGCTACGACGCGGCCGACGTAGATAGCGAACAGCAGCACCACTGTAGCGGACAGGCAGGGCACCATGCCGCCCGAGATGCCCAGCAGCAATAGCTCGCTCCACCTGACCGCGCCGTGGTGTTGATGCGGGTGAGTGTGCGGATTAGCATGATCATGTCCGGTTCCAGGGCGCCTGCTGATCACCAGCCAGGCTCCCATTGCCAGCACGATGGCGCCGGCAGCCAAACTCAAGTAAGGAGCCAGGCGCTCGGGCAGTATCTTCTCGGAGGCCCACAGGGCGACCAACCCGAGGATGACGACCGAAAAGATGTGCGTGCAGGTGACGATCAAGCCCAGGACAACTGCGTGACGCACCTTGCCGTTCGAGCCGACCAGGTAGGCCGCGACCAAGGTTTTACCGTGGCCGGGTGAGATGGCGTGGACGGAGCCCAGCAGGAAAGCCAGGCCCATGACGCCCAGAAGGCCCAGGAAACCTAGCCGCTGATCGGCCAGGGCGCGCTTTAGCGGCCCGGCGTCGTCATGAAGCTTCTCCCGAGGCGCGGCTCGGTTTTCCCGGCCGGATGGTTCGGAGCACATCTCGAAGCGCACCCGGACGGGCTCGGGTTTCTTGCCGCCGTAGAAGAAAAAGCGTCGCGCGCCGGGCGGGGTGCGGCTTTGGCGCAGCATACTGATGACATTCGCCCAGACGCCCCCGCGCACGAAGATCTCTGACTCATCGAGCGCCGGAAACACCGACGAGTCGTGCCAGACGAGCGAATGCCAACCAGTCCGGCAGGGCGCGGCCAGCCACGAGTTGAAACGCATCGGCGAAAACTGCTTGGCGTTGCGGCTCATGAGTTCCAGCCTGGAGTGCATTTCATCCAGGGAGAGCCGCTGCCCGTCGAGTTCGATCACCAGCCCGCTCCGGGTAAGATCCAAAGCCCAGCTCTCGATCGGTTCGATCTCGGCCTGGCCGAGTGTGCCGTCGTGATCGCCGTCGGCACGGAGGCGTATCTTATGTGCCGGCAGGTCGCCGATCGTTGTGACGATAGCGATGCGCAGCTCGCCACGGGTGAATGAGATCTCGGTGAAACGGGTAGTCGAAAACGGTTTGTACGGGGCATGACCCCAACACACGGCGGGGTAAGAGAGAAACAGCCACGAGACCAGGAGCCCGACAAATTCGCATCGCTTTCGCATCGAATGTATCTCTACCGCCGTAAGAAGCTCGGCACAAGGCCGTTCGACGAAACGCATTCACTCCAAGAAGAAACGCTTATTGGGTCTGACGACTCGTATTTGCGTTGCTGCCGCAGTGGAGCCCGCGAATGAAGATGTAGCTGGCAAGGACTAAAATCATGACTACAATAAACAATACCTGAAAACCGATTATCGGAATCATCAACCCGGCCAGTGTGGAAAAGATGGCGGTCAGGATATACCCCGCGCCGGATATACCGGCATAATAAACACGGTTTTCGTTGCTCGAGATCTCAAGCAAGAGTCCATTGATGGCCATTCTGTAGGATGCTGCAAAAACGCCCGCAAGAATGAAAATCATCTGGTAGGCGGCCTGGTGATGACGGAAAAGAATACAAGACAAGGGGATCAGACTTGCGCTGATCAGGCTGAATATCAACAGGCTTTTGTAGTTGAACTTTCCCGAGAAGCGATACAGGATCAAGCCGGTAGTTAGCATGCCGATTGTCCTGAGCAGCAGGAAATTTCCGATCATTTCATAACCCAGACCAAACTGGACCTTTGCAAACAAGATTGTGAAAGGCAGCAGACCCAAGGCGAGACCCAGGCTGTTGATGATCAGCAGGTAGTATTTGAGGTTTTTGTTCGCCTTGATTTCCCCGGGAATCGATGCGAGCAGGCGAATAAAGCTCTTTCCGGGGGCGGCCGCGGACTGGGCTTCGTGAATGTGCCAAAACCCTCCCGAGGCGATCAACAGGAGAAAAGCGGCCACCAGAAAGATGATGGCGTAGTTGAATGGATACCCGTAATGTTTCAGGATTTCGCGAACGATAGCGGCGGATGTCAGAACACCAATGCTGCCAATTACCTGCTTGAGCGAGAAAAAACTCTTGCGTTTCTGTGGCAGGACGGATTTTCCGAGAATGTCTACGTAGGACACATTGGCGAATGCCCCGCTCAAGGCAAATACCGCTATCAAGACGAAGATCAGGACGATAATTGCGCCGGCGCTCATCTGAACGGAATTGAAGAAGACAAAAGCCAGACAAAACAAGGACAGTACCCGTAAATTGATTCCCCAAAGCAGGTATTTTTTCTTGCGGGATTTTCTGGAAAGAAAACCGGCGAACACGAGCTGAAACAGGCTGGATCCGCCAAGCATGATTGCTGTCAAAAAACCCAACTGAAGAGATGTGCCTCCCGCCTTGATTAACAGGGACGGAATGACGGTATTCACGTCCATGAAATTTGACGCCAGCGCGAAAAAGGTAGCGTGCCACAAAAATGCATGGAAATTAATCTGCCAGTACTTCTCGTTCGAACGCGCAGGTTCGTTACTCGAGTTCATCGAGAGCATCCGACAGCTTCGCCATGGCTACCGTCGCCTTGCCTTGCAGGAATACATCGGTTATTTGGCCCGTGTAGTTGGATGCTTCCACGTTCACCTCTATTATCCGTGCCCCGTAGCTCTTTGCCTCGATGGGAATCGCGGATGCCGGCATGATCTCGCCGGTTGTCCCGATAAGCAGAAACACGTCGGCCAGCTTGGCCTCGCGAAAAGACTCGGACCGGGCCGGCTCGGGAATTGGCTCTCCGAAGAACACGAAATCCGGCTTAAGCAAGCCGCCGCATTCCCGGCAGAGGGGAGGCAGGCTTTGCAGGTCGACTTGAGAGGCGTGGTACTTATGTGAGCAGGCGGTGCATACCATCTCTTGCGCCGTCCCGTGGAATTCATACACTACCCGGCTGCCGGCTTGCTGGTGAAGGTTGTCGATGTTTTGGGTAATCAGTGCTTGCAACAGCCCTCGTTTCTCCAAGGTTGCCAGGACGCGGTGCGCGTTGTTGGGTCGGGCCTGGCTGAAGAAGTCGTAGAAGATATCCTTGATCAACGCCCAGGATTGTTCGGGGAATTGCTGGAAATAACCGATATCCAGAAACTCGGGGTTGAACTTGCTCCACAAGCCGTCTTCGCCGCGAAATGAAGGAATTCCGCTTTCCACTGATACCCCGGCACCGGTAAAAGCCACGCTTCGCTTGGATTCGCGCAGAATTCTCGCGGCCTTGTGGTAGTTGCCCTGATCTCTCACAAGTTCGGTTTCATATCATCAAACCCTTGTTTGGGGAAGCGTGTGGGTTATCTGCTTCGTTGATCGGTAGTGTTGCAAAGTTCTCGGCAAACCGGGAAGATGAAACCCATGGAGCAACCTGTATTTCATATCGTCTACAGTAGCCCAAAAGCGCTCAGTCGGGATTGCGAACAGCAAATAAAATTGGGCGGGTTTTTGCTCAGAACCGAGGCGCACCTCGATCAGTTTGCCGCCGTTACGCTTCGTTTTCATGCGCCGGACGGCGAGGAGATCGAACTGTCCGGCGAGGTGGTGCAGGTAGTGCCCAGCCATGGGCTGGCCGTGCAGTTCGGCGCCGGGGCGGGCCCTGCTGTCGAGAAGCTGATGGCGAAAGCCGCGGGCGGGCCAGAAGACGGCGAATCCGAAGACGGCGACCCCGAGTTCTTCGCGCCCGGGCAAGAGCCGGAAAGCTCCACCCCAGACCGGGTAACCCAGACGCGCAACCTGCAGGATCAGATCGCGGAAATGAGCGTCGCCCAGAAGCGCGCGGCCGCGCTGCACGGACGCAAGGATATGCGCATGTTGCTCATCCGCGATCGCAACAAGATGATTCACCCGTTCGTGATAAAGAACCCGGCCATTACGCTCGACGAGATAGAGCAGATCGCCAAGATGCCGTCGGTAAACCCGGACGTTCTCAGGATCATCGCCAAGAGCAGGGAGTGGAATCGCTCTGTGACAGTCTGCCGCAACCTGGTGCGCAACCCCAAGACACCGATCACGGAAGCGCTGATGCTGCTTGCCAAGCTACCCCTGAGCGACATTCGCGCCATGGCCAAGAGCGGCAACGTGCGCACCCCGATCCAGCAGGCGGCCCGGAAGAAGGTGGCAGGTTTGTGAGCCGGAAACCATGAGTGACAAGGATGAAGACATCAGCGGGCTGACTCCCGAGCAATGGGAAAAACGCCTGGAGCAGGCTGCCGGCGACCCCGACAATCTAGGCCGGTTACTTCAGGAACTCAAGACGGAAATGAGCGGGGAGAACACCTGGCTTCACGAGAATCCCACTCCGGGCAAGGTTTTCTCTCTGGTGTTTCACTTTTTGGGAAGGGATGACGACGATCTTCGCAGGTTGGGTCGCAGAATCGACGAAGAGCTGAGCGCCGAGCGCGACCTGAAACGCCGCTACCGGGGCTGGCTTCCCGGCGAGGACGCACAGGATCGCCTCTTCTTGTATGTCAAGGACTTCCCCGGCGAGATCAGCCCTAGCCCCGACGGGCTGCAGTTTGAGGGCTTCTTGAAGTACAAGGGAGTGGCCGCTCACGGCAGTCTGCGCGAGGTGTTCGCCTTCTACCTCAACGAGCGCTTTCCCGGCCGGGATCCTGCGAACTTCTATTTGAGCTTCGACTCCCGGACGGGCGCTCTGGTAATCAAGCGGGTATACAAAATGGAGTTACCCCGCAGGCGGGCCGGCCCAACCGCCGCCAGGGCGGTGCTGGCCGAGTTGGTGGCGGACGTGTGTGATTCTGTCGAACAGATCGAGTCGATAGTAGTCGACAACGCCGCCAACATAGAGACCCGCAAGGCACTTGTGCGCGCCCGGCATGGTGATGATGGCGTGGTTTACGAGCCGATCCAGGACGCCCGGGTGGAGCAGACGCCGCTCGGGCACCTGATGTTGAAGCTGGCCCATGAGCTGCGCCTGGATCCGAAAGATTTCTCGATTCGCGTCATGCCCTTCGGGGTTCTCGAAATAGTTTTGCCTGTGGGGCCGGAATGAAACGATCACTGTTTGTCTTCTGGTTGATTTTTTCCGTGTTGACGACTTTAGCGGTTGCCGGCTGCAGCGAGTGTGGGGGCTCTGGAACTGATGCCGGCCGGGATGGGGCACTCGATGGCGCAGCGGATGGGTGGGCGGACGGCGGTGATTCCGGGGACGAGGCGCACAGCATGCCAATAATATTCGAGCGTCATCCATCAAACCCCCTCTACCAATCTTCGGGCTCCGGCTGGAACTTCGCCGGGATCGGCGATCCATGCGTCGTGTACGATTCGAGCGCCGGAATATACAAGATGTGGACTTCTGCAGGTGGCGTAGTGCCGCCGAATACGGACGTGCTCGTGAGAACCCAGTACCTGACTTCACCCGACGGCCTGACCTGGACCGAGCATGAGAACCCGGTCTTGATGGAGGGAGATGGTTCCCATGACTGGGATCGCGGCGGTGTGGAAACGGTAACCGTGATCGAGGATGGCGGACAGTACTGGCTATGGTATGCAGGCTACCAGCAGCGTGAAGATCCACCTCTGACCATGAAGATCGGAGTCGCAACTTCCCCTGATGGCGTCAACTGGCAGAAGGCTGCCGAGAACCCCATTATCGATAGCGGGTCACCCGGTGAATGGGACGAAAGCTGGGTGGAATCACCCACGGTCGTCAAGGTCGGGAGCACGTTTTACATGTGGTACACCGGAGTTGATGTCCAGATGCGATTTCGGATCGGAATGGCGACATCCGCCGATGGGATTCACTGGAGCAAGAATGGCGCCAATCCCGTATTTGCAGCGGAACCGTCAAACGAGTGGGAGAACGCGGTAGTCTACGCGCCAGCCGTGGTTCGAAATGTCGATCGGTTCGTGATGTTCTACGTCGGCTTGAATGCCGGGACATTCCTGGATGCCATGCTGATAGGCATGGCAACTTCCCCAGACGGTGTCTCATGGACACGCCCCCAGCCCGAGCCGGTCCTGGACGTCGGGGCCTCCGGTGCCTGGGACGAGAAGGGCGCTTTCGTTCCAACCGTCGTCATGCGCGCCGATCGTTACGAGATGTGGTACCTATCAGGCGATAACCCGATCGAGAAGATCGGTTTGGCGACCTGGAGTCGGTAAGAAGCGAGATTGCTCCGACGACCGCCGGTCGAAAAGCGATTGAAAGCGATTGTACTCCGTCCCTCGACGTGATACGAATCGGTCAGTCGTAGCACCGTTACGAAGGGAGGATTGCGATGGGCGACCTGATGCGTTTTGGAATTTCCATAGAGCGCGACCTGCTCGGAAGCTTTGATGACTGGGTGCGGCGGCATGACTGGGCCAATCGCTCAGAGGCCATTCGCGATATCATCCGCGATCGACTGGTCCAGGAAAGCTGGGGGGGCGATGAAGAAGAAGTCGTGGCCACGTTGACCTACGTCTACGATCACCACGTCACCGACCTGCAGACCCGACTGACCAGCCTGCAACATAAGCATGACATCGTGCTGAGCGCCATGCACGTCCACCTCGACCACTATGACTGTATCGAGGTGCTGGTGATGAAGGGACGGGCGGCTGAGATTCACAAGATGGCCGACATGATCCTGGGCGCCCGGGGGGTCAAGCACGGGCAACTGGTTCGCTCTATACCGCTGCCTGGTAATGGCCGAGGGAAGGATGCGCCAGGGAGGGTGTCGCCATGATGACGTATTTTTTGACAGGCTTCCTGCTGCTCGTCCCCCAACCGGCGGCGGAATCCGCTGCGGCCGTGAAGGCGGCCGAGGAGAAGAATACCGAGATCGACGCGCTTCGCGCCGAGGGCTTGAAACATCTCGATCGAGGCGAGCTGGCCGAGGCCATTCGCGTGTTGGGTGAGGCCCGGGCCAAGGGGGCCGAAGACACGGTCACCAGGATAGCCCTCGGCCGGGCCTATCTGGCGCGCGAGATGTTCCAGCAGGCACTGATTGAGTTCAGCGAGGTTCTCAAGAAAGACCCCAACCATGTCATGGCCAACCTGGGACGGGCCGATTCGCTGATCGGGCTCGGCGATGCGCGCAAGGCCATCGGGCCGGCCAAGCTAATCACCGAAATCGAACCCCAATCCGCGCGGGCCTGGCTGACGCTGGGCCGGGCCTACCTGCACGACCAGGTTGCCGATTATCCCCGGGCGCAGGCCGCTTTCAAACATGCCCTCGAACTGGTGCCGGATAGCCGGGACGCAGCGGTCAATCTTGCCCGCGCCTTGAGCTTTGCAAAGAAGGTCGAGCAGGCCATCGAGGTGTTGCAGAATCTGCACCGGAAACATCCCGGCGACATGCCGATCATTATAAGTCTTGCCGAATCGTACTATGCAATCCGCAAGCTTGACCAGGCCGAGAAATTGATCGACGAAGCCCTGGCGGCCGATCCTCATAATAGCGACGCGCTCAGGGTGCGCGATCAGATCCGCTCGCGGCAGGCCTACAACTTCTGGGTGCCGGTGATCGCCGTGATCGCGTTTCCGCTTCTCTTTGTGTTGATCCGCTGGATGAAGAAAGGCCGCGTGCCCAAGGTTGTGGGAGACTGACAGGCAATGACGTTCATCCACCATCGATGCCGGGCCTTGACACTTGCGGGTGTCCTGACTTTTTTCATGTTTGCGTCTGTGGGAATGCCGGCCGAGAAACCCGAGTGCCGGCGCCACGAATTGGACACGGCCAAGGTCAAGGAGAGGCTGCGGCACTGGCGCGGCCTGGCGGCATTTTCGCGCTGGCGCCTGGTCGAAGTGCGACCGGCCGAGTGCGTTGTGGATGGCAAGGTCAAATCGCGCCTGGTGCTGGCGCCTCCTTCCGGCTGGTCGCGTTATCGCGTTCCATACCTGGTGCAGGCCGATCTCGACCTGGACCCCGAGCGGCAGGCGCCCGCGGGCGCGCCGAGCGCCGAATTCAGCGCTCTGGCCAAGGGAGTCAGGCGATTGGTGCTGAGGACCGAGGCGGACGAAGACGTGCGCCGTTTCATCGAGCGCTTTCCCCCGGATCGCGCGGAGATCGACTCAGCCGACGGATCCGGTAAACTGCGGGTGACGTTTGTATACTCGCCCGGCAAGGACGGCGGCCGGGGCCACCCCGTGTGGCTTACGTTCTCAGAGGCGTTCGACGACGGCAAGATCGTTGCCTACGACCTGCCGCGCATTGACAGCTTGCCGGTGCGCCGCGAGTTACTGAGCTTCGCCGGAGAGATTTCCGCGCGTATACCGCATTGCCAACCCAGCTGGATCAGTGCGCGTTTCAGACTCTTGCCTGACAAGGCCGAAGATCAAGCGGGGCGCTGGAAGATCGCGGCCAGGCTTTCGGGCAAGAAGTGCCCCGAGAAATTCAAGTTGGCGCTTGAGTTCGATTCGTCGCACGATCGATGGTTGCCCATCGACGCGACGCCGGCAAAGAGCCACGGTGGAAACTGAAGCGGACATGGAACAGGCGTTTACGCAATACCGCCTGCTCCGTGAAAAGATCGACGCCATGTTTTCCGTGGCACTCGGGAAATATCGCGGACACATGCGCTGTAGACCCGGTTGCGACGACTGCTGTCGGAAGGATCTGACACTATATGCCTTCGAGGTACGCTTCTTACTCCGGGAGATAGCCCGGATGGATGCCGCCGCACGCGAGCGCGTAATCACCCGGGCCAGGGCAGCCTGTTGCGATTCCGAGCTGGCCTGCCCGTTGCTGGAAGAGGGGCGCTGCCTGGCCTATGCCGCGCGGCCGATCATCTGCCGCAGCCACGGGCTGGCCATGTTGGTGCCCGGGACGGGTGAACTAAGCGTTTGTCCTTACAACTTCATTGCGGCCGAACATATCGACGGCGACTGTGTACTCGATCTTGGCCCGGTCAACAATATCCTGACAACGCTGAGTGTATTACTGGCTGAAAAAGCCCAAGTGGACAGCTTGCCGAACTCCGAGCGGGTGGGGGTCAGTCAGGCGATTATCGACTTTTTCGGGCCGGAGGCAGCTGCATGAGAGTCACGGCAGTCATGATCTCGATCCTGCTCGCCGCTTCGTGTCTGGCGCAGGCTCCTGCTGCCGAAAGGACCAGCGCGCCGGCACGAGCAGGAAAGGTTGTCTACAGCTGGGTGGACGGCAACGGGCGCATCCGCATGGCCGCGCGGCCCGAGGACGTTCCCGAAGCATTTCGCGCACGGGTGGTCGTCACCGACACCGCCCGGTCCAGGTCGGCCCGCCTGCGCGCCGAGCGGGTCATGGTGGTCGATCTGCGGCGGGATGACGGGAAGAAGCCTTTGAACTATTCGCTCGTGGATCTCGATCGGCTGAGCCGCGAGGCCCGGACGCCTGGCGAGGCGACGGATCCCGGGAGACTCGGACGGCTGGCGGTCGGCGGGCTGGCCCGGGCGACCCGCCGTTTGATGGGCCTGCCGTACACGGCTGAGCCGGCGGCGGCCCGGGTAATCCTCTATTCAACACCCTGGTGCGGCTTCTGCAAGAAGGCGGCCCGGCACCTGCGGCAAAAAGGGGTCGCCTTTACAGAGCGCGACATCGAAAATGATCGCCTGGCGGCCGGTGAACTGGCCCGCAAGCTGCGGCAGGCCGGTCTTTCCGGGGGCGGCGTGCCTGTGCTGGACATCGGCGGCACAATTGTAATCGGCTTCGACGTAAAGCGCATAGATCGATTGATCGAGAAACGCTGAAATGGACGAGCCATGAAGATAATAGAGACGGCATGCAGCTACGATTGCCCCGACGCCTGCGCGCTGCTCGTCGAGTTAGAAGGAGGACGTGCGCGCATCCGGGGAAACCCCGACCACCCCGTGACCCGCGGATTCGTCTGCCGGCGCATCAGGCGCCACCTTGATCGTCTTTGTGATCCCGAACGCATCACCACACCGCTGGTGCGGCGCTCGGGCCGCTGGCGCGAGGCAAGTTGGCCCGAGGCGCTGGATCTCGCCGCCGGTAAGCTTTCCGCGGCCATATCCGAGCATGGCGCACAGGCGCTGTTGCACGTTGCCAGCGGCGGCTCGCTGGGAATCATGAAGGAACTGGTGGGACACTTCTTCCGCTCGCTGGGCCCGGTGACGACGCTTGCCGGCGGCGTCTGTGACGAGACCGGCGTAGCCGCCCAGATGCTCGATTTCGGCGGATTGGTGGGACACGACTTTAGCGACCTTAAAAACTCGGCGGCAATCGTGCTTTGGGGCAAGAACCCGGCCGTGACCGGCATCCATCTGGTGCCTTTCCTGCGCGAGGCGCGCGCGCGTGAGACGGAAATCGTACTTATCGACGTAGTGCGCACGGAGACAGCGGCCTTTACCAATCGATATATCAATGTAGCTCCGGGCGCTGACGGTTTCCTGGCGCTGGCCGTACTGCGTAGGCTGCACGAGAGCGGACGGCTCGATTCGCAAGCCGCAGCGCGTTGCGAGAACTTCACGGCCTTCGAAGAGATGCTTGCCTCCGGGGAGATGACGGTCGAACGCCTGCAGGATCTTGCCGGCGTGGAACTTGCCGATATCGACTACCTGGCCGAGCTTTACTCACAGCGCCGACCACTGGCCACACTGGTCGGCTGGGGGCTTCAACGGCGCGGCCATGGCGGGGCGAACGTGCGTTGCATAGACGCGCTGGGCATGTTGAGCGGCAACGTCGGGATCGCCGGAGGAGGCGTGAGTTACAACCCCTGGCGCAGGCGCGGCCTGGATGACTCGCGCCTGGCGCCCCTCACGGGGCGCACGGTCGCCGCGCCGACATTCGCCCGCGACCTGGCAACGCTCCGTGATCCGCGAGTCAGCTTCGCCTACATCAACGGGGCGAACCCCGTAGCCCAATTCGCAGACTCGCGCGCGGTGGCCAGGGAACTTTCCAAGATCGATTTCGTGGTGCTGGCCGACGCCTTCCTGACCGACACGGCCGATTGTGCCGATCTCTTCCTGCCGGTCAGCCTGATGCTCGAGGACGAGTACGACGTGGTTGGTTCCTTTGCCCATCATTACCTGGCCCGGGCTCGCCGGGCGCTAAGGCCGCCTGCCGGCGCGCGTGACGACGTCTGGATAGTAGCCGAACTGGCCCGCAGGCTTGGACGCCTAGATCCGCTGCTCGAAGATCCACGCGCGGCTCTCGATCAGATGACAGCCGTCTGGTTTCCGGATGCCAAGGCGCCCTTCGCCCGCAACCCGGCCCAGCCGGAGGTCCCCTGCGCCGAGCGCTTCGAAACACCTTCGGGCAAGATGCGCCTGATAGAAAAGCCACCGCCCGCGGCGCGCGCGGACGACGAGTTCCCGCTATTTTTCCTGACTCCAAAGCGGCGCGGCTACGAGCACTCGCAGATAAGCCCCAAAGATCAGAAACAGCCGCCCGTCTGCCGGGTAAACCCCGAAGCCCCCGGCGCGAAGGCATTGCAAGACGGGCAGCTTGCGAATGTCACCAGCCCGCTCGGAAGCCTGCCCGTGCGCCTTAGCTTCGATCGAACCTTGCGCCGCGACATCTGTGTGGTTGCGATAGGAGGCTGGCTGCGCCTGGACCGGGCGTCCAACGCCCTGGTATCTCCAAAAGCCACCGACATGGGACAGGGCACGGCCTACTACGATCAGCGCGTTAGGCTTGAGTCCGGGAATTAACTATTGGCGAGAAAACTCGAATGCGCTACGAGCACGGTCGATTTGGGCTGCGGGGTGCAGGCAAGTCACAAGTCACACCCTGTTCACGAATGGATTGGCGGCAGCCTGCATCATGCCGCCACGGCTTGCCCGACAATATCGCAGATGCGCTTTACAAGCTTCTTCAACGATGGGTTTGCTTCCAAAACGCATTCCCTCAGCATGCGATATCGTTCCCGGCTAGCTCGGTCGAGCAGTACATCGCGAGCTTCCCTGTCCTTGTCGAGGGCTTTCCTGACTAGGCGCTCTCCAACGGAGGCGTCGCAACCTGAGATCTGTTCGATGACGGTCTCCATGTTCCTTTCGAGGAGAAACACCAGCAGGTTCCCCGGAGATGGACATTCCTCCAGGACGGCCGTGACCACCTCGACATCGGTGGCTTCCGGTGGCAGCTTCAGGAGATCCCTCACTCGGTCATCGTCGAAAACCGCAATTATCTTTCTACCATCGAAGGCGATATCGTTCAGATCCTCTCTGCAGGTTTTCAGCAGCTTCGAATTGCCATTCATGGGCCTACAGTCATCGAGGAGTTTTTCGAAGATCCGCCGGTTGCCGTCAACCTCGTCGAATACGCATG
>CAZXHT010000121.1:0-16249 GCA_964640665.1 uncultured Myxococcales bacterium
TTGTGAAGCGCTTATCCGGGTCCGTGTCGGCATAATCCTGAGGTCGGCATAGTGTGCCTTATGCCGACATCGGCATAAGGCACACTTGTTGAGGTCTTTTGTTGGTTTTTCCGAGTTGAGAGGCAAGGCAGGCAAGATAGGCAAGCACTTGGCTGACAAGACCAACTTGATGTTCAAGTGGTGGCACCGAATTCGAGACGGGACCATGAGCCGCAGTACTTTCAAACGTCGAATGATAAATTTGCGTATCGAGGTGGAAGACCTTCTCGTCGAGGGAGAGATATGTGGTCAGAGTCCGATGGCCGGGGTATGCAAGCGCATTCTTTCCGAAGCACAGCATCTCTGGACTTTTGTCGACCATGAAGGTGTCGAACCGACGAACAACACATCTTATGCCGCGCGCGGCATAAGCATTGTAATGCCGCGTCCCGAATTATGCCGCGTCAGCGCGAGAGACCCGTGTGTTTTTCGGGGGATCCCTGGCCGTGGAGCCTCGGGCGGTCGGCATAATCAAAGACGTTCCAGAAAGGCCAGCAGCGTGTCCGTTGGCTGAAATCGCTCGGGAGGTCTGCCCAACGAGGTGGCGTGTGCCAGTGCTCGCTCCTTGATCTTCATGTCGGCGTGCAGATAGATCTGGGTGGTCTCCGTTGACTCGTGACCGAGCCAGAGGGCGATCACAGTGATATCAACACCGCGCCGAAGCAAGCTCATGGCCGCCGAGTGCCTCAGGGTGTGGGGTGTGACAGATCTACCGATGAGTGACTGACAGGATCGGCTGGCATTCCTGGTGTGGCGAACAACGAGACGCTGCAATGCATCAGCGCTGAGAAAGCCGCCACGCGAACTAGGAAAAACAGGCGCATCCGGGGTCCGGCCACCTTCGGAGAGCCATGTGGTCAAGTCCTCGGCGACGGATGGTTGAAGTGGCGTGCATCGGGTCTTCCTTCCCTTGCCGAGGCAGCGAACATGGGCTCCGGTTCCGAGTTCTACGTCGCAGTACTTCAGCGAGGTGATCTCGCTGTTGCGCAGCCCAGTCTGAAACATGACGAGCAGCAAAGTACGGTCCCTCCGACCGATCCACGTCTTCGTGTTGGGTGCATTGATGAGTGCTTTGGCCTCCAGCTCCGTGAGAAACTCGACCGGTCTGTGCTGGTAGCGCTTCGCCGGAATCGCCAGAATACGCTGACATTGCAGGGCATAGGCTGGTTCGCTGAAGGAGACGTAGCGGAAGAAGGCGCGCACAGCGGCCAATCGCGTGTTTCGGGTCCGGGAGCTGTTGCCACGCTCGTTTTCCAGAAAGTCGAGGAACTGCCCCACGAAGGCGGCATCGAACTGCTCGAGCTTGAGTTTGGATGGAGCGCGCCCGAGGTAATCTGCCGCGTAGCCGATTAGCAGGCGGAAGGTATCGCGGTAGCCCGCGATCGTGTTTGGGCTAGCGCCGAGTTGCCCAACCAATCGATCAGCAAAGAAGCGCTGCAGAAGCGAGGAGAAATCGGCCGGCCTCATGGCTCACCTGACGCAGAGGTTTTTGCAAGGCGTTCGGTGGCCAGTTGCAGGAGTTCTGGGATAGCCTGGATGTACCAGTAGGTGTCGTGGACTCGGCAGTGGCCAAGGTACGTGGAGAGGCGGGGCATCATCCGCCCCACATCGAGTCCAGCTCGATACCATTCGATGAGCTTTCTCGTCGTGAAGGTATGGCGAAGATCCTGAAGTCGCGGTCCGCGCCCAACACGTTGTCCATCCAACGGGGGTCGAAGACCGATGCTCCGGGTCAGTTTCGCAAACGTTTTTCGGGCAGTCGACGATTGGACTCGTGACCCGCGCTCAGAAACGAGAAAGGCTCTCGTATGACGCTGAAGGCGGAGTCTATCGCGATGAACCGCATAGTCGGCAAGCGCTGCGCGCGCTGACTCCTGGACGGGAACGAAGCGGGATTTTCCGAACTTGGTATTCCGTACTGTCAGGTTTCCGCCTAGAAGGTCGACGTCCACCTCATCAAGGGCTAGAGCCTCTCCGGGTCTCAAACCGGTGGAGGCAAGAAGCCCGACGAGGGTGGCGTAGGTCAAGGACCTCAGTCCCAAAGGTGAGGGCAGACTACGCGCCTCGGTCAGCAGCTTTTGGATCTCCTCATCACTGTAGATGTGCGGCGGATTGCGTTGGTGTTGAGCGGGGAGGAGTGCCTGCGGAGGAATCTCTGTCCTTGAATCCGTCGCGGACATCCACATGGCGAACCGTCGCACGATGCTAAGCCGCCGTGCCCAGGTGGCAGGCTGCACCCCGATGGGCTCCGTGGCCCAGCGGACTGCGAGATCTGCGGTGATGAACTCCGCTCCCTCGCGATCGAGAAAGTCAACGAAGTGCTGAAGAGCGCCGGCTGGCCAGTGGAGTGCCGTGCCGAGAGCACGGACGGTCGTCACGTACTCCGACAGGGCTTCGTGGAGAGCAGTCATCGTTCGTCCTCCACGCCCGGCCACGGCCGAGCAACCTCACGAAGCGACTCGAATGCCACCTTCGCGTAGATCTCCGTAATGCCGATGGAACGATGCCGGAGAACTTCGGAAATCTCTGCCAGGGAGGCGCCACCACGGATCATTCTGGTTGCCAGGCTGTGGCGAAAGAGGTGAGCGGTACCGCGGTGCGACGAACGTAGCCCTGCGCGGATGAGGGCGGTCCGGGCCACACAGCTCACCGCCGACGGGCCTGTGAAGCCGATGCGAGGAGCTAGCTGGCGAAGAAAGACCCGTTGCGAGGCGCTGGGGCCCCGATCCTTCTGAATGTAGATGGCGAGGGCCTCTCCGACGTCCGATGGAAGAGGCAGGTGGTCAAGGGCCCGGCCCTTTCCGCGAACAACGATTTCCGCAGTTCGCCAGTGGATGTCTCTAAGCTCGACCTGAGTGACCTCTCCTGCACGCAGACCGAGTCGAGAAAGCAGCAGCAGGATCGCGTAGTCACGGCGCCCGCCAGGGGTTTGCCGATCCGCGGTCGACAGAACTTGCTCTACCTCGGTGGGCGAGAGGAAATCATGCACGGGAGCCAGCCCCCATCGGCGAACCGTGGGGATGGCAAAAGACAGATCCAGCGTAGTTTCTCCGCGCAGGAATAGGAAGCGAAGAAAGGACCGCACCGCCGAGGCCAGGAGCTTCGCGCATGCAGATGATCGGTTGTGGCTTCGTTCGAGGAAGAATCTGCGCACCAAATACGCATCCAACATGGCCAGCGGTGTGCTCAACCACACGGCGAGGAAATTCCTGACGATGGGCACGTAGATCTCCACCGATCTTTCCGACAAGCCGCGCTCGTTGCGGAGATATGCCGTGTATTTCGCCTCGAATATGGCGGTGGCCGACGAGCAATGCTCTGCCGAACAAGGGACCGGCTCGCCGTCGCGAACGTACTCAAGTAGGCTGCGAACGGCAGCTCGTTCGTGGGCGCGACGACGCACCGGTTGGTACTTGAGGAATTCAGCCTCTTGTGCATCGCCAGCGTCGGCTAGCCCGAAGTTCCCTATAACCAAGACAAGTCAACAAGGCTGAAGTCCAGTAGTAGTGTGTCCTTTTGCTGATTACGCGTCAATTTGAAGTGAATTGTGTAGCCATGTAAATGTGTATATATTGCTTGACAAGGGAACCGTAGGCCAGTATTACGTGGCCATGCATATCGATATCGTCCCGAACCGTAATTCCAGGCCAGCCGTCTTGCTTCGTGAGTCCTACCGCACAGGAAAGAAGGTCAGAAAGCGCACCCTTGCCAACTTGTCTGCTCTTTCCGTGGATCAAGTTGAAGCCATACGAAGAATACTCAGAGGCGAAAAACTGGAATCTATTGAAGATCTTTTTCAAGTAGACCGCTCCCGTCATCATGGGCACGTCCAGGCGGTCACCGAGACGATGAGTCGGCTCGGTCTTGCGAGCCTTCTGGCTTCGAGAAAGTCAAGAGAGCGTTCCATCGTGATGGCAATGATAGCGACACAGGTACTCGATCCCGACAGTAAGCTGGCCATGACTCGCTGGTGGCACACTACCACCATTCCGGAGATCTTCGGCGTCGAAGACGCGGACGAGGATGATTTGTACGCGGCGATGGACTGGCTGCTTCATCGCCAGGGTCGGATAGAAAAGAAGCTGGCCGGAAGACACCTGGAGGAAGGCGGTCTGGTGCTTTACGATCTGACCTCGAGCTACTTCGAGGGCAAGACCTGTCTCCTGGCCAAGCTTGGGCACAATCGCGACGGCAAGAAGGGAAAGTTGCAGGTGAACTACGGTCTGCTGACAGATCGGCGGGGTTGTCCTGTTGCGGTGTCCGTGTACGAGGGAGACACAGGCGATCCGACGACCCTGCGGGATCAGGCGCACAAGGTCCGGGGCGAATTCGGAATCAAACACATGGTGCTGGTGGGGGACCGGGGAATGATCTTCCAGAAGCAGATCGACGGGCTGCGTGAAGTGAAGGGAGTAGACTGGATCACGGCGCTTCGAACGGAGTCGATCCGGGAACTGGTCGAAGGTGGTTCCATCCAACTTGGACTTTTCGACGAGAGAAATATTTTCGAATTTACCCATCCGGATTATCCCGGCGAGCGCCTGGTGGCGTGTCGTAATCCCGAGATGACGAGAAGACGAAGGGAGAAGCGGCAGTCGTTGCTGGAAGCGACGGTGGAAGAGTTGGAGAAGGTTCGGCGAATGGCGGAGAGAGGCAGGCTGAAGGGCCAGGACAAGATCGGAGTCCGGGTTGGGCGGGTAGTGAACAAGTACAAGGTGGCCAAGCACTTCGAACTGACCATCAGGAAGAACTCGTTCAGTTACAAGCTGGACGAGAAAAAGATATCTCGCGAGGCGGCGCTCGATGGGATCTACGTGGTCAGGACGAGCCTGTCGAAGCGGGCGATGAGCTCGACGCAGACGGTACTCAGTTACAAGAAGTTGAGCGAGGTGGAGCGGGCATTCCGTGCATTGAAGAGCATCGATCTTCTGGTTCGTCCGATTCGGCACCGGATGGTCGACCGTGTGCAGGCGCATATCTTCTTTTGCATGCTGACGTACTACGTGAAGTGGCACATGATGGAGGCCTGGCGGCCATTGTTGTTCAGCGACGAGGATCTCGAGGCGAAAGAAAAAAGAGATCCGGTTGCGCCGGCAAGGCGATCCCCCGGAGCGTTGAAGAAAGTCCACACCAAAAAGTTGGCCGACGGGAGTCCCGTACATAGCTTCAGGACGCTCCTGAAGGATCTGAGCACCATTGTAAGGAATACGTGCCGGCGAAAAGAAGCAGATGAAATAGAGAGCAGCTTCTGCGTCGACACAACGCCGAGCCCCTCACAGCAGCGGGCATATAATCTGATAAAGCAGATATCACTGTAGACAGAAAGGCGCAGTACGATGATGCACGAACATGATAGAATCAAAGGTGTTTTGCACTCGTTTTTATAGGGAACTTCGGTCTAGTCTATCCGCGCAGCCTCGGCCGCGCACTCCTTATTCTACCGAACCGGGACGATTTTCAACAGCGCCCGAGGGACGGTAGCGGGCCGGCTGTCAGGAGAGTAGACAGACGAAGAGCGGACTCTTCTCGAGTCGCGTCAGGGTCCTTTCGATGTCGTGGTCGAGGCGGACCGAGCATGAAGACGGCACAGCCCCAACAAGGACAGTAATAAGGCCCAAACTAAATGGGAGGACGAGCTTGCTGACCTGCAAGTACATCCCGTTCCGTCAACAGGGGGAAGTGCTTCGCACGCCCCCTCGCTAGTGCAAACCTCGCCGTCTGAGCACTCCCCACACGTTGCACCACAACCATCATCCCCACATTCGACTTCAGAGCAGTCTGGAACGCATCCCGCCGCACATTGCCCATCTGTGTCACAATGCTCGCCAGAAGGGCATGTAGCACACTCGAGCTGCTGGCCGCATCCGTCATCCCATGTTCCACACTCGTATCCCAGCAATGCACAGGTATGCGGTGTGCAGCCACACACATTGGATGCACCACTTCCCCCACACGTATCTGGTGGGATACAGGTCCCGCAAGAGAGCGTTCCCCCGCAGTAATCGGAGATCACTCCACAGTCTTTTCCCTCTTGTGCGCACGTTGTCGGTACGCAACCCAGGCAGGTATCGTCACTACATCCACCAGAGCAATTGGTGTCATTCCAGGAATACTGGCATTGCCCACTGTTACAGATGCCAATCGGGTCGTAGCTTCTATAGGTGGAGCTATCGACGCACGAATCTGACGGTGGGTTGTCACAGCTGCCGCAGATCCCCCCACACCCATCGCTGCCACATACTCGTCCGGCACACGTCGGTGTGCAACACGCGCTGTTGTAACAGATCTGCCCGTCCGAGCAGCACTCCCCTCCACAGGAGACAAAGGTACAGGCGCACTGCCCCTGCTCACACGTAGCGTTGTCAGGACAATTACCACAAACGCCGAAACATCCATCAGTGCCACACTCTCTGCCCGTACAATCCGGTGTGCAACATCTCGCAATGTATGTACTTCCATCGTCGCAGCTAGCGACAATGTCATCATTGCCGTCGTTGTTCGCGTCACCAAAATCGATCGCTTTCACGGAGCCTGGTAACTGCAACTCACCGGCGATATTGCCATCTCCGTCAATCACTGCGACCCCGCCCCACCACGAGGGAGGTAATGCTGGAGACGGAGGCTCCACATCATGATTGCCATAGCCGATCAGGAGCTCGATGGTTCCGTCTCCATCGACGTCGCCCGTGACAGCTGACCAGGCTTTCGTTTTGCTGGCTTTGCCGAAATCGAGCTGCCGAATGATATCGCCGTCCTTGCCCACCAATGACGCTCTGTTCGCATAGTCAGAAAGGTCTGCCGCCCCCTCACGCACGGCTGAAGCAACGCCAATCTCGAGTCCAGGGCGCGCTGGGATCAAATCGCCGACTGCCACCCCCATTGCATCGAGGCCCACCATGGTTGACCACTTCGGATCCCCTTGCTCATCCAACACACGAAGGTTGTTGTGAGTACCCCAACCACCGGCAAGGATGATCTCCTTCTGCCCATCACCGTCCAGATCAGCAATCCGGCCGTTCTGAAAGTTGCATGGGCAAATCGTCTTCTCCCAAATCACCCCGCCCACGGAGTCGAGCAGGGCAAGCTGACCCTGCGATGTTCCGAAAAGGACCTCACCGCCGGGACCGCCAACCAGATCGCCGATTTGAGCCGTCCGGACATACACTCTACCCGTCCCCGTGAACGTGTGGCTCCAGAGAAACCCGCCGTTGTGGTCGAGCAGTTCGCCTCTCGCCTCTGTTATCAAGTCGGCGCGGTAGCGATATCCAACCGCCACCTCATTGTCGCCATCATCGTCTGTGTCGCCAATATCAACTCCCATGACAAACTCAGAGCCCGGAGGGGCGTATTCCCAAACAACCTGTCCTACGGCAGAATAGGCAAAAAGCTTCCCAAAGATCGGTGTCTGGTAGTAATCGGTGGCGCCCCCTCGCACCAGCTCGTTGCCTGCATGAGGAGTTAGGTCCCCGAGCGCGACTGCGGTTGACCAGACGAAAGGTGAAGGAAGGGGCCTTTGCTCCTGCACAACACACGTCAATCTAGTGTCAGATACGAGGAGATCGATATTTGGCGAGAGCTCGCCGAACGATCCAACGTTGTCCTCTACCATTTGCCACTGGAAACCATATCGGCCGGGTACGGCAGGAGCCGTGATAGTAAAGACAAAGGTCTCAGTCTCCCCCGGTGCCGTATCATTACCGACTGTCAGCGGCACACGCGCCACACCCCACGTCGTGTTGTCCTGAGGATTTTGAGAGCCCAGGTTGCAGGCCACGGCGGACGGCTGTGCAATGTGGCTCCAAATCGATGTCCCCACGTTCTCAAACGTCACTGCCACTGCGTAGGACTGACCAGCAGCCACAAATCCAGGGACATTCTGGGAAACATACGCAGCGTCATTGGCTCCCAGGGCTGTCGGCATATCTGCAGCGAAGACGACGAGCACGGCCGCTGTCACGAGTAGGAAAAACAAACGGCCTTTTTCTCCAGAGCAGGCCACGTCAATGACTTCCCCTCTCCCCTCTACCCTCTGGAATCCTACCCTGGCTCGTACTCCTGAGTCAACTCCGGCGAGGGAACGGTGCAGGGCTCCGGCGCAGTCGGAGGAGGCGGAAACCCGTAAGCGCAAGGCCCGAACCATGCGTGCCTCCCATCTGTGGGCCATGCTGATTGCTAGGATCTACGAGGCGCGCCCGTTGCTTTGTTGCTGGTGCGGCACAAACAAATCAGCGACGGGAGGCTATACGGGAACAAGCGGGCGTTTGGGAAGGTGCAGATCAAGGCCGTCTTCAAGTCGGCGGCGATCAGCGTACTGCGGGGTGACAACGCCTTCCGGCGAAAGTACGATCGGATGCGCCAATCCGGTGTCGCCGACAAGGCCGCGAGGAACGCAGTCAGTCGTGCGCTGGCCGCGACGATGTTGGGCGTGTGGAAGTCGGGCAAGAAGTACAACGACCACTACCAGGAGGTGATGCAGCGAGGAGGTTGCCGCAGACAAGGTTAGAGTCTCCTAGCCACGAACGATCCGACGATCGGTTGGTAGCGGTCCAGGCATCGGCGGCTCGGAGACGAGGGGAGATCTATAGCAACATGATCCCGGCCAATGTTAGGGAGTCGGAGATCCCTGGGACGGTTGATCCCCCTCCACGTAGATCGAATGTTGTCATGCTCCGCCGCTCGGATGGCAGAGACACCGGGCAGGATGAGAGCCAGATAGACGTGTGAACGTGTCGTTAAGCAGCTGACGTTCTGCCAGGCAACCAGGGAGCTAGTCGCTGCCGAGAAAATATGGACGGGACCTATTGGATTAATGTTCTTAACGTACCAACGTCCCTCATGACTTATGACCATCCCTCGCCTGACGGTCACTCGTCTTCGGGATCGCCCGGATCGATGAGCGGCTTGCCCTGGATCGTCACCCGGTGGCTTGCCGAGATCTCGTCTGAGCCGTCGTCGTCCAGCGAGAGCAATTCCGGCGACGGTGCGGCCATGACCGTTCTCTTGTGATCGATGTCGCGGGCGGCGGCCTCCGCCACGGCCGCGGCGCGCGGCACGGCCTTGAGATCTCGGGTGGGCGATTCCGACAGCTCGTCATCGGCCAGAGACTGATCGGGATCCGACTTGCCCGGCTCGGGCTCTGAAATTGCCTCAGCCGGCGAGTCGGGCTGGGTGTCCTCGCCGGCGAAGGCGTCTTCGTCCAGCGAGACAGTGTCGCGGACGGTGTCCGGCGTGTCGGTGGGTGAGTCGACTTCGGCGGGAGGACGGCCCGGCCGCTCTTCGCCGGTCGCCAGCTGATCAAGCATGCTGTCTATCTCGCGCAGCCTCGAATCCAGACGCTTGGCCCTGAAGGTGGCCTCGACCTTGGCCTCGGCCTTTTCCATCAGGCGGCTCTCGCCCGAGGCCTTGATGGCATTGTAGCGTTCCAGGTATTCAAGGGCGTCGGGGTAGTCGTCGGACACGAAACCATCTTTTGCCCAGCGGCCCAATAACCTTGCGGCCTTCTTCAGCGTGCCCTTGCCCGAAGGCTCGGCGGGCGCCTGCTGTTCGGCCTGCTTGCTGCGGATAATATCGTTACAGGTGCGCAGGATGTCTTTAGGCAGATGCGCCGGCAGATTCCTGAAGACCTTCAGGATCGGCTCGGTGCCGATGCGCTGTGCCGAGATGGCCCTCAAGACCAGCACGGTGCAGACCGCTATCCCGAATGCCTCGCGGACGCGCTTTTTCATGTTACGGGCCATGAAGACGCTACCCAGCAGCATCACCGGAACCACGAAGAGCGGGTTGGCCAGCACGGTGGTTGTGCCGATCAATGCGCTGCCGCCCAGAAGCGGCACCAGCGCCGAGGAGTTGGCCACCAGGACGTAGGCGGCCAGCCCGGCCAGCTCCTTGCCTAGGCCGAGACTGAACAGACCCCGGGCGCCGAGCAGGATCTTCATTGCGGACGACTCGGTGACCTCTTCGGTCTCGAACTGGGACAGGAGTTGCCTGCGGCTGCCCTCGTCCAGGCCGTCGACCAGTTCGCCGACCTTGCGCGTCAACTCGGCCTGCAGTTCGTTCGGCAGCGTGCCGCGCTCGGCCGCCGCGGCGATGATGCTCAGCGTGTTCAGCTTGATCACATCGGAGAAGGTGGGATCGTTGACGGTCTTGTGAGTGAACGGGTTGAGACGCACCTTGGCGTAGTCCTTCCAGTACTCCTTTGAGAAGAACTTCAGCTTGCGGGCGTCCTCGTCGTCAAGTTGCTTGGCGAAGATCTCCTGCGTGCGACTGGAAATATCGTCGATCAACTCGTGGCTCTCCACCCGGAAGAAAGCCAGGTCGGCCGGCAACCCCAGCCCGTTCCTGAGGTGCATCCAGAGCCGCAGGCGCAGCGACTCGGTGGCGACCTGTTCGTCCTGCAATGATTGGCTCTTTTCGGCCAGCCTGCGTTCGAAGGCCTTCTTGCGCTCTTCCTTCTTCAGGTCGCTGTCTTCGCCGGATTCCGATACGAGCTTGTCCTTGATCTTCTTGGCCACCCAAGAGCCGGCGTCCTTGAGCATGTCAACTACGAGTTTCTGCAGATAGGTTTCTTCATAGAGGGCAATCAGGGTAGACAGGCTCACGCGGTCAGCGTGTGCAAGGCCGGCCAACACATGTTCTGGCTCGATGTAAAGCTGCGCCACGCTAGGCCCTCCTCCCCGGGGCGACGAAAAGCATAACGCAGCCGGGGGGAAAATTTCCAGATATATGTTAGCGTGTCTTGAGCACCGCCAGGTAGTCCTTGAACTCGGCCTTGAGCCCGGCGTAGTCGCGTTTATCGACTTTCAGCTCGGATGCGATCTGGCGGATCTCGTTGTCTTCAACCTGAGAAATCGACTCGTCGGCGGCCGAGACGGCGAACAGGCAGCGCAAGAGAGCCAGTTTCTGCTCTGGGGTCGCCAGCCCATCGAACTCGCGGGTAACCAAGAAGTTCTCGGTTCCGCCGAAGAGCCGGGCGTGGGTCTTGGCCATCTGTACAACCAGGATGGCCAGATCCCGGTCGAGGCCGCCCAGCTCCGAGACGATACGTTCCATCGTCCCGGTCTCCTCGGGGCTGATGTCCAGATCGGCATTGGCCACGCGCGACAGCAGGTAGGCGAACGAGGCGATATAGCGCGCCCGTTGCGGCTCGAGTCTGTCGAGTTTCGATACGATCTCGCGGACGGTATCCGGCTCGGCCCCACCGTCTTCAGGCTTGTCGTTTTTTCCAAGTCCCAGAAAATCCAGAATGGACATACAGGCCTCCGCGGTTTTCCGCGCTTCGCAATGGTACCATGGACAGTATCCCCGGAAGCTGGTTGAATGGCAACTGCAACCCGAACGGCTGTGCCCGAAGTTGCAGCTGTCGATCCGCTGCGGAAACTGGTTTGACATTTATCACAAAATCCGATACATTGTCCTGTAGCGGGAGTTGGGCCGCTAAGAGATGAAAAATGCTTGAGTATCTGGTCAAATCGAACGCGCGTCGCAGTCTGCTACTTCTGTTGTGGCGGGACGATCTCTCTGGCTGCGTTAGCGATTTGGCACGCCGGGCAGGGCTGTCATTCTCGGCTGCGCATCGAGAGCTTGAGGAAATGCAGGCCGCCGGACTTGCAGCTTCCGTGCGTATGGGCAAGAAGGTCATATACCGAGCCAACAGGGATCATCCTATGGGAGAACTACTGTCCAAATTGCTGACAACAAGCGCGCAGGCTCCGATGCCAGGGCTAGACGATCGGGAGGAGAATGATCGAGTGATGAAAAATCTCAAGTGGCTCGGTCTGCCACTCTCGGGTAAATCGCTGTCAGCGCGAGATAAAATGAAACCGGAAGAGGCGTTGGCTCGCGCGCTCGTTTTGGCGCACCGCGATCCGAGCCTGGCAAAAGCTCTGCCTGTTTTGGTTTACAGGCTTTATGATGAACTCGACTGGAATGATTTGCTTGGCAGGTCGAGGGAACTTCGTGAATTGCGGACACTCGGCTTCTTTTTGCAGATTACCGGCAAACTCTCCGGCAGGGATGACCTGAAGACCATGGCTTCTTCGTTGCATGATGGGCGCGAACGTAAACAGCGTAATTTCTTTCAGACACGGTCAGGCGAATTCAACGAAAGGCTTGCTAAGATTAACACCCCGGAAATTGCCGGTAGCTGGAACTATATTATGAACATGCCCTTGGAATCATTCAGATCCTTTTTTGAAAAGCACGTCGGAATGAGTGTGAAAAAAAGTCGGTCTCGACTACGATATACTCGTGAATAGGTTTCAGAAGGAGATGGGACAGGCCATTGGTCGCCCCGAGATACTGAAACTCAAGTTCCTGGTTATGATAGAGCGTGTGTTCGGCGGCGACAAGGCTGGCGAAGCGGCAGAGAAACTTAACGTATAAACAAAGGTACGCAGGGAATGAAGACCCTCTTGGTTTGGCTAATCACCTTGTCATGCATGTTTGTGACAAGTGCCCGTGCCGCCGAGATGAACACCGGGTACAATGCTTTCATTAGCGCCGTCATCGGGCAGCACTTCACCGGAAAACACGACTCGTTGGCCTTGTTTCCAATGCTGGAGTTTCGCGCCGGATATCGCGTCGATTCATGGTTCACCACCCGGATCGACCTGGGACTTGGCCTTACCAAGATCAGCAACCCCGATCGCGAGAGCTTCCGGGGCGCCGGCCTGATGGCCTCCCACCTCTCGCTGGCATTCCTGTTCACCCCGCGCCTGAGTGAAAGCATGGGAATGTACCTGGGTGCCACGACGGGAGTCTGGTTCACCGCTATGTGGGGGGACGATCTGCTCGATACAACTTACGGATCGGTGCATGATTATATCGAGGGCACCTCGGTCAGCCTGGGCGGCATGCTGGGCTTCAGTTGGCAGGTCGACCCTCGCTGGGCGTTGCTGGTCGAGGGACGCTACAACCGGGCCATAGTGCAGTTCGGCGGTCAGCAATACAACTCCGGTGGGGTGGGCGTGTTTTTCGGCTTCAGCTACATGCTTCCGGCCGGGGGGAACGTGCCGGGCGTTGGGCATGACTGAGACAACTTCTACACGCGGTCGCGGAAACAAGCTCATGGCTCTTTTAGGGCTGGGCTTGCTGCTGTTTGCGGGTTACGCGATCGTTTTACATGGTCGCAGGCTCAGGCCGCGCAAGGCGATAACCCTGCTCGGGGAAAAAACGCTCACAGCCGGTGGTCCGGCCGCCTTTCGCCTTATCGCCTGGGATTTCCTGCAAGGGCGCCCGCTGATCGTCGAGCGGATCGAGATGAGCCTCTCCCGAAGGTCGGGTCTGCACAAGATGCTGGCCTACGCCATTCCGGGCGGGTCGCTTGTCGATCTCAACGTCAGGCTGCCCGGGTGGCCGCCCGGCGGGGCCAAATTGACACTCAAGCTCGAGACCGACCGTGGAGATGCCGAGCTTTCGGCGGATGTGACGCTCGATTCCCGGGCCACCTCCAGGCTGCGGTTGGTGCCGCCCTCGGTTGGGTTGCCTAAGGCCCCGGTCCTGTTGCGGAGCGGCCCTGCGCGTGCGCACGGCGAACAGGAAGCAGCACCCGCCGCGGGTGAGCCCTACCGGATCGTACTGTTTCCCGCGGGCGGCCGGTTTTCGAACAGTCTCCCGTCCAGCATGCTGGTCAGGATCATCGACCGGACGGGCCGACCGCTGCGGGGGCTGTTCGGGCTGGATGAGGCCCAAGGACGTCAAACCGATGCCCAGGGCTTCGTCGAGGTCACGCTCGCCGAGCGCCCGGATCGGCTCAGGCTGTCTTTCCAGAGCGACGCGGGAAGTCTCGCGGGTGGAGTGACGATCGAGCGCACCCCGGCGCAGATCGACATGGCCCTATCCGGTCCGTTGGCCGCGGCGGGCGAAGAGTTGACGGTCGAGATGCGGACGATCTCCGCCTCGGCCCCCATTTACCTCGATGCCTGGTGGAGGGGCGGCCTTTGCTACTCGACACGAACGACGGCGCACGACGGTCGGGCGCGGGCAAGGCTTGCGGTACCGGCCGGTATCGACGGGCCGCTTGCGATCCGTGCGCGCCTGGATCCCTTCGGGGACGGGCCGGCGGTTCGCGATGCGGCCGTCATGGTGGGTAAGGACGGCAGGCCGGAACCCGGGCAGGCGCTTCGCCGGCTTATGGATCTTCCGGCCGGGCCGGGCTTCTGGGACGAAGTGGGCATGCCGGCCAACCGGCCGGTCGGTAGGGCATTCTTGCGAGCCCTGCTGTCCAGGGTCGCGCCTCCCGACGGACCGCTGCCGCGCCTGATCGACGGGCAGGCGAGCGAGAAGAAGACGGTCGAACGACACCGGCGCCGGGTGATCATGTTCGGCTTGTGGATGGTCGGCCTGTTATCCGCCATCGCCTGGCTTGTGGTGATTGGAATGCTGCTTTTGGGCCTACGCGGGGCGTCTGCTCTTCAGCGCCGCCAGGCGCGCAAGGCGGCGCTTTTGGCCGGCGCCGTCCTGGGACTGGTTTTGGCGGGAGGCTGGTTCTGGCTGTGGTGGTCGGCGGCCGGGCTGCTCTGAACTTATTCTTCGCTCACTACGACAAGCGATTCCTCCTCGGCTTGGTCGGTCCAGGTCATGGGCGGCAAGAGTAGTGTAAATAGCATATACCATTGCTGCAGTCACCGCTCAAGCAATCATCATCGCTGATACAGCTTTCGCCGCCGTCCTTCTTCGGCTTGCATGCATCTGACTGCCAACGGTCGCAGTAAAGGTTGCATCCCAGGCATCTGGCTTCATCTGAGCACGGCTCGTCCAGGACCGGACGAAGTTTGCATGTCCCGGTTTGCCCGTCGCAATAAAGGGCATAGTCACACTCCGGTTCAGCGGTCCCGGGCAGGCATGAATCTTGTGCCTGGATAGGCGTACCGCACTGCCCGGGGATGAGCTGGTTGGTTTCCGGATCGCGCCACAGATCAATGCAGAGCAGGCCCGTCCGGCACTCGTAAAAGGACTGGCACTCGATTCCCGAATCCTTCTTCGAAAGGCAGGTGCCTAGCTCCTCACCATTGCGCCAATCCGCGTCACAGTAAAAACCCGGCGCGCAAGAATTCCATCTGATCTCGGGCTCCAGGCGATCTATCATACACGGTTCTCCTTGGCCTGCCGGTCCGGAACAAGATTGATTCACGCACAAGAGGTATTCCCGGCAATTTTCTTCAGAGGTGCAGGTATCACCCTCCGCTGCGGGCGGGGTACAAATACGGGGTTCATTGACGCGATCGCATTTCAGGCCATCCTTGCAGTCCCAACTGAAATCGCAGATGTCACCCTCATCGCCCAACTCGGTGCAGACACGAACATTGATCTCATTTTCCAAGCAGTCAGCAACTGCCTGGTTGCACTCCATTTGCGAGTTGCAAGGTTCCCCGATCTCCCTGAAAGGCTGGCAAATCCCCGGGCACCCGACGCAGAAGAGGCCCTCAGCACACTCAACATTAAGGTAGCAAGTACCACCCTCGTCTACTTTGCCCGTGAAGGCCCGTTCACACATCAAGAACTGATATGTCTCCTCACTGAAATAGCATTCCGACGAAAGGAAACTGCTCAGGCATTCATGAGCAGATTCTCCATCGTATTTCAATCGGCCTGCCTGCACAGATTCGATCCAAATCTCGAAAAAGTCGGTGAGATGCCAGACAACATCCTCACAAGCCATGTCATGCTCGTTCTTCCAGAACCAATCCAGCTCACACTTCTCGATATGGTCACAGTAGGCCTCTGTCATTGCATCACTAAAATCTTCGGGAGCCAGTTCCTCTCCCCCGCCTCCCTTGTGGTTTTCGCAAGCCAGATGAATTGCGGCAAGTGAAGCAAATATCAGAAACCATGTCTTGCCCTGTACTTGGAACATCAATACCAAACCCCCTTATCGCATCCCATTCTACTCCGAATACATGCACAGCACCAGGGCTAGTGAGTACACTCACCTGCAATTCAGACAGAGTGAAGCGCCATGGAGCCAAGCCGACGCAAATTTCCATATTGGCATCCGAGATATTCAGTCGTGCGGCTGCGTTACTTTTCCTTTTTGGGTCTTCCGACAGATTCACCCCGATAGGGTGTTCCTGCGCCCCTTCGGGGCGCGCGCACGGGCTCAAAGACATACCACGTTATGCGAGATGTGCTTCCTCCGGTAGGCTCAAGAGCCCACCGTCAAAAGCTCTTGAGTGCCCATCGACACTGAAGAACCGACGAAGATCACGAACCT
>CAZXHT010000122.1:0-15814 GCA_964640665.1 uncultured Myxococcales bacterium
ATCGCCCTGCTGTCTACGGCCGTGGTTCTCGGCGCCCTGGTTCCCAACATCGCCGCTATAGTCGGGGCCATCGGCTCGTCGTCCGCGGTATCCGGCTTTGCCACACAGTACATGGACATACGCCTGGTGGGGGCCGCCTTCGTCTTTACCAACTTCTGTGTGGTCAGCTTCCTGCGCGGTATCGGCGACACGCGCACGCCGATGAAGGTAACGTTGTTTGTCAACGTCATTAACGTCGGCCTGACCTACCTGCTGGTGTTCGGCCGCCTGGGCCTGCCGGCCATGGGAGTGCGCGGCGCGGCGCTGGGCACCGTCTTGAGCCAGTTGGTGGCGGCGGGCATCTACCTGTGGATTTTCTTCGGGCGGCGCATGCACGAGCGCTACGCCACCCGGCGCTTCAGGTTGCCGCGCGCCGGCCTTATGCGCCGCTATCTCAAAGTCGGTCTGCCGATGGGCGTCTGGTGGGTGCTGGAGATGGGCGGCTTCACCGTTTTTACCATGTTCGTCTCGACCCTGGGAGACGTGCCGCTAGCCGGCCACCAGATCGTGCGCCAGATGGTGCACCTGTCGTTTCTGCCCGGGGTGGCCATGGGGGTGGCGGCCACCACCCTGGTGGGGCAGTATCTCGGCGCCGGGGACGCCGAGTCTGCGGCTCGCAGCGCGCGGACTGCCATCAAGATAGCCTTGATCATCATGTGTTCGATGGGACTCGTCTTCGTCGTCTTGCGCTTCCAACTGGCGCGCCTGTTCAACCGCGATCCGGCCGTCGTCAAGCTGGCGGCCAACCTGTTCCTCTTCGCCGCCGTCTTTCAGACCATGGATGCCCTGGGCACGGTATCGTCCGGCGCGGTGCGCGGCGCGGGCGACACGCGCTGGCCGATGCTGGTCTCGCTGCTGATGTCCTGGTTCTTCTTCGTGCCCAGCGTCTTCATCCTGGGCAAGTTGCTGGGCTACGGTGTCTACGGCGCCTGGACCGGGGCGACCATATACATCTGCTTCTTGGGCCTGCTACTCTACGGCCGTTTCCGGGGCGGCAAGTGGAAGACGATGAAGATCTAATACACTCTACATCTATCAATCCAATATCAATCCAAGGAGCCGGGAAGATGACGAACTCTGAAGACGGACGGGTGGAATCGCGCGTGGAGCAGATAAAAGTCGAAGACCTGTCGCAAGAGGAACTGGGTGTCTGGGTGCTGGATGCCATCCGGCGGGCTATGGTTCACTACGGTATGTGGTACACCGAGGTCGCCCATCAACTGGGGGCCGAGGCGGCCAACCGACTCGAGGGTCAGGCAGCGGAGCGCGGCATCAAGATCATCATCGAGCGGCTGGGCAAGGTTCTGGGATTCGAAACCAAAGACGGAATGCCTAAGGCACTTTCCGAAATGAAACGCGAAAAGCTTGTCGAGTTTGCCCGGGCGGTGTCTGTCAACTGGCTGGTGGGCGACGGAGTGTGGTTCCAGGCGGTGGAGCGGGAACGGGACATGACCAGCGCCAAGTTGTGCAACGACGGCTGCTGGGCGCACTTTTCCCCCTACGAGGCCTACCGCATCAAACAGTTGCTCGGCCTTTCCGAAAAGCCCGGTCTTATGGGATTGGCCCGGGCGCTGCAGTTCAGATTGTATGCCTGGATAAACCGCCAGTCGATGCGCTTCGAGGAAGACGGCTGCCTGAGGATGGAGATGAACGAGTGCCGGGTGCAACTGGCCAGAAAGCGCAAGGGTCTCGACGATTACCCCTGCAAGTCAGCCGGCCTGGTAGAGTATCCATTCTTCGCAAATGCCATAGACTCGAGGATTAGCACCGAGTGCATCGGCTGCCCTCCCGATCCCCACCCGCCCGAATGGTGGTGCGCCTGGCGTTTCAAGATCGAAGATTGATGCGACCGGTATACGTTTGCGGTTTTCGGCCCTCTTCAGTTATCATGCTGATATGAGGAAGGTGGCCATGAGGCGTTTTCTTTTTTTTATGCTTCTGGGGGTGCTTGGGGCTCTCTTGCTGCCGGGCTGCAGCGAATCGGGGGCTTCAGACGGAGGAGATCGGGACGCGGACATCCTGGAAGACGGGGACGGGTCGGGGTTTGTGGACGCCGGCGACTACGCGGCGGACCCGGGTCCGGCCGATGAGACCGGAGACCGGGAGCCGTCCGATCCCGGCCCGGGAGACGCCCCCGGAGATCCGCAGCCGGCCGATCGGCCCGGCGACATGCCGGGCGATGCGGGTGCCGATCCCGGTCCGGCCGAATTTCCGATTGCCGAGCTTGACGATTTGAAACTGTACATCAACATCGGAGACTCGCTCGCCGCGGGCTACGACGCAAGCGGTGAAAACGGCGCCGGCGGAAAAGGGTATGCAAGGCTGATGCTGGAGAACCACCCGGATTATTCGAGTTACTCCACCCATAACCTCAGGTTCATCTATTCAGGCGTCCGGTTCGAGGACGTAAGTCACAGCGGCGACACCAGTTCGGATGCGCTGGCACACCTCGAGAGCACAGCGCTGCCCGACGTGAGCGGCGACGTTCTGGTCACCTTGACCTGCGGCGGCAACGATTTCAACGACAGCATCTGGACCATGATCAGCACTACCCTGACCGAGTCGGCGGCCGCCCGGTTACAAGACGACTATCGCGAGATGGTGGGCCTGCTGCGTGACAAGTACGAAAAGCCCGGCCAGGGCTACGCAGTGGTATTCCTGATAACCAATATCCACGACCCCACCGCCGGCACCGGCGCCATCCCCCCGGGGTTCGACTCGGGGTTCTGTGCAAAGATAAACGATCCCCAGATGGCGCTGGTCCGCGATCAGGTGGTCGGGAACCTGAATCTCTTCAACCAGCGCTTTTACGAAGTCATCGTGGAGTTGGGCGGCCATCTGGTGGACAATCACGGCGTCTTTTTCGACCATGGAATGAACGCCGCGGGCTCCGAGCGCTGGATCACCGACGATTGCGTGCATCCAAACAACGAAGGTCACAATCAGCTCAGGCGGGAGGAATGGTACGTGCTGACGGGTGATCGGTTCTGATGTTAGGCCGAGGACCAACCGGGGACATTGCGTCCGGGGTCTATTTCGCGATGAGCTTGTCTATCTCGCCCAGGGAATGCTCCATGGACTTGAAGGCTACCTTGTAGGGCGTGGGCTTGGTCATGTCGACACCGGCCATCTTTAGAAGCTGCACGGCGTACTTTGAGCAGCCGGACTTCAGCATCTTCAAATAGTTGTCGCGGGTCTTGGTGTCGCCGGCGTAGACTTTCTCGGCTATTGCCGTGGCGGCGATGAAGCTTGTTGTGTACTGGAACATGTAGAAGTTGTAGTAGAAGTGCGGGATGTAGGCCCACTCGACCGCGTAGGTGGGATCTATCTTCATGATCCCCTCCTTCTCGCCGTAGTACTCCCTAAGCAGCTTGAGGTAGATCTCGTCGAGCTTGTCGGCTGTCAGCGGGACGCCATTCTGGGCCAGGTCGTGGATGGTCATCTCGAACTCGGCGAACAGGGCCTGGCGGAAAACCGTGGTGCGGAAGTTCTCCAGGTGCTGCCCCAGCAGAAACAGCTTCTTGTCGCGATCTTTCTCCTGCGAGTACAGGTCCAGCCTGAGCAGGTTCTCGTTGGTGGTCGAGGCCACCTCGGCCACGAAGATGGGGTAGTCGGCCATGGCGAAGGGCTGGTTCTTGTTGCTAAGATAGCTATGCATGGCGTGGCCGAACTCGTGGGCCGTGGTGCTCAGGCTGTCATAGTCGTCGTTGTAGTTGAGCAACACGTAGGGATGGACATCGTAGGCGCTGCCGTCGCTGTAGGCGCCCGAGCGCTTGCCCTTGGTGGGATAGACGTCGGCCCAGCGCTGCCCGAAGGCGCCGGATAGTGTATCGGTGTACTCCTTGCCGAGCGGGGCCAGCGCTTCGAGGATGGTTTTCTTGGCCTGATCGTAGGTTACCTGCATCTTCATCGAGGGTACGATCGAGGCGTACAGATCGTGATAGCCCAGATCCTGGATCTTGAGCATCTTCTTGCGGATCTTCAGATAGCGCCACAAGAGCGGGCGGGCGGCGCGAATTTGTTTTATCATGTTGGTGTAAATTGAAGTCGGTACGTTGTTGCTGTCGAGCGCGGAACTCATGTCGTTTTGGTATTTGCGCACCACGGCATAGAAGTGGTCGCGGCTGACCTCTCCGGCCAGCAGGGTGGCGAAGCTCTCGCGGAACTTCTTGTAGGACTCCCAGAAGGCTTTGAAAACCGTCAGGCGATCGTCGCGGTCATCCACGGCCCGGTAGCGGGTGTACATCGCCGCCGTCAGCGTGACTTTCTTGCCGCTCTTGAGGGTCACTTCGGGTCGCGGCATGTTGACCGTTGAGAAAATCTCGTAGACATTGGTGGGCACCGCGGACATATCTCCCGCCCGGGCGATGATCTTCTCCTCTCCCGGCGGTAGGATGTGAGCCCGCCTGCGGGTGATGTTGTCGATGAATTGACGATAGTTTGCAAGCCGCTTCGATTTCAGAAAAGCCTTGAGCCTCCGGGGCGGGATTTTCAATATCTCAGGCTCTACAAAGGAAAGCACAGCATTTACGTCTGTAGCCTTCTTTTGCATCTTGCTCTTCATCTCCTGACCCGCGGTCACCCTGGCATCCTGGTCGTTGTTGCGCATGGCGTAGGAGTAAAGACGGTAAAGGCTCTTTTGCATCTCGAAGATCTTGTCGAGGCAGCCGGCCAGGCGCTTGATTCCTCGGCCCATATGGCCTCGGCATTTCTTGATGTTTGCGAGCTGCGCATCCAGACCGCCAAGATCCTTTTCCCAGTCGGCCCTGGAGGCATACAGATCATCGAGTTTCCACTTGTAGGCCTGGCTTACCGCGCTTCTTTCCTTGCCGGGCTGATCCATTTTCTCCTCCCCGCCGGCGACACCGACCGTCAATACGGTCATCGCCAGCGATGTAACAAAGAATCTCTGGAAATGTTTCATGGATTTCCTCCTTGAGGTGGCCCCCCCGCTCGGACAGTTTGCTTACATCATTTACGGCAAAGCCTCAAGCTCAAAAAAAGCGCCCTCCCCCGAAGGGGAGGACGCTCATCTCATAGCGGCGCCCGTGCCCTGTACGAGCGCCAGGAGGAAGCCTCAGGGACGATTATCTTCGCAGGGCCCCGGGAACATGATGTCGACACCGGCGCAGTTGGCGAAGCAGGGGTTGTCGTAGGTGATGCCGTCGGCGCCGCAAACCGGCTCGGCGTACTCGGGGCAGATGCAATCCGACTCGATGCAGCGGCTCTCACACACGCCGTTCTCGTCACAGAAGTTCTGGCACAGGGTACCCGGAGGGCACTGGTCGTCTGAGTTACACTGGCCCGTGCTGTTGATGTTGGCCAGGCATTCCAGATATTCCGGAGTCTGGACCCAGCCGCAGGTGGACTGGCCGTTGGAGGCCTGGAGCAGGTCACAGGCGGTCAGCCGCAGGCACTCGTATTCGGGCAGCCAGACACAGGTGCTGCTGATCGGATATGGCGCGCAAATCTCACCGCTGCAACCGGTGACGATGCACTCGGACTGCGCGGGCACGCACTGGCCCCAGCTGGTGCCCTGGCAGTTGCCGTCCGGATCGCAGGTCTCGTCGAAAAACAACTCGCAGCGGAACCCATCGGGGCAGTCCTGGTCACTCTGGCAATCCATTTGCGGCATCGGCATGCAGACGCCGATGTCGAAGCAGGGGCCCATGTCTCCGTCGGGGCCGATGCAGAACTCGCAGTACATCCCCGGCCCGCAGTCGGCATCGTTGCGGCACTCCTGCGGCTGGCCGCCGCACTCGCCGGCGTGAATTATCCGGGCGCCTTCGCACTCGGCGAAGCAGGCATTGGAGTAGGTGCGTTCCTCGCATGTGCCGCCGCAGGGTTCTCCCGGCAGGCAGTCGTCGGGATCGCTGTAGCAGACAACGGCGCAGACCGGATCCCAGATCTCGGGGCAGTTGCAGGGATCGAAGACGCAACGGCCGTCGATGCAGCGTCCCTGGCCGGGATAGCAATCGCCGCCGCTCTGGTCACAGTCGATCATGCAGTCATCGTCGGTGAAGCACTCGGGCTGCTGGTTGGGCACACAGATGCCGACGCAGCAGTTGGGGTCGCCGGTCTCGTCGCAGCCGGGATCGCACTCCATCATCTGGCAGACGAAATCGGGCGGGCACTCCCAGTCGGCGTGGCAGTAAAGCGGCTCGAAGACGCAGCGGCCCTCGACGCAGCGGCCGATGGTGCCGTCTGCCGACAGGCAGTCGCTGTCGACCCGGCATTCGGGCTCGACCGGGTAACAGAAGGCCTCGCACCAGCCGTTGCCGCAATAGACGTGGCACTCATCTCCCGGCGCGCAAGTGACATTTGCGCAGGGATCGTTGTCATAGATGCAGCGGCCGTCGATACATTGGCCGACATCACCGCTGGCCGTCATGCAGTCCTGGTCAACTTCGCACTCGGGCGGCACGATCGGCACGCAGTAGCCCTGGCAGAAAGGCAGGCATCCGCCGTCGGGGTTGTTGGGATCCGGCTCGCAGGGAGGACACTCGCCGGTCGAAGGATCGCAGCCCTGGGTTTCCCAGCATTCCATGACGCATTCGAAACCCTCGGGGCAGGGAGTATTTTCGTCGCAATAGGGCGGCGGCTGGGGAACACAGTGGCCGACGCAGCCCGGGAAGCAGTCGCTGCCGGCGGGATCGGAGTTGTCGCAATCCCAGCAGGAGATCTCGCAGACCATGCCCTCGGGGCACTGGTCGTCGGCATCGCACTCGATGGCTTGCGGCACACACTGGCCGAAGCATTGTCCCGGGCACTCGCCGGTGACCGGATCGCAGTCAGGCGGGCACTCGCCATTTGGATCGCACACCGGGCCGCCGCACTGCATCACACACACGAAGCCCTGGGGGCACTCGTCGTCGGAGCTACACTCGTTCACCTGTACGGGCACGCAGTGACCCTCACAAGGCGGGCACCAACCGTCTTCTGTGCAACCAACCGGGCAGGCGTCGAAGACGCACTCGAAGCCATCGGGACAGGGATTGTTCTCGTCACAACCGGGATCTTCGAAGACGCAGCGGCCGTCGACGCAGCGAGGAATCTGGTCGGTCCAGTCGTAGATCATGCAGTCGTCGTCGGTCTGGCACTCGTCGTCGACGCAGCGGCAGATCGGGCAGCCGTCGGGATCGCTCATGAACCCGTTGGCGCAATAGAGATCGCACATCAGATCGGGGCAGTGGGGCTCCGAGCAGGCGCCGCGGCAACCCAGTGAAATATCGAAGGTGCCGCCGACACTGCCGTCCTCGGTTCCCAAGGCCACCAGATAACGCCCCGTACCGGGCAGGGCGAAATCGTTGATCAGGCCGTCGAGATTGCCCTGGCCGGTCTTGTCCAGGGCGATGAATTTGCCCCAGATGCCCTTGTCAGACACCGGGCCGTACAGGATCAGGACCGGCTTCTCGCCATTGGTTGACTTGAGCGTCAGCGTCACCCGGGCGCCTTGATTTGCATCGAAGACGTAGCCGGTCAACACCTTGTCCACCGAGAAGTGTTCGTCGGTGAGCGCGGCGCCGAAGTCGATGTTGCCGCGCAACTCCACCAGGGCGTTGGCATCTTTATTAAGGTTTGGCGGATTATAGTCATTGCTTCCGCTGTAGTTGCTACAGCCCGTCACCAACAGGACGAGACTCAGACAAACTCCAGCCCATCTCATCATTTTCATCACATTCCTCCTCGGGTTTTGGTTTGAGGTTTCCATGAATACCAGCCAATTAAGCAAGGGTCGTGCCAGTGGCGCGGAAAACTACCTCCAGGTGCTGCAACTTGTTGATTTTCAAAAACAATGTATGCAATACCTGCTTCAGGGCTTTGTGATGCCGCTCACATTGGTGTCAAGTTTGCCTGACATCAAAATCAGGCCGTTACAAAAATACCTATTTATTCAAGGCGGTTGAAAACAGTGCAGACTTAACCGTGAACCGTCAACATGACTTGACACTTTTGGCGTTTTGGTGGCTTTTGGGAAGTTGTTATTTTATGATGTCGTAGTAGCGGCCCATCCAGTAGGGTAGCAGCCAGAAGGTTCCGGAAGACTCGCTGTGGCCGTTGCCTCTCTGCCCGTAGGCATAGGGGTTTTCCGCCCAGCGCATCACCTGTCGCTCGTCGTAGGGAAACACGAACTTGTTCTGGGGATCTCCGAAGCGGTCGTCGTAGGGCGCGCGCTCCTTGTCCCAGCGGTTGAACTGGTCGAGGCCCCAGAGGATCAGGCTGCGGGGCAGCTTTTGCAGGGTTTCGATCGAATCGTCGAGATCGTAGTCGTCGGCCCGGGACATGGCCGCGTAGATCATGTTGAACTCGGGATTGCGCTCGGGTCGCTGCACTTCCCACAGATAACGCAGGCCGCCGCACTCCAGATCGGCGCTGCCTGCTCTCCATAGATCGAGCAGATCGGGATCGTCTTCGTAGCGCAAGAGTGTGTACATGGCCAAGAAAGACATCTCTTCGCTGTCGTGGTTGATGTGGAAGGACGTGTTGATTTCTTCGATGCAGGCTACGTAGTCTTTGTAGTTTCTATCGAGGGCCAGGTAGTTGAACGAGTCGCGGAATTTCTCGTCCCCGGTCATGTGATAGGCAGCCGACAGGCCGCCGAGGATCATGGCCGAGTCGAGGCCGGCGTCTCCGAAACGTGCCCCGAGGTCGTTCTCCATCCAGTCCGGATCGAAGTGCCCGTGGGTGGTCGGCAGGCCGTCGATGTCGAGCAGTTGGTAACCGTTGTCTATTATGTAGCCGACGATGGCGCCGAGCGTGTCGGCCGCGTCCTGCTTTTCTTGCTCGTCGGCGACGAGATCGTAAAAGAGTGAAAGCCCGAACATGTGTCCGACGAATTCGTCGGACGATGTGTCTCCCTTCCAGCACCACTGCCCGTCGTCTGAAAGATGCCACTCGCCAGGGCCCTGCTGCTTGGCGTCGCACTCGTCGCCGGGCACGATCGAGCGGGCGAAAAAACCCTTGATCGGCGTCACCTGCTCGAGCTTCATCATGGCGTATGCCGCAACACGGGCGTTTTCCCTGGCCCCGTCATCACCCGTTACGGCGTAGCGGAAGCACTGCGATGCCAGGTACATGGCGGTCCACTGGCCGTCGTTGTCGTCATCGTGGTTTGTGAAGCTCGAAGTTTCGCCGTACTCTCCCAGGCTGTTCTCGGTTGAGGTGTATCCGAGCCGGACGTGACGCTGCTGGGTAATCTCGTCGAACAGGGCCGCCTTCTCGGCCAGTGTGGTTTGCTGCTGTTGAACGCGCGAGGCACCGCCGTCGGTTGCAAGCCAGATCGTGCCGGCCGCGTCCCTGGCCATGCCGAGTACCTGGTCGGCCGGGATCCAGTTGCGCCCGAAGTAATAACGCCGAGTGCCGTCTGACCGGTAAAGGCTGCCTCCCACCCCGGTGGACACCACCATGTCGCCCGCCGCATCGAAGTCGATATCGAGCACGTCCCCGTAGTGCAGTCCGTCGGCGCCCAGAAACGCGGTCCAGGTGCCGCTTTGCGGATCGCGCCGCGCCAGGCCGGAGTCGGTTCCGGCCCAGAGCACACCGTCGTAACCGAGCGCAAGCGCGCGGACCTCGTTGGATGGCAGGCCGTCGGCCGTTGTAATCGTGCCAGCGGCGCTGAAGATACCTTGAGAAGTGGCGGCCATCCAACTACCGTCGGCAAGTTCACAGACGGCGCCGACCGGCAGGTTGATCTGATCCCAGATGGAATGAAACTGACCGTCGAAGTAGCCGGCCATGTTGTCGCCGGCAAGCCACCACCCGCCCGCGGCCCGCGGAGCTATGAAGCCAGCCACGGCGCCTGCCGGCAGGCCGACACTCTGATTGTCGATTGACACTCCCTGCGGGCCGGCAACCCCAAGCTTACCCGCGGCATCGAATGCCAGATCAGATATCTCGCCCGGGACTTGTGTAGCAACGGGAGTCCAATCGTCTCCCGCGAGCCTGACAACACCCGATGCCGTAGCCAGGAAAGGCACGCCGTCCGGATCCAACGCCACTGCCCGCACGTCGGACAACTCGCCGACCACTTCACCGACTTCCTGGTTGAAGGCGATATCGACATGAACCTGCGCGGGTTGCCAGCCGCCGTCGCCGCCATCACCACCGTCCGCGGCACCCGATCCTCCGTTACAGGCGCCAAACAAGACGAAAGAACCCACTAAGACGAGATACTGTGATTTCATGTCAGGATAGTAGCAGATTCATGCCCGCAGGAAAAGCGAGCCCTCGATGTGCTCCGGCGGGGGGGCCAGGCTGACGTTGGCCGGGGCGGGTGGCTTGGGAACGCTCTTCTTCTCGACCTGTTTGCGCAGCCTGCGGACTTCTTCCATCGGCAACAGATCGCCCTGCAGCTTGTCCACGTAGAGAATGCCTTCCAGGTGATCTATCTCGTGTTGCCAGAGCACCGCGTTGGGGCCCTGGGCCTCGGTCGAGATTGTCTTTCCTGCGTTTGTTTCGTAACGAACCTTGATCCAGCGGTTGCGCCGCACCAGCCCGCCGACTCCGGGGATGCTCAGGCAGCCCTCGTAGCCGTCCTGCGAGTCGTCCGAGCGCTCCAGGATCAGCGGGTTGCGCGCGAAGATGATATATGGATGGTCGGTCTTGTAGTCCAACTCCAACACGGCCACACGCAGGCTCAGTCCTGCCTGCGGCCCGGCCAGGCCCACGCCTCCCTCGTGCTTCATGGCGGCTTCCATGCGGCGGGCCACGTCTTCGAGATCGAGACCGTCCGGTACCGGGCGGGACCATTGACGCAACACACGCGCCTTGGGAGAGCCGCGGGTGACCACTTCGAAGTCGTCCCTGCGTACATCCAGCTGCAGGCGTTCATCGTCGCGCCATGCAAATCCTCGCCGGGCGGCCGACGGTCCGGCACATCCGGAAAGTAACGGCATCGACGCAAGCCCGCCGAGGGCCAGTATCTCTCTTCTTGTCCAATGCATGGCAGTACCTCCCAGCACAACTGATGACGCGAGAACCTTTGACCACCTCGATCAAATATTCTAGGTTGATCCCATGAGCGAGTCCATAGGCAAAATCACGGTTCCCGGGCGCAAACAGGCGATTCAATCGTACAAGGCGCGCGGTGGCAAGCTGGCCGCGGTTTTTCCGATTCACTATCCACGCGCATTGCTGCGTTCCTTCGATATCCTGCCGGTCGAGGTCTGGGGGCCTCCCGGGATTGACATGGGCCTGGGCGATGCCCACCTACAGGCCTATACCTGCTCGATCGTTCGCGCGGGGCTTTCCTTCCTGCTGCAGGGGGGGCTCGATCCGGTCGACATGATCGTCGTGCCGCACGCCTGCGACTCGTTGCAAGGATTGGGATCGATCCTTCTGGACTTTGTCAAGCCTTCCATGCCCGTGTTGCCGTTTGTCCTGCCGCGTGATTCTGGAGAGCCGGCCAGGCGTTTTCTGGCGGCCGAGATCTCGCATGTTCGCGACGAGCTCTGTTCTCTGACCGGCAAGAATCCCACGCCCGAAGAATTCGACGCGGCGATCAGCGGCGAGGAAGACGCCGACGGCGCCCTGGCCGAGTTACTGTCCCGGACAGCGCATTTGCCCGTCGGCGACCGTGAGCTTTATCGTGTCGTACGCTCGCGAGAATACCTGCCTGCCGAGGAGTTTGTAAAAGCGGCCCGCGGCCTGCTGGCTTTGGAGATCGAAGAGATGCGCCCGGGCATCCCCTTGGTGCTTTCGGGCATCGTCCCGGAGCCTTGGGAAATCTTCGACGCCATCGCTACGGCAGGCGGCCGAGTGGCCGGCGACGATCTGTGCGGCTCTGGTCGCAGACTTTACCCCCGCGGTCGCGGGGACGAACCGCTTACGCGTCTCGTGGACGGGCTACTTTCGGGCCCGCCAGATTCTACTCTCGGCAGCGCGGTGGATGTGCGCCTTGCGCATCTTTTGGATCTGGTCGGGCGGCACGAGGCCAGGGGAATCGTGTTTTATTCAATGAAATTCTGCGAGCCCGAGAAGTTCTATCTGCCACAGTTGCAAAAGGGCCTGGAGCAAGAAGGCGTTCGCTCGGTGGTGATCGAATCGGATTTGGACCGGAGCATGCCCGACCAAGCCCTCACCAGGATAGAAGCTTTTCTGGAGAGTGTGACATGAATCTCCTCGGCTCGCTCAACTATCATCTCAAGGTCAACCTGCTGGGAAAAGCCTACCTGCGGTTTGACCGGATGCGTCTTTCTTGGCGCATGCGTCGGGCGGGTTTCTGGAAAGAAGAACAATTGGCTCCACCGCTTTTTACTTCGCCCCGGCTCAAGGAACTCATTTCCAGCCATTATCTGAAAGGGCGCTACGCCAATGGGCGCGGCCCTGTGGCCTGGGTCACTTCGGGCGGACCGGTCGAATTCCTTACCGCCCTTGGCTACTACGTCCTCTACCCGGAAAACCACGGTGCGGTCTGCGGCATCAGGCGCAGCGCCGAAGGACTGTGCATCAAGGCCGAGAGCCACGGCTTCTCGCGCGACATCTGCTCCTATGCACGTACCGACTTCGGAGCCATGCTGGGCGGCAAGACCCCGGTCGGCCGTCTGCCGCGGCCCGATCTGCTTCTGTGCTGCAGCAACATCTGCCAGACCGTTCTGCTCTGGTATCGGGTGCTGGCCCATCACTTCAAAGTGCCGCTGATTCTGGTCGAGACGCCGTTTTTATACCGCGAGGCCCTGCCCCATCAGGTCGACTATGTCAAACGCCAGCTCGATGCCGGGGTCGAGCTGGCCGAAAAAGTCGCGGGTCGCAGTCTTGCCCCGAGCTCCCTCGACAGGGTGGTGCGCCGATCCAAAGAGGCCTCGATGCTATGGGCCGAGATCATGTCTTGTGGCAAGCAACGGCCTTCGCCAATCACCGCCTTCGACGAATTCATTCACATGGCCCCGATCGTCGAGATGCGCGGAGAGCAGTTCACCGTCGATTACTACCGGGCGTTGCTTGCCGAACTCAAGGGGCGCATCGAGCGCGGTGTGGGCGCTTTAGCGAGCGAGAAGAAACGCATCCTGTGGGATAATTTGCCCATCTGGTATCGCATGAAGCGCCTGTCGCGCTTGTTGGCCGGGCGCGGCGTGGCCATGGTGGCTTCGACCTACACCAACGCCTGGGGCGAGCTTGCGGAAATGATGGATTCTTCGCGGCCGCTGGAGTCGGCCGCGCGCGTCTATCTGCACCCTATTCTCAACCGCGGCACCGGTCATAAGCTCGAGACAATCAAGAACATGGCAAAAGAGTACCAGGCCGACGGAATCATCCTGCACTCGGATCGCTCCTGCAAACCCTACTCGGTCGGTCAGATGGATCAGCGCGAGAAGCTGGCCGGCGAGATGGGCCTGCCCGCGCTATTGCTGGAGGCAGATCACAACGACCCGCGGGTCTACTCTGACGAGCAAGCCGAAAACCGGCTGGAAGCATTCATGGAGGTGCTGGGCGTATGAGCAGTGGAGAAGTAAGTGCGCTGGGAATTGACGCCGGCTCGACCACTTTCAAGCTGGTGGCGGTTGACGGGCATGGCAATATACTGTGGCACATGCTCGAACCGAGCCAACCACGGCTCGAGGAACAGGCCCGGCGCGTGTTGCAAGAGGCATCCGCCAAGGCCGGCCGCGAGCTGGAGCAGGGTATCATGGTGGCCACTGGTTACGGGCGCAACTTGGTCCCGGCCGGCAGGCGGGTGACCGAGATCACCTGTCACGCGCGAGGCGTCTTCACGGCGACCGGCCACGGCGGCACGCTGGTGGACATTGGCGGGCAGGACTCGAAGGTGATTGTCATTGGATCTGACGGCCGGGTGACAAACTTCGTGATGAACGACAAGTGCGCCGCCGGAACCGGGCGCTTTCTGGAAGTCACCGCCGCGCGGCTGGAGATCGGACTCGACCAACTCGGCCGTGTCGCACTCGATTCAAAAGGAGAGACCTCCATCTCTTCGACCTGCACGGTCTTTGCCGAGAGCGAGATAGTCTCGCAGATAGCCCGCGGCCATCCGATCGAGAACATCGTACGCGGCCTGGTGCGTTCGCTGATAAGAAGAGTGGCGGCTTTAGCCAGAAGCGCGGGTATCACCCAGCCGTTGATGCTCTCGGGCGGAGTGGCCCGCAACCCGGCCGTTAAAGATTTCCTGGCGGAGGAACTAGGCCGCCCGGTGGAGTTGCCGGACCACCCGCAACTGATGGGCGCCTACGGCGCCGCACTGCTTGCCCGGAATCGAAAATAAAGGAGAATGCCCATGGCGTGGGTCACCGACAAGGCAACCACGCGGGACAAGGCGGTCGACGTCTCCGAAAGAGTGGTCTCGGATTTCATCTGGCAGCGAAACCCCTGGGGGCTTCTCGACGGCGGAAATCCGCAGTTGACCTACCCCGGAGTGGACTACCTGGTTGCCTATTGGATGGGCCGTTACTATGGCCAATTGCAAGACGATACGCCCGGCCGCTGATGTGGCTTCCGGTATGCGGCGAGACATTCTGAAAAAATGGGGGGTGATCTTTTTGATGTCGCCTCCGTACTATCCGGAGTATAATGGTTCTGCAGAATCCTGGATCGGCACCCTGAAGACCTATGCGCATCACGAGGCGGCCCGGAACGGCCTACCCGGGGAGTGGACATGTGATGATGTCGAATCTGCAAGGCTCAGAGCCAACGAGTTGTCGCTGCCTCAATGCTTGCGCGGGCTCACCCCCGCGGAGATCTGGGAGAGCAGGAGAGCGATCGGTTCGGCCGAGAGAAGTTCGTTCCGCCGACTTATCGAGCGGCGTTACAGAGAAATCCAGGAGGAGAGAAAAGAAGAGAAGGGGGGAGATCTCAACAATCGAGATCTCGCGGCAGCGATGCGCCAGGCAATTGCATTTGAGCTTGTCTCGTGCGGGTTACTTTCAATCCGAAGGAGGCGAATTAGTCCACCAATTAAATCCATATTATGGTCAAGGATTAAGCGATGACAACAATTACCCCAAAGATAGAAACAGTCTACTTCAACGACGGTTGCGTGAAGAACAGAGAATATATCTATCTTTCTTCAAAACTTCATAGCCTGAATACAGATGAATATGATTTCTCACGAATGTATTTTTACAAGAGCGGCCAATGGGGACGTCACGATCTTGAATGGAACGTGAATTCTGTGTGTTATTTTGAAGAACAAGATGCCTTATGCGCTCTTTCAGTACAGGGTGACGTTCATTTCGCTACGAAACAAAAACTCAGGAAAGACAAGATACCAGGCGCTGGAACATGTGAAGGATTTGCATCTGTAAAGCAAATTAGGCAAATTGGTAAACGATTATATGTCTGTGGAGACCAGGGCCAGGTATATTTACATGAGAAAAATGCTTGGGTACATATTGATGAAGGTATCCTTGAGCGTGAAATCTCTGCAACAGCTCTGGATCTGAATAGCATTGATGGAAGCGATGAAGACGATATTTACGTGGTTGGATACCATGGCCGCATTTTTCACTACAACGGGAAGAAGTGGAACGAACTTTCTTCTCCGACAAATGCCCACCTCGAACGTGTTCGTTGTGTCAACCAAGATGAGTTCTATTTCTGCGGTAATAATGGTGTATTTTTCAAAGGAACCCCAAAAGGATTTCTTGATTATTCAGTGGGGGGACTTGAAGATAATTTTTGGGGTCTTGAATGCTTCCAAGATAAAGTGTATTTGGCTACGCTTAGAAATATATATGTATTTGATGGAACATCTGTATTGCTGTTAAATACTGGACTCGAACCAGAGATTGGGGGATACAGGTTGGCAGAGAGGGATGGCATGTTA
>CAZXHT010000123.1:0-15607 GCA_964640665.1 uncultured Myxococcales bacterium
AAAAACCAACTTCCTGCCGACAGATCCAGGCGACAACTATCCTGACACAGGGGGACAGAACTTCAATAAATCAAATTACCAGAAAGAGTATAGCGGGTATCGCAAAGAAGACAACAACTGCGATATTTCACACCTTCATGGACAAGAAAGTAAAAAATATCAGGCTCGCTGTTTTACTGTGATAAGCTATATCAGAATAATACAGAGTTATTGCTTGAGGAGAGTCTTGTGATCTCTTGGTCCCGAATTCTGTTGGTTGGTTTTTTTATTCTAGCACTCGTCGTTGGCGGGTGCTCAAAAGGTTCAGTTGAGGGTACTGACGGCGGAGACGATGCCGGCTACGATGCCGGACAAGATGCCGGACAAGATGCCGGACGAGATGCCGGACAAGATGCCGGTCTCGATGCTTTTGATGGAGGCGTTTCTGATGGAGACCAACAGTCGGATAGTTCTCCGGTTTTACCCTGCGAAAATAATTTGTGGGACGAGGGCGAACAATGGGTGGACTGCGGGGGCCCTTGCCCGGCGTGTACTACAGAAGAGACGACTGTCACCGTGCAGGCATACGGGACCGAGATAACCGGTGTTTTTGCCCACTTGCTGGTCGAGGTCAACGGCCGCTCCATTGGCAACACTTATGTAACATCCTCGAGTACGACCTACTCGTTCACGGCCCCCATGTTGGCATCAGCGGTTTCTTCGGTGACCCTGACCCTGGACAACGCTCCGGCACCCGATTCTGCCAGGAACCTCTACATTGAAAACGTGGCCGTGGCCGGTACCAGTCTCGACCTGCCCGGCTGCGAGACGGACCCGATGATTTGGTATGCCGACGACAAGATCAACTTCGGTTGGGACGGGGACGCAGTTTGCCAAGTTGATTCGGCCTGCACTCCTGATTGCTCGTTTATAGTTTGCGGCGAGTCGCGCAACAAATGCGGCGATTGCGGAAGCTGCAACACGGGCACCTGCCTCTACGGTTACTGCGTCAGCGGACCGGGCAGGTTGCATGTGTCCGGCAACCAGTTGGTCGATGCAGCCGGCCAACCAATCATCCTCAAGGGGGCCAACTATCAAGACCAGGGCAGCGGGGGAGGCAACGACACATGGTACTGGGACCGCAAGGACAAGGTAGACCTCGACTTTGCCGAAATGGCCGCCTGGGGCATGAACTCGGTGCGCTTGATGGTCTCGCCGTTCTCCGACGACTACTTCGCGGTTGACCCGCAAGACTATATGGAAAGGTACTTAGACCGCGAAGTGGCCCTCTGCGCGCAGCACAACATGTACGCCATGATCGACAACCACGAGTACTACGACACGAATGCCGACACGCATGACCGGATGATGAACTTCTGGACCCTCGTCTCGGCGCGCTACGCCGGCTACGAGAATGTGATTTACGAGTTGTTCAACGAGCCGCATCAAGGCGAATGGCCGCCGCTACGCGATCTTTTCGAGGAGGCAATCGACATCATCCGTGCCCAAGATCCTAACGCCCTGATCATCGCCAACGGGTTGGAATGGGGCTATGACATTCATTACGTTCAAAACGAACCCGTCAGGCGAGAGAATATCGCCTACGGGACGCATCCCTATCCCGGCAAGGTAAGTTTCTGCAATTATGATCACGCCTGTATGCGTGAAAGCTGGCAGTACAAATTCGGCGACGCGTCCGAGACTTATCCGGTAATCGTCACAGAGGTCGGTTGGGCCCCGGAACCACCCAATAGCCCTGACTCCGGCAGAGAATGGGACGCGGGTTATGACGAGTTCGGCATTCCCTTTTTGCAGTACCTCAAAGATATGCAGATCGGCTACTCGATCCTCGGATTTACAAACGGCTACTGCTGCAATCTCCTGGAGACCCTCGACCCGGACTACACACCCTCACCGGTGGGCGTGATGATCAAAGCCGACCTGACCGGCGATTGAGTTACAGCTCATGGTACAATGCATTAACAAGTCGAGAATCATGAAAATGAGAACGACAATCCTAGCGTGCCTGTTAGTTGTGCTGGTACCCAGACCCGGCCCGGCGGACGAGTTTCTGCTTTATAACGGGGTCAGCCTTTCTGGTTGAAATCGAGTGTTCTATAGACACTGATTCGTAAGAATCAGGGTTACTTCACCCATCGGTCAAATCTGCGACTGAAATCACTTACGAAATAATGTTGGCGCTAACACTTGCCAACCTCATCGAGCGGCTTCGTTCAAGAGGCCGTTTGCGGAATCGCGCAACGAAATCCGAAATCCATGGCACCCTCCCCAACCAACCAGCGGAAGCTACTGGGTAAGGGGCCTTCTCCAGACAGGCACCGGCAGAAGTCGCTTGGCTTCGTAATCATCATCGTCGTCGTCCTGGTGCAGCAGCGCTTCGGGAACCGGTTCGCCCGGGTGGGTCGCCATCCACAGCACCTTGCCCAGACCTTTGGCCCTGTCAGGCGCCGAGAAATCCATTTTCAAGGACTCGAGCGCGCCGGGATCGTCGAGGGATGATTCCTGGTAGCCCAGTCGCATCTCGCGCACGTCGTAGGGTGTCAGATCGGGCTCGGGCGTGAAGCAGTCGTAGACAGGGGCGGCTGTCTCGTCCAGCAGGTTCAGAGGCGGCATACCCAGGATCAGGCCGTAAGTGCGAATCAGGCTGGCGAAGCCGTGGTGGACCGGGCAGTTGTACCCCCGCTTGGTGTAGGGCGAGATCATGATGGCTATCGAACGGTGCATGTCAACGTGATCTAACCCGCTCTGGGGGTCGTCCTCGGTGATGATGATCAATGTCTCCGGCCAGTACTTGCTGTGGCTGATGCGGTCGACCACCAGGCCGGTGGCATAGTCGTTCTCGGCTACCATCCACTCGGGAGTGGGAAGATCGGGCTTGCGGCCGTAAGTGTGATCGTTGAGCAGCGCGAGGAAGACGAAGGGCGGGAAGATGTCATCATCGACCTCCTGCATGAACCACTCCACCCGCTGGGCGTCCGGGGTGGAGTACAGGTTTTGCCCCAGGTCGAGCATGTAGTCCATGTTGATGTGCTCGCTGAAGCGATCGTACTCGGCGGCCAGGCCGTAAGGCTCGCCGTAGTTGCGAAAGTCGATCCCGGCCTCGTCCAGGCGGTGCCAGATGAAGAGCCCCGCCGGGTAGTCGGGCTGCTTGAGCCCCAGCGCCGGCAGGCGGCCGTCGTCGCGGTAGTTCGCCTGCCAGGCCTTTTCGGCGTAGTCGTTCAGCGTGGATGCGACCACCCAGTAGTGACCCTGCACGCTGACCTCGATCTCGGTGTAGAAGTTGTTCAGGTTGCAAAACTCGCGGGCCAAGGCATGCAGGTTGGGCGTGATCTCCTCGCCGAACATGACAAGCGATGGATCTCCGTCGCTGCCCTCGAGATCGCCCAGGTCTTGATCATAGGTTTTGTTCTCGCGCAGGATGAAGATCACATGCTTGATGGGCGAAGGCTCGCCCAGTGCCCGGGGAATGGGAAAGGCCTTGCCCAGGCAGCGGTCCGGGTAGAACCCCAGTGCCCAGTCGTTGTTGCCCCGGACCGTATCTGAAAGAGACTCGAGTTCCTCGTCGGTCGGCACCGGCAGCAGCGAGAGCGTCCCGTACATCAGCGTCGCGTTCTTGACCGGTTCCAGGTGCGGGCCGGAACCGATGCCCTTGCCGTTGACGATATATAGAGAACGTCCGTCGCGACTGAGGGTCACCGCCGTCGGATACCAGGCGGTTGGAATGTCGCCCAGGATAGATCCATCCTTGGTCGAAAGAACCATGATTGAGTTTTTCAAGGCGCAGGCCACATAGAGCCGCGAGCGGGGCAGGTCGAGCGCCAGCGCCACCGGGCTGAGGCCGACCGGATCTCCAGGGCGCAAAAGCAGCGACCAGGTGTCGCTCAGTTCGTCGGTACCGGTGTCGATGACCGCGACGCTGTCGCCGTCCGAGCAGACCACGAACAAGCGTCCATCGGGGGCCAGCAGCAGGTCTTCGGGGTTCTTGCCGACGTCGATCTTGGAAAGCACTTTGCCGTTGCCGGGATCGAGCACCGCCACCTGCCCCGGGTCGAACAGTTGCGAGCGGCCCCAGAGCGAGACGTAGAGCCGTTCGCCTCCCGGACCGAGCTCGAGGTCGTAAGGCAGGATACCGACCTGGCTTTTCCACAAGCGATCGCCCGTGGTTGCATCGTGCGCCTCCACCTGCCCGGAGCTCTGGGCGGTGACGTAGACTAGTCCGCGGGCTTCGTCCAGCAGCAGGCCGGCCGGAAAGCCATCGACGTCGAACTGGGTGTTTTTCGTAAGCGTTCCGTCGGCGGCAACGTCGAAGACCTCGACGACGTCGGCCTCGCCTCCCGCGGCGTACAACCGAGAGCCGTCCGAGCTGTAGGCCAGGCCGTAAAAAAGCGCTTCAGGTCTTGGGCGGCTGACCGTCTGCAACAATTTGGGCAGCGCCGGATCGATCACCATCAGGCTTTGTTCCTTGTTCGGTCCGTGGCCGTAACCGTTGTTGGTGACCACCAGGCGGGTGCCGTCAGGTGAGAGAATCTGGTTGATAGGCAGCGAACCCAGATCGAGCTGCGCTCCCAGGGGACTTACCCGCCGGCCGCCGGGAATGATGAAGCCGCCCTTGCCGTCAGGACCGCTTTGCATGCTGGCCCGGGAGGAGTTGCTCATCTGGCAGCCCTCGACGGCGCTAAAGCCCCAGCGGTGACCGCCGCCGAAAGAGCGGCCGTTGTAATCTTTGAGGTTTCCTGAAACAGCCGCGCGGTAGGTTCGCCCGGCGATCAGGAAGAAGCGCGGAGTGAAGATCAACGGACCGCCGCCCTCTCCGACAGAGACGACGCCCTCGACCGGCTGGCCGTCGAGACTGAGCGTCAGCGGGGGAATGTCCGACGAAAGCTTGATTGCCCGGTCGAAGACCACCTCGATCGAGGCGTCCAACGGGATCCCTTCGGCCCCCGCGGCCGGGTAGACCGACACCACTTGCGGCCCGCCGCCGCAGGCGACGGCTATAAACGCAGGAACCGCCAGCGTCGCGAATAGTTTCTTGGCCATGACCGCTCTCCCTTGGCGGGATTGTCCCGACGCAAACATTCAACCACACACCCGGAATCCGATCAATGTCATATTGACCGGGGCGCGGGCCGACGGCTATGATGTTGGGCGTGCGCCGACAGACAAGACAGATTCGCATAGGCACGGTTGCCGTGGGCGGCGGCGCGCCGGTTTCCATCCAGACCATGGCCAAGGCCGATCCTGCCGACCTGGATACGATCGTCGCTCAACTTACCGCCGCCGGGCTCGCCGGCTGCGACATCGCCCGCATCGCCGTCCCCGACGAGCGGGCCTGTGAGACGATCGCCGAGATAAAAGAGCGAAGCGGCTTGCCGGTTGTGGCCGACATCCATTTCGATCACCGCCTGGCGGTTATGGCGGCACGGCGGGGAGCAGACGCCTTGCGAATCAACCCCGGCAACCTCGGCGGCCGGGCAGCACTCGCGGCCGTGGTCGAAGCGGCGGGAAAGGCGGGCATTCCTATTCGCGTTGGAGTGAACGCAGGCTCGCTGCCCAAAAGCGGCGGACAGCCTGCCGACCAGACGGTTGACAACATGGTTGCCGCAGCGATCGAATCGGCCACAGCCGTGAGTGAGATGGGATTCGAAGACATAAAGGTCTCGCTCAAGGCCTTCGACCTGCATACCACGGTCGAGGCCAATCGCCGCTTTACCGAACGTAAGGATTTTCCGCTGCACCTGGGGGTGACCGAGGCCGGCCCGCCGCTTAGCGGAGCGGTGCGTTCGGCGGCCGCGCTTTCACTGTTGCTGGCCGAGGGCATCGGCGATACCGTGCGCATCTCGCTCAGCGCGGAACCCGTGGTGGAGGTGCGCGCTGCGCGACACCTGTTGCGGGCGCTCGGGCTGCGCCGGGGTGGAACAGTGGTGTCCTGCCCCACCTGCGGGCGGGCCGGCGGCGATGTCGCGACCCTTGCCGAGAGGGTCTCCAATTTGATCGAGCAGATGGATCTTGACCTGACGGTGGCGATCATGGGATGCGAGGTCAACGGGCCCGGCGAGGCGCGCGCCGCCGATCTGGGACTGGCCTTCGGGCCGCGCGGGACGGGATTGCTGTTCGAGCGCGGCCGGGTGGTCGGCAAGCATCCCAACAAGAAGCTTGAGGATGCGCTCATGGTCCGTCTTGCGGAACTGGGCAAGGAGATCGAGCATGGCGAGTGAATTGAAGACCACGGCGCAGGGAGACCTGGTCATTCCGGCCAAGATGCTTGGCGCCCTGCAGGGGCGTTCCCCGGATGGCATGCGCCTGCTCGAACTGCACAAGGATCTGCTGATTTGCGCAAGCGCCCAACCCGGCCAGCGCTCGCGGCCCGTCTTGTACGGAGACATGCGCCTGTTCAGCGTGGGAGAGATCGTCGCTTTAGTCGCCTCCATGCGCCGCAGTGGTTCGTTGACGCTGCATGTCCCGCACGCGCGCAAGGTGATCTACTTCTCCTCGGGGCAGATCGTCTATGCCACCTCGAACGTCGAGGACGACCGGCTGGGCGAGGTTCTCTGGCGCCGCGGTCATCTCAAGCTCGAGCAACTTTCCGAGGTTCACGACCTGGTCACACCCCAAAAGAAACTCGGGGCAGTCCTGACCGAGCGCGGTTTCATTACCCCGCGCCAGCTCTACGAGGGTATCAAGGAGCAGGTGCTCGAGATCGTCTACAGTACTTTTCATTTTGAGAAGGGCGAGTTCATCTTCGTCGACGGCAAGGTCAAGCTGCGCGGAAAAGTGCGCCTGGAGATGTCCACCCGCGAGGTGATCATGGAAGGGGTTCGCCGGGTCGAGGAGTTTACCCGGCTAGAAGAACTCTTCCCCGCGCGGGAAAGCGTGTTGGTCAGGCGTCCTGTCAGTGTGGAAGCCGATCTGGAAGACGTCGAGCGCGTGCTGCTTATGCAGGTCGACGGCCAGAGCAGCGTCTCCCAAATAATCGAAAAAAGCCACCTTGGCGAGATAGAGACGCTCAAGGCGCTGGCCCGCCTGAGGCGGGTGGGCGTGATCGAGGTCCGCGAACGGGGCGACGAGGAAGAGCGCGAGATGGGCGATCTGCCCGGGGTGCTGGAGGTCTACAGGCGCCTGCTGCGCACCATCCACCAGACCCTGGCGGCGGAGACTCCCGACTACGTCAAGCGCCTGGATGCCTACCTGGGCAACCCGGCGCCCAGCCACGCGGAAGTCTTTCGCAATGTCGGCTTCGACAGCGCGGGTAAGCTCGACATGGACACGCTCTACCGCAACGCCCGCGCCCGGCAACCCGATGATCCGCGAGGACTGGCGCTCGATGCCCTGCGCGCATTTTTCGACTATGCCCAGTTCCAGGCTATGGACGTACTGGAAGACGATGTCTGTGATGCGATGATGGCCAAGCTTCAACGCCTGCGCTCAGAGATGGATCACTGAAAGAGACTCTGCATGGCCTCCCTCGCTCACCCAACTGAAGCCGCCGAGAGGATCATCGTCGCTTTGGATGTGCCCGACGAGGAGAGCCTGAGAGGTTTGCTCGACGCGCTCGGTCCGCGTGTCGCCCTGGTCAAGGTCGGCCTGGAGCTTTACACCGCCCTGGGCCCGCGGGCTGTGAGCCTGGTAGCGGATCGCGGCCTGGGTGTGTTTCTTGATTTGAAATTGCATGACATTCCCAACACGGTGGCAGGCGCCGTGCGCGCCGCGAGTGCTCCAGGGGTCTCGCTGCTTACGGTTCACGCGGCGGGCGGGCACAGGATGATCGAGGCCGCGGTCGAGGCGGCGAGCGACAGCCATCCGCGTCCGGCCGTGATCGCGGTGACCGTCTTGACCAGCCTGGCGCCTGCGGACCTCGGCCAGATCGGCTTGCCCGTTGATCCATCCCTTGCCGCCGAACGCCTGGCGAATCTGGCGCTCGGCGCCGGTGCTGACGGACTGGTGTGCTCGCCGCGCGAGGTACGCAGTTTGCGGCAACGCTTCGGGCCCGAGCCGCTCCTGATTACGCCCGGGGTACGCCCCGAAGACGCGTCACGCGACGACCAGGCCCGCACGGCGACGCCCGCCGAGGCGGTCGCCGCGGGCTCCGACTACCTGGTGATCGGGCGCCCGATAACCCGCGCTCCCGACCCGGCGGCGGCGCTCGGCGCAATCGTCGCCGGGATGATCTGATAGCAACGGGTTACGTTCATGCAGGGCACGGACGGCGACTATCGCAGGATCTTCGAGATGACATTTCACGATCTGCCGCGCGACGTGCGCGCTTCTGCGGCCCGCACCGCCGAGGGCGCGGCCCTGTCTGCGCTCTGTTTCGATCCTGATCCGCAGGTAATCCGCGCAGTGCTCGAGAACGCGGTCTGCGGCCTGCAGCACGCCCGCCTGATAGCGGCTCATCACGGCCACTCGGCGGGGCTTTTTGCCCTGGTGGAGCGGGCGGTTTTTTCCCGCGACGCCGAGGTCAGGCGCCTGCTGTTGCGCAACGGCCAAACGCCCGATAGCGTCTTGCGCAGGATCCTGGGCTCGCTGGCATTGCAGCAGCTTTTCCAGTTCAACATCAGCCGAGAAAACAGTGAGCGCGCCAAGCGCATGCTGAGGTCGATCTTGCGCAGGCAGTTCATGCGCGCCCAAGCCGAGGAGCGGGTAGGGTTGATCTTCAAGACCGAGGGCCGCTGCCTGAACCTGCTAATCGGCCTGACCTTCGACTCGAAAACGACGGCGCTATTGTGCCGGCGCGCCTACCAATCAACCCTGATGATCCAGAACCTGGCGCGTTTCCCTGGCACACCGCCGGCCTTGATCATGCACCTTCTAAAACAGCAAATAGTACGCCGCTCGCAGCCCCTGCGCGGGTTGCTGCTCAGGCACCACAATTGCCCCGCCGATCAGAAGAGACAGGGATAGATCGTCCCCTCATTCCCGGGGGAAAACGGCGCTAAGCGTTACGGTGCTGCAAAGCGGACACGCCGGGGCATTCCGGGCCTGACCAGGGAGCGGATATAGACGTTGACCTCGTGCCAAGGGGTGTCGAGTGGTTGCCTGATGACCTTTTCCTTCGCCAGCGGACTTTCAGAAATCTCGAACAGTGCCGCGATCATTGATGTGTGCTCCAGCATGGTCCAGAGAATGGCACGCAGAGACGGCAGATCAACCGCACAGCCGCACTCGGAAAGCGCATCGGGCAAGAAGCGGACAATCACTCTCGCCTTGGCCTCCGGGTTGGTCACGGACAGCGATTTGAAAACACTGTCAAGTTCAGGACAATCCGCGCAGACCCTGCGGATCAGCTTGGCCAGTCTGGTCACCTTTTCAACAGGATCGCTCATCTTGTGTATCGTATCCAGTTCGACGTCGATGTTGGACGGGCCGGGGCGGGCCGTTGTTTTCTGGCCGTAGGGAGTATAGAGAATAGCAAGTTGGGAGAACCCTGTCTGCGCGGCTACATCGTGCACGCGGACCACCCGCGACCAGGGCGCGTCACGGTCGATGGCCAAGAGCAGGCAGGGCAGTTTTTTCTTGCTGTCGCCGCGGCTCAGGTTTTTTGCTTGCGTGGCGGTCTTCTCGAGTAAATCCTTCAACTGAACGGGCCGGGCCAGGTGATTTTCCACCCAGATCTTCTTCTTGCCGATCTCAATCAGCGGTCGGCTGGAAGTCGGCCGGTCGGCGTTTTCAATATTAGCCACCAACAGAGAGATGGATGAACGTACAGAAACCGGCGACTCATAGGTTTTCTCGGTCAGTTCCTTGAGCCAGCCGCGGAGGTTGAGCACGTCCCTGACGCACTGTTCGGAAACCGGCTTTTTTGGTCCGGAGGTATCGTCGCAGGCGGGGAAAACCAGCAGCAATGCGAAGAACATCGCAAGCATGCGGGGAATCATAGCTATAGATCTACCACCGACAACCGGAAAGATCCACATTGGAAAGAGGAACGATTTACCGCTTGACATATGCAAATCAAATAAGTATTATAGTACCAGATTACCTTTAGGAGCAGGCATGAGTAACATTCTCAGGATATCGGAGGCCGCCTCGCTCGCCATGCACGCGGTGGCGTATCTGGCGGGCGTACCCGGGAGCACGGCGGCGAAGCCGTACATTAGTGTAAAAAACGCCGGGAACGGCAACGGGCATTCCTCCAGGGAAATCGCCGGTGTTCTGGAGGCTTCCGAGCACCACCTTTCCAAGGTCCTCGGGCGCCTTGCGCGGGCGGGCATCGTGCGCTCGGTGCGCGGGCCGAGGGGGGGGTTCAGGCTGGCCGGGGACTCTTCCGGCATCACGCTCCTGGATGTCTATGAGGCGTTGGAGGGTCCGCTGCGGCCCGCGGTGTGTCTGTTCCACACCAAGGTTTGCCGGGGCGATGACTGTATTCTGGGGGGGCTGGTCGAAAGACTCAACCGGGAGGTCATCGAATACCTCTCTCAGACACGCTTGTCGGATCTCAAAACCGTTTTCCGGGAGGAGGGATAAACCGATGAACAAGACACTCTGTCCGGGACAGGATATGCAGTTCTGGCGACCCAGTGACATCTTCGACGTCGCCTGTTCCGAATGTGGTACGGCGGTCGAGTTCTTCAAGGACGAGGCCAGGCACCGCTGCCCGAAATGCGGCAACAGTATCACCAACCCCCGCTTGAGCCTCGGTTGCGCCCAGTGGTGCGAGCACGCCAAGGAGTGTTTGGGGTTCGATCCTCATGAGATCTAGCCCCGTGTCGCCCTGGGACCAGATCCGCCGGCCGGCTTCGAGAAAACCGTGCGGCAAACACGATTGGCCGGACAGGCATGTTAAAGATGGGCAATTCCTGCTTGATGTTCGGCATTGATCGATGGTAGAAAAGATGCTCCGGCATCATGATGAGAAACTGTTTCGGAGTCACTTTCTTGTAATGAAAGGAGTAACAAATGGGTGGGAGTAAGAAAAATTTTAATCTATGGCGGTTGCTTCCGATCCTCGCGATTATGGCGGGCTGCGGAGGAGGCACGACGATGCCCTTCGATGTAACCATATCGGCCTCGGTTAACGAGGGCGCGGCCCCGCTCGATGTCGAGTTCGTCGCTGTCGCGGCGGGAGGCAGGCAGCCCGTCACATTCTCGTGGAGTTTCGGCGACGGCGGCAGTTCGATCGAGCAGAGCCCCTCCTATACATACACCGGGGCCGGTCAATTCAGCGCGACCCTGACGGCCACCGACGACGGTGGAGACACCGCGACAGGCAACCTGGACATTACCGTCCTGGCGCCCCTGGCCGTTCTGGTGGCCGCGGACCCCGAGCAGGGCACGGCGCCCATGCTGGTGCAGTTCTCCTCGACGATCACCGGGGGCAAGGAGCCGTACAGCTACGCCTGGAACTTCAGCGACGGCGGCATCGCCGACCAACCGACCACCAGTCACCTGTTCGAGGTCAGCGGCGAGTTCGATGTCAGCTTGACGGTGACGGATGCCCTCGGCGCAAGCCGGCAGGGCCTGGTGACTGTGACCGTTGGTGACGATCACAAACCGGTGGCCTCGATAACGGCCGAGCCGACCGTCGGGGTGGCCCCCCTCGATGTTGCATTCCAGGGTAACGTCGTCGGCGGAGATGCTCCTTTCACCTACTCGTGGAGCTTCGGGGACGGAGGCGTCGACTCCACCCAGAATCCCGCTCATACTTTTGCAAGCGCCGGCGTGTACACCGTTGTTCTGGTGGTCGCGGACGCCGACGGTGACGAGGACGATGAGACGATCAAGATTCAGGTGGCCACGAACGAAGTTCCGGTGGTTGAGATTACGGCGGATCCCACAGACGGCATCGAACCCCTGATGGTCCAATTTGTGGCCAATGTTGCCGGGGGAAATGCGCCCTTGACATATTCCTGGGATTTCGACGGCGACGGCATCGGCGACTCCATTCTGGCTAACCCCGACTATACTTTTACCACCGGAGACTACCCGGTCGGCGTTACGGTCACCGACGGGGATGGCGACGAGGCGACCGATACGCTGGCCATCCACGTGGATCCCGACACGATTCCCGAGGTCAGCGCCACTGCGACGCCGGCCAGCGGTCTGACCCCGCTGGCGGTCCAGTTCGGCTGCAGCGCCACGGGAGTGAATCTTCCCAACACGTATCACTGGGATTTCGGAGACGGCCAAGGCTCGGACTTGCAGAACCCTTCCTACACCTATACCCAGGCCGGCCGGTACACCGCCACCTGTACTGTGACCGACTCGGACGGCGACTCGGCCTCGGGCATCGTCCAGATCGACGTCATCTCCGACCTCGATCCGGCCCTCACGATACAGGCGGATCCGACGGCGGGATTGGCTCCGCTGGCGGTGCAGTTTGCCTCCAACGTGACCGGCGGCAACGCCCCCTTCACCTATGCCTGGACATTTGGCGACGGCGGCAACTCCGACCAGGCCAATCCCGCCTACACCTATACCCAGGTGGGCACATTCCAGGCGACCCTGGTAGTGACCGACTCGGACGGCGACAGCGCCAATGACTCGCTGTCCATCTCGGTGGGCGATGCTTCCGTGCCGGCGGTAACGGCCACGGCCAACCCGGACACGGGCCCGGCGCCGCTGCTGGTGGTTTTCAGTTGCTCCGCCACCGGCGGCAACCCTCCTTACGGATTTCACTGGAGCTTCGGCGACGGAACCGACACCGACACCCAGAACCCGACCCATACCTACACCCAGATCGGCGACTACCTGGCAACGTGCACCGTGACCGACGACTTCGGACAGACCGGCCAGGGCAGCGCCGCCGTCCATGCCGTCAACCCGAACCTGCCGCCCGCGATCGACGACCTGTCCACGTCCAACGGATGGACGGGCACCACCCAGACCTGCGCCGCGGTGAGCCAGACAATGATCCAGCTTGCGGTATCGGCCCACGACGGCAACACTCCTCCTGATGTTCTCTCATACAACTGGACCTTCGACTCGGTACCGGCTGGAAGCGAAGCGGCCTTCAACAACCCGGACGTCATGAATCCCACCTTCGTTCCCGATCGGGTGGGAGACTACGTCGCCCGCGTTCGTATAAGCGACGGCAACGGCGGGACGGTTTCACAGGCTGTGACCGTGACGGCCGAGTTGGCTGGACGGGTAGTAATTATGAGCCCGGATCCGGCCCCGAACGGCACGGCCGGGGACCAGTATCCGGAGCCGCTCGTGGTAAGACTCGAGACGGACTGCGGTATTCCATACGAGAACGGCCTGGTATCCTTGAACTCGGTCAACGGTCGGGTGCTGGGCACATCGGGAGGTTCGGACGACCAGGGGCTGATCCAGGCCGCGGTCGAACTTGGATGTGACATCACCAGCCCGGCCGTGTTCACGGCCTACATTCCCGACGATCCCGATTCCGCCTCATTCAACATAGGCGTCGACGTTGGACCGGCGTTCATGCTGCTGATAAGCCCTGAAAGAGACGTGCCGGTCCACGACGCGACCGGCGCCGGCATCGCCATGAACGTCGACTTGAGAGTGTCGGATCAGTGCGGCAACCAGGTGACCGGCACCGAGACCGGCTTCGATATCCACACCGACAACGCCAACGGCGCGTGCTTCAACGACCAGTGTCCGAGTTCGCCTCCGGGCGGAACCGGGGTCAAGGATCTCATAGGTCAGAGCACCGCGAACGGCAGCGCCAACTTCAAGCTCTACGACACCTGGGCGGAGCAAGTGGACATCTGGGTGGACAATCTCTCGGGAGGCATCTTTCTGGCCGGTGGCTTCAGGATCTACAGGAGTTATGACTTCGAGGGCTGGGACGGAGGTTTCATGGTCGGCTCGACGAGCGGCATGCATGACGACGAGTGGGCCTGGGGAACCCCGACGGCCGGTCCCGGCGGTGCCAACTCCGGGATCGGCGCCTGGGCGACCGTCTTAGACGGCGATTACAATTCCGCCGGCGGAGAGGATGCCCGCTACGTCGCCCAGGCTTTCGATCTGCCCTGCACCGGCGGTGCGCCGGTCTACCTCAAATTCTGGGAATACCACGACATGGCCGCGGGCGCCGTGGGCTATGTTTCCGTAAACCAGCCCGTTTGGGGTTCCTATCCGCCGGCGGCGGATGGGGCATCGGCCTACGATGCCGAGGTCAACGGGCACATGGGTTACCAGGCCACGGCCGGGGGTTGGCGCCGGGTGACCTTCGACCTGACCGACTGGCAGTGTAACTGGGTTACGCTGTTCTGGAGCCTCTATCTGAACGACGCAGCCGGCACCGCCTTCGGCTGGGCGATCGACGATGTCAGCGTCGAGTACTTCGACAGGCGTGCCCAGGGAAGCTTCACGGCCGGCTACATATGGGACGGGGGCGTATGGACGATGAACAATGGCATCGCCGGTTGCGCCACCTCTCCGGGAGGCTTCGAAATATGGGGCAATGACCGCTGGGGCAACTGGCTCGACAATAGCGAGGTTTCCGTCACCACCGGCGGCGCCGGGACGCGCGCGTTCACCGATGCACGGGAGGGCTGGATCGTTTCCCAGGCGGCCGGCGACGCCGTGATCAACCTGGGCCCCTGGGGCTGGACCGACGTATGGTTCACCGACAGCGCGGCCGAGACGGTCGACGTGACCCTGCTGACCGGGAGCGGCTCAAACCCGAGTGATCAGGTGACGTTCAGCAGCGTCACGAGTGACGAGCTGGGTTTGTGCGACGACGGGATGGACAATGACTGCGACGGTCAGATCGACTGCGATGACGGCGATTGTACAGGCGATCCGGAGTGTCTGCCCGATCTCGTGGCGGATTGGCACTCTTCCTCGTTTGGTGCGGGCAATGTGCGGTACGAGTACTGGGTATGCAACTACAACGCCGTCGACCAGACGGGCTCGTTCGAGGTGGCAATCTACCTCAAGACGAACCCGTCGTCGCAGCCGGCATACCCGGATGACGGCAACGGGCTGTATTCCACCAGGGTGCATGGCAGCTTGGCGGCGTACACTTGCGTCAATGACACGCTTACCATCGGCGGCCTTGCTCCCGGGGACTACGACCTCTGGTTCGCGGCCGACTGGACCGACACCGTCGTGGAAGGCGACAAGACCAACAACGTGATCGCCTGGCCGGCCACGGTCAGCGTGCCGATTTCCACTCCCGAGTCGGATAACCAGGGCAACTGCCTCGACGGCTCCGATAACGACTTCGACAGCCTGCAGGACTGCGAGGACTACAACGCCCCGGTCGGTCAGACGGCCTGCCGCTCGAATGCCGGCTGGACATGCGACAACGACGCCGACATGCGCGTGTTCGGAACGAGCGAGCCGTGCAACAACCAGGACGATCTTGGGTTAGGCATCGTCGATCCCCTCTCGTGCTCGTGCGTGAGCGACAGCGGCTGCGACGACATCGAGCCTGTCTTCCCCTTCCGTTGTTACACGGAGCTCAATTCGATCGGACTGCGGCCGGTATGCAGCATTCCCTGCGACTTATGGAGCCCCGCGGACGTTTTCTGCCAGGCGTTGTCTTCCGGCGCCTTCCAGCACTGCGATCTGAACACGGGGGGTTGCTACTAGGGCCGCGCGAAGCAGGAATTCCGGGAACTGGTTTGCGCCCCGGAGCGACATCGGGTAGTCTGTCGCCCGTGGAGCCGAAGTCGACAATCTACGGCATCAACCC
>CAZXHT010000124.1:0-15511 GCA_964640665.1 uncultured Myxococcales bacterium
CCTGGTCGATGAGGCGGCTAAAAAGTTCAACATCAACAGCATGCTCCAAGAGATGTTGCCGCCCCACAGGCTGGACATCCGCGAAATGCGCAGGCGCGAGGAGGCCTATCCTCCACCGCCGACCGTGCTGCCTTCCTACCTGCTCGACGCACGCCACTACGCCGGGAGCAGCTCCCGCGAGATCAACTGAACGGTTTTTTTCCCGGGGCTCGAGCTGCTACCATGAAGGCCGGGAGTCTTGAAAGATGAGCCTTGGCCACAAACAAAAGAGTTTCATTCGCAAGAATTACGAGCGCATGTCGGTCAAGAGGATGGCCCGCAAGCTGGAGGTGCAACCCAAGGACGTGCGCCGGGCGCTGCGGGAGTTGGGGCTTTCCGACCATGCGCCGGGACAAGATGCCGGCAAGCCGGAACCGAAGTCGCGCCCGGCGCTCTACACGCGAATCTCGGCCATGGTCACGGTCATCAAGCAGCCCTCCGTGGCATTACCGGTGGTATGCGGCCTGGCCTTGCTCCTGAGAGTCATGCATTTGATCGAGGTTTCGGACACGCCCTTCTCCCTGCACCTGCACACGGATCCCTGGATGTACGATCACTGGGCCCGGCAGATCGCGGGCGGCGATTGGGCCGGCCGGCAACATCCCGTCTTCTACCTGGGTCCGGCCTACCCCTATTTCCTGGCCGTCATCTATTCCATGTTCGGCGCCTCGACGCTCGCGGCCTGTATGGTGCAGGTGCTGCTGTCGGCCGCCTCGGCCGGGCTGGTCTACCACCTGGGCCGGCGCCTTTTCGGCCCGGCCAGCGGCCTGCTGGCCGGGTTGCTCGCGGCCATATACCCGATGTTCATCTTCTACTCGGGCCTGATACTCAGCGCCACGCTGATAATCTTTCTCGATCTGCTGGCGCTCAGTCTGCTCGTCGAGGGTATGCGCCGGCCGCGCTTCTACAAGTGGATTTTAGCCGGGGTAAGCCTCGGGCTCTCGGCCTGCGCACGCGGCAACGTGCTGCTGTTTGCGCCGCTGGCCGCTCTGGCCGTGATTCTCTATTTCGGCTTCGGCCGCTGGAAGATATGGCTGCCCGCCTGCGCCTGGCTGGCGCTGGCCGCGATCGTGGCCATCGCGCCGGTGAGTCTGCACAACTACCTGGTCGGAGGAGATTTTGTCCCGCTGACCTCGAACGCCGGCGCCAACTTCTTCATCGGCAACAACTCGCACTCGGACGGCATCTACATGCGCAGTCCGCGCTACAAGAACCGCCCAATGGGACTCAGCGTAAGCGACCAGCAGGCCGACTTTCCGGCCGTGGCCAGGCAAGAACTCGGCCGCGACGATCTGTCGCCTTCCGAGGTCTCGAGTTTCTGGGTCAAGAAGACACTCGAGGAAATCGGCGCCAACCCCGGACCCTGGCTGCGCCTTGTCGGCAACAAGTTGAAGTATTTCGTCAACGCCTACGAGGTGCCCAACAACCGCAACATGTATTTCTCCAAACGCTTCTCGTTCATCCTGCGCCTGCCACTGCCCGGCTGGGGCCTGGTCTTCCCGCTGGCGCTCGTGGGAATGTTCTTGTCGTGGCGCGGCCTGCGCAAGCGCTTCGTGCTGATCGGTTTCTTCGCAGCCCACTTGCTTGCGTTGCTGGCCTTCTTCGTCAATGCCCGCTATCGCCTGGTTGCGGCCCCGGTGCTGATAATCTACGCGGCGGCCATGCTGCGCTGGTTGTTTATAAGCCTCGGCAAGCGGCGTATAAAGGCCGTCTCGCTGGCGTTATTTTGCCTGGCGCTTGTATACCTTGCGAGTTTTCAGTCCGTGCCCAGGATCAATTACCGGGCCAACTTCCTCAACCTGGCAAATGCCTACCGTGATCTCGGCCAGCCCGAACGCGCCATCGAGAACTACGAAGCGGCCATTCGCATCTCGCCGGATTTCTACTACGCCATATTCAAGAAGGGCCAGGTGCTGGCACGCCTGGGCCGCAGCGAAGAGGCCGAGCGAACGCTGCGCCGGGCCCTCGACATGGCCCGGCGCAACAACGATCGGCTCAATGAGCAGCGTATCAAATCGGAACTTGCAGGAATCACTCGACAATGAGAAATGCAGTTAGAGGTCTTATTTGCAAAGGAGAAAGACATGAAAAAACAGCGTGGTGGAGCGGGTACTCTGTTGCTTGTACTGATATTTGCCGCCGGTATCGTCTTTTTGCTTGTCTACCAGTTCTACCTGAAGAAACCTGAAGCGCCAACAGTCAAGAATATCGATGGTGTCAAGGTCGAAAAAAACATCTCCTCAGCTACTCGGGCCAACGAAGTCATCCAGGAAACAAAAGACGTTCTCAAGCAGCAACAAGAAGCGATGGAAAAGAGGATCAAAGACAGGATACCTCAATAGCCGTTCTTCTGCGGACATTCAGGGCAGCCTGTCGTGATGGGATGGCTTATTATCCCTCGAACAACACCAGCGCCTCGCCTTCCAGGATGACTTGCTGATCGTCACGAACCACGATGGTTGAGAGCCGGTATCGGTTGTTGCCGAGCACCTCGGCCACCGTGACTGTGGCGGTGATCGTGTTGCCGATATATGCGGGCGCGCGAATTCGCTATCTCGACACGGGCGCCGGACCGGCGGCTCATCGATCTCGATCCGACCGACGACGTGCGAACAGTGACTTTCGCTTTCATGCGTTACTACAACGATAAAAGCCGCGCCCGCCGCCGAGGTTCGTAGGCTGGGGCTTTAATGAACCGGCATTTGTCCACTGATCGATGATTTTGTCTTGACAGTGAGCATTATTACGGTAATAATGCCCACTGTGTATCCAAGATTGCTAGTCCTGCCCAAGCACTCTTTCTTTCTGTTTGGCCCCAGATCGACAGGAAAGACAACCTGGTTGCGCTCCGAGTTGACCGATGCGGTTTGGTTCGATTTGCTCAAAAGCGACATTTTCCTGAGCCTGCATCGGGATCCTGCGCTTTTCAGGAAAAAAATCGAAGCCCTGAAGGGCGGCAGTTTTGTGGTTGTGGACGAGGTTCAGCGGATTCCCGCGCTACTGAGAGAAGTGCACGCGCTAATCGCGGAACATGGAGACAAATATCGTTTTGCCCTGAGCGGTTCGAGCGCCCGCAAGTTGCGGCGCATGGACGTCGATCTGCTCGCGGGCAGGGTCTTTGAGCGCTTGATGTTTCCCTTGACCGCGGTGGAACTGGGCGTCGATCTTCAACTGGAGCGTCTGCTACAATTCGGCTCGCTGCCCAATGTATGCAGCCAACCGGAAAACGCGGTCGATATTCTCGAAGCCTATGTGCACACCTACCTGCGGCAAGAAATACAGCAGGAGGCCCTGGTAAAGGATATTGGTTCATTCGACCGTTTTCTGGAAGTTGCGGCCATAATGAATGGGCAAGTCATCAACACATCAAGCATCGCCCGCGACGCCGGGGTTGCAAGACCTACCGTGCAAAGGTATTTCTCCGTCCTGGTGGATACCTTGATCGGCAGTTGGCTCCCGGCCTGGAATCCACGCCTGAAGGCCAAGGAAGTCGCCAAACCGAAATTCTACTTTTTCGACCCGGGCGTGGTGCGGGCTCTGCTGGGTTTGCTGCGCGATCCGGTCGAAAAGGCCGAACGCGGAGTCTTGCTGGAAACCCTGGTTCTCAACGAGTTGCGTGCTCACATAAGCTACGCCGGTATCGGCGGCCGGCTTTATTTTTGGCGAACGCCGGCGGGAAGTGAGATCGATTTTATCTGGTCACGCGCCAAGAAAAATATTGGTATCGAAGTAAAATCAGCCGACCGCTGGCGCAGTAAATGGAGCGACCATCTGCGTTCGCTGGTCAAGCAACATGCTCTGGCCGGGGCGTTTGGCGTCTACCTGGGCCATGACGAACTGGTCGATGGAGTTGTCCGCGTGATGCCGTTTGATGTCTTTGCGCGAAAATTGCATCAAAACAAACTCTTCTAGCACCGCTTCAGGTGCAGCTCTTCTAGTTGGCGCTCTGAAACCGCGGCCGGTGCGCCGGTCATCAGGCACTGGCCGCTGGTCGTCTTGGGATAGGGAATCACGTCGCGGATCGAGGTTGAGCCGGTCAGCAGCATTACCAGGCGATCGAGCCCCAGGGCTATGCCGCCGTGCGGGGGCGCTCCGTAACGCAGCGCCCTCAATAGAAAGCCGAACTTCTCCTGGGCCTCTTCTTGACTGATCTTCAATGCCTCGAAAACTTCGGCCTGTATGGCGTCATCGTGAATACGGATCGAGCCGCCCCCTATCTCTACTCCGTTTAGCACCAGGTCGTAGGCCAGCGCCCGGCAGGCCAGCGGATCCTTTCGCAGCAATTCCAGATCGTCCGGATGCGGGTGGGTGAAGGGGTGATGGCAGGCCACGATTTCGCCGCTCTCCTCACTCAGTTCGAAAAGCGGGAACTCCGTTATCCACAACAGGTTCCAGCTGTCTTTGGGAATCAGATCGAGTTTCTCGGCCAAGTGGGTTCTCAACCCGCCCAGCACCTTGTGCACCTTGGCGGCCGGGCCCACCTGAATCAACAGGTAGGAGTCCCGCTCGGCCCCGGCGGCCCGGTTGATGGCCTCGCGCATGGCGGGATCTATCCGCTTGGCCAGCGGCGTCTGGCTCCAGGTCCCGTCTTCCCCGACCTTGGCCCGGGCCAACCCCGCTCCGCCCATCTCCTTGACCTTGGCCTCGAGTTGCTCGGCTTCCTTGCGGCTGGGCGCCTGCCCGGGAGGCAGGCTAAGGCACTTGACCACCTCGCCCTTTTCCACCGCCGCGCGAAACATGTCCAGCCCGCCGCCCTGGTGATCGCGCACCACGCCCGTCAGGTCGGAAATCTCCAGGCCGTAGCGGGTATCCGGCTTGTCGGTTCCGAATCGGTTGAGCGCCTCCGCGTAGGTCATGGAGGCAAAGGGCGCACTCAACTCGACACCCAGCGCTTCGGAGAAGGCGGCGATCATCAGCTTCTCTGTCACCCGAAAGATATCCTGGGGCGTTACGAAGCTCAGCTCCATGTCGATCTGGGTGAATTCCGGTTGTCGATCGCCTCGCAGGTCCTCGTCCCTGAAACAGCGCACTACCTGAAAATAGCGATCGTAGCCGGCGATCATGAAAAGCTGCTTGAAGATCTGGGGCGATTCGGCCAGTGCGTAGAAGCTGCCGGCGTTCTGGCGGCTGGGAACCAGAAAGTTTCGCGCGCCGCCCGGGGTGTTCTTGATCAGCATCGGGGTTTCGAGTTCCACGAAGCCCTCGCCCGAAAGTAAGTTGCGCACTCGCTGGGTGATCGCATGCCGCGCAAGAAGCCTTTCGCGCATCTCCGGCCGCCGCAAATCGAGGTAACGATAGGTCAGCTTGAGTTCCTCGCGCGCGTCGACATCGTCGGCTATGACAAACGGCGGTGTCTGAGACTGGTTGAAGACCGTCAGTTCACCGGCCAGGACCTCTATCGCGCCTGTCGCCAGGCGCTGATTCTTGTTCTCGCCCCGCGAACGCACCCGGCCCGATAGGCCTATCACCCATTCGGGCCGAAGCTTTCCGGCCCGCTCGAACAACTCGGCCTGGGAGGGATCGAAGATCACCTGAGTCAGGCCGTGACGATCGCGCAGGTCGACGAACACGCAACCGCCGAGATCGCGCCTGCCCGCGATCCAGCCACAGAGTACCACATCTTTTCCTGTGTCCGCCTCGCCCAACTCGCCGCAGGTATGGGTGCGACGGCTTTCCTCTCCGAAAACAGCCAAACCGCGATCTCCTTCCGTAGTCCGCAGGATGCAGATCTCTTACCCGATCTCCAGTATCTCGAGTTCCTCGAGAATAAACAGCACCTGGTAGACCGCTTTCTCGAATTCCTGGCGTTCAGATCCGCCCATGGTCAGCAGATCGCGGATGGTTCTCTTGCCGTCCACGCTGTCGACCACGCGTTGCTCCCGGGCCGACATTCCCAGCTTGTCGAGATCGAGAAAGCTGTTCTCCAGGCGCTTGACGCGGATCTCCATCTTGGTCCGATAGCGATGGCGCAGCATGTCCATCGGCGTGTAACGGCGAACGCCCTCTGCGATCAAGGCGAAAGAGCCGATCTTCAGGGGCATGACTTCCCCCTTGTATTCCTGCCCGGCGAAGAAGCGATAGGTGCCGGCCGTCCAGCAAAACACCTCGAGGACCTTTTCCTTGACCTGTCGCTGCAAGTGTTCGAACACATCGTGCGGCTGCATCAGGCCCAGGCCGATTAAAGTGTCGCCCAGGCGCCCCGAGAAACCCTTCATGGCCTGCACCGCCTGGACGCGCTGCTCTTCCGTGATCACCTTTTTAGCCACCAGGTACTCGCCGAGCCTTTCCTCGACTATGCTCGATTTGACGAACTCGGGCATACCCTGCCGGAAGTAGATCTCCTTCTTGACCCCCGGCCTGTTCAGAACCAGCCGGCCATTCTCCTTGGCGATGGCCAGCCGATAGAACAGCCTCGGAAAGCTGACCTCGGCGATCAGCCCCTGGTAGGCGGCGACGGCGTCGGGGTCGGACTCTTCGGCCGTGGGCAGCTTTGACAGGTAAACGGCCAACTCGGGCACTTCCTTGACAAGCACCCACTTTCCGCCCTCGCGCAGGACCTGACTGTGGATCGAGATCTCTCCAGCGGACAACTTCTCCGAAAGATCCTGAAGCTCGAGCGGACCGACGGGTTGCTGCCCAGTCTTGCGCACCCAGTAAAGAGGAGGCCGTTGGCGGGTAGGCTCGATTTTCCCGGTCTGGCTGCGCCGGCGCTCATCGTCGATGCGATCGGCGAAGAGGTGCTTGAGATATCCCTCCAGATGAGACTGGGTGACCTTGATGCCATGATCGAATAGGAAGTCGTCCAGGACGTCCTTGAATTCCCTCGCGGTGCAGTAGCGCTGGCGGGGATCCTTCTGCAGGGCGTGCAGCATGATATTCACCAGCTCGTCGTCAACCTCGGGGGCATACTGGCGAACATCGGGAACCAGCGCGTCGCGTATCTTCAACAACACGTCCAGTTCGGTCCCGCCGGAGTACATGCGTCTGCCGGTCAGTGTCTCCCAGAGCGTGATGCCTGCAGTGAAGATATCGGAGCGTGCATCGAGGGGCAGATCGGCCACTTGCTCGGGGGACAGGTATCCCATCTTGCCCTTCAGGCCGCCGGCCACGGTCTTCGTCCCGCGATCGGCCGCCCGGGCGATTCCGAAATCAGCCACCTTGACCTCGCCCTGATATGACAGCAGGATGTTGGCCGGATTGAAATCGCGATGAATTATGTTCAACGGCTGGTTGTCCGGCCCCATCGCGCGGTGGGCATAATCGAGACCGTTGAGCGCTTCCGAGAGAATGAAGCACACCAGCTCGAGAGGAAGGTGGCGCTTTGCCTTGCGCAAGCGTGAGAGCACCGAAACCAGGTCGACCCCGCGGATGTACTCCATGGCGATGTAGTAGCGCCCCGCCATGCGTCCCAGATCGTAGGTTTGCACGATATTGGCATGTTGCAGTCCGGCGCAGATCTTGGCCTCGTCGATCAGCATGTCGATGAATTCGCGGTCGTCGGAGTAGGACGGCAGGATGCGCTTGATGACTATTGTCTTCTCGAAACCGGAGACGCCGTAAGACTTGGCCTTGAAGATCTCGGCCATGCCGCCATGGGCAATCAAATCGACCAGCAGATACTTGCCGAAGTGCTCCGGAAACCTGGATTCGCCGCCCTGGTCGCTCATACCCGGCGTTCCTCATCAGTTACCGATTCCGCAGGTCCTACCAGTTCAGCCAACGAACTATACCCGCCATGTGTAAGAAATTTATCGACTCCGTGCAAGCACTCCAGGGCGGTGCGCGGGAAGCGAAAAGTGGCCGATCCGACCTGGACGGCGGTCGCCCCGGCGCGCATGAATTCCACTGCGTCCTGCCAGCGGGCTATCCCGCCGCAGCCGATGAGAGGGATATCCACCGCCCGGGCAACTTCGTAAACCACCCGCACGGCCACCGGCCTGATGGCGGGCCCCGAAAGACCCCCGATCACATTGCCCAGCAGCGGCTTTCCCGTCCGGTAGTCCAGCGCCATTCCGCGCAGGGTGTTGATAAGCGTCAGGCCGTCCACACCTGATGCGGCCACCCGCTTGGCAACCTCAGCAATGTCGGTAACGTTGGGTGTCAACTTGACCAGCACGGGGAGCCGGGTGTTGTCCAGCACCCGTTTTGCAACCTGGCCGGCTATTTCGGGGTCCGCCCCGAAGGCCATCCCGCCGCGCTTGACGTTTGGGCACGATATGTTGACCTCCAGGGCTGCAATGCCCTCGACGGCGTCCAGCCGCCCGGCCAGTTCGGCGTATTCCTCGGCAGTCGAGCCGAAGATGTTGACTATCACGGCCGTGCTCAACGAACGCAGCCAGGGCATCTTATTTTCGATGAAGCTTTCGAGACCGGGATTCTCGAGCCCCACCGAGTTCAGCATGCCGGCCGGGGTCTCCACCGTTCGCGGCGGGGGATTGCCGCGCCGGGGCTCCAGTGAAATGCCCTTGGTAACCAGTGCGCCGAGCGCATCGACATCCAACAGCCCTGCATACTCTTCGCCGAAGCCGAAGGTTCCCGAGGCCACCATGACCGGATTGTCAAGCCGCAGGCGCCCGATAGCCACACTCAGATCAGTTGCGCTCACCGGCCAAATACCTCCCGTGAATCGAAAACCGGCCCTTCCCTGCATACCCGCTTGGCTACCCCGCTGTCGAGGAAAACCGTGCATCCCAGGCAGGCGCCCACTCCGCATGCCATGTGACTCTCCAGAGACACCTGCAACTCCAGCCGGCGGCGCCGGGCGATGCCCGCCACGGACTCGAGCATCGGCAGTGGTCCGCAGGCCGCCAGACGGGCCGGCCCGTTCGCAGTCTCCTGCTCAAGCAAGTCGGCCGCCGTGCCAAGCCTGCCCGACGTACCGTCGTCTGTCGCCAGCGCGACCCGCACTCCGCTATTGCGCAACTGATCGACGTTTATTAGCAAGTCCGCCGAGCCGGCTCCGTAAAGCAACACGGCCTCTCCGCCCGCAAGGGCATACTCCTTAGCCAGGAAGAACAAGGGCGCGATACCCAGGCCGCCTCCGACCGCGACAAGTGGCCCGGCGCCCGGCGACATGTCAAATCCGTGGCCCAGCGGGCCAAGAACATGAATCTTGCCGCCCGGGCGCATCCCGGCCAACAACCTGGTTCCCCTGCCGACGATACCGACGAGCAGTTGCAGCAGGCCGTCCCGGGTGCGGCCATGGATGGAAAAAGGGCGATTGAGAAAAGGATCCTGCGCATCGGGCAGCAACGGCCCCAGCATGACGAACTGGCCGGGCTGCGCCTGCTCGGCGATACCGGGAGCGGCCAGCTCGAGCAGGAAAGTCGAACGGGCCGCTTCAAATACGGAGGTCAGCTCGGCCTGCATCTGCAGCGCGCCCATTCGTCAGGCCCCCGCCCTGTTGCTGCGACTGCCCGCCTTAGCCACCTTACGCGTCATGACTATGGCATCCTCCTTTTGGCGCCGGTAGTATCCCGGCCTGCATCCAACTTCTGTAAAACCGTGTGCGCGGTACATTTCGCGAGCGGCGAGATTCGACTGGCGCACCTCGAGGTTCACCAGGCCGCCCCCGACGGCGGCGAATTCGTCCAGGGCCCCCAGCAGCATCAAGCTTCCGATGCCCCTGCGCCGATAGCGCGGTTCCACGGCCAGGTTGAGCAGATGCAGGTCGCCGGGCAATTGCCAGCAGATGATGAACCCTTGCAAAACACGCAGGCGGCCCGCGCCTGCCGGTAAGCCTGCGACGCAAAACCTGGACCAGGGATGCTGAAGCTCGTTGACAAAGGCCGAGCGGGGCCAGGGATCGCGGAAACATGCTTGCTCGATGGACAGCACTTCGTCCAGGTAATCCATGCCCATGTCGGCGACGCGTGTCTTCATCGTTCAGTCGCCGCCCGCCGCATCGGACGCCAAGTCGACAAGGATTTTCACCTCGCTTCTCTTGCGCAATTCCCATACCCAGCGCGCCAGCGCCTTGTCCCTGGTCTCGGTGATCAGCTTCAGGCGAATCGCCTCCGATACGATCTTCAACGACTTGCCGCCCAACTCGAGCCTGTGGCGATCATAATATCGCCTTACCGCCTCGTCGTCCACCTCCGGCATCGAGCGCAGTTTCTTTTCTTTCAGGCGCTCGACCCTCAAGTGACGCGCGAGGGTGTCTCCAACGTCTTCCTCGGTCAGATCGTGCTCGAAAAGGAAACGCATGTACACCTCTTCGCTCGAAAAGTGCTGTCTGAATCCCCTCAGCAGTCTTTTGACCTCGCGGCCGGTCACGAGCGGCAACCCCATACGCAGCGCCTCGTCCAGCAGCACTCTCTGGTTGATCAGCAACTCGCGCACCTGGTTCAAAAAGTCAGCCGTCAGGCGACGCGTTTGTCCGCGCTCGCCCTCGCGCTCTGCCAGGATCAGCCCGGCCTCGCGGACGATCTCGCCGTGCGTGATGACCTGCCGGTTGACCACGGCCACGACCTCGTCCACCAGTATGCCATCGGCCGCCGAGGCGCCAAACACACCCGTCAGGGCAACCGCAGCTATGACCGAAACCGGAATTCGCGTCGCCAAGGTGCCTCCAGATCGACGTCGCCGTAGTCTACACGTGTTGCCTGCGGGCTAACAACAACAATCGGAGTCGAACGGGCGAACTCAGGGCTCCCTCACCCGCGTCTCGATCCAGGCAAGCAAATCATCCCTGCCCTGGCGGGTCTTTGTCGAGAAGGTGATGCCGGCTTCCGACGGCGCCAGCACTTTGGAGAGTTCTTGGCTGCGGACGCTTTGCGCCCTGCGCTTCAGTTTATCGGCCTTGGTCCAGATCGCCTTCCAGGCGACCGAGCGGGCCGCGAGCATCTGAAGCAAGGCGCGATCCAGATCGTCGGGAGTCCGGCGAATATCGAACAGCGCGATTACCCCGCGCAGCGGACGCCTGGAGTCGAAATAGGCCCCGACCAGCTTACGCCAGCTCGCCTGCTCGGCCCTGGGTCCGGCGGCGTAGCCGTATCCCGGAAGATCCGCGAGTAAAAAACGCTGCTCGACCTCGAAGAAGACGATTGCCCGCGTGCGACCGGGCCGGCCGGATATGCGCGCCAGCTTGCGCCGTCCGACGAGCGCGTTCAACAGGGATGACTTGCCGGCGTTCGAACGGCCGACGATGGCCACTTCGGGAAGGCCGGGAGCCGGAAAGGCGCCTTCGTTCGGCGCGGAAAGCAGGAAATTAGCGGCATACGTTTTCATTATCGAAGCCGACCGCCGCTGTCGCCAAGTCCACCCCTCCCCGGGCGTCACTCGTGATCCGCAACCTTCTCCTTGCTGTCCATTCCGTGAGAAATCGAGGACCAGGAGCGCTCCCAGTCAAAGGGCCGGATTGTCGGGGCGTCGCCCGTATGACAGCGGCGACAAGTCTTCTCGGTGACGTCGGTAAGGCCCACGATGCGGTCCAACTTGCGATCTTTCATGACGTGGCGCCGGGCATAGTACTTGCCTTCTCCATGGCAGGATTCGCACTGCACGCTGCCCGTGTCAGCGTCCGTCCCCCCGTGGCAGCGCAGGCAGCGGGGATCGTTGCGCTTGTCCGCGGGCAGGGCGACATTGGATTTGCTGTGCGGCGAATTCCGCCATGCCTGATAGGCCGCCCGGTGGCACCCGCCGCATTTCGCGGCGCCTACCAACGGCGACGATATCCCCGAAGCCGCAAGCACACTTCCCACCAGAAGCGCCGCCAGGGCGGTAACGGCCAACACGAGCTTGCCTGTCATGCAACCTCCTCAATCAGGCAACACTATTTCCGCAACCCCCGGCTGTCAAGGCGAGAGACGACTTGTGAGGGCTCGGGGTTGACACATTGTCGTACTGTTTCCTAGAATCGGCGTAAATCGAGCATTGACAAGGAGATCACATGCCCAGCTTCGAGGTCTTTATTCCCAAGTCGAAAAAGTTGCCCATGAACATTAACTTGAAGGTCGAGGCCGATAGCTGGGTCGAGGCGCTCAAGGCCGGACGGAGCAAGCTCGGCGAATCCGGCGAGGTGACCGACAACGTCCTGGTCGATATCAAGGAAGACAATTCCATTCACGTCACCGACGCCGGAACCGGCCAGGTCTTCAAGATAAGAGAACTTGGCGGCATCGAGGAGCCGGCCCCCGAGGCTGCGACCGAACCGGAGATGCAGGCTGCAACCCAGCCCGAAATACAGGCCGCGCCGGTACCCGAACCGGAGCCGGCCCGGACAATCGGCCGCACGCTGGAGTTCGAGGCGGACACTACCGCCGACTACCTGGCGGATATTTTCGAAACCACCCAGTCCGTTCACGAGCAACCCAACCAGGAGCAGGCACTCTATTTCATGCTCGATCTGGCAATGGACAAGATCCAGACGGACTCGGGCTCGGTTCTACTCTCTGATATCAACAAACACGATCTTAGCTTCGGCGCCGCCCGCGGACCCAAGGCGGGCGATGTGATGAAGTTCAAGATAAGAATCGGGCAGGGCATCGTGGGTTTTTGCGCCGCCGAGGGTGTCGGCGTGGCTGTCAGCGACGTCACCCGGGATCCCCGTTTCTACTCCGCCGTCAGCAAGAAAATAGGCTACTCCACCCGCTCGATCCTGTGCGTCCCCATGGAAGCGGACGGCCGCGTCTTCGGCGCGCTGGAGTTGATCAATCGCAAGCAGAGCGACACCTTCAGCGAACGCGATCTCAACGTGGCCAACTTCATCGCCAATCAACTCGCCCAGTACCTGCTGCGTCAGAAAAAATGAAGATCTTCACCTGTCTAACGTGCGGGGCGTTGCTCGCCTCACTGGCCTTGAGCAGCGAAGCGCGGGCCCAGCAAGTCTACAAGTGGACGGATAAGAAGGGTGTCACGCATTTCACCGACAACCCCGACGAACTCCCCGAGCCCATGCGCACCAAGGCACTGAATGAGTACAAGCCGAAGGATCGCAAGCAGCAAACCCGGAAAAGCAGCGGCCCAGCCCGGCGCGGCCGGAGACCGTACGGTGGTCGTAGCGGAAACCTGGTCGGGCGGCCCCACGAGCGGATTCCCGCGGGTCCGGCCGATAACGGCGGGCCACTCGAGGGCGGGACGCAAACACAGGCTCCAATTGGAAGCTCAGGCTCGGACGCCAAGGCCGCCTGGAAGGACAAGATGTCCGCGGCCCGCAAGCTGGTCGCCGATCTCGAAGCCCGCTGTAAAAATACGCAGAGAGAGCGTGACAGTAAGGCGCGCGCCAGGCTGACGTTAGGACGACCGATGGATCGCGCCCAGGCGGATAAATCCGAAAAGGATCTGGCCGAGTGTCGCAAGCAGCTCGAAGCGGCCAGGCGGAACCTGAATGTCGAATTGCCGGAAGAGGCCCGCCGCAACGGAGTGCCGCCGGGCTGGTTGAGATAACAACCAGAGGCGACCGAAGTATTTGAATATTAGAACGTCCCGTCCGCCCAGGAACGCTCTCGTTCCTCGAACTCAAAAGCGTTGGCGGCCTCCACGGCCAGCATGTAGACGCGGGTTACGGCCTTGTCGAAGATCTTGCCCAGCTTATCCTTGGATATCTTGAAATCGGGCTTGTTGTCTCCCCGCTTGCCCAGTTCTTCGTAGCGCTTGAACTTCTCGTTGTACTCGGCGGACAGGCCGGGATCGGTCTGGGTGGTCACCAACTTGACGATCGCATAGCCAGAGTCGAGCCCCAATCCTATGGGGACCTTCCGGCCGCGCGGACCAACGAGCGTCATGAAGAGGACGTAACCGATCTTGTTTCCCTTCTTCAGCTGCGCCAGTTTTTGCGGCTGCTGGGGAACCAGCTCGGGGCTAAGGCTGCGCCGATTGGTCCGAAACAGCGTGAAGACGGTCTGGCTGAGATCTTTGGAATCGACCTTGCCGAGAACATCCTCAAGCCTTTCCATCTGGCCTTCCTTGAACTTTTCGTCGCCGATCTTGCCAATCGTGTAGCGCTTGACGAGGTAGCTGTCGACCTTGGGAAAAAAATCGGTCAGCGGCATGTGCAGCGTTCGCAAGTAGGCCAGAATATCCCAGGTTGAGAGCTTAGAAAGCACGTCGGAAAAAGCAGGCATGGCCCCGGAACAACCTGCCCCCTTGCATCCCAACTGCACGGCCCTGTACAGCATCCGGTCGTCCCGGGCGTTCATCAGCGAACCGTCACGCAGGTCGGCGGGTTTGGTTTTCAAGCTGGCAGCGCCGGCGCCTTGCCCGGATCCATCGAAGCCGTGGCACACGGCGCAGTGGACGCGAAACAAGCGCGTGCCGTTGGCCACGTCCCCGGACAGCACCTGCGACTGTTCATCGGCCACGGCGGAAAAAGCCAACCCCAGTATAACTGCCATGCCGCCCAGCAACGCCAGCGGCTTATTCATCAACCTCGAGCGAACAGACATTTCTTCCTCCGCAAATCTGGCCACGATCAAGGAAGCCGGGCCGGAAAGTCAGACGATTGCTCGATCATCTTCCAGCGCATCTTGAAGTGGCATCGATTGCAGTGCCGGCTTCCGATGCGTGCAAAAGCCTCCCCGGCGCTCTTGGCCTTGCCCGCCCCGGCCGCCCTGACCAGTTCTTGAACGGCCTGACCGAGCTCCTGCATCAGGCCGTCGTACTCGTCGTCGGGTTGCTTCAGCGCGGCCGCCTTCTCGACCCCGGCCCGCAAGAGATCCGCCGCGGCCTTGGCTTCCTTCAGGTCGGGCCTTCTGCCGGAGAGCAACGCCACGCCGGCGCGGGCGAATTGTTCGCCGAGCGCCTGCATCGCTTCGCCAAGCGGCGTGTTCACGCTGGCCGCGGGCAGCCTGCCCGCTCCGGCGCCTGTCGGAACGGCGGGAGTCTTCAGGCCCGACGGCAGCGCCGGCATGCGATTGGAAGCCGTGTGGGCCGGCACCCGCGAAACGTTGCCCTCGGCATCGACCTTGATGAAGGGCCAAATACCGACCGGCACGCGCAGTTCGGCCTTGAAACTCTTTCCATTGTGAATTCCTGAAAGCGCCACCCGGTAGTTGTCCTTGCGAATAGGAGTGTAGTGGAAACCGTAAGATCCGGCATCCTGCAGCGTGTGTACGCGGTAGGCCAGTGTGTAGCCGGCCCCATCCGCGTCGGTTACCCGGGCGATCAACTCGGCGTCCTTGATAGGAATCTTTTCACCGTAGATCGGATCCGGCACGGGCGGCACCTCGGCCAGTTCGATCGAAAAAGCAACCAGCTGCCCGGGGTCGGGGGCCCCGGGCTCGATCGAGACATTGAAAAGCAGTGCGCCGCTTTTGACCTGCACCGTGCGCACGCGAGGCTTTTCCTTGACCACCTTGGCCTGTTCCTTGGCGGGAACCTTTGCCGCCTTGGCCTTGTCGCCCGCGGCGGCCGCCAGGCCGGGCAGGAGCAAGAGCGCGACAACGAAGCATATTGATCGCATGTTACCTCCCTGATCATAACCCGATATACGAAGCCAGGCGCATCATAAACCAGGCATCCCGTAGCTGTAAAG